>JAISTH010000076.1 GCA_031272715.1 Desulfovibrio sp.
GCGATGCGATTCTGAATTTTTGTCAAGATGTATGGAAAATGATCTAACTTTAAAAAATTTCTGGTTATCTCATACTTAACGTTACTGACACTTCTATTTATTATTTGTAGATAAGCTATATGTGTCCGCCAAGACCGTATTTACATGCTTTTCGGCATCCTGAAGATTTTTAGTTCCGCCAAATAGAAAAATAATTCTCGCAAGCCTTGCGAAGTCATTTATCGTCTTGATCTGATTCGCAAGGGCCTTGGGGACTCTGCTGAACTTCTTTTTTAGCTGAGACGTCGCAAATTTCTGCAAGCTTATGATAGCCATTTTACGCTCATCATCGGGACCCTTTTGAAACCTATCTCGTAACCTATCTTGAAACCTATCTCGTAACCTTCTCTATAGGAAAATTCTTTGCGATCCTCTTCTAATATTTCTTGAATAGTCATATCTATCCTCCCCAGATCATTAAGGGTTGGCGCTAACGTCAATACTCAATACAGAAATATTTACCAAAGAATGCCTGTGTGAATTACAATTATAAATAAACATCACTTATCAATATTAATATTTTTATGAGTAAAAAACCAAAAAAAATTCAAACACGCAACATTAAAAACAGGCCAGATGTAACGACTATATTGTCGAATTCTATAATGGGACATGCTTTTCCACAAGCAAAAATTTTGAGATCAGAAAGCCGGAACGAATTCAAGAAAACAATGCAATGCTCACCACATTTGGACGTTAGTGCACATTTTCATATGCCGCAAGAGCATATGAAAGTCTGCCGCATCGGATACCGACAAGAAAAAAGAACCTGAACCGCTACGCGGTCGCCAAGACAGTATTCACATGCCTTCCCGCATCCTCAAGGCTCCCGGCCCCTCCGAACAACCCTACGATTGTCGCGAGCATGTCGAAGTCGTTGATTGCCTTGATCTGGTTCGCGAGGGGCTTGGGGATCCTGCTGAATTTCGATTTCAGCTGGGACAGCGCATGCTTCTGCAACCGCATGACGGACTTCTCGATGCCCTGCTTAAAACCTATCTCGAAGCCTTCCTTAAAACCTATCTCGTAACCTTCTCTATAGGAAAATGCTTTGCGATCCTCTTCTAATATTTCTTGAATAGTCATATCTACCCCCCTGGATCATTTAGGGTTAGCGCTAACGTCAATACTCAATACAGTAATATTTACAAAAGAATACCTGTGTGAATTACAATTATAAATAAACGTCACTTATCAACAATAATATTTTATGAGTAAAAACAAACCAGAAAAATTCAAACAGCTACATTAAAACAGGCCGGAGGTAACGACTATATTGTCGAATCTACAGAATGGGACATGTTTTTCCACAGGCAAAACTTTGAGGTCTGAAAACAGTCACGAATTCAACAAAACAATACAACGTGCACAACATTTGGACCTGCTCCTCAACTTTTGTATGCTACGGGAACTCATGCAATCCAGCCGCCTCGAATATCGAAAGGCGGAAAAAAACCCTGAACCGCTACGCAGTCGCCAAGAAAATCGGCATGTATTTAACGCTTTTACGCACCTTCTCTTCAGGAATCCCTCTGAGGCTGAGAAATAACGCGGCAAGGCATATTATACTGCAAGATTCTTCATTACAGGATTTTCTCATTAGTGCCTGCAATGCCTTTAGATTCCACCTTCCTTTCCCATGGTAGAATACTACTGCAATGGTACGCGGAAGCGGTTGATTGCAATTTTCCTTATGTTTTTTCGTAAGATACTCAATAACATAGCGTGCAAGCTGGAATAATGCAAACTTATCCCGACCGGATTTTACCTCAATGATGATGACTACGATCTTACCGGGGATCGTTTTGTGGACACCTTCATGGACGATGTCGCATTCGGAAGGCTCGAGATCGTCTTTTACGTGGAAACGATGCACCTCCTTGAAATCGGTATCGTTACCACTCAAATACTTAAAATCCTCTTCCGGCGACACAAGAGACGGCATTCCAGGAATCTCATCGAAGTCCTTGACTTCGCCGAGCACAGGGTTGTGGGGAGATCCCTTCTTCCCTGCGGAGGAGGCGCCACTTGCGCCGCCATCGGAAGTTCCGTCCACGACGTCTTCCGGTTCCACGGCCTGCACGGGGCATCCCGGGGGCACCGGTCCTCCCCGGCACCCCGGAGCGGTTTTCACCGTTTCGTCCGTCTTCGAATCCGCCCCAACGACCGTCCTTTCGTCCTTCCCGACGCCACGTCGACCCTGCGGCCGGGGCCGCCCCGGGCCTCGCGGCCGATGCCGCTGCACCATGCCGGGACGTCCCGTGCCACGAGTGCCACGACGTCCCGCGGCAGCATCGTGCACACACATATAATATACGTCCTCAATCCCCCCTGTCAAGAGTTCCCCTCCCTAGAAGAGTTCCCCTCCCTAGAAGAGTTCCTCTCCCTACAACAGTTCTCCCTCCCTGCAAGATGTCTCCTTCTGGAAAGGCGTCGGCGGTCGCCACCGCCAGCACAGGAACAGCATCGGCACGAGTCCCGCCACCTCCGCCACCTCCCGGGGCAGCATCCCCCGGAACAGCCACCACAGGGACCCGCCCATGCCGGCGCAGGTCACGAGGGCCAGCCACTCCCGCCACGACATGGGCCGCAGCGCGTACTGGAAGAACCCCACGGTGAGCACGGCCACCCACACCTTGGTGAACATCAGGGACAGCGCGGCCCCCTCCAGGGGCTGCATGGGGATGAGGACGATGCAGCAGGCGACGTTCACCGCGAGGCCGCTCAGGTAGAAGCGCAGCAGCAGCTTGTGCCGGCCCATGCCGATCATGGCGTAGGCCGCGAGATTGTGCAGGAAGGCCGTGGCGATGCAGGGGGCCAGCAGGCGCTGGGCGGTCACGGCGCCGGTGTAGCCGCCGCCGTATATCAGCGGCAGCAGGCGGTCGCTCTCCGCGATGATGAGGAACATCAGGGCGAGGGCCGCAGCCCAGAGGCTCCGGGCCGTCCCGCCGGCCAGTTTCCGGAAGGCCTCCCGGTCACGGTCCCACAGTTCCGCCAGCAGGGGGAAGATGACCTTGCCGAGCAATGCGCCGGAGACCAGCACCGAAAGTCCGTCCACGGTCTCCCAGGCGACGCCGTACTCGCCCACGGCCGCGTCGCCACCGTAGCGCTTCAGGAAGAACACGTTGAGCTTGTTGTAGAACATGGCGCAGGCGGCCATGCAGGTGAAGACGATCCCCTCCCGCATCTGCCGGGCCAGGCCCGGGAGGCCCGACAGCCCGAAGCCCTTGAAGGGGTTGCGGCGCAGGGCGGAGAGGGCCGACAGCATGCAGGCCAGGGACTCCACCCCCTTGTAGAGGGCTATGAAGAGGACCGGCGCGTCGGCGAGGACGCAGGCGATGCCGTAGCCGATCCCGATGACGGCGGAGGGGGCGCGGATGCGCAGTTCCACGTCCTGTCGTCCCCGGGCCTGGCAGAGGGCGAAGAAGGACTCGCTCACCCCGTCCATTCCGAAGCCGAGGGCGATGGTCATCACCACCAGCCGCAGGTCGGGGGCGTAGCCCTGGTTTCCGGTGACCCACCAGGCGATGGCGAGGGCCAGGGCCATCATGGCGCACTTGAGCCACGTCACCTGGGCCAGCAGGACGCTGGGGCGGCTTTGGCGGCGGGCGAAGGAGGAGAGGAGGAAGTCGTTGAGGCCGACGTCGGCCACGGTCTTGACGAGGTAGCCGTAGGAGAGGGCCAGCAGGATCTGCCCCAGGGTTTCCGGGCTGCGCCGGGCAAGGAGGATCGTGAAGGCCGCCCAGGCCGCGTCCCTGGTCCACTGCGCCCCGAGCACGTACCCGAGGCGTCTGGGGACGTCCTTCAGCCTCATTTCCCGGAGGTTTTGCCCGCGAAGTAGACCACCGCCTTGAATCCCGGCTTGAGCAGGAGGTCGGGGTTGGGGACGATCAGTTCCACCGTGTAGTAGGAGGGATTGGACACGTTCATGTCGCTGGAGACCCAGGATATCTCGTTGACGGTCGCGGTGAACCGTCTGTTGTCCAGGGAGGGGATCTCCACCTCGGCCTTGTCCCCCTGCTTGATGGCGCCGATGTCGGCCTCGTAGACGGGCACTTCGATGAGCACGGGATTGAGCTGGCCCACGGTCACGGGGGATGCGCCCGCGGGCAGTTCCACGCCTGGGTAGAGGTTGGAGGCCAGGGAGAGGACGTAGCCGTCGATGGGGCTGGTGAGGACCAGGGTCCGGGGGAGGGTCTGGCCTTCCTTCAGGGGCACGCCGTAGTAGCCCTCGAGTTCCCGCAGACGGCCCTGGAAGTTGCGTTCGGCCTTGTTGATGGTGAGGGCGAGCAGGTCGATGCGTTCCCTGAGGGAGGCGACGCTGTCCTCGAGGCGGGAGAGGGCCTGGGCGGCGCCGAGGCCCGAGGCCACGAGCTGGCGGGTCTTGTTGCGTTCGGCGGCGGTTTCGGCGAGTTGCCGTTTCAGGTCCAGCACGCGGCCCTTGAGTTCCTCGGTGGCGGCGCCGGTGGTCACTTCCCGTTGCAGGGCCCTGCCGGCGATCTCCTGGAGATGGTAGCGCACGAGGACGTCCTTCTCCTTCAGGGGGGCGCCGGGCTTCACCAGCACCTCGTCCACGATGGCGGTGAAGGGGAGGGGCACGGCGCGGGTGACGGTGGTCACCACCTTGCCGGTGAGGATGGTCTGGGGCGGGGCCGCGGCCCCTGTCTCGACGGGGTGCGTCAGCCAGCACGCGGCGAGGAGGAGGAGGAGAGTCGGGAGGAGGCGTCCCGGCGTGAATCGTGCGCTCATGATCCGGACTGCTCCGGTTGTCCTGCCTGTTCCGACTTCGCCACCTGTTCGGGCTTGGCGGCTTTTGCAGGCTTGGCTGCCTGTGTCGGCTTGGCCGCCTGTGTCGGCTTCCCGGCCTGTGTCGGCTTCCCGGCATTCGCCGTCTTCGCGGCCTTCCCGGCCTTCGCCGTCTTCCCGTCCTGTTCGGACTTCTCGGTCTTGCCGGCCTTCTCCGGCTGTGCCCCCTGCTCCGGCGTTCCGGCCTGCTCGGCCTGCTCCGCCTTGCCGGCCTGCTCCGGCTCTCCCGACTCCTCCTGCTGCAGAATCGCCCCCGACAACCCCGTCGTCCGCGGCTCCCCTTCTTCCGAGTCCTTGTCAGGCAAGCCCAAGAACTGCTCCTGCAGAAGGTTCGCAAGATACATCCAGGAAAGCCTGGCCAGCTTCACGTCGCGCTCCGCCTCCACCTGGGCGATCCTCGCCTTCACCATGGCCTCCTCGTGGTCCCCCATGTCGGGCAGCTGGATCGTCCCCTCGCCGTAGGCGATCTTCGCCTCCTTGTACTTCAGCTCCGCCGTCTGCAGACGCGTGGTCGCCAGCTTGTATTCGGTCCGGGCGATGGCCAGCTTCTGCTGCGCCTGGAGCCATTCGTTGGAATACGTCGTCCGCTTCCGGGCCAGGGTGTGGAACGCCTGGGCCTTCTTCATCCGGGCGGTCTGCACGTCCCTGTAGCGACGGCCCCAGTCGATGAGGGGGAAGTCGAAGATGAGGTGGGCGAAAATGTCCTCCCGTCCGCTGGGGGGCTGGTACTGGCCGGCGGGCGGATACTGGTTGATCTGGATGGTCATGTTGGGCACGTACTGGGCCCAGGCCACCATGATGTTGAAGTCGGCGAGCTTGATCTGCTTGCGCAGCAGCAGCTCGTCCTCCCCCGTGGTCCAGCGGTCCTCCCACTGGTTCGCGTCGCCGCTGAAGACGTCCAGCACGGGGTCCACGGAGTCGGCGTCCACGATCAGCTTGTGCTGGGGCTCGACCCCGACGAGTATCTTCAGGTTCGTCCGCTGCATCACCTCTTCCATGGTGTTGCGCTCGACGATGAGCCCCAGTTCCCTCTCGTGCTGGATGGCCATGTTGAGATTGACGGCCTGGCTCCCCTCGACGGCCTCCACCTGCTTCCAGTAGTTCACGACCTCCTTGCCCAGGGGCAGCAGCTCCTTCTGGATCGCGAGGATGCGCTGTTGCGCCTGGAGCTGCAGGTAGGCCTGCCCTATCTTGTAGATGGCCTCCCCGATGGCCTTCCTGTGGGTGGATATGGCGATCTCGGACAGAAGCCTCTGGGCCTGGTGCTCGAAGTAGGTGGCCACGGGATTCGGGAAGGCTGCGTAGAATCCGACCCTGAGCTTCGTGCGCCCGTAGTCCCCCGGGGTCTCGCCGTTGCTCATGTTGTAGCGGGTGATGTTGTTGGAGACCTGGAGCGTCATCCTGGGCTCGGGCAGGTACTTCCACACGGCGCTGGTCTGGGCGAGGCGCTTGATCTCGATCTCCACGGCGCTGTGGACCAGCAGGGGGGACTGCTGGATGGCCAGGAAGACGCAGTCCTCGAAGGAGAACTTCTTCGTGGCGTCGTAGAGGTTGGGCACCGCTGCATCGAGCTTGGGCTTGTTCTCCACGGGCACCCCCGGCGCCTCTTCGAGCCAGTGGCGGATGGGCAGTTCGGGCGACTTTATGCCGGCCTTGTTGGAGGCGCAGGCCGTCGCGAAGAGCAGTGCCAGCATGAGCGCCAGCAGGCGGCAGGCGGAAGAGATGCATCGGAAATCCGTTTGTGTTTTCACGCGATCGTTCCCCAAAAGGTGCGTCCTGCACCGTATGCGCGGTCTGCGCCGTTTGTCCAAACCATGCACTCTTTCGACAATTACACGAAAAAAAACCCTCGTGCAACACAAATCTTCACCGGAAGGAAAAAATTTCTCCCTGCACCCCCGCGGCCGCCGGACGCGCGTCATTCCCCCGGTGCGGACGCCGCTTCCGGGGTCCCGGAGGGGAGGACGAACTCCACGTGGTGGAGGGTGACGACCGTCCTGCCCATCCCGTCCGTCACCTCGCCGTTGAAGCGCACGCAGCCAGGCTCGCGCCACGTCCGGTCCAGGATCGCCCGGTGGGGCGCAGGGCCCGGATCCGGCCCGAAGCGTATGAATCCCGCCGTGGCGAGACGCCAGGGGAGGGCCTTGGCGGCATCGCCGTCCCCGAGGGCGAGCCGCGCCCCCTGGGTGCATCCCTCCACGAGACAGGCGCATGTCCCGATCTCCCCGTCCCCGGCGGCCACGGCCCCCTCCGGCAGGACGAGACGCGCCTGCCACCGGTCCTGCGCGACCTGCGCGAATCCCCCCAGCAGACGCCGGCAAGCCGGCGTCCCTTCCACCGCCAAGGGAAGGGGCGACGCCCCCTCCCCGTCGAGAGCCGGGTCGGGAGGCGGCAGGAAGGCATCGGGATGTCCCGGGCCCGCGGCAGCGAGAACCATGCCGGAAATCACGGGGGCGAACCTGCCCGTGCGCCGGCCGCTGTCCGTGAGCCCCTCGACGTCGAGCCGGGATCGGCACATCCTGGTGTAGACGCCGTCCTGCATGAGCCAGAGCCCCTCCAGCACCTCGAGGCGGCATTCCCGCACGACTCCCGGGACGAGCCCCGGGGGATCCCCGAAGCGCAGGTCCGAGAAGCCCGTCGTCCGGCACCAGGGATGCCGCATGGCGGCTCCCGCGGCGAGGGCCGCGAGGGCCCGGCCAAGGGGGAGGCGGTCGCCGGCGAGGCCGGGATCGGCCGCATCCGAGAAATGGCATGCGCCGGACAGCCGCCGTCCGGCGAAGTCCCCCCGGGATCCCGGGAAGATCGGGGACGGGCGGGACGGTGGCATCCATGTCCGCTCCGGGAAGGGGACGTCTCCGTGGATCCTCGCGAAGGCCGCCTCCCCGGCGGTTCCCCGCATGAGTTCCGCGGTCAGCAGGTCCGCCGCGTCCTCCATGTCCGTGACGTCCCCGGGGTCGAGACCGGGACAGGACACGGCGAGAAGGGCGACATCCATGGCCGCCGCCATGGCCATGGCCCGTTCCGGTCCCGGGCCGCATCCCTCCCCCTCCGCCTGGCCGGGGCCGAGGCGCACGAGACAGACGTATCGCAATCCGCGCCCATTCATGGCCTCGAGGAGGGGGAGGGCGTCGTCGAATTCCCCTCCCTGCGGGAGCAGCGCGACGAGTCCGTCCCATGGGCCGTCCAGGGTCCGGAGCCTTGCGGCCACGTCCTTGAGGGAAGGCGCCGGGTCGCCGGGAAGGCCCATGGGCGCGAGCCTTTCCCGTGCCAGCATGTCGGGCAGGCATCCTTGCTCCATGCCGTCGGGGACGGCGAGGGAGGCGACGTGGGGGGCGAGGTCCCTGACGAGGGCGCGCAGGAGCCTGTCCGAGGGGATCCAGAGAAGGATCCTGTGGGAGGGGGCGATGCCGAGGCCCTGTCCTGCGGGATCGAAGGGGGGGGGCTGGGGCGTCGCCGCGGACGGGGAGGAGGGAAGGACGCAATGCCTGCGCAGGGGCGGCCTTGGAGGGGGCTGGGGCGACCGGGGTTCTTCCCGGGACGTCGAATCGGTCTCCGGGGTCAGCACCCCCACGAGGTCCCCGAGGGTGACCACGCCGAGGAGGGATTCGTAGGCGATGGCGCATCCGAGGCGCGTCTCGAGGCCCTGGACGATCAAGGGGAACCTGCTCGACCGCAGTCCCAGGTCGTGGCGCAGGTCGTCCCCCCATCCGAGTTCCTCCGGCCGCCGCCCCGCCGCTTCGGCGAGGACCGTCCGCACGACGTCGAAGACCTCCCCGGCCGGATCCCCCCGAGCGCCGCCCTTTTCCGGGACGGGGCCGAGGAAGCGGGGCGCCATGGGCCTGCGGGGTCTCCCGGCGGCGGTCCGCAGGACGTCCGCGTCGCAGTGTCCGCCCGCATGGAGCATGGCGCAGAGGCGGCGCAGCTGTGCCGCCTCCTGTCCCTTCCTGCCTGCGGACCAGCAGACGGCGTCGTGGCGGTTGTCCGTGACCAGGCCGCACAGGGTGTCCTGGGGGCCGAGTTCCACGAACCGCCGCACGCCGTCCCGTTCCCAGAGGAACTGCACGCATCGGGTCCAGCGCACCGCATGTTCGTCGAGGTCGGCGATGGCGCGGCACACGGAGGGCTGGTCGTCGGGGTAGTAGTCGGCGTCGCAGCATTTGAGGACGGGGATGTCCGCCGGGTGCATCTCCAGGGCCCCGAGTCTGCGCAGGGCGAGGTCCCGCAGCAGCACCATGTCGGGATGGTGGAAGGCCCGGCTCACGTTGAGGATCAGCGCGGGGACCCGACGTTTGCGCAGGTCCGCCCGGGCCTCGGCCAGGACGTCCCTGGGGCCGCTCAGGATGAACTGGGTCGGGGTGTTGTAGTTGGAGACGCGCAGTTGCGGCCACGTCCCGCACAGGGACCGCACGACGTCGATGCCGGCGTGGACGGCCATCATGCCCGTGCTGCCCCGGACCTGTTCCAGTTCCCCCATGTGTTCGGCGCGGGTGTCCATGATGTACCAGGCCACCTCGGGGGTATAGACCCCGCCGAGGCAGAGGGCGATGAGTTCTCCCATGCTGTGGCCGCAGACCACGGCCGGCCGGACCCCCAGGGAGACGAGGACGCTCCACTGGGCGTACTCGACGAGAAAGGTGTAGGGTTGTTGCCAGCGGATGTAGCCGATCCTCTCCGGATCGGGTTCGTCCATCAGGCCCAGCACGTCCCAGTCCGCGGCGGCGGCGATCCGGTCCATGGCGTCCCTGGCGGCCGGGAAGCCGTCGTAGAGTTCCCGTCCCATGCCCGGCCATGCGGAGCCGAGGCCGCAGCACATCACCGCCAGGGGCGGGGGATCCCCGCGTCCGGTCCAGATGCCGCGTTCCGCGAGTCGGCGTTCCTCCTCGGGATCGGGGAGCATGGCCAGGCGGGGGAGTTCGGAGGGCCAGTCGGGGACGAGGCTTGCAAGGCGCAGGGTGCCGCCACCCTCCTCAGTGCCGCGCTCCTCAACAATGCCGCACTCCCCGACAGTGCCGCGCTTCCCTGCAGCGATGCCCCCTTCCACGGCGACGTAGCGCACGCCGTCCAGCGCGATCTCTCCGGGGATCCCGGGAGAAGGCCGGTGTGCTGCCTGCGTGGAGGGGGTGTTCATGGGGGATCCGGGTGGCTGTGCGTTCTCTGGGGACGGCGTTGGGGCCGGGCCGTTCCGCGCCCTGCGCCTTCAAGGCGCGGCCGTCGATGGGCCCTGCATACAGGCCGTCCCCGAAGCTGTCAACACCTTTTTCGAGTTTCTCTAGACTTCGGTTCGTCCAGTTCCTGGTGGGGAACGACGGGGATTTAGACGCGTCCGACCAGGGCGTCGACCGGATCGGTGGATCGTTGCACGATCCTGGTGTCGGATCGCAGACGAGTCGATGCATGATCGTGGCAGGCCGATCCGGCGCCAGCAGTCCGGGGAGGGCGCCGCATTTCCGGGAGAAGGCCGCACGGCATGCCTCAATGCATCGTCGGACGGCATGCCGCGAAGCGTCGTCGGAGGGAACGCTGTCATGTCATGCGCGTCATGATTGGGAGACGATCGGACACGCCACGATCGGCCGGAAATCCCCCGTCCCCACCCTCCCGGAAACGCCCCGGAGGACGCGTCCCCGGGATGCCCTCGGACGCGGGGACGGCACGCGGGGCATGGCCGTCCCCCTGGCGCGGGACTTGCCCTCCTGACGCGGGTCTTGCCCCGGTCACCGGAGGTAGACATCCAGCAAGCCTTCCGGGGGCGCGACATGCACCCGCCCGCGCTCGAGATCGAACCTCTCGATGAAGCACGGCCGGGCCGGGAAGAGTATCTCCTCGCCCCCGTCCGTCACGATCACCCAGACGTCCTGCCCGGACTCGGCCAGAAGATGGTCCAGACGACCCAGACGGCTGCCGTCGGGAAGCATCACGTCCGCGCCCAGCAGATCCCGGACGTAGACCTCGTCCTCCTCCAGCGGCGGCAGCGCGCTGTCCGCGGTCAGAAGCCTGCTGCCGCACAGCGCCTTCGCGGCGTCCCTGTCCTCCACCCCCTCGAGGCACAGGAGAAGCATCCCCTTGTGCTCACGCAGGGACACGACCCGAACGGGCCAGGGCGCATCCTCGCCACGCTGGAGCCAGACCGGGGCGTCCGGCGGCAGGGAGGCCGTCCCGTGCCATCGCACCGCGATCTCCCCCCGGACCCCGTGGGGCCGGGAAAGGGTCCCCATGTGCAGGAGGCCCCCGGACGCCACGCCTACTCCCGTATCTCCAGCGACGTCCGATGCCGGGCCTTGAGGGACGCCGCGGCGAGAACCGAGCGCATGGCCCGGGCCGTGCGGCCCTGCCGCCCGACCACCTTGCCCACGTCCTCCTTGTCCACGACAAGCTCCAGCACCGTCCCGTGCTCCCGGACGTGCTCCACGACCTCCACCGCCTCGGGGCGATCGACCAGCGCCTTGGCGATGTATTCCAACAGCGTCTTCAATGGTGCCTCCAGGGCCGCCCTTCCCCCGGCGCGAGCGACGCCGGGAGAGGGAGACCGCCGCTACGCGGGGGTGCGGACCTTCTTGATGAGGGAGCGCACGGTGTCCGTGGGCTCGGCGCCCCGGTCCATCCAATGCCGGATCCTCTCCTCGTCCAGCTTCACCTGGACCGGATCGGTCATGGGGTTGTAGTACCCCAGGAACTCCAAGGGGCGTCCGTCGCGACGGGTCTCGTCCGTCGCGGCCACCACCCTGTAGAAGGGATGTTTCCTGCTCCCCATGCGGGTCAGCTTCAACTTCACGGCCATGTCGTTCTCCCCGGCGGACCGCAGCGGTTCGGCCGCGTCCGCCTCGTGTTTTTCCGATGTCCGCCAGTCGCGCGCCCCGAAAGGGGCTCTCCGGCGCACTCCCCGAAAAGGGCGCGCCGCCACGAAACGCTACTTGCGCTTGCGCTGCTTCTGACGGTCCTTGCGTTTCTTCTTTTCCTTGTCCTTGTCACGCTTGCGGGGCCCGTGGGCCGAAAGCCCCGGGAACCCCATCCCCCCCGGCGTCCCGGAGTCGCCTCCGGCCGCACCGGGCATTCCGGGCATTCCGGGCATTCCGGGCATGCCGGGCATGCCGGACATGCCGCCACCCAGACCGCCGAGGGCGTTCCCTATGCCGGCCATCCCGCGCTTCACCATGGCCCCCAGGGCGCCTCCCACCTGCTTCCCGCCCATGAACGACCCCATCACCTTGCGCATCTGCTCGAACTGCCGCATCATCTGCCCCACGACGTTGACCGTCGTCCCGGCCCCCTTGGCGATGCGGCTGCGCCGGCTCCCGTTGAGGATGTCGGGGTTGCGTCGCTCCTCCATCGTCATGGAGTTGATGACGGCGTCGAACCGGGCCAGCTCCTTCTCCGGCACCACCCCCCGCCCCTTGAAGAGCTTGTCCGTCATCCCCCCCATGCCCGGAATCATCTTCATCAGACTCTCGACGCTCCCCATCCCCTTGAGCATGCCCATCTGCTTCCGGAAATCCTCGAGGTCGAAGGTGGCCTTCCGCAGCTTCTCCTGCATCTCCAAGGCCTGCTTCTCGTCGTAGGTGGCCTGGGCCTTCTCCACCAGGGTGAGCACGTCCCCCATCCCGAGGATGCGCCCCGCGATGCGATCCGGATGGAAGACCTCAAGCTCGGAGAGCTTCTCCCCCATCCCCACGAACCGCACCGGGGCCCCGGTCACCGCCTTGATGGAGAGGGCCGCACCGCCCCGGGCGTCCCCGTCCATCTTGGTCAGCACGACGCCCGTGATCCCGAGCTGCGCGTTGAAGGACTCCGCCACCGTGACCGCGTCCTGCCCGGTCATGGCATCGGCCACGAACAGGATCTCCTGGGGGGAGACCGCCGCCTTGATCGCCCGCAGCTCCTCCATGAGGGGCTCGTCGATGTGGAGCCGGCCCGCCGTGTCCAGCAGCAGCACCGTGGCCTGGGTCCCCTGGTCGGTCCGGGCGTCCTCCACCGCCCGCCTCGCGATGTCCACGGGATCCATGTCCGTGGTCGAGGGGAAGCAGGGCATGTCCAGCTGCCTCGCGAGGGCCGTCAGCTGCTCGATGGCCGCGGGACGGTAGACGTCCGCGGGGACCAGGCAGGGGCGCATCTTCCGCTTGCGCAGCAGGTTCGCGATCTTCGCCGCCGAGGTGGTCTTGCCGGAGCCCTGGAGCCCCACCAGCATCACCACAGCGGGCCTCGCCCCCCGCAGGTCCAGTTCCCCGACGTCGCCCCCCAGCAGCTCCACGAGTTCGTCGTGGACGACCTTCACCACCTGCTGGGCCGGCCGCACGCCCTGGAGCACCTCCTGCCCCAGACACCCCTCCCGGACCCGCCCGATGAAGTCCTTGACCACGTTGAAGTTGACGTCCGCCTCCAGCAAGGCCAGACGCACCTCCCGCAGCCCGGCCTGCACGTTTTCCTCGGTGAGCTTCGCGGTCCCGGCGAGGGACCGGAAGGCCGAATTCAATCTGTCGGAGAGGCTCTCGAACATGCGGACTCCAGTGCGCGCCGCGGACGGCGCGGGGACGCCGCCGGCGACGTCGTCGACGGCAAAACGGATAACATACCCCATGTGGCGGGACGATGCAAGACAAAAAAATCGTCGTCCCGGAACCGCTCCCGGCATGGGCCCGAAAAGCGGGAGAACGCGCGCCCCGCGGGGCGCCTTTTTGGATGCGCGGAACCCCGATGGGGGCGGAACGGCCACGCCCCTTCCGGTCTCGGCAACGCGTCCCGAAATCCCCGAAAAGGCTTCCCTCCGCCGTTGGCAAACCGTCCCCCTTTGTGCTATGCTTCCACTTTGGCGTTGTGCTTCCACTTTGGCGTCATGCTGCCACTTTGGCGTCAAGATTCCAACTTGGCGTCGTGCTTCCATTGTGGAGCTTCACTTCCACCTTGGCGCCGTGCGCCAACAATCGCGCCATGCTTCCATGCTTGCGCTTCACGGCCGCCGCGGCCGCCAGGAACGCATCCCGGATCGCACCTCAACCCACGACGGACACCCACCCAGGACCAGCCATCATGCACCACACCATCATGGTCACCGGAGGCGCAGGCTTCATCGGCTCCGCCCTCGTCCATCGCATCCTCTCCTCCGGCCAGTGGCACGTCGTCAACGTGGACAAGCTCACCTACTCCGGCAACGTCGCCTCCCTCAAGGACGTCGCCGACTCCCCGCGACACCACTTCCTGCACGCCGACATCGCCGACGGGGCGGCCATGCGGGCGGCATTCGAGATATTCTCCCCGGACGCGGTCATGCACCTCGCGGCGGAAAGCCACGTCGACCGCTCCATCACCGGCCCCGAAACCTTCGTGGACACCAACGTCAAGGGCACCTTCATCCTCCTCGAGGAGGCGCGACGCCACCTGGACTCGCTGCGCAAGACCGCCCCGGAAAAGGCCCGGGACTTCCGCTTCCACCACGTCTCCACCGACGAGGTCTACGGCGACCTCGGGGCCGGCACAGCCCTCTTCACCGAATCCACCCCCTACGCCCCAAGCTCCCCCTACTCCGCGAGCAAGGCCGCCTCGGACCACCTCGTGCGGGCATGGCACAGGACGTACGACCTCCCCGTCCTCGTCACGAACTGCTCCAACAACTACGGACCCCGCCAGTTCCCCGAGAAGCTCATCCCCCTGACCATCCTCAACGCACTCGCCGGCAAGCCCCTGCCCGTCTACGGCGACGGCCTCCAGATGCGGGACTGGCTCCACGTCGAAGACCACGTGGACGCCCTGCTGCAGGTGCTGACCCGAGGCGCCGTCGGCGCGACCTACAACATCGGCGGCGGCTGCGTGCTGCACAACATCGACGTGGTCCGCACGGTCTGCGACGCCCTCGAGACCCTCGCCCCGGACAAGCCCGCAGGCGTCGCGGAATACGCCGATCTCATAGAATTCGTCACGGACCGGCCGGGCCACGACACGCGCTACGCCATCGACCACGGGAAACTCACCCGGGAACTCGGCTGGCGCCCCTCGGAAGACTTCCCCTCCGGCATCGTCAAGACGGTCCGGTGGTATCTGGACAACGAACCCTGGTGGCAGGCGATCCTGGACGGCTCGTACAGAAAGGCCGCGCCGCCCGCATGACAGACACCCCCACCCCAATGGCCCAAGCACTGACAAGGACCCGTCCATGCCCCGATACAAAGGCATAGTTCTCGCCGGAGGATCCGGCACGCGGCTGCACCCCATCACCCTGGGCGTCTCGAAACAGCTGCTCCCCGTCTACGACAAGCCCATGGTCTACTACCCCCTGTCCGTCCTCATGCTGGCCGGGATCCGGGACGTGCTGCTCATCTCGACCCCCGACGACCTGCCCCAGTACCGACGCCTGCTGGGAGACGGATCCCCCTTCGGCCTCAGGATGGACTACGCCCCCCAACCCAGACCCGAAGGCATCGCCCAGGCCTTCCTCATCGGGGAGTCCTTCGTCGCGGGAAATCCCGTCTGCCTGGTCCTCGGCGACAACATCTTCCACGGACAGCACTTCACCGAAAAGCTCCTCAAGGCGGCGTCCCACGACAGCGGCGCCACCATCTTCGGCTACATGGTGAAGGATCCGGAACGCTTCGGCGTCATCGCCTTCGACGACCGCGGCGTCCCCACCGCCATCGTCGAAAAGCCCGCGATCCCCCCCTCCGCCTTCGCCGTCACCGGCCTCTACTTCTACGACGGCTCCGTGACCGACATCGCACGAAACATACGCCCCTCCGCCCGGGGAGAAATGGAGATCACCGAGGTCAACCAGGCATACCTCGAACGGGGCCAGCTCAGGGTGGAACGCCTCGGCCGCGGCTTCGCCTGGCTCGACACCGGCACCCACACGAGCCTCCTCGAGGCGTCCTCCTACGTCCAGACCATCGAGGAACGCCAAGGGCTCAAGGTGGCCTGCCTCGAGGAGATCGCCTGGCGTCAGGGCTGGATCGACGACGATGCCCTCGAGACGGCCGGACGCCGCTTCGAAAAGACCGACTACGGCAGATACATGCTGCGGCTGCTGGAAGGCGGACCGGACGGAAGACGCCGGGCCGCCCTCGACGCATAGGCCCCGACGGCGCCCGGGACGCCGCCGAAAGGCCACGCCCCATGCGCCCCAACCCCAAACCCCAGGAGGGCGCGGATCTTCCCCGCACGCGCATCCGCGGCAGACCCGACGCACAAGCAATGCCACTCGAGTTCATCCCCCTCGCCCCAAACGGGCCCGCCATCTGCACCCCCAAGATCCTCGGCGACGCACGGGGCTTCTTCATGGAGACGTTCCGCCAGAACGAGTTCGAACGCGCCATCGGCCGGCACGAATTCGTCCAGGACAACCACAGCGCCTCCCGGCGGGGCGTGCTCAGGGGCCTGCACTACCAGCTCCAACACCCCCAGGGGAAGCTGGTGCGCGTCGTCCGGGGCCGGGTCCACGACGTCGCCGTCGACCTGCGCCGCCACTCCCCCACCTTCGGCAAAAGCTTCGCCACCGTGCTTGACGACGTGGCCCGGGCCATCTTCTGGGTGCCGCCGGGATTCGCACACGGCTTCCTCGTGCTGAGCGAGACCGCTGAATTCGTGTACAAGTGCACCGACTACTACCGGCCCGAGGACGAGTGCTGCCTGCGCTTCGACGACCCCACCGCGGCCGTGGACTGGCCCGTGCCCGCCGGGGACCTGATCGTCTCCGACAAGGACAGGAACGGGCTCGACTTCGACAGCTGCCCCAAATATCCATAAAGAGGTCGACAATGCGGATCCTTCTCGGATGCGTCAACAGCGCCGTGTCCCTCGTGGGCTACGACCTCGGCCGCAGGGAATCCTTCTGGTTCTGCCCGGCCAACGTCCACCGGGTCTGCGGGACATGCCTCGAGAAGGACGCCCTCTGGACGGCGTCGGACGACGCCGTCACCCGCATTTCCCGGGACGGGATCCGGACCCTGCCCCTGCCCGGCCCCCACGAGAATCTCGCCCACAGCGTGAAATTCCTCGAGGGAGGCATGCTCGCCGTCGCGGACACGGGAAACTCCCGCGTCCTCCTGCGCACGGACCTGGAGGACTTCGCCTCCCTCTCGCCCGTTGCAGGCTGGGGGCCGGACATCCCCGCCGACGCCATCCATCTCAACGACTTCATGGAATGGGAAGGGGGACTCCTGGTCTCGGCCTTCGCCCACCAGCCCTTCCGTCAACGGGGCGGCGGCACCGAATGGAAGCGCCAGGGCCTCGGCTGCATCTTCCACGTCAGGGCGGAGGGCGGCCGGACCGTCTCCCGCATCGTCGCCGCCGGCATCAACTGCCCCCACAGCCTCGCGATCCACGAAGGAAGCGTCTTCTGCTGCGCATCCTCCGACGGGGCGCTGCTGCAGTTCGACCCGGACGGCGAGGGGGGATTGCGCCTCGTCCGGCGCAGACAGGTCACGAGCGGCCACTTCCTGCGGGGCATCATGCGCCTCGAGGACGGCTGGCTCCTCGGGGGAAGCTCCCGCCGACGGGACCTGGGGGGCGAGGGTATGGCCCTGCTGCGCATCGGGGACGGGGACGGGCCGCCGGAGACGCTGCGCGTCGCCAACGCCGGAGAGATATACGACATCGCGCCATGGGACGCCGAACTCATGAGGGGCGTCGTCCGCACGCTCCACGGCCTGCCGACGCTGGACGTCGAGGGGACGTTCCCGCCGCGATGCGTCCTGCCGCCCGGATACTGAATCGTCGCCGGACGCCCCCGGGGAGCCGCCCTTGACCGTACGACACGCCACGCCCGACGACTTCCCGGCACTTGTCGCCCTCCGGCGGCGCAGCGTCCTCGCCACCCACGACTTCCTCTCCCCGGCCGAGGTGGACGCCATCGCCCCGGACATGACGCGGCTATTGCCGACCCTCGAAACATGGACGGCCCGGGACGGACACGACCGCGTCACGGGATTCCCGGGCATGGCCGGGAACCGGGTGGAGACGCGCTTCGTCGAACCGTCGCTGCGGGGCCGGGGCATCGGGACCGCCCCTCCTCGGCCGCGCCAGGGATCTGCAGGCGGACCTGGCCCCGGACGTCGACGAACGGAATCCCGAGTCCCTCGCCTTCCACCTGCGGCGGGGATTCCGGCGGACGGGGCGGGAAGGCCCTTCCCCCTGCTCCACATGCGCCTGGAGGGCGCCCCTTGACCGGGCCTGAAGCCAGGCACGGCGCCCGTTCGGGGCCTTCGGCGAATCCTTTCGGCACGGCTTGCGGATTTTCTCGAAAGGTGTAGAATGTGCGTCGCCGCAAGGGACGGGACGGCGATGGCAGCGAAATCGGAGGATTTCACGGATTTTTGGGCAGGGATTCCGGACGGCGGGATGCATGCCTCGTCCGCCGATCGGTGACAAGGCTAAAGTGGAAAAAAGTTCGGAGTCGGCGGGATCGACATCAGTCTGCGTTGCAATTTCAGAGACACAAAAATACATCTGATCAGGCATGGATAGGCACGGATGAATTTTACGCATGAAACACGCTGCCGAGACACTGAAAAATACCATCATGACGATTTTGCCAACCAAAAGGTGACCGATGATGGAAATGCATGCGCCGAGAAAACTAGAAGACGACATTCTAGAATCCATTGAGTACAACCCTATTACCGCCATCATCGGACCTAGGCAAAGCGGAAAGACACATCTTGCACAAAGGATTTGTGAAAGTGCAAAAATTCACTCTACCTTGACCTGCAAAATGAAAATGACCTCGCAAAGATACGAAACGGCATCGAGGCGCCAAATTTCCTTGAAAGACATCTGGACAGATTGATTTGCATTGACGAGATACAGCTACGGCCTGACATTTTTCGTGTGCTTAGGAGTCTTTGTGATATCATTGCGCATTCGCTAGGCAAGGACTATCAGATATCACATCCTGCACGTTTTCTCGTTCTGGGGTCGGCATCACCCATCTTACTTGCAGCAGCCTTCAGAGTCCTTGGCGGGGAGAATTTCATACAAGCGTTTGACCACGTTTTTGACGGACGAGATTCCAGACCTTGACATGGAAAAATATATTTTGCGCGGCGCCAATCCCAGTAGCTATTATGCAGAGAGCGATGAATTGTCGCTTGATTGGAGAAAGAATTATATCAATGACTTTTTCAACAAAGATGTTCTCACATGGGAAGAATATTCACCTGAAAAGCCACGTCAATTATGGAGACTACTTATTACGACAAATGGCCAGATGACAAATTTCAAAAAAATCCACGATGCCATAAATTTGCCGATGGATGATGTTGAAGCATATATAAGTTTTTAGGAAGACGTCTTTCTTATCGACGTTGCCAGGCCATTTTCTAAAGACCCATTTAAATATAACAATGAAGAGCAAAAAATATATATTGCGGATCCGGGCATTGCCATAGCCGAGGCAGGCATTTCAACATTATCAGAACTCAGCGCATATAACGATGCCCCGCTATACGACACAATCTGGGAATCCATCGTATTGGCACATCTCAGAGCATGGCTTCCCTGCACTTTAAATGAACACATTTTCTTCTCTCACGGCAAAAAAGATAATGGCATAGACTTCATCATAACCCAAATCCGTGACGGGGGTGGGGCCCTCCCTCCCTTGGTGGCCCAGAGGGTGCCGAGATGACGAAAAAATGCATCTCGACAGTAAAAAATATATTTTTTGAGCCCCGAACTCTT
>JAISTH010000028.1 GCA_031272715.1 Desulfovibrio sp.
AAGACGGCAACATGATGACCTCCTTGTAGGCATTGATTAAGGAAGGTCTATCATGTGCTTTCCGCAAGAAAATCGCAAGAATTTTTTGGGGAACGCACCGAATGGCGGAAGTTCTTGCTGGTACGGTTTGGGAAGCGAAACCCAGTCTGGATGTCAGAAAATGCCGTGGCAGGTGTCGGCCGGCGCTGGCAATCCCACGGAGAGGGCAAATCCTGTCAAGACTCATATTCTATGAGACTCCATTTAATTTTTCATGTATCATGATTTTTCTGTGACTGCAACACTCTTAAGTTTGGCTGGAATAAATTTTTGGATAAGCTCTAAGAAGGGCAAAAAATAATTAAGGAGAATTGTGTAATAGGAATATGGTTTAAAATTAAGAAACCCGATAAACGTGATAACCGCTAGAACCACTTGCATAAATAAATAGACAGTAACTGGAAAAGGTGTAGTTCTATCTTGAGCGACTGCTATCAGCATAAGAATGCCAAGTATGACAGTCGCCGGCATCACGATATAGTGGGCGAATTTATGAAATTTCAGCGGCGGTGTATGTCTGTCGTAATACGTTTTCATTTTAGAACACTTTGCATTTAATGTTTATAGAGTAGATTCGTACCGCACCGTGGACAGAAATTGGCTTTTTGTTCAATTCGAGCGCCACAGCTGCTGCAAAAGTTGACGCCTGGGGGCGTGTTTGCTAAATCAGGAGCATTTGCATCAAGACCAGAGTCTGTAAATAGCGGCCTTCTTTTTTTGTAGTATACATAAACGATGGCGAACCAAATACATGAACCGACAACCTGTCCAATTGCGAAAGACCTTGATATAGTCGGATCTGCCAGTGAAATTATAGAGTATGGAATTGCTATGAAAAATGAGATGAGCACTGCATACCAGGAATAGAGTTGCCACTTGAAAAATCCTACGAATATGGCAATGGCTAGGACTAATTCCGCAAGCATGAAAACCATGAAGAATTCGTCATTCAGGCTGGCCCTGACAGCATAATCTGTCATGTAGAAATAAAATACGACAAGATACAATAGAATTATAAGTGGATAGTAGATGTAGTGCAAAAATTTATGAAACTTTAACGGCGTGGTGTTTCTATTGGTGTAGATCATGGGTAAGCCCTCTGATAATCCCTTTGGATTTTTGTCGTGACGGTTATAAGGTGGCCAAAATATGTTTCGATATCATTAACGATTGCTGAATCATCTTGCGTATCAATTTCTTACAGTGTGGAGAGTCGGCTGGAGTCTCTGCAAGAGCTTTGATACACGTGGATACATTTTTTAGAAAGAGATATTCGCCCCGCAATGAGGGCAGAAATTCACGCCCTTTTGCAAAGGCTTGCCGCACTTGCCGCAGAAACTTTCTGCCGAAGGATTGGCCGTGTCCAGTTTGCTGCCGTTGAACAAGGGTTTTCTCTTTTTATAATAAATGTAAACCATTGCAAACCATAATATTGAACCCGCAAGTTGAGCCTTCGGGTAGAACGTCCCTAGGGTCACGTCGTTGATTGTGAAAATTGCATATAAAATGCTAACGAGAAAAAATAGAATTGTCGCATACCATGCGCACAACTGCCAAGTGAAGAACCCAACAAATACTGCAATGCATAATGCAAGCTCGAATAATGTGAAAACCATATCTCCTTCATAGTATGGAGATTGCTTGACACTTGGCTCAAAAATCGCAGTATATGAAAAAAAAGCAAATGCGATTATGCAAATCGGAAAATAGATATAATGCAAGAACTTGTGAAACTTCAATGGCGTTGTGAGCTTGCTGGTGTAGGTCATACATATGTCCTTTGTTAGTACAGAATGATATTTTCTGTCTTTGGCGCGTGGCGATCAAAATTGTTCAAGTGTCACCAGTGATCCCCGCTTTCATTTTTGACGCATATGGCAAAAATACTCATCAAAGATTATACAAAAAAGTAAAAACTTTAGTTAAATCGGAGTCACTGCCCCACACTTCAGGCAGAACTTTACGTTAATCTGCAACGGTTCGCCGCACCTGATGCAAAAATCCTTGGGCATCAGCTCATCCTCTGTAATTACGACATTATCAAGTCCACCCCTGCCGTTGAATAATGGTTTTCTTTGTATGTAATAAAAAAGAACAATGGCAAACCAAATAGTGCACCAAACGAAAAAGAACTTATAGTAATTAATCTCAAATATTGGTTTTAAAACAGCCAATATCAGAAAATATGGTATTGCCAAGAAAAATGAAACAAGTACCGTATACCATGCATACAGTTCCCAGTGGAAAAATCCGTGAAACGTAACAACAAACAGAACAAATTCTGCAAAGAAAAAGAACATATTCAACCAGTATACTGGATATATATAATACCAATAGCACCACCCCAAAAGACCAAGCATTGACAGAGAAAAAACTATTGAAAATGGACAAATCACGAAACGTATTACCTTATGGAATTTGAGCGGAGTCGTATCCTTATAGTAGTAGGTGCTCATGTGCTTGTCTCAAAATGATTTCATATGCTTTTCATTTTTGTGATGCGAGGCCCATAACAAAGAGTGTCGTGCAGGCAACATACTTCAGAAGTTTTGGAATTTCTGCTTGCAGACGGAATGGCGAGAATTCTGTCGGCATTCCCTTTCACGGCATGATCGTTCATGCCGAACTGGCATTCGGCGTTCGCAAGCGCTTGCAGCAGTCCAACTCTTCATCGACTCCGGCTTGACGCAACAAATCCATGCCGTCCGGAGGTTGCCCCGCCTTCGCATGGTGGCGCGGCAAGGAACCATGGAGGCCCAAGGGGCGCCTCCATGCCACATCGGCCGTCCGATCCCGGCGCCCATGCCATCCCGTCCCCTGTACACCTAAAAGTCCACCTCCGCAAGGACTTTCCCGAACCGCCCGCGTCCTCGTGCGCCCGCAAGGCGCCCCAAGGACCCCAATGGCCTCGCCCCCGCCTCCCCTGTCTCCACTCCCGCCGCAAACGTCCGGCGCCGCCACGCCTTGCCTCTCCCCCGTCCCTTGGCCGCAAGTCACGGGCTTGACATCCACTGGGGCGCGTGGCATCTAGCATCGACAGGGTCGCCTTCGGCGTCCATGAGGATCCAGGGGACAGCGCCGCCGCATCCCGCAGGCATCGCTTCCCTGGCGCTTTCCATCGACATCGCCCGGCGTCGGCCAATCCGTCGCGCCGGCGTCCAACGCGCGCCGCAAAACGGGCGGGGGTTCATGGGGCAGGACATCTTCGATCTGGCCATCATCCTGACGATGGTGTTCTTCGTCATGCGCGGGTACTTCAACGGATTCTTCGGCGAGGTGGCGGGCATCGTCTCCATCGTCGGCGGCCTGGGAGCGGCCCACGGCTTCAGCGACCGCCTGGCGCCAAGACTCACCGCCATCACCGACCCCGGCCTCCAGAACATCGCCGCCTACGTCGTCATCTTCCTGGGCGTGCTGATCGCGGTGGCCGTGACCGCCCGCATCCTCCAGAGGGTGGTCACCTTCTCCTTCGCCGCCGGAGCCGACAGGGTGTGCGGCGCCGGCGTCGGCTTCGTCAAGGGGACGATCCTCTGCGCCTTGACGCTGATGGTGTTGCGCAAGTTCTTCATGGAGTCCGCCTTCATGAAGCAGTCCCGGGTGCTGCCCTACTTCAACACCGTCATCGAGCAACTGCGCACCTGGCTGCCCCCGGATCTGCTGACGCGGGTCGGCATGTGACGGCCGGTCCCGAGGACGCGAACCGGCCCCTTCGTCCCATGGAACGACGGCGGCGCGGACGACGGACCGGGCCGGCTCCCCTTCTCCCACGCAAACGACAAGGACAGCTTCCTGATGGAATCCAAGGACATCTTCGATCTGGCCATCGTCCTGACGATGGTCTTCTTCATCGTTCGGGGGTACTTCAACGGATTCATCGGCGAGGTGGCGGGCATCGTCTCCATCGTCGCCGGCCTGGGAGCGGCCCACAACTTCAGCGACCGGCTGTCGCCCAATCTCACGGTCATCGCCGACCCCGGCTTCCGGAACATCGCGGCCTACGTCGTCATCCTCGTGGCCGTGATGATCGTGGTGGCCGTGATCGCCCGCGTCCTCCAGAAGGTGATCAACTTCTCCTTCGCCGCCGGTGCCGACAGACTGTGCGGCGCCGGCATCGGCTTCATCAAGGGGACGATCCTCTGCGCCCTGGTGCTGCTGATGCTGCGCAAGTTCTTCGCGGACGCCGTCTTCATGACGCAATCCCGCGTGCTTCCCTACTTCGACGCCATCGTGGAGCAAATGCGCTCCTGGCTGCCGCCGGATCTGCTGACGCGGGTCGGCATGTGAGGCCGCGTCCCCGGGACGCGAAGCGCCCCTCGCCCACGGACCGGCGCTGACGGCGGAACGGGTCGGCCCCCTTTTTCCCACACGCAAACGACAAGGACGGCTTCTTCATGGGATCCAGCGCGCTTGAGGACCTGCAGGAAGTTGTGGAGCGACTCCTCGCCCCGGACGGCTGCCCCTGGGACAGGGAACAGACCCCGGAGAGTCTCGCCGACTACTTCGTCGAGGAGAGCCACGAACTGGCCAGCGCCATAAGAGGCGGGGATCCCGGCCAGGTCTGCGAGGAACTGGGGGATCTGGCCTTCCTGATGGTGATGCTGGCCCGGATCTGCCAGGGCCGCGGCCAGTTCAAGCTGGACGACGCCCTCGAGACGAGCCGCGCCAAGATGGTCCGGCGCCACCCCCACGTGTTCGGGGACACGGTCTTCGACTCCAGGGAGGAGCAGCTGCGGACCTGGGAACGGATCAAGCGGGACGAGCACGCCGAAGGGGAGGACGCGCCCCAGGGGGTCTTCGACAGCCTGCCCCAGTCCCTGCCGGCGCTGATCAAGGCGTACCGGATCCACTCCAAGGCGGCCCGGGTGGGCTTCACCTGGCCCGAGGACGAGGACGTGGAGACGCAGGCGGAGTCGGAGTGGCTGGAATGGCTGGACGCCAGCATGAGGAAGGACAAGGAGGCCCAACGCCATGAGTTGGGGGACCTGCTGTTCACGCTGGTGGAACTCGGGCGGCGCAACGGGCTCAAGGCGAACGAGGCGCTGGATCTCGCGACCCGGCGCTTCCTGAGGCGTTTCGCCGCCATGGAGGGGATGGCGCGGGCGCAGGGAAAGGAATTCGCGAATCTGGATCTGGACGCCCAGAACGATCTCTGGGACGCGGTCAAGGCGGAGGAGGGGAAGGGCGCCGGGACGGCGCCGACGGGTGAGGGAAGGGAATCCGGAGGCGGAGACGCGGGTGACGCGTCCGCGGCCGGGATCGACGGGGGCGAGAAGAGGCCGTGACGCAGGCGTTCCGGGGGTTCCGGGGAAGGCCGCATCCGGCGCTTCTGGCGTTCCTGCTCCTTCCCCTCCTTTTCCTTCTCGTCTGCTGCCGGCCCCCCAGGGGGGCCACGGGAGAGGTGCTGCGCCTCTCCGGGGAACTGCCCAGGCCGTCCCCGGCCTACATGCAATGGCTTGAACGGCAGTCCATGCTGGCCAAGGTCCCCGAACTGACCGCGCAGGTCTCGGGGACGCCGTTCCTCTGGGGGAACGGGGGCGGACGGACGGATGCGTCGAGACTGGCGCTGCTCCTCGATGCCTGCGGGAACTGGCTGGAGGTGGACCCTTCCGCGGTGATCGACGAGCGGCCGCTGTTCAAGGCGCTGGCCCGTCCGGAGATCCTTCCCTTCCTGCGCGAGACGGCCCTTGGAGGCGTCTACGTCGCGCCGGACGGGGAAGGGGACGGGATATGGCTCGAGGGTGGCGAATCCCCGCCGCAGAAGGGGGATGGGCCTGACGGGGGGACGAGAGTGGTCTCCCTGTCCTTCGGTTCCGGGACGGGAGGGCCCGAGGCCTACGAGGCGCTGCTGACGCGGCTTGAGGCCTCCCAGGTGCAGGCCGGGGGGGATCTGCTTCCGGCGGCCACGGGAGTGGGGCCGGATTTCATGCTCCAGGCGAGGGTGTATCAGGGCTTCGCGGGTCTCTACGTCCTTTTGCCGGTGCCATCGAAGGCTTGGGGGGATCTGCCGCCGGACACCGGGGAGTGGCGTCTTGCGGCGCTTTCGCCGGAGGCGGTGGAGCGGCTTTCCAAGGAGGGAACGCTCCCTCCGGCCTTCGCGAGGGATGGCGTCCTCTGGATGGAACCCGCCGGATGGGGGGCCACTGGCAAGGTCAGGGGCTTCGACGGAAATCCCAGACGCTGGGTGTATCGCTTCGCCGGTGACGTAAGACGGCCGGTCCTGCTGTGGCAGGATCCCTCGGGGCAGGCGAGACGGCTGCTGTCCGCGGCGGTGATCAGACGGACGGGGCTGCTGCGCCAGACCCTGACGGGCGTCAGGATGGAATCCCTGCTGGGGCTGGACGTGGGAGAGGGTGCGAGGATCGTCGCATCGAACGAAGCGTCGCGGGAACAGGCCCAAGGGGGTGAGGGCGTTCCCGGGAACGGCGAGGAGAGAAGCGGCACGGCCGTGGAGAGTCGGGAGGGCCGGACTGCCGGGGATGCCGGCCGGAGCGACACCGAGGGCGTGCAATCCCGGGCGGGCGCCTCCTCCGATGGGGGTGACGGGAAGGCGCAAGGCGGCAACGGGCGCGCACGGCATGGGACCGGGGACGGCGCATCCCGTTCCGGCGACCGGAAAGAGACTCCCGGCAACGATGATGCCAAGGGATCCTCAGCCGCGGGAAACCCATCCGCGGGCGCCGAGGACGTCGGGACGAAGCCCAGGGCGGCCGTGCCTGCTGACGCCGAAGGGGATGGACGTCCAGGGACGGTGTCGGAGGAGGGCAAGGCCAAGGGGACGGCCGGTGGCGTGAAGGGGGGAGATGGCGCGAAGTCCTCCCGGAAGGCAGATGGCGATGGTTCGTCGGCATCGGGGGATACCGAGGGATCGGACCGTGCCCGCAAGTCCTCCCGCAAGTCCCGGAAGTCCGACGAGGAGGGCGTCTCGGCGTCTGAGGATGGCGAGGGATCCGATCGCGCCCGCAAATCCTCCCGCAAGTCCAGGAAGTCCGACGAGGAGGGCGTCTCGGCGTCTGAGGATGGCGAGGGATCCGATCGCGCCCGCAAATCCTCCCGCAAGTCCCGGAAGTCCGACGAGGAGGGCGTCTCGGCATCGGAGGATGGCGAGGGATCCGACCGTGCCCGCAAGTCCTCCCGCAAGTCCCGGAAGTCCGACGAGGAGGGCGTCTCGGCATCGGAGGATGGCGAGGGATCCGACCATTCACGTAAGTCCTCCCGCAAGTCCCGGAAGTCCGAAGAGGAGGGCGTCTCGGCCTCGGAGAACTCCGAGGGATCCGACCGCGCCCGCAAGTCCTCCCGCAAGTCCCGGAAGTCCGAGGAGGAGGGCGTCTCGGCCTCGGAGAACCCCGAGGGATCCGACCGCTCCGGCAAGTCCTCAGGCAAGTCCCGGAAATCCCCTCGGGACTCGGACGAGACACCGTCTGACAAGGCCAGCGAAGCCGCCAAAGCCGCCAAATTCCCCCAGATCCCACCCTCGGACGTGGCCCGGGTGGCGTCCCTCGGCCCCGGCATGGAGGCCATGGCGGAGGTCGGCCGACAGATACGCCGCTACGGCGGATGGTCCTTCCAGGCCGACGTCCTTCCTGTCTCCCTGACCCCCGCCGTGCTGCAGGCCGTGGACTGCGCAAGGGACGCCGCGACCCCGGCGGCCGCCGCCTGCGCGCTTCTCACAGGCGATGCAGGAATACTGGTCGATGTCCTCTCCGAACATCTGGCCGACGAGGTGGACCAGCGAAGGCTCGTCCGCGGCTACGGGGACTGGCGAGGCGTGGATCTTCGACCGCTGCTGGCGATGCCCGGCGGGGGGGATGCGGTCTCCCGGGCCGTCGCGAGCCTCTCCCTGCCCCCCGGAACCCTGTGGATTCCCGGAAGTCAGGCGACCTTGGCGGCCAGGGCCCTCGGCCGAGAGGACGATCTCGCCCGGACCTGCCTGCTGCTCGCGGCCTTTCGGATCGGCCTCCCCGGCCTCGCCTTCGTGAGCCTTCAGGACCTGACGGGGGCCTTGCCCCCGGGATCCGGGAACGCCTCGGGCGTGGCGGGCGTGCCCCTCTGGAACGAAGGGCGGGCGACCGCATTGCCGAAGGCGCGTCTCGCCTTCGGGACGATCCCGAAACAGCTGGCCGATCCGGGAAGCTTCCTGCGCCGCATGTGCACGTTGTTGCAGGCGAGGGTGCGCCACGGGGTGCCCGCAGGGACCCTGGAGAGGATCGACAAGGGGCCGGCGGGATGCATCGCCACCCTGACACGGCTCCCCGGAGGGGGACTGTGGATCGTTGCGGGAAACTTCTCGGACAAGGACCGGGAGATGTCCGTGTGGCTTCCCCGCAGGGGAACGCCTGGCCCGGCCCGTGACGTGCTCGACGGGAACCGCTCCTTCGGGGTGGGCGACGGCGTCCTGCGTCTGGAACTTCCGGCCCGCGGGGCGCGGCACATCGTCATCGGCGGGGCGTCCTGACCGGGCGCGCGAGAGGGAGGGGAAGGCATCGGCGGACGGTTCCCGTCGCCTTCCGCCATCGGACGTCATCGTTCCCGGCATCCACGTGCGGCGTCTCACGGCCCCTTGCAGGGCGGCGACGGTTCGGGTATGTTCGGACATTCCGACCAGAACGAAGACTTCAAGGCCGTCCGCTTGCGGCTACCGGCCTTCCATCTATCCCAACCTAAGGAACATCATGGAGGGCGCGAATCCTCCCCTGCGGCGAGCCGTCGGGGCACCTCGCGCATAATCGCATGTCCCAGGAGCAGATGCACGACGGACACGGTCCGCAGAATGAGAACACGGGCACCCAGGAACCCACTTCGACGCCGGAGGACGTGAGCGCCACCGAAGCCGCCGCTGCGGCCGAAGCGACCGAGACGACGGACGCGGCCCGAACCGCCGAAGCGACCGACACGGCCGGTGCAGCCGAAACGGCCGACGCCACCGCAACGGCCGAGGCGGCATTTGAAGCCGCAACGGCCGGGGCTGCAGGTGCTGCGGCCGGCTGGCGTGGAACCGGCGCAGGCGCCGATGCGCACTGGGGTGACGTGCCGGACGGTGCCAAAAAGCACGATATGCCCCCCGAGACGAAGCCTCACGGACTTGCGGAGAAGGCGCTGGAGTGGACAGGGCTCCTCGCGCCCCTGGTCTTCGCCCTGATCGTGGCGGCCCACGTCTGGCACGGCATGGTGGCCGCCCCTGGACTCTGTCCCAGCGAGGCCCGATCCCTGTCCGTCGTCGGAGCGGCCATACAGAACGGGGCATGGCTCGCCCCATCGGCGTCCGGCGCGGCGATGCTCCCGGTGTACGTCTGGTACGTGGCGGGTTGCGAAAAACTCCTCGAACTCCTCGGAATGCCCGGACTCCAGGCGGCAGCGGCCCTCGGAACCGGCATCGCGGCCCTTATCGCGCTTCTCAGCATCTATCTGCTCACACGATGGGCGGGACGAACCCGTGGCGAAGCGGCCGCGGCAGGCCTCGTCGCCGGATGCGCCCCCATCTTCATGGCCTTCATGCACCATGCGGGGCCCCAATCCCTCGGCGTGGCGCTGGTCCTCGGCGCACTGGGGTGTTTCTGTCGGGGATTCCAGTCGCCACACTTCTCCTTCCTGTTCGTGGTCAAGGGCTTCATCCTGTCCGCCCTCGCCGGACTCACCCAGGGCCTCGCGTTCCTGCTGGTGGCTCCCCTCGCCGCCTTCATCCACCTGTTCTGGCAGGGAAGGCCGGGCAGGCTTCAGAAGGCCGACGCCCTCGGCGGCTTCACCCTGATGCTGGTGATCGTCGCCGGCTGGCTCGCCGCGGTGACGATGTTCTCGGGTTCCCAGGAGTACGCGGCATTTCTGTCGGGACTCGTCCCCCACAACCCGATGAACGCGCCGGACTACGGACTCCTTCCCCTGCTGCTGGCGGCCCTGGGCCTCGGCCCGTGGCTGCTGGTGATCCTGTGCGTCAACTGGGGCAGGGTGGCGGTCCACGCCTTCAGCGACCTCAGACGGTCCCGTCAGGTCGAGGATGGCACGGCCCTCTGCTGGATCGCCTTCGTCCTCGGATGCGCCCTCGCCGTCACGTTCCCGGATCCGCCCGCCATGGCGCTGCTGTGCGGCTGCCTCGCCTGTCCGCTGATCGGCAAGGCCTTGCTGGGGCTTTCCGGAACCGGCAGCAGGCTGTTCCACGGCATGATGGTCATCATCCTCGCGCTGGCGGGACTTGTCGCCATCGCCGCGGGATTCGGCATGAGCCGCGACCTGCTCGCCCAGGCAATCGGCGGCGGGACGCCCGGGCAGTGGCTGGCCGCCGCAGGGCAGTTCAAATGGATCGCGGCCATGGGCGGAGCCCTTCTGGTGGCCGCCGCGGTGCTGGCGAAGTTCGTGGATCTTCGACGGCCGGCGGCGGGCCTCATCGCCTGCGCCGTCCTGAGCCTGCTGCTGGCGCAGCCGGCGATGCTCCTCCTCGGCCCCGAATTGGCGACGATCGAGGCGCCGAGCACGCCCGCGACGCAAAAAGCCGCTCCCGCACCTGCCGAGCCCGCCGCGGTCCCCGAGAAGGCGCCCGATGCGGCCAAGCAGGCGGCTCCTGATGCCGGCGCCGCCGACAAGAAGGATGCGGGCGCAAGTCCCAAGGGCGAAAAGGCTCCGGGAGCGGACGCCCCCGCCGCCACGCCTCCGGCCGAGAAGGCCCCGGCAGACGGCGCGCCCGCCAAAGCCGCGCCTGAAGCGGCAACACCCGCCAAAGCCGCGCCTGAAGGGACGGCGCCCGCCAAAGCCGCACCCGAAGGGGCCGCTTCCGAAAAGCCTGCCCCCGAGAAGGCCGCGCCTGAAAAAGCCGCGCCCGAGGCGGCCGCACCCGCATCGGACGCTCCAAAGGCCCCCGCCGGGGACGCCAAGAGCCCTTCATCCGAAGTGAAGGCCCCGGAGGGCGACGCGCCTCCCAAAGCCGTCCCGGAAGGGGTCGCGCCCGACTGGGAGAAAGGGAACGCCAAGGAACCCAAGGCGGAACGACAGGGCGCCGACACCCCCGCATCGGCCGGCACCGTCGGCAATCCCCCCACGCACACGGGCGACGGGGGACGATCGGCGGATTCGGTGAGGCCCGGCAACGCATCGACACAGGAGGCGGGATCCGGGAAAGACGCCCCGACAACCGCCCCTCGGCAATCCCCTCCGGAGAGCGCCGCTCCGTCCGATGCCCCGCCCCACGTCTCGGAGGCCCCGCCCGCGCAAATATAAGTCATGAGCCATGGCCCCGACGCCCGGGGGATGCCGGGAGACCACCGGATTTCCCCCAATCCCCGGGGCTTTGGCGCAGGATAAAAGTTTTCCCGCAGGAGGCGCGGCCCGGAAAGCCGCGCCACCTGCGGGAACCGGACAGCCGAAATCGCGTTCCCGGCCTCCTTGGGACGTTTTCGGTGCACGAAACAAGTTGACGTTTTTTTTCCAAGCGCGTACACCCTCGAAAAAGTCTTGAAACCCTGCGGGGAGAGACTTTTTCGGACGTGCGTCCGGCTTGGGCGTTTTGCGCAAGCGTCCCGGGTCCCAGGTCGGGTCCCGGGGGAGGCATCGACTCCGGCGTCGAGACACCGGAGGCAATGCGGGGGGCATCCGGCCTCGGACGACTTCCTGCCAATTTCCACATGGAGGGTGAACATGCCAAATTCCATGTATTTCGTGATTTCCGTGGTGGCATTGATTCTCGGCTATGTGCTCTACGGGACCTTCGTGCAGAAGGTGTTCGGCGCCGACGACAAACGGCCGACTCCCGCGAAAACCATGGCCGACGGCGTGGACTTCGTCGAGATGCCCTCATGGAGGATATGGCTGATCCAGCTCCTGAACATCGCAGGGGTCGGCCCGGTGTTCGGTCCCATCCTGGGCGCCCTGTGGGGACCGGCGGCGCTGCTCTGGATCGTCATCGGAACCATCTTCGCCGGAGCCGTGCACGACTACTTCGCCGGCATGCTCTCCATCCGCTACCAGGGCGCCAACGTCCCCGACATCGTCGGCTACAATCTGGGCAACATCGCCAAGCAGTTCATGCGCCTCTTCTCCGTGGTGCTGCTGGTCCTGGTGGGCGTGGTCTTCGTGGGAGCCCCGGCGGGCCTGCTGTCCAGCCTCTTCCCGGCCGACGTGAAGGCTTCCGGAGCGATCTACTCCACCAAGACCTTCTGGGTGTGGATCATCTTCGCCTACTACTTCGTGGCGACCATCATGCCCATCGACAAGATCATCGGCCGCATCTATCCGCTGTTCGGCGCCGTGCTCATCTTCATGGCCGTCGGCGTCTCGGTCATGCTCTTCCTCAACCCCGACATCTCCTTCTACAACTCGGCCGAGATGGTGAACCAGCATCCCAAGCAGCTGCCCCTGTACCCCTTGGTGTTCATCACCATCGCCTGCGGGGCCATCTCGGGCTTCCACTCCACCCAGTCCCCCCTCATGGCCCGCTGCGTCGCCAGGGAGAGCCTCGGCAAGCCCATCTTCTACGGCAGCATGATCTCCGAAGGCTTCATCGGCCTCGTGTGGGCGACGGTGGGCATGAGCTTCTACCACGGTTCCCCGGATCTCGCGGCGGCACTGGCCGGCGGCGGACCCGGCAAGATCGTCACCGACTCCTCCATCGCGTTGCTTGGCACCGTCGGCGGCATCCTGGCCATCCTCGGCGTGGTGGTGCTGCCCATCACCTCCGGCGACACGGCGTTCCGCGCCGCCCGCCTCACCATCGCCGAAGTCGCCAAGTACAGCCAGCGGCCAGTCCCCAACCGGCTCTACATCGCCGTGCCGGTGTTCATCATCGGCATCTTCCTCAACAACATCTCCTTCGACGTCATCTGGCGGTACTTCGGCTGGGCCAACCAGACGCTGGCGATGATCGTGCTCTGGGCCGGCGCCGCGTACCTCTACCGCAGAGACAAGTTCCACTGGATCTGTTCGATCCCGGCGACCTTCATGACCGCCGTGACGATCTCCTACATCTGCTACGAACCCAAGATGGGCTTCAACATCCCCATCGACTACTCGAACATCATCGGCGTTGCCATCGCCATCGTGGCCTTCGTGGCCTTCATGATCGGAGGGCGGCGCTGCGGCGTCGGCGAACCCGAGAACGCATGACGATGGGCCACAGGCCTGCATTGCGGTCCTGACGACCGCTGACAACGAAAACGGAAAAGGCAGGGCGCGAGGCCCTGCCTTTTCCGTCCCGGGCCCCCGCATCCCCCGGACGGGAAGGCACCAGGGACGATACCGGGGGAAGGGAGGAGCGCAGGATGGGCTACAAGACGCCGAACATCCTCACGGTGGCAGGTTCCGACTCCGGCGGCGGCGCCGGGATACAGGCCGACCTCAAGACGATCATGGCCCTCGGAGGCTACGGCATGAGCGTGGTGACGGCCCTGACGGCCCAGAACGGCATGGGCGTGACCGGCATCTTCACCCCGGACCCCGACTTCGTGGCCCTGCAGCTCACGACGGTCCTCGAGGGCTTCCCCGTGTCCGCGGCCAAGACCGGCATGCTCTTCTCCGCCGCCATCATCCGCGCCATCGCCCCCATCCTGAAGACCAGGAAATTCCCCCTGGTGGTGGATCCGGTGTGCGTCAGCACCAGCGGCAGCAAACTCCTCGAGGACGACGCCATCGAGGCCCTGGCGACGGAGCTCCTGCCTGATTGCGACCTGCTCACCCCGAACCGTCCCGAGGCGGAGCGCCTCACGGGCATGACCGTCGCCTCCCTGGAAGACGCCGTCGCGGCGGGGGAGAAGCTGATCGAGATGGGGGCCAAGGCCGTCCTGGTGAAGGGAGGGCACGCCGGCGGGGGCATCATGGCGACGGACGTCCTCTGCGAGAAGGGGGAGTCCCCGAAGAACCTCTCCCAGGCATGGATCGACACGAAGAACACCCACGGCACGGGATGCACGCTCTCCGCGGCCATCGCCACGGGTCTGGGGAACGGGCTTCCGGTGCGGGCCGCCGTGGCCCGGGCGCAGGAGTACGTCAACCTCGCCCTGCGCAAGAGCTACTCCCCGGGGAAGGGACACGGTCCGGTCAACCACGCGGCGAAGTGACGGCGCAGTCCCTTGCGGCGAGAAAGACGGGTCCCCGGTACGGAGACTCTGGGTAGCTGTGCGCCTGAAATCCGCTTGAGTGGCGGGGCGCAGGGTGTTTTGCAACGATCGGCAAGAATTCTTCCCGATTCGTTATCGAATCGGGAAGAAAAATAGCCGGATCACCGAAAGCCATGCCGCTCTAGGCCGTGGAGGGCGTCCTGCCCAGTCCTGGAGGGATCGCCACCCCTTCCGGCGAGGCCTCCCGTCGTCACCTCGAAGGCCCCATGTCGCCATCGTCCCGTCGCCGAGGGCCCGGGCAGAGGCCGTCCGACGGCTGCGTCCGCTCCGGGCGGCGCCTCCTGCTTCCAGAAGACAGGTGGATATCGGAAAGATTTTTTACCGATAATGGCTTGAATCGGCTGCGGTTTTTGTCAATAGCCTGAGATTGGCCTAGATCAAAGGTTTCCGGGGCATGTGGTTTGGTCGAAGTGCGGTTTTTGGGCAAGTTTTGCAGGGTCGGTATGAAATCATCCCGATATGCGAATAATCGGTTATAAATTTTACCGATCATCGGAGAGCCGTGCTGGACGGGGATTTCAGGGGGGGCTGCAGGCAATCAGGAACCAGCAAGGTCCATTGGAGTATCCGACCGGGGAGAGACGGCTCTTTTCCCTTGTGATGGTTGGGCGGCCGCCGAGGGTGCAGACGGAGGCCGATTCTGGCGTCCATGGCCAGCTTGGGACAGCTTCGCGCCGACAAGACGGGCTGCCCAAATCGGGAGGATAACCTGCCGATGCTGACAAAAATCGGTCACCAATCCCGCCGATATGCTTTAACATGCGCAACTCAACGCCTCCGGGGGCGTCCACAACGCCCGGATAGCAACTATGAAGTGGTTTTTGCAGGGGTGGTAAGGGCTATTGACGATTGCAGGCTGATGTGGTAAATAAGATTACCGATCCGAGGACGACAGCGCCAGATCAGGGCCCAGGCCGCTCCGCAGGGCAGAGGGCAGCATGCCGTGTTGCAAAGTCGCAGCGGCGAGGCGGTGTTGCGCCTTGGAGGAAGGTGTGCCTCCCGGGCCGCAAGCGGAGGGCCGAACCGGTGCCGTAGTAGGCTTGGGGAGTGCGTCATGCTTCAATGGCGGCAGAGGGCGTCAGCAGGGCTTCCTGCCGAGCCCTACGATGACAGGACACCGTCCTGCCGGTATGCCGAAGAGTGCGCGGTTCAAGGGCCTGCAGGCGTTTGCAATGTCGCTGAGGGTGGAACCGAGGCTGGTTTTGCGGAAAAAGCACGATCCCCATCAGACCGGTCATGTAGCGGCAGCAAAAGGTGCCGATCTGCGGGAGACCGGGCCGAATCGGGATTCCTGGCCGATCCGCAGGCAAGGGACAGCATGCCGTGCTGCAAAGTCGCCGTGGTGAAGCGGGTCTCACGCCTTGTGGCGGCGGAGCGGCAGCCGAGGATGCATACTACCGGCATCAAGAACAGAGATCGTAACCCACGTCACATATGCGGTGTCCTAGAAGGGTTATTGACGAACGACTAAAGATTTTGGAGTTTAATGTTCCACGGATTCTTACTTGTACTTGCACTCAATAATTTTTTCTTTTCAAATGGATGTCACTATCCATTAGAATATCTTTTATTTTTTAATATTTATTAAGAATACATACTCTAAACAATATCACATAAAATTATTTTACAGGAGGCTAAAATGCAGATAAATGAATTGCAAGATTTACTCATCGACATGCAAAAAAATAATTTGCCGCTTGGCATTCCGAGGCAGATATCAATAAATGAAGCTCCGGGAATGGCAACGACAATAATCGGCGTTAGGAGATGTGGCAAATCTACACTGTGCCGTCAGATCTCCCATAGACTTCTGGAAAATGAAGTTCCGCAGGAGAATATCGTTTTTTTAGACTTCTTTGATGACAGGCTGTGGGAACTACTTCCAGCAGGCAACATAGGATTACTCCCTGACGCATATTATAGTCTTTTTCCCATGAAGAGATATGCTGAATGCGTCTACTTCTTTTTTGATGAAATCCAGCTTGTGCAAAGATGGGAACCTTTTATAGACAGGTTGCAACGCACAGAAAATTGTAAAATATATCTAACGGGTTCATCTGCAAAACTTCTATCAACTGAAGTCTCAACTGAAATGCGTGGACGCTCACTATCATGGGAACTTTTTCCTATATCATTTAGAGAATTCCTGAGCTGGAAAGGCCTGCAGACGACACTGCCAATGGCCGCAAAAGATAAAGCCCATGCAATGCATGCTTTTGATGAATATTGGAACGTAGGCGGGTTCCCACGAGTTCTGTCTTCTGATGCCTACATGCGAATCATGATACACCAACAATACTTTGAATCCATGATCCTGCGTGATATAGTGGAGCGGCATGACATTTCACACCCCAAGGCTCTTTCAAACTTAATGCACCGACTCGTAGCGAGCATTGGATCGCTCTATTCTGTAAATAAGCTTACAGAGTATGTGAAAAGTATAGGGTATAACGTACCGAAAGCGTCTATTTCAGATTATCTCGAGTGGATAGATGACGCTTTCGTGCTTTTCACTGTTCGCAAATACGATGAGTCATTCTCAAAATCAAATGTAAATTCTAAAAAAATTTATTGCATAGACCATGCTCTTGCGAGGTCAATTTGTCCAAAAATTTCAAAAGATGATGGGCATTTGCTCGAGAATGTTGTTTTCATAGGGTTGCGTTCTATGACGAAATCTGTGTATTATTACAGAACATCCAAACTTACAGAAGTAGATTTTTTTGTGCAGCGTAGGGATCTTTTCCCACTACTTGTTCAGGTATGCTATACTATTGAGGATACTAAAACACGACGGCGTGAAGTAGATGCGCTTTCCCAAGCAATGAAAGAAGTTGGCGCACCACAAGGATATCTTGTCACATACAGTCATGAGGAGCGCATCGATACCTCTGCCGGTGTGATTGCAGTCATGCCTGCATGGCGATTCCTCCTGGAAATTGCTTCAATGTTGCCATAGACGCAGGCAGAACGAGCGGAAAGCCTTGACCAGCATGGGTATTTCGGATCCGACATGCTATGCTTACCAGTTTGGCGTAAAACTGGTGTAGTCTCCATCCCGGATGCCAGAGAGCCTTGATAGCCGCGAGGATCCTGTCCAACACCACGTACAGCACATCCGTCCGGCATGATGCCGATGGGCGAAAGTCAACGGAGCGTATGGCGATTTCGGATCTGGGGTGGCGGCGCAGCCGGCTTGCCGCAAGACTGGTCCGCCCTCCGCGCCGGAGGGCAGAAACCATTGCAGGACGCGAGGATCCCCGGCAGTGCCGACGATCCCGTCCATCGCTGGGCAGACGTGCGGAAATCCTTGGCGCGTGCGGCGATTCTTGATCTGGCAGCGGCGACGCGACCGGTTTGCCGGGATTCTGGTCGCGCCTCTGCTCCGGTCGCCCGGAAGGCTTGACGGCAACAGGCGCCTGAACAACGAGGCGAGGCAGGTCCCATCGCCTCCATGTCGGGCTTCGGCTTCGCCGATTTTGCCTCGACCTGTCCGCCGGAGAGCGTCGGGGACTCTTGCTGTTGCTGCAGATGAAGGCGATGGAGATGGCCACGCCAAGAGCTGCGGCCCGAGTTGCCGGCCGTCCCCGCCCCTCGCGCAGGAGGCGCTCCTGCCACGAACTGGCATCCTTTTTGGTGTAGGCGGGGGTTGACGTGGGGCGGCGACGAGGCTATCCTCCCGCATGCTCGTCGGTCTATGGCCGCAACCGCCCACACCGGACGGGCACCACGATTCCCTCGGGAGATCCGCCATGTCACAAGTCGCACAAGACATCCCCAAGGTCACGCCCTCCCCTCCAGTCCAGGTTCCCCCACGCCGCAAGAAGGCAACGAAGCACGGTGTCCCTTCTGGGACGGCCACAGCCTTGTCTCGTGAGGTGCCGAAGGAGGCACCCGCCTGCCAAGTCGAGAGAGGGAAGGGGGAAGGGTCCCTGCTGACCGCCAGCAAGACGGCCGACCTCCTCGAACTGACGGCCGAGCAGGTCGATCGTCTGCTGGATGAGGGACGGATCCCGTTCAGCATGGTTGATGGCCATCGCATGGTTGAGTTCAATGATATGGTTAAGTTTAGGTTCGCAAGAGCCCGGGAGAGGGATGCCGCAACGGACGAGGCCTTCAGGAACGGTGCGGTGACCGTCGAGCAGGCAGCGAGAATACTGGGTACGACTGTTGAGATTCTTCTCCGAAGGATCGAAATGGGCGATGTTCCAGTGCATGAGGACATCGATGGGAAGCGTGTGCTCCACTCCGAGGAAGTTCTGGCATTCAAGGAGACGCTGAAAAGAGAGGGCCGTGCCGCCATGGCTGAGATCATCCGCATGACCGGGGAGACTGGCGCCTACGAACTCCAGACGCCAGAACTCCTGAAGGAATACTTCGAGTCGCTCTGATGTCCATCCTGAAATTATCCTCCTTTACATCACCCCCCAAGGCTGTCCTTGACACGAACACACTGTTTCAGCTGGCGCTTCGAGACATTCTGCTGGATCTTGCATTTATGAAATTCTTTACGCCCTATTGGAGTCAGGGCATCTTCGACGAGTTGGTGAACACTCTCAGCAGGTGGCGGAAATCGAAACGAAGGGGTGTCTACCAAATAATTAGCCACGATGAGGCAGTTGCACTATGTGAGGATCTGGACAGGCGTTTTCCAGTCGCTATGGTATATGGTTACGAGCCATACATCCAACAGACGCACAACGAGATGGATGATCGACATGTCGTTGCAGTGGCTATCAAATGCGAAGCCCCGATTATCGTAACCACGAATATCAAAGATTTTGTGGGTATCCCTGAGGATATCACGGTGATGTTGCCCGATGACTTCCTCTGCGCCCTGTTTCGACTGTAATCCTGAGGATTTCCTGACGGTTCTCCTCAATCAGGTTGGAGCAAAGCACAAGCCCAACACCCTTGAGGAACTGCTGGCCCGACTCAGTCTTGGCAAGACGGCGAATCTGCCGAAGAAAGTCAGGGAGTTCCTTGCGAATAGCTCTTGCCCCTGAGCTATTTGCGGCATCATCTCTTTACTCGACCTCTCCCAATCCTGTAGGTTGGTTCCGACGCTTTGGCATGCCTAATGCCATGTCGTCTACCAGTACACTCCAGACGATGGCAATTCAGAATTTATACTTTCTTCAAATCCGGCGCAAGCGACATGAGACGCCGCCCCGACCGTGCGATCGGGGCGGCGTTTGCTATGCTCTGGCCATGAGGCGGCGCGGATTCCGGGATCCCGGAACCGATGCGCCCGCGACTTGGCGGATCAGCGCTTGGAGTACTGGAAGCGGGCGCGGGCGGCGCGCAGGCCGTACTTCTTCCGCTCCTTCTTCCGGGCGTCCCGGGTCAGCAGACCGGCCTTCTTGAGGATGGGGCGCAGTTCCGGGTCGTGGATGAGCAGGGCGCGGGAGATGCCGTGACGGACGGCCTCGGCCTGACCGGTGACGCCGCCGCCGGTGACGTTGACCTTCACGTCCAGCTTGTCCGCCAGCTTGGTCAGCACCAGCGGTTGCCGGATGATCATCTGGAGGGTCTTGCGGGGGAAGTACTCGGAGTAGGCGCGCCCGTTGACGGTGATGCCGCCGGTGCCCTCGTAGATGCGCGTGCGGGCCGTGGCCGTCTTGCGCCGTCCGGTGCCGTATTCGAAGGTGTCGCTCATTGCGTGGCTCCTATTTGGGCAAGGTCAGTGGCTGGGGGTGCTGGGCCGCATGGGGGTGCTCGCCGCCGGCGTAGATCTTGAGCTTCTTCAGGATGGCGCGGCCGAGGCGGTTCTTCGGGAGCATGCCCTTCACGGCGTGCATGAGCACCTGTTCCGGGCGGGTCGCCATCATCTGTCCCAGCGTGGTGGTCTTGAGGCCGCCGACCCACCCGGAATGCCGATGGTATTCCTTGGTGGCGAGCTTGGTGCCCGTGACCTTGAGCCTGCTGCAGTTGACGACGACGATGAAGTCGCCGTTGTCCATGTGGGGGGCGAACTCGGGCTTGTGCTTGCCGCGGAGCCTATGGGCTATCTGGCTGGCCAGGCGTCCGAGCACCTGGTCCGTCGCATCCACCAGGAACCACTCCCGGTTGATGTCTTTCGGCGTGGGACTGAAGGTCTTCATGGTGAACCCGTCTGGGATGGAGTCGCCATCCCGTGATGTATCCGCAGTTCGGGCGATATTGCCAAATGTGTGCGCGCCGTGCATCGGGAGGGCCGGAACCGCCGCCGCCACCGCATTCCGCAAGGGTTGTCGGTGTGGAGGCCGCCGCTTCGGGGGCACGAGCGCAAACGGATGTATTTACACGAGACCGGCTGACGTGTCAACCGGGAAATTTCTTCGGCGACGATTTTTTTTGCAGGCTCCGCCATCGGCCTGAAACGCCAGTCGCAGGGGCGCTCCCGCCGTGCGGACGTCACGTGGCGGTTTCCGGGGCCGGGTCGGCTGCGGGGCCGGGAGCGTCTGCCGGGAACGGGTCGCCTACACTCGCGTTGGCCTGAAGCGGAGCCTGGCGCATGTCCTCGGGGATGCGCCTGCCCCGAGGGATGGCCTCCATGTCCGGATCGTGGAAGAAGCCCTCCCTGCCAAGCAACCACCCCGCATAGGCGATCATGGCGCCGTTGTCCGTGCACAGAGGGGGACTCGGCACGAGGAGGCGCACCTTGGGGGAGAGTTCTGCCATGCGTTGCCGCAGGAGGGAGTTTGCGGCGACCCCGCCGGCGAGGATGACGGTGGAGATGTCCGGATGCCTGGCCAGGGCCCTTGCGACTTTCGCGCAGAGGGTGTCCACGACGGCGAGGTTGAAGGAGGCGCAGCAGTTCCTGAGGGCTTCCGGGGCGTTGTCCAGAGTCGCGGGTCTCGGCCAGTCGGCGCCATGCTCCTGTATGTGGGATGCCACGGCGGTCTTCAGACCGCTGAAGCTGAAATCCAAGGTGTCGTTGTCGAGGTAGGGGCGAGGAAAGCATGTCGGATCCGGGACTCCGTTCCTCGCCAGGGCGTCCAGGTGGGCGCCGCCGGGGTAGGGGAGGCCCAGGAGCTTCGCCACCTTGTCGAAGGCCTCCCCGGCGGCGTCGTCAAGCGTCCTGCCGAGGACCTGCATCGTCCAGGGAGTCTCCATGCGGTAGATGTGGGTGTGTCCGCCCGATGCCAGCAGTCCCAGGGCGGGGAAGTCCAGGCGGTGCTCGAGTCCCGTGGCCAGCAGGTGTCCATGGAGGTGGTCGACGCCCAACATCGGGATGCCCGTTCCGATGGAGATGGCCTTGGCGAAGGCCACGCCCACGAGCAGGCTTCCGAGGAGCCCAGGCCCTCTGGCGACGGCGACGATGTCGATGTCGGCCGGGACCAGGCCAAGGCGTGCGAGCAGTTGGTCCAGGAGGGGCCCCAGGAGGCGCAGGTGTTCCCTGGAGGCGAGTTCCGGCACGACGCCGCCGAAGATGTCGTGGAGGTCCGCCTGGGACGCCATGACGTCTCCGAGGAGCCTGCCGTCCTCCACGACGGCCAGGGCGGTCTCGTCGCAGGATGTTTCGATGCCGAGGCAGCGCATCAATGGCCATCGGCGGTTGACGTTACGGCGGATGTGGCAGTATGGCGACTCATCAAAAATCCTGCTTGTGCAGATGAAAAACTGTTGAGAGCATTTCGCTATGCCATTTTTATGGCAATGGTTTTTGTGCGAGTGTATTTTTTATCTTGTCGTGGAGTTCCGGCAAGATGTATGCTGAAGATTCTTCAGAATCGCGAAAAGGCACAACGACACATGCGTGCTCTTCAGGGATTCCGAGTTCCTTTATTGTTGCGTGGCCAATTTCCGACATATGCGCCTTTCCGGATGTCTTGCATCCAATTGCAAATAATTTGTGATTTTGCTTGAGAGTAAAATTTATTTCATTGTTGTTTTTGTCAGGATAAAAAAGATGCTGCCGTAAGCTGGATTTTTCAAGGTCGTCCTCTTTTTCGAGATCAAGATAGAGGGAACCTTGCAACATATCGCATATGTTTTTTGCCAGGTACGATTTGCCGCAATGCCGTGGCCCGATGGTGGCTGTGAGAGGGTTGTTTTCGACGGGATTTCAGGATACTGGCTTCAATAAGCCTCGGTATGGCAGCCTCCAGATTCATGCTTATACATTGCAATTGTGCTGCATGTACGGGTGTTGCAACATCACTTGTTCCCAAAGTTCGCAATGCAAAATGCCGTTATCGGAACAATGTATTTTCTCCCGAAGCTGTCGATTAGCAATGTCCCGCCAGCCTCGACTTCGATATCACTTATCTCTGCATCTTCAAAGCAATGTCTTGTGTCTGGATCCAAATCCACGGTCCAGTCCACGCTTGGATAAGGATCACTCCCGTCAGCCAAATCCTTATGCGCCATCCAGTCTGTGACTTCCAACCTAAAGACTCGTGAGCCATCATAAGATTTGTAGAATTTTGGTTTGGCCTTGATTTTTATATCTTGTACATCGTCACGAGAAATTACTGCATCGGCCTGTATGGCGCCTCGGGATGCTTTATCTAAATAGCTGGCGCGGTCGTATGTCACCTGAGTCAAGAATTTTACATATTCTGGCGTCCCTTTGCCAAAAAGCCTGTATGCATCGCGTGCTCTGTGTTTCAGCCACTGGAGTTGTGAAGCCTTTAAGTCTTTCTTGTCTTCAGGATCCGTCTGCGCCATGACCTGCTTGTAGACATTGTTCAGTTCCTGTTCCGCTTCCCGGAAATCCTTGTTCTGCAACAGGACCTTGTATTCTTCATCCGTGATTTTTTCTGAGTCGGCGGCTGTGCTGACAGCAGGCAGCATCATAATGCACATGATGCAAAGAACAAGGCTTGTCAGGACGATGTATCTTTTCATGAACTCACCTTAATTGTTTTGTTGGGTGATTCCCATTGATGCCAAAGCATTATGCAAAGCGAGCAAAAGCTTCCTATTGTCACATGTCACAGCAGACGCATCATGTCCGCATGGACTCCGCCACATCCCCGAGACGCATCTTGGCGTTCAGAAGATAGGAGCGGATGAGCGTGCCGTTGTTGAAGGGATAGGATGCCATCCATAGTGGATCGTAGGTGCATATCTTGTTCAGGTTCTCGAGGATCATGTTGAAGTTGACCTCGTTGTATTTCTCCTTGACGGGATAGAGCGTGTAGAGCACGGCGAGGAAGTCCCTGACCACGAGGGCGATCCCCTGGGCCTCGTAGATCTTGTTGTCCACCGTGTACCACGGGAGCTTGTCGGCGTCCTCGAGGATGCCGATGGCGTAGCCGAGGAGCTTGTCGGACATCACGAGCTGGAAGGACGTGTAGATGTCGTTCGTCTTGCAGTTGTAGACGGCCTTCCCTTCCGCGAGCCGCTTCTTGTAGGACTCGATCCGCTTCAGCCCCCTCTCGTAGTAGTACTCGCTGGTGTCGGTGAAGGGCCGGAACCCCCAGCGTTCCGGGGAGAAGACGAAGTCGGTCTGGCGCGCCTGGAAGAGGTCGGTGTCCTCCTTGTCGTTCTGGCCGAGCCTTGCCACCACCATGGAGTAGTTCTCGACGAGTATCTTCGTGGCGTTGTAGACGCCGAACTGCCGGTAGGCGCGGTTGTCGAGGAGGTACTTGTTGAAGAGGATGTCGTTGGCGCTCCAGCCGAAGGTGGAGCCGAGTTCGTAGCGCATCTGGTTGACGATGGCGTCGATGACGGCGACCCCCTTCTCGTAGTCGGAGGCCTTTTCGCCGTAGGTGGTCTCGTAGAAATACGGGAAGTTCGTCCGGTCGATTTTGGAGTACAGGCCTTCCACGCCCCACATGCAGAGGATCACGAGGACGACGGAGATGGCGGATGTGGCGAGGCTCCGGACCAGGTTGGCGAACATGTTCCCTCCGGACTCTGACGCCCGCCACAGGGCGCCGACGAAGGGGATGTCGGGGAGGTTCGGCATTGGGAGTTTCGGCAGTTGCATATGTGCCTCTTGGTGCTGGCGCGATGGGAGGGCGTTGCCGGCCCGTCGGGGGCATGGGCCGACGTCCTCTTGCGGCCTGCGGTTTGGCGTCTCGTTGCAGTGGTCTCACGTCCCGGTGGGGCGGGGCGTCTGCGGAAGAGCGGGGTGGTGCGTTGCCGTTTCGGAGGTGGGGACCTGACGGGGCGCAAACGAGGAACGTGCCTGGCCGTGCCGGCGCGATTCACGGAGCGGGGTCACGGGGTGCCGGCGTCCACGGGGACGGGGTCGTTCCGGCCTGGCTTGCGCAGGGTGTCCGGGGACTGCCACTGCGACCGACGGACCTCTCTTCCCGCCCCTTGCGGGAATTCCCCTGCGACCCGCACGGGGACGCAGGAGGAGGCCGTCCCGGTCGCGGCGACCGGCACGCCTTCCCTTGGCCTTGCCCGCGGTCCCGACCTCCGGACGTCCGCCTACGCCCCGCCCTCCTCGGCGTAGATCCGCTCCACCGTCTCCACGTCCTCCTTGGAGCCGATGAAAAGCGGCGTGCGCGCATGCAGATGGCCCGGGGTGCGGTCGAGGATCCGCCCGCGGCCGTCGCTGGCCTTGCCTCCCGCCTGTTCCGCGAGGTACGACAGGGGGAATGCCTCGCACATCATCCGCAGCTTGCCCTCCGGCTTCTTCGTGTCCGCGGGGTACATGTAGATGCCCCCGTAGATGAGCGTCCTGTGGAAGTCCGCCACGAGGGATCCCACGTATCGCGCGGAGTAGGACTTGCCGTCCGAGGCCTTCCCGGTGCGGAACCAGTCCACGGCCTTGCGGGTCGCCGGCGACCAGTTCCTCCAGTTGCCGTCGTTGACGGAATACGTGTGCCCCACGACGGGCAGATGCATGTCCGGGTGGGAGAGGAGGAACTCTCCCACTCCCGGGTCGAGGGTGAAGCCGTGGACGCCGTTGCCGGTGCTGAACACCAGCATGGTGGACGGGCCGTAGAGGATGTATCCCGCCCCCACCTGCCTCGAGCCCTTCTGCAGCACGTCCTCGGTCTCCACCTCGCCCTTCCGGCCATCGGGGCGGCGCATGATGGAGAAGATGGTCCCCACGTCGATGTTGACGTCGATGTTGGTGGAACCGTCCAGGGGGTCGAAGATGAGGATGTAGTCCCCGATGGGGAACTCGGGGCGCACGCGGATGATGTCCGCCTCCTCCTCGCTGCCCATGGCGCAGAGGGCGCCGCACCGTTCCATCCGGTACTTCATGATGCGGTTGGCGATCTCGTCCAGTTTCTGGACGTTCTCCCCCTGCACGTTCACCTCTCCCGTCCCGCCGAGGACGTCCATGAGTCCGGCCTTGCCCGTGTGCCTGGCGATGGTCTTCCCGGAGAGGATCAGGTCGTAGAGCAGTCCGGTGAACTGCCCCGTGGCGTGGGGCGAGAGCTTCTGGTGGAGCAGGAGGTGTTCGGTGACCGTGATGTCCGCCATGGGTGTCTCCTTGTGCTTGTCGTCGGATCGTCGGGCGCCGGCTATTGGTTCCCGGAGTCCTCGGACTGGCCTTTCTGTGCAGGCTTCTCGCCTCCCTGGAAGTCCTTGGAGAGGGACGGCGCATCAGACGGGCCGAAGGGGCTGGGCCGTCCGCTGGGCAGCAGCGTCGGCTGCTTCGGCGTTTCCTTCGGCTTCTCGGACTGCTCGGCCGGCTGCTCCTGCGTCCTCTTGGGGGACTCTTGCCGCGGGGGCTCCTGCTGGCCGTCGGCGGGTCCGAAGGGACTGGGCCGCTGCAGGGGCGGAGGCGGAGGCAGGCGTTCCGGAGCCGTGGACGGCATCTCCGTCCGTGGCGCGGGCCGGCGTCGCTGGGACTCCTGCGGGGTCTCCGGCGGGGCCTCGGGCAGGGGTTCCGGTGCGCCCTCGCCAAGTTCCCGTTCCTCCATTTTCCGCCTTGCCGGCGCCTGTTTCCGGAGGAGCATGCTGTCCCGGCTGCCCGGCTCGATCTCCCTGGTGCTGCGTCCGGAGGGCTGCACGGCGGGCGGGACGGGCCTTCCGGCCTGTCTCGCGGGCGGTTCCGCGGGCATGACGACCGGGGCGGGGGGCTCCGGCGCCGGCGGGGCCATGGCGTCTTCCCTGGGCTTGCGTTCCGGCATGGGCGGCGGCGGGAGCTTCTCCCGTTCGGGGAAGAACTGCAGTCCCTGGTTGACGTCGCCGTTGCCGTTGGGGAACTCCCCGGACGCCGGCACGGCGAAGATCAGGGGCAGGTTCGCCAGGTAGCGCACGATGTAATAGAAGGTGCCGGTGGCGTTGGTGCAGGTGCCCTGGGAGCTCTGGATCACGGTCTCCCCCCAGTCCACCTGGGAGAGGGGAGTCGATGCGTAGTCGTACTTGCCGGGCCAGAGCAGGGCGAAGGGCGTCAGGACCACGATGTTCTCGGCGCCGCTGGAATAGGTCATGAGGGTGCGCATGTCGAAGTTGGCGGCCACCAGTCCCAGGAAGTCCGTGGAGTCGTAGATGGGCGTCGCGACGATGACCTCCGGGCCCGCCGGGGTCTGCTGCACGTCGCCCCTGAGGGCGCGGCTGTTCTGGCGCTTGTCTTCGTAGAGCAGGTAGTTGTAGTCCAGCTTTTTCAGGGGGACGGCGGGTTCGGTGCCGAGGATCGTGCCGTCGTACTTGACGCCGGCGAAGCCCTCGAGCCAGGGGAAGGTGGTGAGCAGGCTCGAGATCCAGGCCCTGGTGGGGGGCTTGTCCGCGTTCTGCATGATCCGCTCGAACTTCGTCAGTTCCATGTCGACGCCCAGCATGCTGGAGGAGAGGGCGGTGGCCAGGGGCCCCAGATTGGGCTTGTCGCCGTAGTCCACCGAGGCCGGCGGGCTCACGTAGGAGTTCCAGAAGCTCTTGGTGGACTTCCAGATGTTCTTCGTGGGCTGGTAGGAACTGCATCCCGCCGAGAGGAACAGCAGGGCCGCGATGAGCAGATGTATGACGGGTGATTTCAATGTCGTCTCCGGATGTTAGCCCTTGGCTCTGGCTTCCATGCGCTCGGCCAGGGTCGCCAGCTTGCCGATCAGCGCATCCTTTCCGTCGGCGGCGGGTGCCGCGGACGGCGGCGGGGGGGGCGGCGGCTGGTGGCCGTGGATGCGTGCAGTCAGCGCCCCGACGTGCCGCTCCAGTTCGGCGCGGGCGTCCTCGGAGTCGCTGGTGCCCAGCAGTTCGAGATAGATGTCCAGGGCTCCCTGCAGGTCTCCCTGATCTTCCAGCACCTGGGCCATGGAGCGGGTGCGGAGGTTGATCACCGGTCCGGTCCCTTTGTCCGTTCCGGAGGCGTCGGCCTCGGGGGAGTCGTGGGATTCCGGGGATTTTTTCCTGCGCTGGTGGGCGGCGGGGCTCTTCGGGGGCGTCGCCGCGCCGTCGTCGGCCGCCTGCCGGGACTCCTGGATGCGGGCGGACAGGTCATTGACGCGTTGTTCCAGTTCGGCGCGCCTGTCATCGGAGTCGCAGGTGGCCAGCAGTTCCTCGTAGATGTCCAGGGCCTCCTGCAGATGTCCCTGGCTCTCCAGGGTCTGGGCCATGGAGAAGGTGCGCACGCTGATCGAGACGTCCGGCTCGTGGGTCTTGCCCGCCTTGCGTCCCTTGGCCGCTCCCGGGGCCGGGCGGGGCTCCTGGGGGGGCGATGCGTCGGTGATGGGGGGGGCGGGTTCGGGCCTGGTCATCCCGGACTCGTCCCCGGCGTCCAGGAAGTCCGGCGCGGGCTGCGCCGGAAGCGTCGGGGACCCCAGGGCGTCCTCCATGGGGAAGACGGATTCCTCCGTTTCGGGCTCTTCCGTCTCCGGGGGGGCGACCGATGTCCCGGGTCCCTTCCCGTTCGTGAAGTCCAGGTCCGGCGCGGGCTGCGTCGGAAGCTTCGGGGACTCCAGGGCGTCCTCCATGGGGAAGTCGTGTTCCTCCGTCTCGGGCCTCTCGACCTCGGAGGGGGCGACCGACGTTTCGGAGCCGTCTCCGGCGTCCGGGAAGTCCGGCGGGGACTGGGGCGGAAGCGTCGGGGACCCCAGGGCGTCCTCCATGGGGAAGGAGGGTTCCTCCGTCTCGGGCGCCTCGACCGTGGGCGGGGCGACGGGTGGTTCGGAGTCCCCCGGGCCTGCCTCCGGAGCCTGTGCGGGCTTTTCCGGGGCTTCCGGTTCGGGCGCCTGGCCCTTCGCGACGGGGGCGGCTTCCCCGGGAACCCCGGCACCCTCGGAGGGCTTGCGGACAACGGCCCCGGCCGTTCCGGGACTTCCGACGCCCTCCTCCAGGATGGCCTCGAGCCCCCGGTTGACCACGTCATGGAAGGTCAGCCCCTTCCGGGACAGGGATGCGGCAAGGAAGCGCATGGCCGCCGCCGTGTCGAGACGCATCCCCGAGGCCAGGGCGCTGGCCCAGGCCAGCCAGAATCCCTCGTAGGAGGAGAGCATCTCCCCCATCTTCTCGAGATGGCGGCCGCAGGCGTCGTGTTCCCCCCGCCTGTAGAGAAGGTCGATGAAGAAGAGGCGCGCCTCGAGGAACTCCGGGTGCCGCCCCAGGCCCTCCTCGAGGTAGACGACCGCCTCGTCGGCGCGGCCGGCCTCCACCATGAGCTTCGCCAACGGGAAGAAGAGCTTGGAGTTGGGCTCAAGCTCCATGACTTCCTTGTACAAGTCGATCTTCTCGATCATTCCCGTCTCCTGGCGTCGGCGCTCTCGTCGAAGATGTACAGGATCTCGTTGTCTCGCACGTAGTGCAGCCGCTGGCGTATCATCCGGGCGATGTACCGGTCGTCGGACTGCAGAAGGCGTATCTCCCTGCTGAGGGAGAGGTTCTGCTTCTCCAGGTTGGCGATCTGCCTCTCGATGCCGGCGTACTGCCGCTTGAGCTCCTTGTACTCCAGCAGCCCCGTCGGCCCCCACACCGTGCGCTGGAACAGCATCACGTTGATGAGGGTGAGCAGCACTATGAGGAAGACCCGCCAGAACATGGCGTCACCTCCCCCACTGCCGCGCGTGCCCAGCGGCACCGTCCGGAGGATGTCGCCGCCCCCGGTCCGTCATGTCCCGCCGCCCTCGGCCATCGCGGCCCGATTGCGCCGCCGCAGATGGGAGTAGAAGTCGTAGCAGTAGTTCACCCCGGACACGATGGCCAGCACCAGCGCCAGATAGAGGAGCCACTCCCCTATCGGCCACAGCTCGTGCCCCAGAATGGGAAAATGCAGGATCAGCGGCACGATGGCCACGATCTGGAGCACCGTCTTGGCCTTGCCGAACTTGTCCGCGGCGAGGACGATCCCCTCGTCGATGGCGATGGCCCTGAGTCCCGTGACCACAAGCTCCCGGCACACCATGAGGATGACCACCCACGCCGGCGCCCAGTCCAGCATCACGAACATGATCAGCACCGAGCAGATCAGCACCTTGTCCGCCAAGGGATCCAGGAACTTCCCCATGCTTGTGACGGTGTTGCTCCGCCGGGCGATGTAGCCGTCCAGCAGGTCCGTTATGGCCGCGAAGACGAAGGCCGCGGCCGCAAGGACGCAGCTCAGCCGTCCGGGAAAGTAGAGCAGCAGGATCACCATGGGCGTCATGAATATCCTGAGCAGGGTGATCTTGGTGGCCAAAGTGAACATGACGGCTGGGAGTCCTCGCTGGTGTTGCGGGAGGCCGCGCGAACCCGGTGCCGGCCGGGACGTGACAGAAGAGGGGTCGTGGTCTCACGCCCCCGGCATGGCCCTCGAGGCGGCACGGCAGTGACGTTCCGCCCATGCCCGAGGCCGCATGCAAGGCCGCATCCGCAAGGGCGCGTTCGCTTTCGTGACGCATTATCGAATCGATTCTAGCATATTCCCGCGAGATGGGCAAAAGGAAATCTCTCCCCGGGGGAATTCCGCGCCTTTCGTCAGTTCCCGGCCTCCTCCATCCCGCATTCCCTGGCGATGTTCCGGGCGAGGGCCAGGAAGGCGATCTTCGCCGGATGGTCCCCGTCGAGGCACACCACCGGTTCCCCTCTGTCCGCGGCCACCACCGTGGCGGGATCCAGGGGGATGGCCCCGAGGAAGGGGAAGCCGTACCGGGCCGCCAGCGCCTTCCCCCCGCCTTTCAGGAAGAGGTCGATGGTCCCGCCGCAGTGGGGGCAGACCAGGCCGCTCATGTTCTCCACGATGCCCAGGACCTTGGCCCCCGCGTACTGCAGGAAGTTTATGGCCTTGCGCACGTCCGCGAGGGACACCTCCTGGGGGGTGGTCACCACGATGCATTCCGCGTCGGGGACGGTCTTCAGGACCGTCATGTGCTCGTCCCCGGTGCCTGGAGGGGAGTCGATGAGCAGATAGTCCAGGTCCCCCCAGGCCACGTCGGAAAGGAACTGGCGTATGGCGGCGTTCTTCTTGGGGCCGCGCCAGAGGACGGCCTGGTCCTTGTCCTGGAGGAGGGAGTCCATGGAGAGGACGCTCAGGTTCTCGAAGGCCGGGGCCGGGACGAGGCGCTCCCGGTCGTCCATCTCCACGCCGCAGGTCAGGCCCAGGAGTCTCGGGACGCTGGGGCCGTGCATGTCCACGTCGAGGATCCCCACCCGGGCGCCCTCGTGGGCGAGGGCGGCCGCCGCGTTGACGGTCACGGAGCTCTTCCCCACGCCCCCCTTGCCGCTCATCACGAAGAGTTTGTGGCGTATCCTCGACAGGGTTTCGCCGATGGACTCGTCCTGGATTCGGAGCATTTCGTCGCAGCCGCCGCCGGCGGCCGCGCCGGGACAGGATCCGGCGGTGGAGCAGGTTGAACAGGATGCCATGGGGACCTCTGGGTGCCTTTGGTTGCGATTTACGGTGGGATCTTTCAGCGCCGCGGGGCGGGGGCCTGCCAGCCGTGGTCCCCGATGAGGTCCACGAAGGCGACGCCTCCGAGGTCCTCCGCGAGGAATTCCCCGGCATGCCTGCGCAGTCTCGCGAGGCGCTGGGAACCGTGCCGCTCCCCCACGGGGATGACCAGCAGGCCGTCCTCCTCGAGCTGTTCCATGAGGGGGGGCGGGACCACGGGTCCGCCGGCCGTGACCAGGATGCGTTCGAAGGGCGCGGCGGCGGGCACCCCCAGGGTGCCGTCCCCGCGCATGAAATGGACCCCTTTCACCCCGATGCGGGCCAGCAGGTCCCGGGCCTCGACGTGGAGTTCCCTGAGGCGTTCCACGGTGAAGACCGTGCAGCCCATGGCGGCGAGCACCGCGGCCTGGTAGCCGCTTCCCGTGCCGATCTCCAGCACCCGCATCCCCGGGGAGACTTCCAGGGCCTGGGTCATGAGGGCCACGACGAAGGGCTGGGAGATGGTCTGGCCGTGTCCGACGGGCAGGGGGGTGTCCTCGTAGGCCTGGGCCCGGAGGCCGTCCTCGACGAAGAGGTGGCGGGGGACCGCGGCCATGGCGGCGAGGACGGCGGGGTCGTGGATGCCTCTGGCCTCGATCTGCTCGGCGACCATGCGCTCCCGGAGGCGTCTGGGGTCTATGCCGTCGAAGGAGAGCCGCCACGAGTCGGTCGCGGCGGCTGGGGATGGGTAGGGGGAGCGCATGGGTGACGGTTGTCGCAGATTTTTAGGTCCGCGTCAACATATGTGACGCACGGGTGCGGGGTTGTCGGACTGTTTGGGGAGGTGTCGGACTGTTTGGAGAGGTGTCGCACTGTCGGGGGCGTGGGCGGCGGGGATCGGCGTGGAGGGCTTCGGGGCGGGGCCGTTCCATGGAGGGACCATTTCGTGGGGAGGGACCGTTCCATGGGCGGGGGCAGGAGAGCGTTCGCGGGTGGCGTCGGAACGTCCGGTTCGAGGGGGGCATGTGGTGCCGGGGGCGGCGGGATCCGCGGCATCAGGCGTTCCTTGCGGCACGGCGGCCGACAGGGCGTCCCGCGTGCCCGGGGCGCATTTTGGGTTTTTCGTCGTGGAAGAGGGAGGCGGCAATCGGGATGGGGTGTTCGGGAGGATCCGCACGGGCATGCCGAGGGCGAGTTCCACGGCGATGGGGGCGGGGAATGCCCCAGTGCACTTCTCCAGCGTGTTTGCGTTGCGGTTTTGCCAAACGCTATTGCAGAATGCGTGAGCCAATGTGCGGTCTAGAATCCAATGACATGTGACGTATTTTTGAGCTGAGTGATGATATAATAGTGTACATTATTGGCGTTGAGATCTTTAATTGTGAAGATTGCTGCATCTGCAAGATAGACATAAGGTTTAAAATTGATTATACTGATCGACAAATATATTTTGCTCTGAAATTGTGTGACTGATATGTGTCTTTTGTTTTGACAATAATCTTTATTATGGAAATATTAGTGTGTATGCTTTAAGATGTATATGTTTGAGATTCTGTTAAAGTTAAAATGATTTTATAAATGTATGAAATTGTTATGATAAATAATCCTAATGGTATGTTAAGCAATTAACTGCATTATCGTATCGACATTGAAGAACCTGCTAAGATAATCTGCATTGTGATAAATGCTTATTGAGCAATACAGATATTTTTGTTATTGCAGACACAACCATAAGGAATTATCGCTACAAACAATGTATCCACAGTAATTGAATCCATAAGTATCCAAGAAAGAAAGCATTTCCAGAATATTGCAAACGGCATTGCCCCATTTGCTAGTTGCCATGCGTTTGCGTTGCAGGAATGCAAGTCGAAAATTTAAGGCCGCAATACACGATCCGCATGGAACAAGGAAGACACGTGGGACAGTTCCGGCACGGACGTGGACACGCAAGAAGATGGCCGCTTGGCGGGGCGCCGCTTCGACGATGGCCCGGAGCCCTGGATCCTCCGCAGAGCCCGGCATCGGGAAGAGGGGGGAGACCCGAGGCGATTTTCCCTGTGTGGCACGCTTGGCGCTTGACCCTGATCGGCCTGGAGGCGGCGAAAACTCTGGACGGCATCGCTGCCGGAAGGGCGCGACCTGCGGCAACGGGCAGCGGCCCGGATGGGCGCTCCACCTTCAGAGCTTCAAATGTTCGCCGACGGCTTCCACATGATGCGGGATCCCATGACGGGACGGGCGCAACCCGGAGGATCGGACGCCGGGACGAACGGCTCGGCGACGCGCTCGCCGGACATCGGCATCGCGTCCGGACATCGACGCCCCGCAAGGTTTGCCGAAGGCTCCCGGACGCCAGCCGCATGGAACACTTCGGCCGTTTTCCGGATTCCTCCTTCCCGTTCCCCCTCCCCCGATGCCCATGCGTCCGCATCTACCGGAGCCCCCATGCCCCGGCATCCTCACGCCCCCTACGGCCGCATCGAAGGAACGAATGCGTCAGGGTCCGGTTCACCAGGACCCCCGCCCGTTCACCGGCATCATGGACGGCGTGCGTCTTCACGGGGAACGGGAATCCCGACGGCACACCCCGTCAAGTCACTGTCTGCGCCCCCTTGCCGCCGCCATGCATGCGGGGGTTGACCGATGCCGGTCAACAAAGTATTTTCGCCTCCGTGCGTGTCCTTCCCACATCCTCCATCCGCAACGGCACCGGGTCCGGTGCGAGGTCCAGTCCGTGATGCATCCGGCGTCCCCCTCCCGCGTCTTCCTGCTCACCCTTCTCGCGGCCGCGTTCCTCCAGTTCGCCGCCCTGTCCCGCATCGCCGCAGCCGGCGATTCCCTCTTCCCCGACCGGGTCGTCACCCCGGGGGCGCCAAGCGCGCTCCTCCCCCCGGGAGAGGAGAAGACCGGAGCCGGCGACGTGAAGGGGAAGGAGGAATCGCAAGATTCCTCCAGATCCCGGCAACGGGCCCTGATGGAGGACAGCGCCTCGGAGGCGGAGCCCCGGGACCAGCAATCGGCCGGCCTCCTCATGCCTCCCGGCGAGGACAACGTCGAACAGGACAACGCCTCCGGCAGACCCGCCTACCAGCGACGTCTCATCGAAGTGGACGCCGCCTACGCCCGGTGCCTCGACGATGCCCAGGGAGTCGCGGAGGCCCTGCGGGAATGCGGCGACGTCGCCAGCGACGCCCTGAACGGGATGATCACCGAGGCCACGGACAGGCTGCGCCGCAACGTCGAGGACGATCCGGCCCTGCTCGAGGCGCTGACCGCCGACCGCAAGGCGTGGATGGCCCTGCGCCGCGCCTTGGTGGACAGCAATCTCGCCGACGGGCAAGGACTCGCCGCGATCCTTCTGGCGGACAAACTCTGGTACGACCTCACGTGGAGAAGGGCGGAACTCCTCGGCTATCTCGCCCGAAGCACCGATCCCGACGGCGGGCGCGGCCAGGACGAGAAATCCGGCGACGGGAACGAAAAGGCCGGCGCCTCCGCCGAGGAGGAAGCCGACACGGCCAAGGCGAAAGGATCGGAACGGCACGAGGAGAAGGACAAGGACTGAGGGATCCCCCAGCGGCTTGAGACCTCCGTCCTCCGGCATGGCTTCGGTCCTCCGGCATGGCTTCGGTGTTGCGGCATGCGTCCTTCCCGGGGCGTCTCGCGTGCCTCCCGCCTCCCTGCGGCCCTTCTTCCAGGTCGTCCGCAATCGACCTGCGGGTCGAAGGGACATGCACGAACGCCCTCGAACATGTTCGAGAACATGACATCAATCCCAAAGAGACACGATCCCATTATAGACGATGTCGGCGATCACGATGCAGCGGGTGATTGCAACCGCATCCAATTTTTCGCGCTGACATCGTCGGCGATTTGAATCTCCAATGAAAATGGGGATCCCTATACATTTACGGGACTGACAAGCACATGCTTGCGACGGGAACGCGGCAGCTTCCCCCCGGGCATGGGATGCGACCCCCGGAGACCCTGCATCTGCGCAGTGGCGTTAATGGGAGTCGGCGACCCGCCCGGGAGACCGGAACGATGCCATCCCGTCGCTTTTTCAGGGGGACGCGTGTGAACATCGAAGGAAAGATCGACCAACGGTCGGAAAAAACGGCCCGGAAGGACAAGGCGGCCTGGAACGGCGACGCATGGCCGATGCGGACGGCGGTCCTTGACGGATCCCGCGGCTGGCGCGCCGAGGGCGGCGAGGGGCGCGTCCGCTCCGCCGCGACGGGACGGACTCCCTCCCGGGACTGGGCCGTCCTGAAGCGTCTCGAGGACGAACTGCGGGAGACGCGGCGCAACTACAACGAACTGCTGGACGCCTACATGGAACTCGAGCGGGAGGCCGTGCGCACCGGCGCCGTCGATCGCCTGCACGCGGACCTGCTCGCCCGTGACGACGGCCTCCGGCTGACCCTGTCCCGCGAGGAGTACGAGGAGCGTCTCGCCGTGTTGACGGATGCGTGCGCCTTCGACGTGGAGTTCGGCAGACCCAAATTCCACCCGCGCTACGAAACCGACGGTCCCCCCTCCCAGGGCGCCGGCCGGGGAGGACGTCCCCGCAGGGGCCACTGAGGCGTCTCGAGGATGTCCCGGGGATCGGGATCGCCTCTTCCGGGCGACGCACGGCCCGTTCCCGGTTCCCGACACATCCCCCGCTCCGGAATTGCGTGGGCGCCCGCGGGCTGCGGGCGTGCCACGGCACGAAACGCGTTAATCAATCAACAGGCGGCGAGATGAGTCCAGCGGCAAGGCAGAAACGACACGGGACCGGCCACGCCGGCGTCTACTACAGATGGTCCGCCACGCGGACGGACGGGGAACGGGACAGGATATTCTGCATCATCTACCGCGTCGACGGGAAGGTGCGCGAGGAGTCCGTCGGCTGGGAACGGCGGGACGGCATGACCGCGGATCGGGCCGCGGGCATCCGGGACGAGCGCCGGACCCTTCCCCCCGAACCGGCCCCGGACGTCCTCGCGGACATCCCCGAGCGCCGGGACGGGAAGCCCTCCGTGGCGGCGCTGCTGAGCCTCTACAGGAAGGCCCGCCCGACGCGGGCGTGGGCCGCGGACATGTCCAACTACAAACTCCACCTCATGGAGCGGTTCGGACACAGGACCCCGGAGGAACTCACCACCCTCGACCTCGACACCCTCGTCGCCTCCCTGCGGGAACAGGGGAAGTCCCCCCAGACGATATGCCACGTCCTGGGACTGCTGCGCCGCACCATCAACTTCGGGGCGAGACGGGGCCTGTGTCCCCCCATCGACGGGTCGAAGCTCTTCTTCGACATGCCGAAGGTCGACAACGAGCGGACCGAGACGCTGTCGCCGGAACAGCTCAAACGCTACGCCATCGCCCTGAACGAGGAGCCAGACCAGACGCTGGCCTCGATGCTGCGCCTCGCGCTGGTCACGGGGATGCGGCGGGGGGCCCTGATGGCCCTCGAATGGGACGACCTGGACTTCGACCAGAAGTTCATCACGCTGCGGGGCGCGAACGCCAAGAAGGGCAAGACCGAGCGCATTCCCATGTCCACGGTGGCGGAGTACGTGCTCAGGAACGTCCCCCGCACGGAGAGCCGGTACGTCTTCCCCGGACGCCAGGGCATGAAGCGGGTGGAGGCCCGGGGGATCGCGAACCGGGTCAAGGAGAGGGCGGGACTGCCGGCGGAATTCCGGCCGTTCCACGGCCTGCGGCACGCCTTCGCGTCCTTCCTGGCGTCCTCGGGAAAGGTGGACATCTACACCCTGCAGAAGCTCCTGACCCACAGCACCCACGCCATGACGCAGCGGTACGCGCATCTCGCCGACGAGACGCTGCAGCGGGCCGCCGGCGTGACGGACGAGGTCTTCGGCAAGGTCGCGGGCGGGAGCGAACCGGAAGAGGAGCGGACGCCCCAGGAGGAGCCGGCGTGGTACGCCGGGATCACCGTCGAGGACATCTGCTTCTTCCAGCACACCCTGAACCCCCACCTGGTGTACATCCTGCGGAACATCAGCAAGTACACCTCCATGAACATCCCCTGCGTGTGCCTTGTGCCGCCGCTGCTGGACTTCTCCGGCGGCGCGGGCTGCTCCATCCAGGCGCGGCTCGCCGCCTGCTGACGGGGGCCGTCCTTCCGGACGGACTCTTCCTGTGCGCCCATCCGCATGTCCTTTTGATGGGCGCGGCCCGAGGGCGACGCGGCCTGCGAGGGTTCCGCGATCCTCGTTTCGTTCCCTGCGTCCCGCGGGGGCGCGGGCGTTTCCGCGCATTCCGCCGACCTGACCACGGCCAGGGCCCGTGTCCCACGGGGGGCGGGCGCTTCCGCTCCATGACCGGGGGCGCCCCGACCGTCCCCCGCATCCCGATGGGGCGCGAGGATCGGGTTTTTTGGGGACGAAGGCTATCGAATGGAAAGATCGCGTCCCGCAGGGACGTGGGCAGCCGTGGGCGGTTCCGGGGGAACCGGAGTCTCGTCTCCCGCGTACTGCCGAGGCGCGGAGATCGGGTGTCTTTGGACAGAGGATGTCGAACGCAGAAACCGCGTCCCGCCGAGACGCGGGGTTCGGGCGGCGACGGCCGGGACCATGAGGTCCATGGAACCGCGTCCTGCGGGGGCGTGGGTAGACGTGGGCGATCCCGAGGGCGCCGGAGTTTCTCCCCCGCGTATTGCCGAGGCGCGGAGATCGGGTTTTTTGGACAGAGGATGCCGAACGCAGGAACCGTTGAGGAGTGCGGCTTGTCCCCCACATCCCTCGGGATGCGGCCGAAGAGCCGTTCCCTGGACGGTCACCCTCCGGCATCGGCGGCGGGAGTTCCCGATGGCGATCCCTTGGCGCCGGCCAGGATCTTCCGCTCCAGTCGTCTCCGCTCCTGACTTCGGAAGGAAGGAGCCATGGCATGGATGCAGGGCGGAGCCCCCCGCATTCCTGAACTCCAGAGGAGAATGGCATCCGCCGCGATCCTCCGTATCCCGGCGGATCCGGTCCATCCCTTCAGGCGTTTCGGACGGCCATCCCGGTCTGACGCCGCGGACGGAATCTTCCAAACCGTGCCGTCGGCGTCCACCGCGAGGCGCCTGTCCGACGGCCCGGGTGCAATCTTCCAACGGCGATGCGACGCCTCGGCGCTCCCGCCTCGGCGCCGCATACATCGTCCGCTCCTGCGCAAGCCCCTGTCGGTTCCGCCTGCGGAGCTCCGAACGCTAAGCCGCTTTCCGATGCCAGGCGTCCCCTGACGCGGCCCCAGGCCAGCCTCCGTGGCTCGCCAAGCCGTCCCCGCTTGCCGCCGCCAGACGCCCCTGCCGCGGACTCCTCCACAAGCGCCGCCGTCAGTTCCCCTCCGGCGCGTCCTCCGCAGCCGCCGGCCGCCTTCCCTGCTCCTCCTGCCCGGGCCCCGGCCCGAAATCCAGCGCCGGCGGCTCGAACACGAGGAAGGGGATGCGCATCGACCTGTACTTGTCGATGTTCCGGACGATGAAGACCATCTCCGCACGCAGGGCGTTCCCCTTGATGTCCACGGGGTTGACGAGCAGGTGCCCGTACTGCGTCGCCTGCGCCATCGCGTTCCCATCGGGTGACGGGGCGCCCGCGATGAGCCCCCCGAAGATCTCGTCCGTCACCTGCGTCGCCCGGTGCAGCGCCGTGTCCGCCAAGTGCGCGTACCGCTGCGTCATGGAGTGGGAACTGTGCGTCAGGAGCTTCTGCAAGGTGTAGAGATCCACCTTCCCCGAGGACGCCAGAAAGGACGCGAAGGCGTGGCGCAGACCGTGCAAAGGCCGGAAATCCTCCGGCAACCCCGCGTTGCGCTTGACCCGGTCGGCGATGGGCCAGATCTCCTTGCGCCGTCCGCCGTTCCCGTCCGGGAAGACATACGGGCTCGCCGTCTCCGGAAGCCCCCGCAGGATCCTCTCGGCCGTCGCCGACATGGGGATCCTCTCCGTCCTCCCCTTCTTCGCGTGCTCCCCCCGCAGCACGATGAAGCCGTTGTGGAAGTCGATGTCGTCCCACTCCAGCGCCAGCAACGCCCCCTTGCGCATCCCCGTCACCAGCGCGAGCCGGAGGAGGGACGCCGCGACCTGGTCCGGCTCCGCGTCCAGCGCCGCGACATACCGCTTCAACTCCTCCTCCGAAAGGGACTCCGTCCGCTGGTTGTCCACCTTCGGCAGTTCGAAGTAGAGCCTGGTCCCGTCGGGCTCCCGGCAGAGGCCCCGACTGGCCCCGAACCTGATGATGCGGCGCAGCAGTCCCAGAACGTGCCGGATCGTCTGGGGGGACCTCTCCCGTTCCCGCATGATCGCCTTCAGCGTGTCGAGATCGAGGGTCGTGAGTTCGTCCGGGGAGGCGTCCCCCAAGGGTTCCCTGATGTGGGTCCTGAAAGCGGAGAGGTCGGGGCCCCATTTGCGCATGGGCTTGGCCCGGCGGTAGAGGTCGAGGAGCGTCGCGATCGTCACCTTCCCGTCGTCCCGCACCGGCACGCCGGAACCGTCGGGGACGGGGGCGGGGGACGGGCGCTTGCCGTCCTTGCATTTGGCGGCGAGGATGGCGAAGGCCTTCGCGGCGTCCATGCCGTCCTTCGTCTCGTAGCCGACGCATTCCTCCCGCATGCCGCAGCCATCGGCCCAGGTGACGTAGAAGGCGCGATCGGGTTTTCCGTCCTCCCCGGCGCTCCTCCATCTGAAGTACACGCCGGGATAGTCGGTCCGATACCTTCTGCCGTGCAATCGGCGCGTTCCTGCGGCCTTCCCGGACATGTTCAGCCTCCCCGCCGCCGATGGAAGCAGAACGTCGTCCTGACGCCGGAAGGCATCGGACGGCCGGATCCCGCCTTGGCGCGCCCCCCGGCGCATCCCCGAAACATCGCCAGGCGCGACGTCGATGTCCGCCCCGTCGTCACGCCGCCACCCACCTGCACAGTGCGACGCAGGGCATGGCGTAGATCCCTGCGAGAACGTCGTCGATCATGATGCCGTACCCTCCCGGCAGCCAGTTCTCGCTGGCGGAGACGGGCCAGGGCTTCAGGATGTCGAAGACGCGGAAGAAGAGGAAGGCCGCGACGAGCGTCCCCATGCCGACGTCCTGGAAGGGCAGCAGGACCACCCAGAGTCCCAGGAGTTCGTCCACCACCACCTCTCCCGGATCCTTGCGGCCGAGGAGTCGCTCCGCCCGGGTCGCGGCCAGGGACCCCGCGAAGAAGATGCACAGGAGCAGGAGAAGCCTGAGGGCGAAGGAGAGGGGCACGAAGCAGAAGGGGGCCAGAAGGCAGGCAACGGCGGTGCCCGCCGTTCCCGGAACCCATGGGGAGAGGCCCGCTATCCACAGCCGGCACAGGGCGAGAACCGCCCTGTCCGCAAGACTTCTCCGGGGGGCGTCCTGGCCATGGGATGCATGCCGTTCCGTGGTGTCGCTCATGGAAGACCTTCGGTGCCGCCCATCATGGGCATGGACGGGGAGGGTGGGCAAAAGGTGCCGGGGGCGCAACGGGGGATCCCTGTCCGATGGCGGAAGATGGCTTCCCTTGGGGCCGTCGGCGTGGGGAAAAGGGATGTCGCGGGTCTTCGGGGCATGTTTCTTGCTTGATTTCGGCGTCACCCGTTCCCCGAAGGGAGCGGGACGGTCCCGGCCGCCGGGAAGGGGCGGACGCGGGACGAAACGAGGGCGCAGGATACCAGACATCCACCACATACCACAACCCTCCGATGTCGGCCCTTCCGGTAGGTCCGCCGCGGTTCCCCTCCCGCCCTCGACTTCATGGAGGGCAGGGGCCGAGGCCCGGCCCGTCCATCCGGAAGCGCCCGGCAACGAAGCGATGGAGCGAGGAAGGCAAGGATGAACAGATACGGCGGCGAACTCTTCGGCCGGTTCTCCTACGACGACGAACTCACCTACGAGGAGATGACGGCGTCCGAAAGCGCCCTCATCGCCGAACTGAGCGGCCTGCTGCCGCTGGCCGGCGCCGGGCACGTGGACTTCAGCCCCACGGGGGAGTACCTCTGGTTCCAGTGCGTCTTCGATCGGCCGAAAGCCTACGTGTTCCGCAAACTGGCCATGGAAATGGCGGCCAGGGCGCCCGAAGGGGTGAGCGGAAGACTCCTGTGCCTGGACAAGGGGCTTGACACCTTTCTGGTCTATTACGTAGAAAGGGGGAGCTGGCAGGAGGAGAAGGTCACCCTTCCCGTGGAACCCTCCGGGAGAGGAGGCATCCACCGGATCGTCCCCTGCCGCGACGCTGGCGGACACGCCCCGGAGCCCTTCGGGGAGTGCGGGTGATCCGAAGGCCGGCCGGACAATGCCTGGATGGTGGAATTGGTAGACACAAGGGACTTAAAATCCCTCGGCGCGAGCCATGCGGGTTCGAGTCCCGCTCCGGGCACCAGCGGGTTTGCGGGAATGGGGAAATCGCCGTCCGGTCGGGATGGGCGATCTGGTACCCATGTGGTACATTTTTTTCGTGATGCATGATCGCCCCGACCTTCCTGTCTTGCTCCCGCCAGCGCGAGAAAACGTCCGCCTTCTCGAGGCCCGCGGCATCCGCGAAAATCCGTGCGGCTGACCGATCGGGGATGCATCCTCCTGGATCGGCCACCAACCGATGCCCCAGGTTTTGAGATGGCGTCCGGGATGACCCTCGGCATGCGTCTCGCACGAATCGGCCAGCACGGCCGCTTCCAGAAAACACGCGCATATCCTCCCTGACGGGGACTTGCAGCATGCGCAGGCACGATCAACGTCGTGTCGGCCATCCTCCCCCGAACATGGAGACGGCCATGATCAGACTCCTGCGCGACTCGGGACCGGCATCTCCGCCTTGATCCTCGGCGCGAGGGCGCTCCCGGACAATCCGCCGGACAAGAAGGTCCGGGATCGCATGGAGAGGTACGCTCCATGTCGATCCGGGACGCGGTCCTCATCGACCGGCAACCTACGAGGTGACAGCCGGCGGGCCGTGGAGCGGCTCGATGCCGAAGTGCGCCGGGGTCATGGCCCCGATGCGACCCCCTCCCTCGGGCGGCGCACGCAGGCCGTTTCGACCAACCACGGCGGGGAGCGGGTCGGCACCAGGGAATCCTGCATCGGCATCTCCCGCACCACGATGTCCTGCGCGGATACGAGGCGGCCTGTCCTGGGCGGCCGACAGGCTGGTCGCGCTCGTCGAACGGGAGCAGAGGGGGCGCCGGAGCGGGAACGAAAGATGCTAGCCCAGACATGATGCCGGAAGGCTGGAACGAGGGGCGGAAGCGGCCCGACGTCATGGTCGACGTCTTCTCCTTGGCATGCTTCCTCGGCGGCCTTCTTGCGCTCATCACCGACGGGCCGAAGGGAGTCGCCGAAGGAGTTCCTAGCGCTCCCGTCCTCGCTACGATGGCATCCCTTGTCGTGCGTCTGCGGAACGGCGGGAAGATCGAGAATCCCTACAAGTCGGCCTGACGCCGTGCCATTGCATCAGGGGGCGCAGGAGTGTCGGGCGTCCTGGGTTTCAGATGTGTCCGCAGATGGCGATTGCGGCCCACTGTGTCTCAGCATGATGTGTCCCTGGAGGCAGGCGGAGGTGGAGAGCTTCCCACAGGATTCCCGGCATGATTGAGGCGGAAGCCGTGAGGTGGTGCTCCCATCGCGATGCGATGCCCGTAGTCGAAGCTATCTTGCGATGGCCTCATGCAGCGTGTTCTCAACGGTGCGCTCGAAGGCCGCCAAATCGTTGTGTTCTTGGGTTGCATCGAGCAGACAGTACAGAGATCCTGGCTCCGTGATGCTACGTATCTTGGCGACAAGGGATGCGCTGACTGAAGGGTAACGAATGTTCAGGATACGCAGCAGGCCGTTCTGAATCTCTTTAGCTTTGATCTCGGCATAGCCCTTGGCAAAGCCATCGGCATAGTACTCGGAATATGTCTCGGTTTTGGCCATTTCTTCGGCTAGGGTTTTGCCCATATTGAAAGCCAGTTTTTTCATGAACGGCGTCAACCGTGCCTTGGCCATAAAATCCTCCACTAAGTTATTTGTGTTTGAGTAGTGTTTAGACAGTTCTTCGCACGGACCGTAGTTATCTGCCTTTGGCCTATAGAGAAAGACAATGAAGCCGTCAATGATGGATATAATGTCAAGCAAATAATTTAGCAACCTTTTTTTATCTTCTCGATTTCCTCCTTGATAAAAGCATAAATGTTTGACAACCTCATCAGTTGAGTCTTGGCCTAAGTCGTGCTTCAACAGAAGAGTAATCAAGTCGTCAGGGAAAAGTCCCTGCAGCCATTGTTTACCTGAATTGAGAATGCTTATGAATTAAAAATTCTGGGCCATATGTAGGTATTCCTCAAACGACACGCCACTTTTGAACAGCGTGGCAATTAGTTTACGTGTGGAGTTTCTCTGGTCAATTAACAACTCAGAAAATTCTGAAAGATTTTCCTATTTTTCGAGGGATTTTTACCAAGGATTGTGATTCATCTAGGGAGAACTGTAAGGAACTGCTCATTGCCGTAAAGGGTTTCTCCGTCTTATGCCACACAGTCGCCTATATCACGGTTCAACGTACTGAAATGGGAGACAACCAATCGGCAAAGGTTATCTCCCATCGCGATGCGGCGCCTGGAGTCCAAGCTATTTTGTACAGGTCTGTTGCAACGTATTCTCTACGGTGCGCTCGAAGGCGGCAAAATCGTTATACTGCTCAGTTGTATCGATCAGACTGTATAGGGATTCTGGTTCTTTGATGCTGCGTATCTTGGCATCAAGGGATGCGCTGACTGCGGGATAGCGTTTTTCCACAAAGCGCAGTAGGTACTTCTGAAGCCCCTTAACTTTGTATTCGGCAAGGAGCTCGTCAGAGCGCTCATCTAAGCCCTCGGCAAAGCCATCAACAAAGTGCTTTGCGAAGCTCTCGGTGTAGCCCTCGACGTGGGCCATTTCTTTGACTATGTCCTTGCCTTTGTTGAAGACCATTTCCTTCATTAATGGCGTCATCCGTGTAGTAGACTTGCCCATAAAAACCTCCACAAAGTTTTTTGTGTTTGCGTAGTGTTTATACAGTACCTTAGCCGACTTGTCGTTATTGGTTCTTGCCTGTGGAGAAAGACTATAAAGTCGTCAATAAAGGCTGTAATATCTAGTAAATTTTTTTCAACCACTGTTTTATCATTCTCGATTTCCTCCTTCATAAAAGCGTCAAGTATCCTGATGACCTCATCGGCGAAGTCGTAATCTAAGTTGTGCTTAAATAGAAGGAGAAGTATGTCGTTGGAGAAATGATCCCGTAACAATTCCTTGCTTGTGTTGCGTGTATTTATGAATTCAAACCATTGGCCTGATGGGCGTATTCATCAAGTGACTTGCCACCTTTGAATAGTGAGGCAATTGGTTTAAGTGTGGGATTGTTTTAGTCCATATAGACTATGATCCTGAAGATGTTAGGTAAGGCCTATGATTTCTTGGGGGATTGTTCTCAGAAGCTCGTAACTTCACTCAGGGTAAACTGCGTGGCAGTGTCCCCTGACGCAAGGGATTTGACCATCTCTGCCAAACGATAGCCAATGCTTCATTTTCAGTGTAATAAAATGGGAGACAACTCTTCGGCAAAGGTCGTCTCCCATCCCGATACTCCGCATGAAGTCGAAGCTATCTTGCGCTGGCCTGTTGCAGCGTGTTTTCCACGGTGCGTTCGAAGGCTGCCAAATCGTTATATTGCTGCGTTGCGTCAACCAGACCGTATAGGGTTTCTGGCTCTGTGATGCTACGGATCTTGGCGCCAAGAGATGCGCTGATCGGAGGGTAGCGTTTTTCTACAATGCTCAGCAGGCATTTCTGAAGCGCCTTGGCTTCGCCCTTGGCTTCGCCCTCGGCTAAGCCCTTGGCTAAGCCCTTGGCTTCGCCCTCGGCTATGAGATTTTCTTCTTTGATGTTTAAGGCCATTTCCTTCAAGAACGGCGTCAATCGTGTAGTAGTCTTGCCCATAAAACCCTCCACACAGTTTTCTTTGTTTGTGTAGTGTTTAGACAGCGCCCTAGCCGATTTGTCGTTGTTGGCCCTTGGTCTGTCGAGAAAGACTATAAAGTCGCCAATGAGGTCTGCAATATAAAATGAATAATTTGGCACCCCCTTTTTATCTTTCTCGATTTCCTCCTTCGTAAAAGCGTCTAATGTCTTGACAACCTCATCGACGGAGTCGTGGTCTAAGTCGTGTTTAAACAGGAGGAGAAGTATATCGTTGGAGAAATGATCCCGTAACAACTCCTTGCTTGTGTTGCGTATACTTATAAATTCAAACTTCAGGTCGAGTGGGGCGTATTCATCAAGTGATTTTCCGCCTTTGACCAGTGAAGCAAATGGCTTAAGTGTGGAGTTTCTCCGGCCAGTATAAATAAAAACCGTGAAAACTCTGGGTAGCGCCCCATATTTTCTGAGGGATTCTTCCCCGAAGCGCTGTAAGATCAAATTGTGGTAATTATAGAATTGCCACGTATTTTTTTTGCTGATAGACGTATTGAATTCGATCAACAGGTAGTGCCACTGACCGGATCCGCCATCTGTGGTGAATTGGAATCTAAACAGTATGTCGCAAATTTTGTTTTTAAGCCCGCTACTGAAGAAATTTGTGTCTAGCTGCTCGATGGTGTCAATATCTACCTGATTGTAGACTTTGTTAGTGAGAACAGATTTGATAAGGCCTTTTATGAATTTTGCTCCCCATTTCCTACCGAAAACGTCAGATGCATTACGCCTTGAAATGTTTAAGTCAGTAGTGCTCGTTGTGATGCTGGGAGAAGGGTTTGTAGCGGCCACAGGGGCCGCATCCAATGTGGTATCTGGAGCGGCATTCGCCGCATTATCGGGGGTGTTTTTAGACATGCAATCTTCCTGGTGTGGCAGACTTGTTTATCTTAATAAGAATGAGCCGCTGGTGCATTCTCTGTCATATTCGTTCAGCCTACTGTCCACATATTGCAAACATCGACAAAAAATTGATGCATTCCTAGTCTTGCCTAGACAATAATCGGATATGCACCATCCCGGGCGCATCCGCATCTGCAACGTACCGCCATCGGCGGGAGATCTCGCCTCCCGGTCGCCCTCCTCGAATCGCCCCGCGTCCGTTCCCCGTCCCCGGCAATCCTGGCCGTGCCCGTGCTCGCGCACTTTCCTGACCGCGGACCGGCCTGGCAGGCCCGGAGGGTGGACGGTGCGACGTGCCGCAACGCATCGTCGCTTTCAAGGTGCCCAAGTTATCAAAGATGCGGCATCTTGTCAACACCTTCTATGACGCCCAAATGGCGCCACTTTCTCCACCCCGGTGCGTTTTGCCTGCGACCTGCCGAAGACGCCGAAACACCTCCCGCAACGTCCGGGATCCGGTCCGTGCGCCGTCTCGGGGACTCTGCGCCGTGGGCGGAGGGGCCGGGGTCAGCGGACTCCCTCGTCCTGGCGGAAGGCAATGTTGCACGTGCCGATGTGTCACCATGTTCGTGGTGGTCTACCTTCAATGGTAGTGCTTGCAGAAAAAAAGTCAATGGGCGAGGCCTGCCCTGCCCGTCCCCTTTGGTGCTGCGGATCGGCCTGAGGAGAGGACTGCGGTCGTGATGTCAGCTTGCGTCTGGATGGGGCGAACGATCCCCTTCGGCCGCGCTTCATCGGGAGGACGCCCTCCCATTTCGCCCGTGGCGGCGTAATGGGGCGTGGGCGAGGCAGCGCATCTCCTCCGCGGCGCGTCCGGACTTGCGGAAACCCCTTTTTTCTGCAACCCTTGCGCCATGACAGCGGAACGCACGCCCGGACGCAAGGCGAGACTGATGGCCGTCCTCGGACATCGCCAGCCCGATCTGACCTTGGTGCTGGCCAACATTCACGACCCCCACAACGTCTCGGCCATCTACCGGTCCTGCGACGCCTTCGGGGTGGGGTGCGTGCATCTCTACTACACCCGCACGCCCTTCCCGTCTCTTGGGAGCAAGACCTCGGCATCGGCTCGCAAATGGGTGGAGAGCCGGCGTCACGGCGACAGGGAGGAACTCCGCGCGGCGCTGGCGTCCCAGGGGATGCAGGTGCTGGCCACGGCGTGCTCTCCCGAGGCCATCCCTTTGCGGCGCTGGGATTTCAGGCGTCCGACGGCCGTCATCCTCGGCAACGAGCATGCGGGCGTGGACGAGGAACTGCGTCCCTTGGCGGACGGCGAGCTTTACATCCCCATGCACGGCATGATCCAGAGTTTCAACGTCTCCGTGGCCGCGGCCATCATCCTGGCCGAGGCGGCCCGGCAGCGCGAGGACGCCGGAATGTACGACGCCCCCCGGTTGCCGCCGGAGGAACTCGCCGCCACCTACGAGTCCTGGCTCAAGCGCTGAGGTGCGGGAGAGCCTCGTCCAGGAAGGATGGGCGGATCCATCGGACGCGCCGGATGTCTGGCGGCATCCTCGTCGGTTGTGGCGCTTCGGGCTTGTGGGCAACACGGTCTCGGACCCGGTGCGCCTCGCCATGGAAGCGGTCCTGCCTGGGCGATGAGCCCCGCCAGACGGCGTCCATGGCGGTTTTGATGGAGTCGAGTCCTGCCCCGGGCGGATGCGTCCCGCCCTGGGCGATGGGGCAGCCGCGTACGGCAGCCACAGCTTCGACACGGGCATTTTCCATCGGCCATCGGCGCCTTGGGCATGAGGATCTCCATCTGCTTCTGCATCGGCATCTGGAGGAGCGGCGGGCGGGACGTCGCACTCGGGTTGTTGACTTAGGTCTCCTTCCGTTGTATCCCGATGCACGATCTGCTTGAAGGCGCATGAATTTTCCGCCCGGTGCCCCATAATGGGGGCGGCCGAGGGGCCGGCCGGCCTGTTCTCGGGGAAATGTGTGTGGCGCCATGGAGCGGGAATCCCATGATGGGCGTGCCGGAGTGCGATCCGGGAGGATTGGCGCAGCTCCGCCGGAGGGAGGTTTCGTCCGCGGCCCGGAACCTGTACTCCCGACAATGCGAGGGCGGATTGGCGCTGTTCCGCCAGAGGGATGTCCCGTCTGCGCGGGGGAGGGACGAGGCCAGGCCGATGCCGGGGCGCGATGGGATGCGAGGAGGCGCGGCGCCGGGATGCCATGCCCCAGTCCGGAAGGCCATCGCCCAGTCTGGAAGGTCGGATCTCGGCCAGGAAGGCCGGGTCCCGGTTCGGGGTGTCGTACCCCCGGCCGGATGCCACGTCCCTGGAAACGGTGTGCGTGGGCGGGAAGGAACTGGCCGTCTCTCTTGGAGGACTCCAAGACGCGGGTGTCGCTCTTGGGGATCCGAGTGTGCGCTCGCCCCTCCCGATTGCCCGCGCCACGGTGGAAACGGGCCGGTTCGACGCCTGCAGGGGCGGGGGTGCGCCGTGCAGGAATGGGTTGCCGCCATGGCATCTCGTCTGATATGCGAGGCCATGCGTCCCCCAAGCCTTCTGGCATGTTCGGCGAGGGCAGGGTGAAGGTGCTTGTGCCTCGCGGATGAAAGACGGGACTGTTTCTTGGGTGGTTCGCAAGCCATTGGCCGATGCAACCTTCTCTGAAATGGTGATTCCACTGGTTTAATTTTGGCATGAGGTTGGACTTCATGCATTGTGCTTGTAGATATGCTTGGGGTTCATCGCGTTTACATGCTTATTTTTTGCAAGATTGTACTTAGAGTGTTTAAACCCACAACATAAAATGAGTGGTGCAATGTACAAAAAAGAAAATAGTAATGTAGAATTGTTATTGAAAATAACAGGAGACGTTACTCCAAATTTTCAAGACGCTGCCGTGATCGGCACGGCAATTTTTTACTATCTCTTATACCTTTGCACGCTTGCCGGGAATATTTCAAGCGAACGTGAATCGTTCCTCCGTTATTGCTTTGACGACTTAAGAAAACAAAATGAATCCATGCATGGCACTGACCTTTTTGACTACGACAAGAATACAAACGTGATGTTACATGTTAAAAATGTTAATTATATGAAGGAACTGCTCACTTTATATTTAGATCTGTTCATCGCTCAGGATAATGACTTTTGCGAGAAATCGGAGTCACGTGAACTTCCCATTCCTTCTTCATTTGAGGGCTCTGCTCAAATGGCATTAACGCTACTCTATGACATTGGCGTGTCGCTTCTCGCCTGCGATGATGTCACAGTTGAAGAAGCAAAATGCCATGCTACTTTTATGGATAGCCTAAATATTTATATGGCGGATAAATCAAGGATATTTAAACTGGAGCATGCATCCGAGCCTCAAGATCAGGACTCTTCAGGTAAAGATAAACCTCCAGTTGCTGTAGATGACTGGAAAATGCTTGAATATCTGCTGTGTGATTTGCATGATCTTGTTGGACTTTCTGAAGTTAAGCTGGATGTCCTTGCAATTCTAGCTCTTACGCAAATTCGGAAAATCCGCAAGAAACGCAGACTTCAGCCACCATCAATATCACGTCATCTTGTCTTTACCGGCAATCCCGGAACGGGAAAGACGAGTATTGGCGTATTTATTTCTACTATTTACAAGTGTCTAGGTTTTGTGTCAGAGGGATACCTCGTAAAACCAGATTGGTCAGAAATCGTTTGTGAAGATATAGGAAAGACAGTTCTCAGTGTGCAGAATGTCATCGATGATGCCAGTGGTGGAATTCTCTACCTTGATGTAGTATATTTCCTTACGGCGGGCACGGAAGAAAATGGCCATGGCAATAAAATTCTAGAGATGCTTCTCAAGGCCATGGAAGAAAACCGTGACAACTTTATTGTCATTGTGTCAGGTCGTGCGGATGAGGTGGAAAAATTTTTGGAATCATATCCTGAATTTCGGTCAAAATTCAGCATGGCCATCAATTTTCCTGACTATAATGCAGATGAACTGATAGAGATTTTCAACATGTTTTGTCATCAGGATCGCATCAAGATAACGCCGGAGGCATCTGATTGTGTCGCAATGGCTCTAAAAAAATACCATGCAGCAAAAGATGAAAACTATGCAAACGCTCGTGATGTCAGTAGATTCTTCGAGAAGGCGGTGGAAAATCAAAAAAATAGAATAGCACAAATTAATATGCCAACGGATGATGATTTACATATGCTTGTGAAGAGCGATGTCGAGAACATCACGCTTTAAGCAGATTATTGTGGTTACTTTGCTGGCAATCACATGTTAATCTTGGACACAAAGAAACTTGAACAAATTATAGAGGAAGACATTGAATGTCTTGACTTTGCTTTGGATTATCACGGTGCAATACAACGACTTTATTAGAACAGTAGCACAAAGTTTACTTGTTTTTTGCAAAAGACTTCAGTTAAGTTTTATGTAAAACGTGAACAGTCCTATGGACGAATCCCCCAACATGACTTTGATGCCGCATGCGCAAAGATTGGCGTGACGATGACTGCGATGCTCAATTCTTTTGCAAGAATGATATGCTGCAGGAACATAAATCCAAGTATGCTGTTTGCGCCTACTGTAGAGGGAGTAACGCTGGCAAGCGAAAAATCCCTCTAAAGAGATCGGTAGCGTCCAAAGGAAGATGTAGATTTGACAAACTTGCAGTGTGCTATTGTCGTCCTCATTACAGATGTGAGTCTGGTCTTGTATTGGATTGCCGTATAAATTCAGAAATACTGAAAGCAGCCATGGAAAACTTTATTGCAATTTTTACACATTGAAATAGCTGTGACATCGGCGTCGCATTGCGTTGCACGTTTCGGTCCTGCAACGGCTTCCGGGACGAGGCGCGCGCATCGTGGCGACTCAGGCACGCACCACATGGCCCCTGCCGGCAGGATCCCGGTCTCGGCCAGCATATGGATGGGCGCCACCGACACGCCCACGAGGAGAAACTTTGCGCGATGTCGCCGTCCCGAGGATGCTGGTGCTGGCCACGGCATCTCCTGCCATGGCCATCCCTTGCGGCGCCGGGATATCCGCCATCGACGGCCGTTGGCCGTCGGCCCCGGCATCAAGCATGGGGGCATGGATGGGGAACTGCGCCTGTTGGCTGCCGAGGGACGTAAAATCCCTCGGCGTGGCACGTGTGGCATGATACGGCGTTTCGACGTTTCCATGGCCGCGGCCGTCATCCCGGCCGCGGCAACCTTGCGGCGTGAGGACGCCGCAACGGGCGACGTCCCCCGGCTTCCGCCGGAGGGACCCGCCGCCACCCGCAAGACCCGGCACAGGCGCTGAGGCGCCGGACACCCGCACCCCGGCAGGATGGCCGGCCCCTTCGGACACACCCGATGCCCAGCGACACCCTCGCCCGTCGCTATATCTTCAAGCTCGTGGCCAACATGGCCTCGGTCCCGGTGTATCTCGCCATGGAGGCGATACTGCCCCGGGCGCTGGGCCCCGCCATGTACGGCAACTACAGCTTCGCCACCAGCATCTTCCAGCAACTGTCCGGCTTCCTGGACATGGGCACCTCCACCTGCTTCTACAACGCCCTCTCGAGGCGGCAGCAGGAGACGGAACTCGTGGGCTTCTACACCGGGGTGGGCTGGCTCGTGGCGATCATCACCCTTGTGGCGGCCCTGTGCATGCAGATTCCCGCGATAGGCGGGATCGTCATGCCCGACGTGCCCCTCTGGCTCGCCCCTCCGGCGGCCCTCTGGGCCTTCCTCACATGGTGGGGCAGGGTGCTGAGGTCCATGAACGATGCCGTGGGGGCGACCGTGGCGTCGGAGACGGCGCGCACGACGGTGTCCCTTCTCGCCGTGGCATTGCTGATCCTTCTCTTTCTCGGGGACGTCCTCAATATCGCGACCCTCTTCCTGCAGCAGTACCTCATGCTCGCCGCGACGGCGATATGCTACCGCAGGGTGACCCGCAAGCACTGGGAGCGCAACGGCATCCCCCCTTCCTCGCGTCCCTCCCCCCGGCAGCGGCGTCGCTATGTCAGGGAGTTCTTCGACTACAGCCATCCGCTCTTCATCCAGTCCCTCCTCTCCTTCCTGCTCCTCACCTCGGAGCGGTGGCTGCTGCAGTGGTTCGACGGCAGCGTCGAGCAGGGCTTCTTCGCCCTCTCCCAGAAGGTGAGCATGGCCTGCTTCCTCTTCGTGTCCGCCATGACCCCCCTGGTCATGCGGGAACTGTCCATCGCGTGGGGAGACAAGGATCTGGACGCCATGGGGCGGCTCCTCAGCCGTTTCGCGCCTTTGCTGTACGTCGTGGCGGCGTACTTCTCGTGCTTCACGTTGGCGGAAGGGCCGGCCATGGTCAGGCTGTTCGGCGGCGCGGAATTCGTCGCCGCCATCATCCCGGTGCAGGTCATGGCCCTCTATCCTCTGCACCAGGCATACGGACAGCTTGCCGGGTCGGTGTTCCACGCGACCGGCAGGACCCACATCCTGCGGAACATAGCGGCTCTGGAGTGCGTCTACGGGTTCGGGACGGCGTGGGTGTGCCTGGCTCCGGCGGAATACTTCGGGCTGAATCTCGGCGCGACGGGGTTGGCCATCAAGACGGTCCTTGTGCAGTACGTGACCGTGAACGTGTACTTCTGGCTGGTCTCCAGGTTCCTGCCCCTCTCCTTCAAGCGGAACTTCCTGCACCAGTTGTGGAGTCTTGCCGTGCTGCTGGCGGTGGCGTTCCTGAGCCGCGAGGTCACCGTCCACATGGGGTTCGGGTCGGTGGACTCGATCTGGCGGTTCCTGGTCTCGGGAGTGTGCTACAGCGTCGCCGTCGCGGCGGTCTGCTGGAGCTGCCCGGCGTTGCTGGGGCTGTCGCGGCAGGACGTCCGGGAGTTCGTCATCCGGATCAGGCTGCACTACAAAAAGGACGTCCCCGAGGCGTGAACGTCTTGGCGGCTTCCGTGCCTGGCTTCCATGGCGTGCCGGAGCCTTGATGCACCGAAAGCCCCCCTGCCTTGATGCAGGGGGGCTTTCGGCGCATCGGGAGTTGCCGTTCGTCTTCCCTTGCGTTGTCGGGCGCGGCGCATCGGCGTGACGCGCCATCGGGGTGCATGTCGCCAATGCCCCAGGAACGGCACCGCAACAACAACGCCGTGCGGCGGGCCGCGAACGTCCCAATCCGCATCCTGTCCTTCGGGCGGGATGTCCTCGCCAGATACTGCCCTTCGGGGGGGATGCCTCGTCCTGCGTCTTGCGCCTTCAGGGAACTCCCGGGGACGTCACACGAGTCGCCCTGGGATGGACCCTCCGGCCGTTCCGCGGATTCCCCGGGGCCGTCACGGGGATGTCCCCACAGACGCGCCGCAGACGCCCCTTGGGCGCCCCACGGACGCCCCTTGGGCGCCCCACGGACGCCCCTTGGGCGCCCCACGGACGCCCCGCAGATGCGCCACGGACGCCCCGCAGATGCGCCACGGACGCCCCGCAGATGCGCCACGGACGCCCCGCAGATGCGCCACGGACGCCCCACGGCCTCCCGATGCCGGGGGCGCCGGCATCTCCCGGAATCCAGCCCCTCGGCCCACGAGGACGATTCCCCGGCCCCCGCAGGAACGCATCCTGCGGGGGCCGCAAGGTCGGCGCGCCATCCCGCCTTTTGGGCCGTCGCTTCAGTTGACCTTCTTCTTGGATCGCAGCATCGCCAGAGGACCCGTGCGCGCGAGCTCCTTGATGCCGAAACGCTGGAACAGCGTGAGGATGGCCTCCAGCTTCTCGTGGTTGCCCGTGGCCTCGATGATCATCTCGTTGGGGCTCACGTCCACCACCTTGCACCGGAAGACCTCCACCGTGCGCAGGATCTCCCCCCGGTCCGGCGCCTCCGCCTGCACCTTCAGGAACATCATCTCCCGCTCCACGGCCGGCGAATCCTCGTAGTCCGTCGCCTTGATCACCGAGACCACCTTGTTCAGCTGCTTCATGATCTGCTCGATGATGTAGTCGTCGCCGAACGTGGTGATGTTCATGTGGTGGACCCCCTCCTCGTTGCTGGGGCCCGCGTTGATGGTCTCGATGTTGAACCCCCTCCCGCTGAAGAGCCCGCACACCCTGGACAGCACCCCGGGCTCGTTCTCCATCAGTATCGAAATCACGTGCCGTTTCATCAAAAGCACCTCCCGCTACACGAGTAGCATTTCGTTCAGAGCCGCGCCCGACGGCACGAAGGGATAGACGTTCTCCTCACGCTCCACCCGCACGTCCACGAAGGTCGTCGCAGGGGACGCCAGGGCCTTGGCCAGGACCGGCCGGAGCTGGTCCGCCGTCTCCACCCTGAACCCCTCGGCCCCATACGCCTCCGCCAGCTTCACGAAGTCCGGCTGGGCATCCATGTTCGTGGCGTAGTACCTGTGCTCGTAGAGGAGCTCTTGGAACTGGCGCACCATCCCCAGATACCGGTTGTTCAGGATGACGACCTTCACGGGAAGCCGATTCGCCACGGCCGTCGCCAGCTCCTGGATGTTCATCTGCAGGGATCCGTCCCCGGCGACCACCACCACCTTTCTGTCGGGGAAGGCGAGCTGGGCGCCTATGGCGGCCGGGAAGCCGTAGCCCATGGTCCCGAGCCCCCCGCTGGTGAGCAGGCTCCTGGGCGTGAGGAAGTCGTAGAACTGCGCCGTCCACATCTGGTGCTGCCCCACGTCCGTGGCGACGATGGCGTCCCCGCCGGTCAGCTCGTTGAGCGTCCGGATGACCTGCTGGGGCTTGATGTTGCCGTTCTCGTGGAAGGTCAGGGGCCTCTCCTGCATCCATCCTTTCAGGTCGGCGATCCATTCCGCATGGCGCCCCTTCCAGTCCCGGTCGGCGTACTTCGCATCGCATATGCCGAGTATCCCCTCCAGGGAGAGACGGCAGTCCCCCACCACGGGTATCTGCACCTGCACGTTCTTGCGTATGGACGTCGGGTCGATGTCGATGTGGACGATCTTCGCGTTGGGGGCGAAGGCGGAGAGCTTGCCCGTCACCCGGTCGTCGAACCTCGCCCCCACGCACAGGAGCAGATCCGTCGTGTTCAGCGCGGTGTTCGCGGCGTACGAGCCGTGCATGCCCACCATCCCGAACCAGAGGTCGTCCGAGGCGGGGAAGCCCCCCAACCCCATCAGCGTCGCCGTCACGGGTATGGAGAGGCGATGGGCCAATTCCGTGAGGGCCGCGGAAGCGTTGGAGAGGATGACGCCGCCTCCGACCAGCAGCAGCGGCCGGGATGCCGCGTCCAGCGCCTCGGCGGTCTTGCGCAGCTGGTTCATGTGGGGCTTGTAGGTGGGGTTGTAGCTGCGCAGGGATATGTCTTCGGGCCAGACGAACTCGGTGACGTCCTGGATGACGTCCTTGGGCAGATCCACAAGAACCGGGCCGGGACGTCCGGACCTGGCGAGATGGAACGCCTCCCGGATCGTCCTGGCCAGCGTGCGCACGTCCTCCACGATGTAGTTGTGCTTCGTGCATGGCCGGGTGATGCCGATGATGTCCACCTCCTGGAAGGCGTCGTTGCCGATGAGCTTGGTGGGAACCTGCCCGGTGAGGACGACGAGGGGGATGGAGTCGCAGTTGGCCGTGGCCAGGCCCGTGACGGTGTTCGTGGCGCCGGGGCCGGATGTCACGAGGCAGACCCCCACCTTCCCGGATGCCCGGGCGTATCCGTCGGCGGCGTGGACCGCCCCCTGCTCGTGCCGCACGAGGATGTGGCGGAGTTCGGGACGCTTCGGGAGTTCGTCCAGGATGTCGGTGATGGCGCCTCCCGGGTAGCCGAAGAGGAGTTCCACGCCTTCGCGTTGGAGGGATTCGAGGAGAATCCATGCACCTGTTTGCTTCATCGTTTACGCTCCTGTTGTTCCTGTACGTGGGATTTTGGGTCCGTTCCCTGGCGGGGCCGCGAAAGGCCCGGTGCCCATCAGGTTCCCAAACCGGTTCTTGCGGGCGCGACGTCCCTCGTCGCGCCATGGATGTGTCCGCATCTTTCCCGTTGCATGTCCGGAAGCCGCGATGCCCTTTGGCGCCCCTGCCCCCTGGCGATACACGGCCGTGACGGCCGGGATGGGAGGGACGGGACGGGATTGTCCCATCCCGGCGCATGCCGCCGTTCCCGCTGCAGACACAGGTACGGCGGTGGGGCGGGATCGACGGAGATGTGGGCGTCGGTTCCGGGGGATCGGCCGGCATCAGGCGTGCATGGCAACCAGGGTGAGGGGCGATCTCCGATGCGTCGGGGCGGTTCGGTGCGCAGACGCATCCCGGAGGCGCGGACGTATCTCGAAGGCGGCACGGCCACTTCGACGGGGCGAAGGATCGTGAACGGCTTCCGGTGGCGGACGACCTGCAACTGCACCATCCGTGGGCATCCGCTCAAAACTATGCCATGGACGCAAAAAATGCAAGACGCAAGGGAAGTTGCGCTCAGGCGCCTGCATTTGGCACGCTTCGCGTGCCCGATGATGCCGGCCATTGGGGCCGTCCGGACAAGGACGGTCGCGGGGCGCTCCGGCCCCTATGCAAGTCCGCGGCGATCGATGCCAAGGCGGGGAGAGAGCGTGGCGCCGACCCCGAAATCGGGAGCGGACGGTTCCCTCGGGAGTGGACAGTTCCTTCCGTGACGCCGGGGCAGGGGAGACGGGGCGGGATCCGGGCTCGCTCGCCGGGATCATCGTCCTTTGCCAGATGTGGCCGTTCCGCTCCCGGGTTGCCCCCGGACTCGAAGAAACGGTCCCAGAAACCATCGTCCCCATGCGAGGCGACCGCTCCGCCCCTTGCCGACAAGGCCATGGCAGGCATCTTCCCCGGTTCCCGGGAACGTGGCCTGCCAAGACCGGAAAGGCCCCCTGTGACGGCATCAACAAAGAAGCCTTGGGCATCTTCCGGCGCCAGTGGCGACCGCATCACCCACACCATCAAACGGGACGCCACGGCAGTGGAGACATCCCAGGCAACCCACCACGGCGGTTGCGGCCGTACAACGGCGATGGGGGTGTTTCCATGGGGGGATTCGGGCCGGGGGATGGGGGCTTTCGAGGGAGGGCGATGCAGAAAAATAGAGAGCAGAGGGTCTTGCCCTTACCATCGGCTTGCCGTATGGATGTCCTGCATGGCAGAGGAGGGCATCCGCCATGGCGTGGCAGGAGATGGCGAAGAACTTGCGAATTTTCTGCCTGCTTGGCATCATCGAGCCATGTTCCGTGTCTTGACAGATCCTTCGGGCGTCTTATCAATGTCATTAGGTGCACTAATTTCTGTCTCAGGCTGGATTCCTATGATTGATTTTAGGAAGTGAAAATATGAGTTTGTTTCGGTCTTGTCGGCAATTTTTGTCGAAAATATGAGTTAATTATTCATGCGAAAATTGTTTAACAACTATGAAATGTAGGTGGTTTGAACACTATGTGTTCTAAATTCGTTGTTGTCTCGGTACAGTTTTTTGTATCTAAAATTTAACGAAATAATGGAGAAATTTGCGTTATGGCGACCTTACAATCAATAAAGACAGATACTTACGACTTTGCGGTGATCCGCAAGAGTGATTCTCTCTATATAGATAAAACTCAATATCTCGTAAAGCTATTCAAGCAGAATACGCGTGTGTTCTTTTCCAGACCACGAAGATTCGGGAAATCACTCATGCTGGCCGTGTTCGAAAATCTTTATCTCGGGAAAAGAGATCTGTTCAAAGGCCTTGCAATCGAGAAGCAACTTGATGAACCGATCTTCCAGCCCCATCCAGTGATTTTTCTGGATATGTCAGGTCTACCCACTGAAGATGGGATAGAAATATTTGATGCCAGTTTAATCAAAAAAGTTGTTGCCATTGCGAAGTCTTATAATGTTTCCGTTGACACTTTATCTTCTGCATGCGCATTTAGCGATTTAATGTCTATGGTTGCGAACAAATATGCAAAACCAGTGATTCTAATTGATGAGTACGATTGTCCTCTTGTTGATACCTACGATGATGTGACTATCAAGAGAAAATACGTAAATTGCTTCGCAGTTTCTATAGACAGATAAAAGTATGCGATCAATTCGTCCATATAGCATACATAACAGACATCAGCAAGTTTTCTGGAGCTGGCGTTTTCTCTGTGGCGAATAATATTCGTGACTGCTCAATGAATCCAGTATATAGTACTATGTTTGGGTTTACACATGAAGAGATTGGCAATAGGCTTACACCATATGTATCAAAAATTGCAAAATCAATGAAAATTGAGGTCAATACTCTCCTCGCAAAAATGAATGAATATTATGATGGCTACGCTTTCGGCAGTGAGAAGACTGTCTATAATCCGATCTCAGTTCTATCCTTTCTTGTAGACAAAGCCTTTGATGACTACTGGATACAAACCGGAGATCAACATTTTATAGCAGAATATATGGCATCAAAGGACATAAACATTGAGGATTTTGACAGGTCTACATTTAAAGTACGTAAAAAGGACATCGAGTCACCTGGAGAAATCACGAATAACCTCGCTCCCACCCTTTACCTCTATCAGGCTGGTTACCTTACGCCTAGAAAACAAAAGTCTACAGGAACATATTATCTTTCATATCCCAATTTTGAAGTTCGCATTGCAATGCATCGTCTAATTAACTTTGATTTCTTTGAATCTGAAGAAGAAAGAGAATCTGTCGTAAATAGTCTTGAACGTTCTCTTGTAAAAGATGACTATGTTGGCATTCTTGCCACGCTTAACCGTATCTTCTCAGGAGAAAAAACTGAACAATATCGAGGCATTAATTCTGGTAAAGAATCAGAACGGGAAGCTGCTTACAAGAGTATTATGACTACTTATTTAAGAGTTGAAAAATTTCAAACTGATGTCGATATCCCCAGCAGGATCGGCCAATCAGATATCGTCATAAAATTGCCAAAGAAGACCTTTGTCTTTGAGCTCAAAGTTGCTAAAAGTGGAACGCCATACAATATAAATAAAAAACTTAAAGATGCTGTCGACCAGATGGTCGGCAAGGATTATCTTGGAGCCTACAAGAACGCCATCCCTATCAGCTTATCGATAGACGGCACACGCCGTTGCATTGCCTTGGCTGCCGTGGGCAAGAATGTGTATAAATTAGTCCTGCAGAAACATGACACTGTGCCACCAACATTTGAGCTACTGAGTGAGGATCTTGAAATTTTCCTCGCAAACATATCAGCAGAAATCGCTAGGAAGAAACGAAAGAAATAGAGAGTGAATGACCAAAGGCGTCCAATCGGACGCCTTTCTTTTTTCCTGCTGCCTGCCAAGCGCACATGATATCCGCACTGCGTAGAAAACTCGGAATCCGGCGGGTCACTCGCAAAAAAATGTGCCAAGGTTGGGCGGATTCGCGCCCTGGATGACTGTTGGCGTCCGGCATGCCACGGAAGCCTCGGCGCCGACAGGGCGGATCCCAGGGCACTGGAGCGTCGGGATGCTCGCCAATGGAACCATCTCGCTGGCGGGTTGTTGGAGCCACACTGCAGGTGGCCTGATGGAGCCACCCCGGAGGCACCTGAAGGAGCCACCCTGCAGGTGGGCCGTTGGAGCCACGACAAGGTGGAATCTCTGCACCGGACTGGTTCCATCATGGGCAAGAAGAGCGTGAGGTAGACAGGTGCCAGTCCAGCACCACGGGGCCGTAGTCCTCAGAGCGGCCGCAAGGAGTCCCTGCCGGCCGGACACGAGGGGCACGTCCAGGATGGTTGCGGCAGGCCGGCGCCCTCAACTTTGGACTCCAGCAGACCAAAGGATCTGCCCGGGACATGGCCGTGGCGGGGGTTTCCACGAAGCGGACCGGTTTCCTGGAGAGTCCCGTGGTCGTGCCGAGGCCCCCTTACCACGTGCCGACCATCCAACGGGAACCGACCTTCATCCACATCGCACCCATCTGCCGGAACTGTCGGGCCCGTCCCGGTTCCTGTTCCACGACATGCCGCCGCTGGGGACGGCCATCCACAACTGGAGGCGCTCCATCCATCGGGTTCTGGAGAAGGACGCTGGACATCGGCCCCTTGGTTCACTTCCTGGACATGGAGAGAGTCGATCCGGAGCGGTTCGGCACCAACGGCCTACTTTTTGCGATGGAGGGCGAGTCCTCCATCGTGGATACTCCTCCGCCTGCCCCCCGGCGAGGCTTCGCCGTGGGCGAAGTCCCGATGCTGGATGCGCCCCGCCACGTTGCAAGGTCCTGCCCGATGGAGAAGTGCACCCCTGTGCGATGTTGGGACGCCGGGGGCGCCTTCGCCCGCGGCGGGATGCGCTGCGAACGTCCCCCATGGATGTGCCAGGAACAGGTGGTTTGGGGGTCGCCGGAGGCATCGTTTTGAAAAGGCAGGGGGTGGAAAATAAATTAACACGCATGGGCAATCGCCCGGAAAGCTAGGCCCCAGGCCGCTCGGAGGCGGGTATGTGGGGCGGTGCCGTCCCCTCTATGCGGCTTTCAAAGCCAAGAGCGAATGGAACGTATCATTCGATCTCAGGCAGAATGGAAATTTCAGCAGTCACGTAACAGGTCGTGGTAAAGGAGGTGAAGATCAATTTGAGGTCAAATAACTTTTCAGGACGGATTTTGAGGCCGTGGCTTCTGAAGCGTTGTCAGGCCACTCAAATTTGAAGTTGGACGACTTTACTGGGTGAATGGGCAAATATATAGCAATATTAAGAACATTGTGAGTAACATAAAGCAGTTTGACAATTGAACACAAATAATTTCATGGCTTTTAAGATCAGTTATTATTGTGCACAAAAGAAGAGGGGCCTAAGGCCCCTCTCTACATACAGATAATTTTATGAATTAGAATGAATAAACGAAGCTCAAATTGATGTTCCAAGGATCGCGCACTTCATCATTCTTCCCATTCATCTTGGACTTACCCCAAACTGAATCTGAATGGTCTAGCCATGTAGCGATATAGGCACCTTCAAAATAGATTTGGAAATTCTCGTACATTTGATAGACATTACGCAAACCAATTTCAAGGGCGTGGTCAAGTGTTGTCATATATAATGGGTCAAACCCATAGTCTGTACGATTAGGAAGCCCATTGGGTTTCCTTACGCTATCTTTGCCCCAGTTACTACTAGAAATTTTCTTTGCCATAGCTGGACTATTGGTTCCGCCCATCAAATTTATCCATAAGGTATGCTTTAGATCCTCAACAAAACTTACGTCCTTTAGGCGAACCCCAATGCCCCATGTCCCGGTCATGTTGTAGCTAAGAACACCCTCGCGGCTATGCCACCACGGCGCACCATTCATTGCAAAATCAGAGAAGCCATTATTTGTGTTATCTGTTGAAACACTGGGCATACGCTCTGAACCATTAGATGGGGCTGAATCATCACCAGAACCATACCATCCATAAATGCCAGGAATACCCCAATCTAATTTGTATTCAAACAAGAGAGATGCTAGCCAACCTTGACGATTTAGCCTGCCATCGTCTGGCCACACGACAGAACCGTAATTAATATCCCAAGCGATCCGGAATGGATCAAGAGCAGTCACATCACCAGTAAGTCCAAACCACCATGCATTTCCGTATGATGTAAGCCGTCTACCTCCCTCACCATCATTTGCAGCAGTGCCATCTTTATGACGAGCTCCACCAGCTGGGAACATCCCTGCCGAAATCCATCTCTTAGATGTTCCCCAATCCGCCAACTCACTAGGTATTCCTCCGTCACTTGTTGTCTTACTCCAGAAATTTGGCCCTAATGCAGCATACATGGCCCAAGGTGTCACCTTAATTCCATCGAATGATAATGGAAGTACTAAAGAAAATGCGTCAACATTATCTAGAAAGCCACCACGATTTTGGTAATGTGTAGTTGAGTCTGGAGCATAATTATCGTTATAAGGCCGAGCCCAAATTGCACTCAGGCTAACGTTGTCATTAAACTTATATGATGCTACAATGCCAGCAACATCATCATTAAATACCATAGATTGTGTCGTGAAGCTAGGCAATGCCATCCCTTGAAGGCCCATTCGAATTTTAAGGTCTGTCTGTGGAACTACCCAATCTATGAATGCTCTACGTAATTTTATTGTATCAACTTGATCTGCTCCAAGTGCCGTACCACCGCTGCCACCTGTAGCTGCCTTCCCCCACTTATGTCCACCGATTTCAAAAAAAACTTCACCTGAGAGTGCCTCTGACGCTACAGCGTCTAACTGCAAACGCACACGTTGACCAGCCTCAAATTCATCTCCATCTCCAAACCCAGAACCAGTGCGACCATTGCCGCCGGTGAACTGCCCATTCTGCCCGTAATCGAAGACCATTATCCACTCGCCCTTGGCTTTGAAAGCAAATTTGTCTGAGATGGGGGTGCAAGTGACGATATCCCATCGCATTTATGAAGTATGAGGCCACTAATAGATCGGCAAGAGGCGATTGAACTGATCTGCGATATCTAATAGAGATTACTTGACCGCGGCAACTATAGCATCAGCCGATGCCTGAGGCAGCACCTTTCCGTCAACTATGATGGCTGGTAGTTTCTTCACGCCATAGTATGCTGCAATCTGGACGGCTTGATACATGTTCACGTTGCCAGCATCGTAGCAATACCTGCTCAGGGTCACCTCGTCCATCTCGCGCACCGGCGGGACGAGTTTGTTCATGTAGTCAAAGATCATGGGGTAGTCCGTTTGCGATGCCACGGCGTCAAACTCCATCTCGAACGGGATCGCCGCCCCCCGGAGGCGCTTCTGGTCCGCCTTGATCGTGTCCCATCGGGCGAGGGCCCAGGTGAGGTAGTCCATCCCTCGCCCTTTGCGGGAGTAGCTGAGCCATATGGCGAAGCCCATGAGATCAGTCCCGTACTTCTCGGCGCTGTTGCCGAAGACGGCGATCTTGGCCTTGGAGGGAGAAACGGTCCGACTGGCCTGCACTACGGCATCCCATACGTTGTGGGTGATGGGGTTGGCGAAGTCCAGCAGGACGAGGATCTCATGGGGGGCCATCGGTTCGCCGAAGATCACGGGGTACAGTTCTTCACGCCAATGGGGGCGGTGGCCCGCCTCCCCTTCGATGCGCTGGGCCGAGCTGCCCATCTGCTGCAGCATGGCCGCCCCTTCTCCGGACGTGTCCCGTGCGTTGGGGAGTGTCTTTCGCACATAGGGGTTGAAGGCATTCGCATCACCCTCGGACGCTGCCGGTTGGGGAAGGGTTAGGCCGGACAGCAAGAGAATCCCTAGGCAAAGTGTCAACGGCAGGCCACGCATATTCGTCGTCCCCTACATTCTGCATTGTGACACCCGCAGCAAGGGTGCCTTGGTGGAGTTTGGCCCCTGGTGTCTGGCGTCCCCCTGAATGCGCTCTGGACTGACGCCCAAGCACTCGGCGACACCGGCCGACTGCCGTGCGAGAACACCGTGGCGGCATGGATGCCAGCGCATCGGAGTGAATGCCTCAGGGCGGCGCAGGTCATGAGGAACCGGACAATATCAGTCAGCGTACACGAAACGGCAGGGCAGGGCAACATCAAGTCTGCAATTGCTGGACGTGGCCCGGTTGGCCGACTTTAAAGTGATTTGTCGATGGGGTGTCTCGTCAGTCGTGTGCCGACTCCACGAGGATGGCATGGTTGTCACGACTCGATTAACTTCCACGCCCAGAATAAGCCCACGCAGGCAGAATTGATGGTCCTCGGGAGCGTCGTCATAAAGAAGTCCGTTTTTGCTGACGGTGCCACCTGCCTTGCCCGCCTCTTGGCCTTTGGCCGTGCCTGCGGATGGCTCATGAACGTGCTGACGGCCGGCCCTGGACATGCCTGCCCGCGGCCCCTGGCCGTGCCTGCGGGTGGTTCCAAGCCGTGCTTGCGGATGGCTCATGAACGTGCTGACGGCCGGCCCCTGGACATGTCTGCCCGTGGCCCCTGGCCGTGCCTGCGGGTGGTTCCAAGCCGTGCTTGCGGATGGCTCCTGAACGTGCTGACGGCCGGCCCCTGGACATGCCTGCCCGTGGCCCCTAGCCGTGCCTGCGGATGGCTCCAAGCCGTGCTTGCGGATGGCTCCTGAACGTGTTGACGGCCGGCCCCTGGCCGTGCCTGCGGATGGCTCATGGACATGCCGACGGTTGCCCCCTGGCTTGTCCGCCGAGTGGCCCACTGCCGTGGCCCCGGGTGGTTCCTGAACGTGCGCAAAGGCGGCTCCAGAACCTTCGATCCGGGACTCTCGGGCAAGCCGACCAGTTCGGCCTTATCACCAAAAAATCTTAAAGTTCTGTCATAATTGCTCAAAAAAACTATCGCCGAAACTTTCTTCTTCTGTTATATTTAACACTTCAAGACATTGGACGACCCCATTCCAATTTTTTTGAATTGGGGTCAAAGCTTAAAAAGTTCGTGAGGTGCGGCGACTTTATCATAAGTCGTCACCTGCATTAATCGGCATGACCATCATGAGATAAAAATTTGGATCATGCTATTCCCATCCGATTCACAATAGCGCAGACAATTCTTTCGCTGTGAATTTGTCTTTACTAATTATTCAATAAAAATGTTAGAGTTATTTTGCTTCGGCAAAATAATATCGATCACATAACAGTAAAAATTCATCCATTCAGGATGCCGCAAATGCCTTCCCCAATTCCAGCGCCTTCAGGTTTGATGCCTGCAACTTCTGGGGAAGTCTCGTCTTGATGGCCGCTTCAAGGGCGTCCACTTCGAATGGGAATGCGTGGGCTGCGCAGGCGGCGGCGAGCAGGACCGTGTTGCCGCTGGGCAGGGCGCCGGCCTCAAGGCCGAGGGTGCGGCAGGGGATGAAGCGTATCTGGCCGGCGACCTTCTTTGCGGCGTCCTCGACGGCCTGTGTCGTGGGATAGGGGACCTGCCCCAGGGACACGGCGAGGGGCGGCAGGGGATCGCTGCTGGAGAAGACGATGCCCCCCGACCTGAGATAGGGGAGTCCCCGCAGCGTCTCGAGGGGTTCGAAGCCGAGCAGGACGTCCGCCTCGCCGTGGTCCAGTCTGGGGGAGCGCCATCCCCCGAGGAGGAGGAAGGACTCCACGACGCCACCTCGCTGGGCCATGCCGTGCACCTCTCCGGCGACTGCGTCGATGCCGGCGATGATGGCCGCCTGGGCGAGGAGATCGGTGGCGGTCAGGGTCCCCTGTCCGCCGACGCCCGTGAAATATATCCGCTGCCGTTGCTGTTTGGATTGCTGCATGGTCGTGCTCCTCACAATGCCTGGGTCTTGAAGGCCGTGGGGGCGGCTTGCAGACACACCATGCATCCAGAGCAGAGCGTGGCGTCCACGGCGAGGTTCTCCCCATCCCGGCAAAATGCCGGACAGGCCAGTTCCTTGAGACATGCATCGGCTTCGGCGCCCTGCTTCGCCACGACCGCCATAGCGGCCTGACGTTTTTTGAGGGTGCGGCGGGCATAGAGCACGCAGGGTTCGGTGGCGATGAGCACCCGCACGCCCTCCGCATTCTTGAAGGCTTCCAGCGCCTCGGTCACGGCCTTGAGGTTGTATGCCTTGACCTTGCGAAGCTGCGTGACCCCGAGTCCTTTGACGACGGCCTCGATGTCCAGGTGGACGGCCGCGTCTCCCAGCATGTTTTGGTCCATGCCGGGATTGGGTTGGTGGCCTGTCATGGCGGTCGTGCCGTTGTCGAGGATCACGAGGATGATGTTGTGTCGGTTGAAGACGGCGTTGGCGAGGCCCGTCATTCCGGAATGGAAGAAGGTGGAGTCGCCGATGAATGCCACGACCGGGCGGTTGGATGCCTTGGCGAAGCCGCATCCAGCGGTGATGGAGGATCCCATGCACACGAGGAAGTCGGCGGTGCGCAGGGGTGGCAGAAGGCCAAGGGTGTAGCAGCCGATGTCGCTGGAGTACACGGGTTCGTCTCCGAAGACGCGTCGTGCGGCGAGGTACACCGCCCTGTGGGAGCATCCGGGGCACAGGTTCGGGGGACGGCCGGGAAGATCGGGGATGGGGGGCCGTGGCGCCTCGACGGGACAGGGGACGTTCAGGAAGGCTGCGAGCCTGCGCAGGACGAGGGACGTGGAGTATTCCCCGAAGACGGTCACCCCCTCGTCCTTGCCTTCCACGGATACGGGAAGTCCTTCGCGTTGGCAGAGGGCGCGCACGTCCCGTTCGAGGATGGGATCGCCCTCTTCGAGGACGAGGACTCTGTCGCAGGAGGCCAGGAAGGAGCGGATGCGTTTTTCCGGCAGGGGCCAGGTGGCGCCGAGTTCGAGGATGCGCACGCTGTCCTCGATGTCGCCGGCGACGAGGGCGTCGGCCAGGTAGTTGCGGGCGACGCCGCTGGCGATGACGCCGAGCTTGGGGCTCTTGCCTTGGGGGATGCGTTCCTGGATGAAGGGGCTTTCCTCGAAGGCGTCTCGGGCCTTCTCCATGTTCTGGACCAGCGCCTTGTGGCGGCGCAGGGCGACGGCCGGCACCGGCACGAATCGTCCGGGTTCCCGGTTGAAGGGGACGGACGTCGTGGCGGAGGGGATGTCGTCGAAGTCGACGACGCCCCGCATGTGGCTCACGCGGGTCGTCGTGCGCAGCATGACGGGCTGTTGGAGACGCCTGGAGAGAAGGAATGCGGCCCGGGTCATCTCCTTGGCCTCCAGGGCCGAGGCGGGTTCAAGGCAGGGCAGTCCGGCGGCGCGGGCGTAGTTGCGGTTGTCCTGCTCGTTCTGGCTGGAGTGGCAGCCGGGATCGTCTGCGGTGAGGACCACGAGTCCGCCGGGCGTGCCGATATAGGCGGCCGTGAACATGGGGTCGGCGGCGACGTTGAGTCCCACGTGCTTCATGGTGACGAGGCTTGCGGCGCCGCCGAGGGCGGCGCCGGCGGCGACTTCGAAGGCCACCTTCTCGTTCACGGAGTATTCGAGGGAGAAACGGCCGCAACGCCGCAGGCGCGCGAAGGTGTCCGGCACCTCGGAGGATGGCGTTCCCGGATAGCATGTCACCACCTGCACGCCGGCCTCGATGGCGCCGCGCACGATGGCTTCGTTCCCCAGCAGCAAATGGCGTTCGCCCTTCCCGCCGGCGAACAGCGGATCTGTCTCCACGATCCTTCCCTCCAATGTGACATATGGTCCCGGCGAAGGGGTGGCCCCCTCCGGGTTATTGAAAGCGTTTTCCCGTTGCCGTTCCTTGCTTCAGTTGAAGCGGTCACGCGGCATGGCGGACGTTCCCCGATGCGTGTCCTGATGCATCGGGGATGTTCCGCGCTTACGGTTTTTCCGATGCGCCTTGCGTCCCGGCGCCTTCAGGCGTTGCCGGGCTTTCCGTCTTTGCCGCCTCGGCGGGCTTCTGGGCCGTCTTCTGGAGACGTTTCGCCTGCTCCCGGAAGAAGTCCGCATCGGCACCCTGGGCTATCTTCGCCAAATCCGCATAGATGCGGCTTGCCATGTCCGGCCTTGCGGCCTTCTCGGCCGCCTCGGCCATGATCTGCTTGAACTGGGCGGTCTTCGCCTGTTCCGGCAACTGCCGCTCCAGTCCCTGGAGCAGTTCCAGAGCCTTGGCCCCATCTCCCGCCTGCAGGCGCGAACTCGCCTCTCCGAGCAATGCGGCCTTGCCCAACGCGCCGTCGGGATCGACCGCCGCAGCCTTGTTGTAAGCCGCCGCTGCGACGTTGAAGTCGCCGTTCTCGACGGCCATCTGGCCGAGCGTCATGTAGGCCGACAACCTGACGCTCGAAGGCGCGTCGTCCGCGAAGACCTTGAGGGCACGGAGCCGATCTGCATCATCCTTGATGGCGGTGATGCGGGCGAGATCGCGTCTCGCGTCCTCGCTCGCGTTCGCCTGATACCAGTTGTAGGCGCCGGCGACCCCAATGACCACCGCGAAGATCACGGCGCAGGACAGGATCACGGTGGCATGGCTGATGATGAAGGTCAGCAGCGGCGTGCTTTCCGCGGCGACCTCTGACTGCAGTTCCTGCAGCAGCGCCGGCCCTTCCGTCCCTTGGGTTTTCTGCGGTGTCATGATACTATGCTCCGATGCGGGGCATCGTCCCCGGAAAGGCGCCGGATGGGCGCAGTCCGGGTTGGATGCCAGGCTGTCGATGGTTGGGGAACGTCGGATGCCCGACTGCGATGGCTGTCGAAGAAAGGCTTCCTATGCCGAAACGCCCCGACTGTCAAACAGGCGATGGACCAACACCGGGCGCAGGACTCCAACAGGCGGATCCCACCATGGACCACACCGAACTTCTGACCACCCTGGGCCGGGATGCGAAAGACGCCTCGCGCCTCCTTGCTAAAGCTTCCCCCGCCGCCAAGGTGAAGGCCCTCGAGACGCTGGCCGACCTTCTGCGGGAACGCGAAGGACAGATCCTCGCCGCCAACGCCGCCGACGTCGAGGCCGCCCGAAAGGCCGGCCTCGACGCCCCCCGCATCGACAGGCTCACCCTCACTCCGGCCATCATGGAAGAGATGCGAAGCGCCTGCCGCCACGTCGCCAACCTTCCCGACCCCGTCGGGGCCATGCAATCCCAATGGGTGCGTCCCAACGGCCTCCTCGTCGGCAGGATGCGCATACCCCTCGGCGTCATCGCCATGATCTTCGAGGCACGCCCCAACGTCACCATCGATGCCGCCATCCTCTGCCTCAAGGCGGGCAATGCCGTCATCCTCAGAGGTGGCCGGGAGGCGCTCCAGTCGAACCTGGCCCTGGCGGAACTGCTCCAGGAGGCCCTCGCCCTGGCGTCCCTCCCCCCGAAGGCAGCCCAGATGGTCCCGGTGGTCGGACACGAGGCGGTGACCCAGCTCTGCAAGCTCGGAGAGTACATCGACGTGATCATCCCCCGAGGCGGGGAGCAGCTGGTCCGGGCCGTCTCCGACGCCGCGGTCATGCCCGTCCTCAAGCACGACAAGGGGGTGTGCCACGCCTTCGTGGACGCCGGAGCCGACCTCGACATGGCCCTCGACGTCGTCCACAACGGCAAGGTGCAGCGGCCTGGCGTATGCAACGCCCTAGAATGCCTTCTCGTCCATGCCGACGTAGCCCCCGCATTCCTCCCCATGGTCGGTGAACGCCTTGGCGCGGCAGGGGTGGAATTCCGGGCATGCCCGAGATCCCTGCCTCTCCTTGGCCAAAGGGCCGTCCCCCAGCACCCCGAGGATCTCGGCATGGAGTTCCACGACCTGATCCTCGCCGTGCAGGTCGTGGACGGTCTCGACGACGCCCTGACCCACATCGCCAGATACGGATCGAACCACACCGAGATCATCTGCACCCGAGACCACGAACACGCCATGCGTTTCCTCCGCGAGGCGGACGCCTCCATGGTGGCGGTCAACGCATCCACCCGCTTCAACGACGGCGGCCAGCTGGGCCTCGGGGCCGAGATAGGCATATCCACCTCGAAGCTCCACGCATACGGTCCCATGGGAGTCGAGGAACTGACCACCACGAAGTTCGTCGTCATGGGAGACGGACAGGTGCGCACATAGGCCGCGCAACATCGGCAGTGCGCGCCGAAACTTCGCAAGGCATGGAACGGACATGCGGCGGCCCCCCACCGGGCAGGCCGCCGAACCTGATACAAGCGCATATGGGCGAAGTCGCCCTGCGGGGAGGAGCATCGTGGGGGATGGTTCGGACGTTCCGGGACTGGCCATTCTGGGGGGGAGCTTCAACCCGCCCCACATAGGCCATCTGCGGATGGCCATCGAGGTCAGGGAAGCCTTCTCCAGGCATGTGCAGGGAGTCGACCTGACTCCCTGCGCCCAACCGCCCCACAAGGACGCCTCGACCCTCCTTCCCTTCGACCTGCGAGCCGACATGGTGGAGGAAAGCATCAAGGGCATCGCAGGACTGCGGTGCAATCGGCTGGAATCCCTCAGAACCGGCCCCTCGTACACGTGGGACACCTTGGAGGCCTATTCCCGGGAGCACGCAGGCCACGAACTCTTCTTCATCCTGGGGAGCCAGGACTACGCATTGCTGCCAACGTGGCACAAGGGACTGGAACTGTCCGCCCTCTGCAACTTCATCGTCATCCCAAGGGGGACGTTCTCCCCGGAGGACTTCAGCACCGTCACGCGAACCATGTGGCCGCAAGCGTCCCCCCGTCCCTCCGCCGTCGTCGGTTCGGGATGCATAGATCTGCCAGGAGGCACGAAGGCCCACTACCTCAGGCTCCCCCGGCTCGACGTGAGTTCCTCCTACATACGTTCCCTCTGGCTCGCAGGCCGAGACATCGCCTGTCTCGTCCCGGAGGCGGCGAGAGAACTCCTCGAAAGGAACAGGGAAGCCGTCAGGACGTGCTGGAGCGTTGCTGCGGCGAAGTAGCGTACACTGGTGACGTCCAGAGGACGTGAAGAGGCACGGGCCTTCCGGCGGCAAAGGATATGTGCGGCGCCTACGGCGAGATGGCGCAGGATAGCCCCCCGGCGGCATCGTCAAGGCAGGGAGGAAGGGGGAACTTTCGGCGAACGCGCCCTGCGTGAAGGCGATCTCGCCGGCCATGGCCGGCCTCTTCCTACGCAAGGCAACGACCACGCCGGAACGACACGTATAGCACACACAGGCGCACCCCAATGGGCCGGCCATCGGCCACAACAGGAGAGAACCACATCATGGTCAAGAGCACGGGCAAGAAGAAAAGCACGGGCAAGAAGAAGAGCATGGCCCAACCCAAGCCCCCTCCCGACACCGACTACTACTGGGAGATCCCCAACTTCTTCGCCGAACAGGAACCAGACGTCCAGCGGCTCGCCCTGGCACGGCTCTCGCCCCCGCCCGACGTCCCGCCCACCGAGCGCATGCTCATCTCCGACTACATCAACCCCGATGGGCGCTTCAACATGGAGAAGCTGACGGATCCCATCGCGATGGGCGTCACCCTGTGCCGCAGGTGCGGCGCCACGGGCGTCAAGTTCAAGCTGGACAAGCCCGCCTCCAGCAGATTTTTGCTCCAGACGCAAAGCGTCCCCCAAAATGACATGTCGTCCAGCGGCAAGCTCAAACTCTCCCCGATGAAGTCTCTCAAGATGGAGGATGATGCAGACCTCGCATCCCCGCACGACAATGAAGGCGGCGGAGGAGCCATCATCGAGAATCCCTTGGAGCTGCGCCCATACACTATGCGGTGCCCGAAGTGCAAATGGGAGAAACAGATTGACCCGCGTCCCGGACAAATGAAGTTATTCCCATATTGCCGAGACAAGTTCATCCCAAAATGGCGAATCTTTCTGCCATTGGCATTCAAAGGTGGAATGAGTTATGGTGAAATAGGGAAGTTAGTCGGAACAAGTGGCGCCACAATTAAAAACTTATGCTATCAAGTCATCCGAACCATAAAGATAGCCATTCATTTTGTGGACGAAGATGAACGCGTCATTTTAGTTGATGATGTGCCCGTCTCGCGCAAAGCATACATCAACGCATGGGACAGAATGTTCAGGATATTGGGGTCTTTCTGATAGATCATTTCTTTTATGTGTGGTCTAGTACATTATTTATACCCATAGACCCGATGTAACAGTAATATACATGTAGAATTTGATTATAACAGGAGGGAGTATGTAGCCCATGGGCTTTCAAAGCCAAGGGCGAGTGGATCGTTTCCTTTGACTACGGGCAGAACGGAAAGTTCACCAACAATACGACAGGTTGGGGCAAAGGTGGGGAAGATGAATTTGAAGCGAAACAACGTTTCCGCACACAATTTGACGCAGTAGCATCAGAAGCACTTTCAGGTACACTGTTTTTTGAAATTGGCCGTTCTTTCTGGGGGAAAGGGGGCGCGCTTGGTGCTTCACTAGGGGCAGATGATACCGCTTCAATCACTTGACTTGCCCGGATCCACCCCCAACACCCTCCTGAGACCCGCCACAGGCAAGGTTTTCCGCTTAAAATAAATTAAATATGGCAATTTGCACCGAGGCGTCATTTTGACCGTTTTGC
>JAISTH010000044.1 GCA_031272715.1 Desulfovibrio sp.
TACCGTGGGATCGGCGGGCCGAGACGGAAATAAAAAAATTTTTGGGGGAGGGCGCCAGTCATGGCGCCTATAAATCATGCGGCTAGGCGGGGCGCAAATCGAAGATAGAAACGCTTACGGAATAAATACCGCGTTAACGGCCAGCAGTCCGTTAACGCCCATACACCCACCGCAGCCGACAATCCCGCCTGAATGGCGGGCATCCGCATACAAGGCCGTTAACGCCGCCGCCATCTCCCGTTAACGCCGAAAAAAAAATTCACCGGGCCGTCCGTCCTAGCGACTCTAGGACGGACGGCTTTTTTGCGTTCAAGGTCGGTTAACAAAGCGGCGTCGTGTCAAATGGCCGTTCCGTAGAATGCCCGCAACGTGAATCACAACGAAGGACGGTGTTTCCATGAATAACTCAGAACTGCTCGAAATCGCCAAGGCATCGGCCGCAGCGACCATCGACAAGGCCGTGACGGGCCGCGAGGTGGTCACCCGAAAAGAGCTTGTCGCCGTCGCCGCCAGCATCGGCCAGAAGCTCTCGGTGGGATCGCTGGCGAACCGGGACACCCGGAACTTCGGCCTGGCGAAGATCGTCCTGGGGCGCGAGGTCGCCTACGACGTCCACGCCGTCAAGGCGTTCCTGCTCGGCCGCATCAAGCCCGCGCGGAAGTTGGACAAGTCCGTCGCGTCGGCCTAACCTCAATTAAAGTCCCGGCCGCAGGCTGGACGTTTGCGGCCGGGACTAAAAGGGAACAGACATGGGCGACCATACCATAAAGCCTGATGATTTCGCAAGCTGTTTCGACTTCTTCGACGAGGACAATGCGCCCGGCTCGCCGGAAGACGGCGAAGAGACGGAAGCGGTCACGTCACCGTTCCTCGACGCGGCGCCGCTGCCGCCGCTGGCGGACATCTTTCCGGCTGCGGTCGTGGACGCGCTCGGGGAACTCGGCGAGATCTTCGCATGCGGTACCGTGCCCGCACTCGCCGGGCTCGAGATGTTCGTCTCGACGTGCGTAGGCAATGCCCGCCGTATTTGGGTCACGAATACGTGGACGGAACCGCTGGTCACGTGGACCGTGCTGGTCGGCGATTCCGGCATCGGCAAGTCTCCGATATTGCGCTGGTTATTCAAGCCAATCAACGCCGCAGAGAGCAAGTCGCTTCGGGAATTCAACGAAGCGTGCGAGCGGTACGAGGTCGAGCTTCGGGAATACCTGGCCGACCGCAAGGCCGCAAAAAGCAAGGATGAAGGCAATCTCGTGGGCATCGTCCCGCCGCCGCAACCACCCAGGCGAAAGAGTCTGTACTATTCGGGCGGCACCATCGACGGACTTCTTCAACTGGTGGCCGACAATCCAAGAGGCATCATGTACCGGTCCGACGAACTCGCAAGCACCATCAAAGCTTTCGACAAGTACTCCGGCTGCAAAGGCGAAACGCCAGCAACGCTGATGAGCCTGCACGACGGCGACAGCATCAATCTCGTTTTCAAAGACCGCAAGAAATCGGTGTACATCGCCGAAGGTTATTGCGGGATATTCGGAACGGTGCAACCGGCGATCTTCAAGGACATGTTCGACAAATCATGGATTGACAGCGGCTTCCTCCCAAGATGCACGCTGCTTCGGGTCGAAAAGGACGCACCGGATGAGTGGACGGACCGCACGCTCGGCCAGGAAACGGCAAGCCTCTTTACCGACATGGCGGATTTCTTTTTGTCATGGGACTTGCGGCAGGACAACCTGGGCGCATCGCTTCCAGAGATCGTCAGGATGGACACCGAAGCAAAGGCGCTCTTCGTCACCTGGTACAACGACGTTTGCAAGCGGTGCTTCGTGTCGGCGAGGCCGGTGGTATACCGCAAGATCCTCGGTAAAGCGCTCAGGCTCACGCTGCTTGTCCATTGCGTGGATTGCGCCATCAACCGCGATGATGCTTCAAGGACGATCGACGCCGACTGCATGCGACGTGGATTGAGGCTCGCCGAATATCATCTCTCGCAAGAACTCGAACTGTACCGTTTGCTCGACGAAGACGCGGCGAAGCAGGTCCACCCGCTCGAACGTGCACTCATGCGCGAGTGCGTGAAGCATGCAGGCGACATCGAGCGGATGGGCTGGACGATTCCGAACAAGACGCTGCATGAGTGGGTGAGCACCAGACTTCGAATGGCGACGCTTGCACGAGACCGCCTGGGCAAGACGTGCTCGGCTCTGGGCATGAGGCGGGTTAAGATCCGTGGCGGTCGCGGGTGGATGGTCACCCGTGAACTCCTCGACGTTTTCCGAAAGTCCGCGTGAGGCGTCCCAAGCGTCCCATGTGTCTAAAACCCGCATGGCTCTAAGGCGAGAACCGGGACGCCTCGATTCGGAAGCGTCCCAAGCGTCCAGGAACACGGAGGCGGCATGAGCATCGAAGAAGACGTATGGACGGCCTGGGAAGCCGACCGCGCCCGGTACGCGTTCCACCTTGCGGAATGCTTCGCCGAAATCCGTGCCGCCGGGCTCGACGGCCGCACCCGCGAAGGATCCCTGGAGGTGGCCCTGGTCTACGCCCGCCACGGCATCGCGGTCTTCCCGGTGCGGGCGGACAAGCACCCGTGCACCCGTGCGGTGAGGGCCGAGGACGGCGGGCTGCGGCACGTCTCGCTGGTGGCGGACGCGACCACGGACGAGGCGACGATCACGGGATGGTGGAACGCCCATCTCCCGCCCGCCTGGGCGGCCGTGTATCACGCCGGTGTCGGGATCCTGGACATCGATGTCAAAGGCGGCTCGCCCGGCCTGGAATCGCTCTCCCGGCTTGAAGGAGAGCACAACATCAAGCTCCCGCTGATGGTCCGGACGCCGTCCGGCGGCTTCCATGTGCCGATTGTCAGCATGTTCGGAGGTCCTTCCTGGGGCTTCAAGGGCGGTCCGATAGCGGGCTATCCCGGGCTTGAGATCCGCACCGGCACGAGCTACGCGTTGCTTCCGGGATCCTGGGCGCAGTACGTCTACGGCGGCGAGCGGATGGAAGGCGCCTACACGGTGACCGACGAACTCGCCGCTCCGGTCGAGATTCCCGAGGCGCTCTGGGAACTGCTTCACCGACCGGCACCGGCGCAGACGTCCTTGCCATGCACCGTCTGCTTCGGCTCCCCGAACGGCGGCATGCGGAACCTCGACATCGCGAGACGGGTCGCGCAGAAGTACGCCGCCGCCGGGCCTGGCGAGCGGCACGGGCTGCTCATCGCGGCCGCGAGGAACTTCGGCCATGCCTGCGCCGCTGGCGAGGCGTCGCTCGAGGACGCCATCGCCGAACTCGTGCCCGCCAACGCCGGGTATCTTCGAGAGCACGGCCGGAAGGAGCTCGAGCGCAACATCCGCAAGAGCTTCGAGCATGGCGTCGCCCATCCGTGGACGCCGGACCCGCCGAAAAGCGCAAAGCCTGCACCCGTCGAGGACGCGGCGCTTCCGCTGATCACCGTACCCGGGAAGCGCCCGGTGCTCGTCGTGGCCCGGTCCGCCGAAGCGGTGCGGAAGGAGACCGCCGATATGGACGTGGACGTCCAGGAGCACCGGGCGGCCGGGACTCCGAGGAGCATGCGTCCCGAGATGGTGCGACGGTTCCGTGCGAAGGAGCCCGAGGCGACCGTGACGTGGCTCAAATCCATTCCCGGAAAAGCGCTTCGGTCGTGGCTCGAGGCGGGCCTGATGGTCGCGCATGGCACCCAAGGCGGCATCGATGTCACGGACGCGGAGAATCCGGCAAAGAATGCAACGACGACGGCATCCCAGGTGACGGCCGCACCCGAGGACGTGGACATCGTGCGCGTGGATCCGCAGGAAGGCATCGATTCCGAGGTCGCCGCCGCGCTCGAGGAACTGGCCAGGTTGACGCCGCTCGAGGCGCTTCGGAAGTACCGCGTCCCGCATGGCGTGCGCGGGGAAGCCTGGCAACCGTGCCTGCTCGTTCTTGGACAGATACCGCCGGACGTGCCCGAGGCGGTGGCCGACGCGCTCGGCGCGAAGGTGCGCGAGGCCAGGAAGGACGGAGACCAGGCACTCATCAACGCGTGGTTCGGCTGTGGCCGGGCCGCATAGGAGGCAGACACCCATGAGGACCATCGACTACCTCGCGCAAGATCCCGACTTGCTGGCCCTGGACGACATCGACCAGGTGCGCCGCCGCGTGCGCTACGAGATACCGCTGGCCATCGCCGACGGCGCACCCGTCGAGAAGGTGCTGGACGCCATCGACGCCCGGCTCGCCAGGTATGCGGAGAGCTACTGGCACCTTCGCGCCGGTGGCTACACACGCCCGCGGTCCAAGCGGCCGGTGGCGCGGGACTTCTTCGGACGCCGGACCCGCGAGGTCTCCGAGGCGGAACGGCAACGCCTGATCGACCAGACCGTGAGGCCGCTTCGCAAAGGAGAGCGTGCCTGATGCGGCCGGCACGTAGGCCGAGGCAAAAAAAGGTACTCCTGGCCCGCCGGAACGTGCGCGGTTCGCCCAGCGCCCGGGACACGTCCAGCGTCGGAAATTCCGAACTTGAATTCCCAAGTCGGCCAACCATGCGGTTTTGCTAGGGTTGAACTTTTTTAAAAAAACGCCAAAAAAATGACGCCACAGGGAGGGACCATGCCGCCGACCAAGGGCGAATTCGCGAGGCTTAGGGAAGGGGCCAGAAGGCCGAAAGGCGGCGGGGCTTCCAGGACGCTCGAGGACGCCGAGCGGCTATGGAAGGAAGCCGCCGTGACGCTGGCCAGGCTCGAGAAAAAGAAACGTCGCCGGAGGGCGCTCGAGGCCGAGATCGCCTCGCAGCGAGGGACGACGTGACCAGGGCCCGAGACGGGAAGCCTTCCGTCCCGGGCACGACACCATCGACCCGTCCGGGCGACCGGGCGGCTGGAGGGAGAATGAAGATGACCGACGACGAACGGATTGCGAAGTGGAAGACGGCCTGCCTGGTCCTCATGCAGGCGGGCCGCGCCATGGGCGACCGGGACGGGAAGGCCGCCGCACAATGGATGTCCGCCATGACGGTCTGGGATCCGAAGCTCGCCGACGCCGTGGAACGGCTGGACACCGGCCGTCACGGGGAACCGAAGCTCTACCGGCACGTCCCGTCGGGCCTCGTCGCGAACCTGGCCCGGACGGACCTCGAGACCAAGTTGAGCTTCATCGCGTGGGCGCACAGGGTCATCCTGGCCGGGGCCAGGGAAGGCTTCCTCGACGCGACGCCCGCCGCGGACAACTAAACCCGAAGGAGGAAACGTCATGCTCAAGCCCACGGATCAGGCGGCGAAGTGGAAGGTGGTCGCATACGCGCTCCAGGCGTGCTCGTTCTGGGTGGGGCGCGACTGGCAGTACCCTACCGAATGGATGACGGCGCTGACGATCCGGTGGCCGGACCTCGCGCCGGAACTGGACGCGCTGGATCCCGGCGTGCCGGGCCTGGGACGGTCGAAGAACCTGCCGCATCCCACGCCCGCCGAGGCGAAGACGTGCAAGGACCGTCCCGGCGTGGTCCGCCACCTCGCGGAGATCGAGGCGCTGTACTCGTCGCTGATCGCCAAGGACAAGGGCGCCAGCAAGGCGTAGACGGGACGTCAGGCGGGCGGTGCGGGCCTTTCGTCCGCATCGTCCCGCCGGAACCCGCCATCACGGCGGCAACGGGAAGAGCGCGGTGGCGATCAAACGACAAAATGTCGTTTGATCGCCGCCGCGCTCGCCAGGTTCGACGACCTCCACAAGCGGCTGCATCCGGAGACGAAAGCTAGTGGAGATCACGGCAACCAGTATACGGGTGGCAAAACGACAAAATGTCGTTTTGCCACCCCCACCTTTGCCCAGTCCGCCGCCGCCATCACCGGCAAGTCGGAACGGACCATCCAGCGTTACGTCGAGGCAGGCAGGAAGCTCGCGCCCGAGGTCGTGGCCGCCGCCGCCGACAAGCCGCACACGTTCGCGGATCCCGAGCGAGGCGTCGGCTTCCACGCGCACGGGCTTCACCGTCTTCACCGGCGGCACCGCTTCCACGTGACCGGTAACGCCCGCGCCCGGCGCATCCTTCCCATTCCTTCACTCGAAGCGTTCCGTCCTTGCGTTTGAAGGCCCGTTCCGGCGGATTCCGCAGGAAAACCGACCTGGGCACCATCCCGCACGAAACCCGTGGCGTAAAACGGCGATTCCGCGAGAGCCGCTCTGGTGGCCGACGAGCGCCGCATCGATGGGCCGTGATTGTCACGCTCGTGCCCGTGGGCCCGGCGTGAACGTCGAAGAGGAGGACCGAGCCCGGGCGACGGGACGCCTGGGACGCTTCGGAAACGGAAGCGTCCAGCGGAAAGCCTTGCGGCTCTAAGGCGGGAGACGCATGGGACGCTTGGGACGCCCGCTCGGGAGTGTCAGAAAGAGAGGACGAGGACGCCGAAGAACCCGCCAAAATCGCCCGAATTCCGCACGGCTCTAAGGCGGGAGAGGCACCGGGCGGTGTCGTGGCCGTGGATTGGGACAAATGGCATTGTCCGAATCAAAAAAATGGACGGCCATGCTGGCCGTCCGGAAGGCCGTTCCGGAAATCGCCGAAAAAAACACCGCAGAAAACACCGCAACGATTCGTTGGCATAGATTATGCAGGATGAACCTTTCTGCCGATTCGGGGAGCTATGGGAAGTCCGTTTTTAGGATATTTTTAGGACGGACGCCCATGTCGCCATGCCCGAAGTGGCTCTGCTGGCCGCTCGGGTGCACTCCGTCCGGTACTTAGCCTGGGTACCGGACACGCCGCCCGGATGGGCAATCATCGGTCCCGATGGCCCGCATGGCCGATTTCGTGCGATGTTGAAGATTGGGGAGGTGTGTGCGTCACAAAAAAGGCGTACCCAGAGCGTACCCAAAACGCCTTTCGGGCGCAAAAGGCTTCCCGGTCGATGCCCGGAAAGCCTTGCCATTCCTTGGTGGGCAGTACAAGACTTGAACTTGTGGCCCCCGCCGTGTGAAGACGATGCTCTACCAGCTGAGCTAACTGCCCTTGATGTCTAAAAAAACATTCTACACCGATGCCGCCGCCCTGTCAAGGGGGTGTCCCGAATCTTCTCCACCCCTTGCCCATGGCCGTTTTCCCCATGCCGGCAGGCCGGCCATGCGCTCGCCCACCACACCTCGTCCCGCCCCTCAGGCGACGACGTGGCGCAGCAGCTTCACCGACTTGAGCCCCAGCACGGTCAGGCACAGGGAACCGCCGACGTGCAGCCCCACCATGGACGCCGCCGTCAGGATGCGCTCCTGCTGTATCAGCAGGACCATTTCCAACGAAAATGTCGAAAACGACGTGAGCGCGCCCAGGAACCCCGTCACGATGCCCAGGCGCCATGCCGGATCCAGCGCGGGATTCAGGGTGAAGACCCCGACGACCAGTCCCACGAGATACCCGCCGGACAGGTTCGCGAGCAGCGTCCCGAGAGGGAGGTTGGGAACCTGCGCGTGCATGAAGCTGCCTATCCCCCAGCGAAGGAGGGCGCCGAAGACCGCCCCGACGCAGATCGCCGCTATGCCTGTGCCCGACACGTTCTCTCGTCCCCCTGTCCTTGCTTTGTGCGCGGCCTTTCATGGCAGGCCGAGCCCCTTGCCATTTGCCCCGGCATCGGGCAAGATGGCATGGGACGAGCGCCTCGGCAGTGGCCTGCCCGGCCGGATCCCTGCACCCTCCACGCCCGGTCCGTCGACCGGGGAATGGAACGTCTATGCTCGAACTCACCGACAGCGCACGCAAGGAACTGGAAGCTTACTTCGAAAACAAGGAGAAGGCGACCATCAGGATATACGCGGCGAATGGTTGCTGCGGCGCCCGCCTCGCCCTCGCCCTCGACGATGCCACCCCGGACGACCACACCGAGGAGAAGGGCGGCTTCACCTTCTGCATGAACAAGGAGCTCCTCTCCCAGGTCCAGGGCGTCACCGTCAACATGGGCTACATGGGCTTCATGATCGATCCCCTCGTCCCCCTGCCGGCCGTCGAGGGCGGGGGATGCGCCGCTTGCGGCGGCGGATGCGGCGGCGACGACTAGGCGGACATCCTGGGCGGATCGATCCCGCCGTGCTTTCGGCGGAGGGCAGGCACGCCGCTCTCCGCCTTTTGGCGTTCACCAGTGCACCACCGCTTGACGCGTCCCGTTCCCTGAAGACTCCAGTTGCGACCACATGCCGGCATCCCTTTCCCAGATTCTCGACGACAGGCGTCCGCAGCGCCACATGGAGCGCGCGGGCATGGGCACTCGGTGCAGGCTCGCCTGCGAGGCCGTGTCCCGCGGTCGCTATGTCGTGCTCCTTGCGGGAAACAAGGAGGAGTTCGCGACCGCCAAGGCGCTCCTCGACCTGTTCACCCCCGAGCTTTCCTCCGAGGGGCCCGATCCCCTGCAACCCGCGTGGAATTCCCCCTGCCTGCAGCTGCCTTCCCTGGGCCAGTGGCGGAACAGGGAAGGCTGGTCCGTCAGGCTCGCCGCCTTCTACGGGCTGATACTGGGGGGCGCCAGATGCGTGGTGGCGACCTTCGAGAGCGTCCTGCTCCGGTACATGCCCCGGGACTTCTTCGACACCCGGACCCTGACCCTGCAGAAGGGGATGGAGTTCTCCCCGGAACTCATCCTCGACCAGGCCCTGGAGTGGGGATACGTCCGCACCCCCATGGTGGACAGGCCCGGCGACGTCGCCCGCCGCGGCGACATCCTCGACATCTTCCCCACCGGCCATGCAAGGCCCGTCCGGCTGGAGTTCTTCGGGGACATGGTCGAGGAGATCCGCTGTTTCGACAGCGAGAGCCAGCGCACCGTCGCCCACATGGACGAGATGACGCTGCTGCCGATAAGTCCGCTGGCCCTCGGCAGGAACGACAAGGCCAACGCGCTGCGCCTTTGCGAGGCGTACCGCGACTCGGGGAAACTGGACAGGGAGACGGTCCTGCGGTTGCAGGACGTGCTCAAGGGGGACGTCGCCGCGGGCGACGCCGAAGTGGGGCGTCCCATCCTTCCGGGCCTCGTCTTCGAGAGGGCCAGCCTCGTGGAGGACTGGTTCCCGAAGGACGCCTTGTGGCTCCTGCCGGAGGAGGACGAGAGCGCCATGTTGCTGGAGGAGCACCGTGCGGCTCTCAAGGAGGCGCTGGAGGAGGGCGAGGGCATTGCCCAGCCCGCGAATCTCGTCCTGCGCAAGTCCTCGATGCCCGCCCCGTGGAACGCCTTCGCCAGGGTGCATTCCCGGCAGCTGGCCCTGGGAGTCGAGCGTGACGGAGTGGATCTGCCGGAGCGGGCGATCCGGTCCTTCGCGGAACTCTTCCCCCAGCCTGGGGCGATGGACCGTCCGTGGCAGAGTCTGTGCGCGGGTCTCAGGCAATGGCAGACGGAGCGGAGACAGGTTCTGCTCAGCTTCGCCTCCCAGCGCAGCCGTGCCAAGTTCCTCAAGCTCGCCGAGCAGGACGGCATCCTGCCCCATCTCCGGTACGCCCCGGACGGCCGGGGGCTTTTCGCCCTCGTGTCGGCGTTCCGCCAGGGAGTCGACTTTCTCTGGGACGGCTGTCTGGTGCTCGGGGAGGACATCCTCTCCCCCAGGGCCGAGAGGGTGCCTCTCCCCTCGACGAAATCCTTCAAGGGGCTCGCCGCCTTCGACGACATCGTCGAGGGGGACCTGCTGGTGCACCGGGAATACGGGATCGGCCGCTTCCTGAGGCTCGACCACATCGAGTTCGGGGACTGCGCCAACGACTTCCTGGTCATCGAGTATTCCGGGAAGGACAAGCTCTACATCCCGGCGGACAGGATAGGCACGGTTCAGCGTTTCCAGGGGCCGGAGGGCGTGAACCCCGTTCTCGACAAGCTCGGCGGGAATAGCTGGGCGAGGGGGCAGGAGAGGGCCCGCAAGGCCATCGAGAAGATCGCGGCCGACCTCGTGGAGATGTACGCCTACAGGAAGGTGACCAAGGGGTTCAGGTATGCCCCCCTGGACGATCTCTACAGCGAGTTCGAGGCGACCTTCGGCTTCGAGGAGACCCCGGACCAGGCGAAGGCCATCAGCGAAGTGCTCGAGGACATGGACAAGGCCGCGCCGATGGATCGTCTGATATGCGGCGACGTGGGGTTCGGGAAGACGGAGGTGGCCCTGCGTGCGGCCTTCAGGGCCGCGGCGGACAGCCGACAGGTGGCGCTGCTGTGTCCGACCACCGTCCTTGCCGAGCAGCACTACCAGACGTTCCGTTCGCGGCTTTCCGGCTTTCCCGTCACCGTGCGCATGCTCAGCCGCTTCGTCCCCATGGCGCGACAGAAGGAGATCATCCATGCGGCCTCCAAGGGGACCGTGGACATTCTCATCGGCACGCACAGGATCCTCTCCAACGACGTCGTCCTTCCCAATCTCGCCCTGCTCGTCCTGGACGAGGAGCAGCGCTTCGGGGTCCGGCACAAGGAGAAGCTGAAGGCCATCAAGAAGAACGTGGACGTGCTCACCCTGACGGCCACCCCCATTCCCCGGACCTTGCAGCTCTCCATGTCGGGCATTAGGGAACTGTCTCTCATCGAGACGCCTCCCCAGGATCGCAAGCCCGTGTCCACGGCGATCCTGCACCGGGACGACGCCGTGCTCGCCAACGTGCTGGACAGGGAACTGCAGCGGGAGGGGCAGGTGTTCTGGGTGCACAACAGGGTGAAGACGCTGGACGAGGCGCAGGCCTACGTGCGGTCTCTCGCGCCGAAGGCCCGCATCGGCACGGCCCACGGCCAGATGCGTGAGGGGGAGTTGGAGCGCGCGATGCGGGAATTCTGGCACGGGGAGCTGGACATTCTGGTCTGCACGGCCATCGTCGAGTCGGGGCTGGACTTTCCGAGGGCGAACACGCTGGTCGTGGATCAGGCGCAGCTTTTCGGCCTCGGGCAGCTGTACCAGCTCAGGGGCAGGGTGGGGCGCAGCGACAGGCAGGCCTACGCCTATTTCCTAGTCCCGGATGCGGGGCGTCTGTCGGAGACGGCAATGGACAGGCTCAGGGTCATCCTGGACATGGACTATCTCGGCGCCGGCTTCAAGGTCGCCATGGAGGACCTGCGCATACGGGGCGCCGGCAACATCCTCGGGGAGGCCCAGTCGGGGCACATGACCCGCGTCGGTCTCGACCTCTACCTGGAGATGCTGGAGGAGGAGGTCGCCCGGCTCAAGGGGACCTCGGTGGAGCGGAACGTGGATACGGAGATGAACATCGTGGTGCCGGCGCACATCCCGGCCACGTACATCGAGGACGGCAGGGAGCGGCTGCGCTGCTACAAGATGCTGACGTCGGCCACGGACGGCGCCGCCAGGGAGGATGTCGCCCTGTCCATGCGGGACAGGTTCGGCCCCTTCCCGGAGGAGTTGAAGAATTTTCTCGCGGTGCTGGACTTCAAGCAGTTCCTCACCGGCCTCAAGGTGCAGCGCGCCGACATCCATGTGAACCGCGTGAGGCTGCTGCTCGGGGAAGCCCAGAAGGCCATCGACGGCGGGGCGCTCGTGGCCCTGGTGCAGGGGACGCGGGGGGCGACCCTGACGCCGTCCTGCGAACTGACGCTGCCTCTGGGGGATCCTTTCGGCGTGTCCCTGCAGACCTTGCGCGGACGGCTCGAGGAAGTTAGGCTGGCGTCATGAGACATGGCATCGTCGTCCGCATTCTCGTCTTCCTGTGCCTGCTGCTGGGTGGCTGCATGGACCGGGGACTGCCCGAGGGGGTCATCGCCACGGTGAACGGGGAGCCCGTGTACCTGCGGACCCTCCAGTCGATGATCGACGGCGAGTCCAGTTCCCTTGGGATCCAGGTCGAGTTGTCCCTGCCGGAGATGCAGAAGCAGTATGCAAATGCGTTGCGCCTCCTCATCATACAGATGCTGGTGCGTCAGGAGCTCAAGACACTTGGCATGCCCATCACCGAGGAGAATATACAGAATGCGGTAGATATCATACGTAACGACTATGGGGAAAAGGAATTCGCGAAATACCTTGCTGACGAATCGATTTCCGAGAACGAATGGAAAAAACTAATCGCAGACGATCTTGCTTTGTCGCGCTTCGAGAAACGTGTCATCATTCCGCGTATACGAGTTACATTGCCAATGGTTCGTTCGTATTATGAGACGAATGCTGAACAATTCAACATGCCAGAAATATATAATGTATGCCTCACAAATGGATATAAGAAATCTGATGTTCAAGACTACATAAATAGTTTTCCGGATGATGTAAACGGAAAAGACGAATCTGTCATTGCGGCATGTTTCGAGTCTACAAAGGCTGATTTGCCACGAGGTTGGGAGAAGGAACTCAGTACGATTGCTCAAGGCAAATGTGGCTCGATCAAAAAGTCTGATAGAATGTGGCAGACAATTTGCATAAAGTCCATGGCTCCTAGTGGCCGCATGTCGATAGTGAAGGCATATCCGATCATAGAATCCATTATTATAGAACAGAAAAAAGAAGCTGCATTTGATGAATGGCTTGGCAAGAAACTTGAAAAATCAAAAGTGAAGATTTCTCCATTGTTGATGATGAAAACTCCTGTAGAGACCGAAAAGAATGCGTCGTCCGGCAAACAGAGTCCGATTGCACAGAAATTGGCGCCTCAGAATGACGATGCCGGTCAGACCACGCCCGGCGCCGAACCGGCTCCACAGGCGGTAAATGGCGGCCAGACTGCGTCGGGTGCCGAATCGGCCTCACAGAAGAAAAATGACGCCCAGGCCGTGCCCGGCGCCGAGCCGGCGCCACAGAAGGGCGACGGCGTGCAGCCTGCTCCGGGCGCTGAACCGGCGACCCAGAAAAAGGGGAATGGTGCCCAAGTCCCACCGGGAGCCGCCCCGGCATCGCAGAAGGGGAACGGCGCCCAGACTGCGCCGGCCGCCGCCCCGGCGCCCCAGAAGGGAAATGGCGCCCAGACGGCACCAGGTGGCGAGCAGGAACCGCAGAAGGAAATCGGCGGCAGGCGGATGCGGGCTCCTGACGCGGCCCCGGCGCCGACGAACGGGGCCCGGACGCCGTGATGTGAACATCGGGCCATGGGCCGGAGCGTCCGGCGCCCCGGCCCATGGGGACGGACCCGGAGGGTCGGAGCCCCTCGCATCGGCACGGTTCCATGCTCCCCGTCGGAATCGGATCGTCGGGCGTCCCCGCGACGACCCCGTAGAAACCTCCCCATCCTTCCCGAAGGCGCGCAAGCCTGTTTCGACCCCATCCACGGCCGGATGCGACCGTTGCCTTTTCGGCCGACTTGGACTACTCTACCCGCAGGGAGCGCCGCCCCCATGGAGGGCGCCCCGCCCTGAGTCATGGCGCAAGGCATCCCGCGACATCGCCATGACAGGACTTTGCAGGCGCACCTATCGCCCAGGGAGAATCCTCGTGCGGAATACGTTGTTGCTGATCGCGGCCTTCCTGCTCCTCGCCGGAAGCGTCGCTCAGGCGGCCCAGCTGAACAAGGTGGCCGCCGTCGTGAACGGTCAGGCCATCACCATGTTCGATCTGCAGAAGGCCGCCACCCCCGCGCTGGCGCAGGCCCGCATCAACCCCGACGACCCGGCCCAGAAGGCGGCGTTGGATTCGGTGCTCCGCAGAACCCTGGACATGATGATCATCGACATCCTCTTCGCCCAGGAGGCCAAGCGCCTCAAGATCGAGATTTCCCCGGCCGACGTCGACAAGGAGATCGCGGCCCGCATCAAGGCCCACAACATGACGAGGGAACAGTTCGACGCGCAGATGGCCAGAACCCGGGGAGGGCTGACGGATCTGCGCAACAACATCACCAAGGATCTCATCCGCCAGAAGATCATGGGCGTGGAGGTCGCGCGGCGCGTGGTGGTCACGCCCCAGGAGATCAAGAACTACTACGAGGCCCACAAGGACCAGATGTACAACAAGCAGGGCCTGCACATGGCCCTGATCGTCTATCGGCCGGGCGTCAACGCCTGGGACATCGCGAACCGCATCAAGTCCGGGGCCATGAGCTTCGCCGAGGCATCGCAGAAATACTCCATCGTCCCGTCTCCGGCCAAGGAACGGGGCGGGGACATGGGACCGGTCAACTGGGAGCAGCTCAACCCGGAATGGGAGGCCCGCCTCAACAGCATGAAGCCCGGGGACGTCACCGAGGTCTTCGACCTGCAGGGCAGGAAGGCCCAGGTGCGCCTCTACAACCCGACCGGCGACAACGAATACAGGCCCCTCACCCTCGAGGAGGCCACGCCCCGGATCGATGCCATCCTTCGCCAGCCGAAGGCCAAGGAGCGCTTCGAGGAGTACACCACGCGACTTCGCAACAACGCCGTCATCGACGTGCGCATATAGGGACTTGCACCGTGTCTTGCGGCAGGACGGCGCCGTTCCGGCGGGGGATGGCGCCTTCCCGACTCTCCTGCGGTGCGACATGTGCATAGCACGGACACTGCCATGACTATGGAGGAAATGGGACTCCTGCTGCGCGCCGCGCGCGAGAAGCGGGGCCTGGACCTCAAGGACGCCGAGGAGACGCTGAGGATCAGCGTGCGCCTGCTGCGAGCGCTGGAGGAAGGCGACAGGGAGAGCCTTCCCCACGTGGCGTACACGAAGGGGTTCCTCCGTTCCTACTGCAAGTATCTGGAGCTGTCCTCCGAGGAGATCGACAGCGCCGTCGCCTGCCTGTCCGGCATGCCGACCTTCATGGGCGACCAGGTCCTGCCCCCCGTGGACCAGGGAGGGGCCCGACTCTGGAAGGTCCTCCTGGTTCTCCTCGTTCTCGTCATCCTCGGCGGTGGCGGTTTCTTCCTCTGGCAAAAGGGGTTGCTGGAGCAGCTGAAGCCCAAGGGACTCATGCAGCCCTCGCCCCCCGCCACCGAGTCCGTCAAGGAAAGCGTCCCTCCCAAGGCTCCGCCCCCCGCCGCCCCCGAGAAGGCGAAAAAGCCCATCAAGGCCGCGCAGTCCCCGGCATCGTCCTCCTCGTCCACGTCCCCTTCCGGATCCTCGTCGACGACCGAGACGCCTTCGCAGTCCCAGGCACCGGATCAGCGCCCGTCCCCGTCCGAATCCCAGTGGGTCACGGCGGCCCCGCCCCCCGAATCCGCCTCCCGCGCCCGGGAAGCCGAGCCGGCCCGGACCCCGGGGACGAACAAGATCATCATCAGGGCCACGGAGGACTGCTGGATCCGCTCCAAGGCCGACGACGCGCCGCCGCGGCAGCTGTCCCTGCAGAAGGGCAACACCTTCGCCCTGGAGTTCACCACGAGACTCGAGATCAGGCTGGGCAACGCGGGAGGGGTGCGCATCAGGTACAACGGCGAGGAACTCCCGACGCAGGGCCCATTGGGAAAGGTCCGCACGCTGGTCTTCCCTCCCCCGCCCGAATCCGCGCCTTCCCCCTCCCCTTCGGGCGGGCAGTGATCAAGGGGGAGTGGGTCGACAACGCCATCGTCCTCAGGACGGGCGTGTTCCGCGAGGCGGACATGTGGCTGCGCATCCTGTGCCGCGAACGGGGTCTCGTCACCGTGTTCGCCTTCGGCGCCACCCGCAGCCGCAGGCGCTTCTGCGGCTGTCTCGACAGGCTCAACACGCTTCTCTGCCATGTCCGCGCCTCCGGACGGGGAGCCTTTCTCAATCTGACCGAGGCGACGCTTGTCGAGGGATGCCAGGAACTGCGCCGGAACTGGCGGCGCATGGCCGTCGCCGCCAACTGCCTGAGTTTCGTCGAGGCCATGGGCGTCCCTGCGGAAGGGGCCGCCGATGCTTTCGCCCTTGTGGAGACGCTGCGGACGACCCTCGAACGGGATGCCGAACTGCCCTCGCTGTTCACGAGATATTTCCGGCTGCGTCTAGCGGGCGCCCTGGGCGTGGCGCCGCGCCTCGACGTCTGCGAGCGGTGCAGCGGCGACACCTTGGGGCGCGCGCTGTTCCTCGTGAACGAGGGTTCCGTGCGCTGCACCCGCTGCCCCGCCCCTTCGGTCAGGTATGTGGTGCCGCTTTCGGAGGAGGCGCTGGCCCTGCTGCGCCGCGTCCAGCGATCCTTCCCCACCCAGTGGCCGGAGGACGAGCCTCTGCGGGAGGATCGAAGATGCTGCGCCCAGGCCATCGACGGCTTCGTCCAGTACCATCTCGGGCTGGACTGGAGGAACGGGCGCTTCCAGTCCACGTGAATCGGACCTTCCGCAATGGGGCGGATCGGGATTTCCGGAGCGCGAAAACGCCATGACGGCGGGAAAAACCAGGAACGGGAAGGACCCTATGCTTTTCCAGGACGTGATACGCACGCTGCAGGACTTCTGGATGGACCGGGGGTGCGTGCTCGAACAGCCCTCGGGCGTCGAGTGTGGCGCCGGGACCTTCAATCCCAGCACCTTCCTGAGGGTCATCGGGCCCGAGCCGTGGAGGGTGGCCTACGTGGAGCCTTCCCGGCGTCCCACCGACGGCAGGTACGGCGAGAACCCCAACCGCCTGCAGCGCTACTTCCAGTTCCAGGTGGTGCTCAAACCCTCCCCGGACGACGTGCAGGACGTGTATCTGGAGAGCCTCGCCGCCCTCGGCATCGACATGGCCTACCACGACATCCGCTTCGTCGAGGACGACTGGGAATCCCCCACCCTCGGCGCATGGGGGCTCGGCTGGGAGGTCTGGCTCAACGGCATGGAGATCAGCCAGTTCACGTATTTCCAGCAGGTGGGGGGCATCGACCTCCACCCCGTGAGCGTGGAACTGACCTACGGCCTCGAGCGGCTCGCCATGTACCTGCAGGGGGTGGAGTCGGTCTACGATCTCGCCTGGAACAGGGACGTGACCTACGGGCAGATCTACCACCAGAACGAGGTGGAGCAGTCCAGACACAACTTCGAGGAGAGCGACCCGCAGATGCTCCTGCGGCACTTCGCCGACTTCGAGGGCCAGTGCAAGCGGATGCTGGAGGAGGGGCTGCCCTGGGCCGCCTACGACTATTGCCTGAAATGCTCCCACACCTTCAATCTGCTGGACGCCCGGGGCGCCATATCCATCGCGGAGCGCACGGGCTACATCGGCAGGGTAAGGAATCTCGCCGCCGGGGTCGCCCGGGAATACGCGGCCCAGCGGGAGGCCATGGGACATCCCCTTTGCGCGGCCGGTCAGACCGGTTCCGAGGAGTAGCGTCGTGGCACGGTTCGTTCTCGAGATAGGCACAGAAGAGTTGCCTGCGGGCGTCCTCCGCATGGAGGATTCCGAATTGGCGCTGAGGTTCGCCGTGGCCCTGACGGAGGGCGGCGTGGAATTCGAGGGCCTGGAGGCGATGAGCACGCCCCGTCGCGCGGTGGTCTGGGCGAAGAAGATGGAGCCGGTGCAGCTGGAGCGGGAGGAGACCGTCATGGGGCCGCCCGTGAGGATCGCCTACGCCGACGGCGCGCCGACCAAGGCGATGGAGGGGTTCCTGCGCACCAACGGCGTGCGCCTCGAGGACGTCAGGATCGTGTCGACGGACAAGGGGGAATACGTCTCCGCCACGAAGAGGACAGGAAGCGAGCCGACATTGCAGGTCCTCGCGCGGACATGCCCGGAGATCGTGGCGGGGCTGCCCTTCCCGAAGCGCATGCGCTGGGGGGACGGCCAGTTCTCCTATTCCCGCCCCATACGGTGGATTCTCGCCCTCTTCGGCGACCAGGTGATCCCCTTCACCCTGGGGGACGTCGCATCCGGGAGGACGACATACGGCCACCGGATCCACGGCCCTGGACCCCATGTCGTGGCCGATGCCGCCGACTGGCAGCGTGTCATGAAGGACGTTGCCATGGTCGTCCCGAAGGCCGCGGCGCGCAGGGCCATCATCGTCGAACAGGGGGACAGGCAGGCTGAGGCCGTGAACGGCGGCGTGCTCTGGAAGGACAGTCTGCTGGACGAGGTGCAGGGGCTCGTGGAGCATCCCGTGGCCATGCTGGGGAGCTTCGACGGGAAATATCTCGAGGTGCCCAGGGAGGTGCTGCTGACCAGCATGGAGACCCACCAGAAGAGCTTCGGCGTGGAGGGGCCCGACGGGCGTCTCATGCCGCATTTTCTCACGGTGCTCAACATGACCCCGAAGGACGACGACATCGTCCGGAAAGGCTGGGAGCGGGTGCTTCGGGCGCGTCTCGAGGACGCCCGGTTCTTCTGGAAGACAGACCTCGCGGAGAATTTCGATCTTTGGCTCAAGAAGCTGGACGGCGTGATCTTCCTGCGCAAGCTCGGCAGCGTCGGGGACAAGACCCGGCGTCTCGAGAGGCTGTGCCGCTTCCTTGCCGACCAGTGCGCCCCCGGGATGCAGGAGGTCGCGGCCCGGGCCGGCCGCATCTCCAAGGCCGATCTGGTCACGGGCCTCGTGGGGGAGTTCGACTCCCTGCAGGGCGTGATGGGAGGCATCTACGCGGCCCGGATGGGAGAGCCTCCGGAGGTGGCCGAGGCGCTGCGGGAGCAGTATCTGCCGGCGGGGCCGGACACCCCGCTCCCCGCGTCCATCGTCGGTGCGCTGCTGTCCATCGCCGACAAGGCGGACACCCTCACGGGCTGCTTCGCCCTGAACATGGTGCCCACGGGGGCCGCGGATCCCAACGGGCTGCGCCGCTGCGCCCTCGGCATCATCCGCATCGCGCTGCATTTCGGGTTCGACGTCGAGATGGACCAGCTCTTCGCCCTGAGTCTCGACCTCCACGACCACAAGCACATGGAGCACTCCCGGGACGTCGTCCTGGGGGATCTCATGGAGTTCCTCAAGGGACGGCTGCGCAACCACTTCCAGGGCAGGTACAACACGCTGCTGGTGGATGCGGCCCTGGGTCCGGACGTCACGGTCCTTCCGGACTGCCTCGCCCGTCTGGAGGCGCTGGAGGCCTTCAGCCACGATCCCGAGTACGCCGGCGCGGTGCTGACCTTCAAGCGTGTCGCCAACATCCTGCACAAGCAGACGGCCGCGGTGTCTGACGTCTGGCAGGACGGGGCGCTTCAGGAGGCGCCGGAGCGGGAGCTTGCGGCGGCCTTCAAGTCCCTGCTGCCGAGGCTGGACGATCTGTGGAAAAAGAGGGATCACGGGGCGGCCCTGTCCCTGCTCCACGAGATCCGTCCCCAGGTCGACGCCTTCTTCGACGGCGTGATGGTCATGTGCGATGACGAGGGGTTGCGGATGAACCGTCTGGGACTGCTGAAGGCTCTGGAGTCGCGATTTGCGCGGATCGCGGACTTCGCCGCGCTGCAGATCTGAAGGCGGCCCGGGAAGCGGGGCAGACAAAAAGATGGCCTCCGCTAAAGTCTGATACAGGAAGCGTGCTGCGGGGCAATTTCCGTGCCGGAATGGCTCGGCCAAGCGCCCGCCACGCAGGATGTGGCCTATGGGCCTGCCCCGAGGCGGTCGTCCGGAAGTTTGAGGCCGTCGCCAATCTGAAACGGTTCGGCATGGGGCTGGTCCCAAGGCCCGTCAAGGAACGCCGTGGAGAGTTTCTTGGAGACTTTGCCGCACTGCAGACGTGGCGGACGGTTCCGGGGAAGATTCGGGACACGACCGGATCGGGGGGAGGGCGCGCATCCAGGCATTCTTCTTGCATGTGGGATGGCATACCCGCCTCGCGGGCAAGAACGTCCAGACACACGCAGGAGCACCCCATGGAAATCTACGGCCTGAACAACTACGACAGCATCCTTTTCCCCCTGTCGACCGACGCCACGAGCGGCTGCACGGCGGAGGAGACCGAAGAAGAGAGGATCGCCCGGCAGAGCCTGCTGCCCAAGGACACCGTGACATTGTCCGGGAAGCGGCCCCAGGAGACCACGACATACTCCGCACAGCGTCTCCAGAACATCGCGACGCAGACCGAGCAGAGCCTGCTCACCGACGAGGAGGCCGAGCAGGCGTTGGCCGTCTCCCAGAGCCTGATCGCCGAATCCCCCGCGATGGCCCTTGGGGCCCACACCCTCGATGCCAGCAGGGTCTACGCGCTGCTGGGCTTGTGATCCCCTTGGGCGTCCGCCCGTGATTCCACGGCGCGGCCGTCCATGATCCCTTGCGTGGTTGCGCTCCCGCGACTGCGGAAGGATCTGCCTCTTGCGTCGGGATGCTGACGCAAACGCCCTCGCGGGGACGCCCGTCTTCGGATGAAGGCGGCGCCCCGGAGGGGGTGGGCCCGTGGATGCGCCGGGAAGCTTGCCAATGCCCTCCCGGTCGGATAGGTTCCCGCCGGCGAAGCGCTGGGCCCCATGCGGACGTTCCTCCAGGTTCATCCCCTGAAAAGCCTCACGTGAGGCTTTTTTGTCGTTGCACATGCCCGGCGTTTTCTGCCGCCGTGCCCGATTCGTGACATCGACGCGGCGATAGCCTTGGCGCATCGTTTCCGAGGCGGCAAAAACCGGTCCCTTGGCATCGCGGCCAACCCGGACGTTCCGCGTACTGGACCAAGGGCCGATCGTGGAAACCCTTTCCGGGGGCCGCTGCGGACACTCCTGCCGGACCGTCGTCGTGACGCTCCCGGGATCCGGATCCCCCTCAACATCTTCACCTGGACCGCCCGAAGGTCCGCCCACGCCCATGGACATAGAGCAGCAGCTTGCGATCATAAAACGCGGCGTCGTGGAACTCCTCAGCGAGGACGAACTGAGAAGGAAGCTTGCCAGGGGCACCCCCCTGCGGGTGAAGGTCGGCTTCGACCCCACGGCCCCGGACCTGCATCTGGGGCACACGGTGGTCATGCGGAAGATGCGCCAGTTCCAAGACCTCGGACACGTGGTGATCTTCCTCATCGGCGACTTCACCGGGCGCATCGGCGATCCCTCGGGCCGCTCGAAGACGCGGGTCCCCCTCTCCGAGGAGCAGATCCGGGAGAACGCCGAGACCTATGCCAGGCAGGTCTTCAAGGTGCTGGACCCGGAGAGGACCGAACTGCTCTTCAATTCGGAGTGGTTCGGCAAGCTGGGGGCGGACGAGTTCGTCAAGATGGCCGCCACCCACACCGTCGCCCGGATGCTGGAGCGGGACGACTTCGAGAAGCGCTACAGGAGCCAGCAGCCCATCTCCATCCACGAGTTCCTCTACCCCCTCTGCCAGGGATACGACTCCGTGGCGCTGCGGGCCGACGTCGAACTTGGCGGGACCGACCAGAAGTTCAACCTTCTCGTCGGCAGGAACATGCAGGAGCACTACGGGCAGGAGCCCCAGTGCGTGCTCACCCTGCCGCTGCTGGTGGGGCTGGACGGCGTGAACAAGATGTCCAAGTCTCTCGGCAACTACATTGGCGTGGACGAACCGGCCAAGGACATCTTCGGCAAGGTCATGAGCCTCTCGGACGAGCTCATGTGGAGCTATTACGAACTGCTGTCGGCTCTCCCCCAGGGTGACGTCGACCGGCGCCGGCTTGACGTCGAGGAGGAAAGGCTCCATCCCAAGGCGGCCAAGGAGGAGCTGGCCCAGGAACTCGTCGCGCGGTACCATGGCGAGGACGCTGCCAGAGAGGCCCGTCGGGCTTTCAACGCCGTCTTCGTGGCGGGGGGGGTGCCCGACGATATCCCCGAGGCCGCCTGTCCCGTGGACCACTTCCTTCCGGCGGTGCTGGTGGATGCCGGACTCAGCCCGAGTCGGGGCGAGGCGCGGCGGAACATACGCTCCGGGGCCTTGACGGTGGACGGGCAGAAGTGGATGGACGAGATGCAGCCCCTGCCTTCGGGCGTCCATGTCCTGAAACTCGGCAAGAAGGGCTTTCTGCGCCTGGCCGTCGGCTGAAGGCGTAGGTCTCGGGCCCCGTAGATACGACCGCGATCGCCAGTCATGGGACGATCCCTGTTTCCCGACGAAGGCACGCCCATGCCTCCCGACGTCGATCCCGGCGGCGGGATCGCCTGGACAAGGGCATGGCGCATCCTCGCCGTCCTCGTGCCCGTCGCCTACGCCGTTCTCTATGTCCCCTACGGCATGGACGAGACGGACTTCGGCTTCTTCTACGGCTATGCCTGGCGGGTGATATGCGGAGAGGTCCCCTACAGGGACTTCTACTATCTGACCCCTCCCGCGACCCTATACTGGCAGGCCTTCTGGCAGTGGCTGACGCCGGACGGCGTGATGGTGCTGGCGGGCAAGCTTGGGGCCTATGCGGAGATGCTGGCATCGGCCTGGATGGGGGCGCTCTTCCTTCGGAAGGCCTTCGATCTGCGGGGGATGGGGGTGAATCTCCCCTGCCTCGCCACGCTGGGGTTCGTCTGGGGCGTCCACGTCTTCCCCGCCATGCCCTGGCACACGGTGGACGGCGTGTTCTTCGGGACGGCGGCCTTGGCGGCCGCCATCCACGGGTTCGCCTTGCCTGCCGGCGTTCTGGCGGGCGTGTGCATGCTCACGAAGCAGTCCTTCCTCTTCGTCCCCGTCGGAGTCCTGATCGTCGCCGGAACCTTCCATGGCAGGTGGAAGGCGGTCCAGAGCCTTGCGGGAACCTTGGCCCTCCTCGCCCTGCACGTGGGGACGCTCAAGTGGACCGGAGCCTGGGACGCCTTCCGTTCCCAGACGACGGGGCAGCTTCGCTGGGAGGAGGCGCTGGACAGCGGCATCCTCATCTACCTGAACCAGAACTTCCTGCTCCCTCTGGGGGCGATGATCCCCTGGCTGCTGCGGAGACGGTTCCCCGACCGCGTCCTCCTGCCTTGGGCGTTTTCGCCGATCCCCCTGTACTTCCTGCTTCTTGCTGGCGACTACTGCCACATGGCCCTGACGCAGAAGACGTGGATCGGCTACGGCTTGTCCTGGCCCACGCTTTTCGTGGTGGCGGGCGGGTGCTGCGTCCTCTTCCCCCTCATGCTCGAGGGGGTGCGCAGGGACGCCGCGCCCATGAAGGGCGCCGTCGCTCTCGGGGCGGCCTTGCTTCTCTCCTGGTCCGTGGCGGTCAGCGGCGGCTACAAGATACCGGCGCTTTGCGCCTGGCCGCTGCTTTTCGTCGCCTTGGTCCTGCATAGGCGTCTGTGTCCTTCCGTTCCGGCAAGATGGATCGCGGTGGTGGCCCTTGTCTGCGGCCTGGCCATGTTCCGGGTCGGATTCGAGTACCCCTACGTGTTCCCCGTACGGCCGTTGACCCGGGTCGACCTCGTCCACGATGCCGGGGACGTCTACCCCAAGGCGGCGGGCGTCAAGGTCGATGCCGTGATGTACGGCAAGCTCAAGGAACTGAAGGATCTCAGGCGGCGCTACGGGCCCGTCTACAAGACCTTTCCGGCCATGCCCCTGGCCTACTGTCTCAACGGCGACAGGCCCGTCTTCCCTTCGGAGTGGGTCATGGACTGGTGGATCGACGGGCAGGTGGAGAAGGTCTATGGGGCTCTCGTGGAAAGGGACGTCACGGTCTTCTACGAGCGGGACCAGATGGGGGTGGAGGAACCGGACGGCTACGCGTCGAGAAGGTATTCCGTGCCGCTGAAGGTGCAGGAGAACTGGACGGCGGTCGAGACGGGGGAGTACTTCGTCGTGTTCCGCAGGCCCGGCGATGCCGTTCCGCAGGCCGGCGAGGATGGCGCGAAGTCCGGCGACGCCTCCGGGAGGCCCCCGGCCCCCGTTGACGGGAGTTCCGGTCCCGGGGGCACATCCGGAACGTCCGGGCCCGACTCGGCCCGGGGACCGTCCGGCGCGGTTCCCGCCCCCTGAGCGTTCTTCCCCGTCCTTCCGGCATGCCGGATCAGCCCTTCCACGCCTCCCGGCGCAGGGCCTCTTCATGGAGGCCGTACAGATCCGCGAAGAGTTCCGGGACCCTTGCGTGCATCTTCCCCAGCAGGGGCAGGGCGATCTCCCGCATCTGGGGGTGTGCGGCGCCGTCGCACCGGAGGGCGAGGATGTGCCGCCACTCCCTGATGTTGCAGGTCACCACGATTTCGGTCTTCAGGCTGTTGGGAAGCACTGAGCGAGCCTGCTGCGCCGTCGCGTTCGTCTTCAGGAGCGCCAGATAGGCGTGTTCCGCGGCCTCCATGGCCTCGCGCCACAGGGCGAAGGCCTCGGAGTCCTCGGGCCAGAAGCAGGGACGGATCACGGTGATCTCGCCGCCGAACTTCCCCTTGGAGTAGTTGGCGTAGCGGGTGCTCTCCTGGCTGAAGGAGGCGAGGCGGTGCCGCACGAGTTCGTGGGTCACGCCCCGGTCGCAGATGATGCGCACGGTCGCGCTCACGTGCTCGATGACGCTGTGGTGGCCGGAGGCGAGGATTCTGGCGACGAAGGGTGCGGCCGAGTCGCGGGTGATCCTGTCTTCGGACTTGTAGCAGACGCGGCCGGCGACCTCGATGCGGCGCAGCAGTTCCTCCCCGTCGTCCATGGCGAGGATTTCCGAGGATGGTGCGATGATCTTCATGGGGTGGGAACTCCTTGGGACGCTGTATCCGGCGTCCTCTTGTCCTGTACGGGCGCCCTTGTGGCGGTCCCGGGCTTTGACATCCCGCCGGGGGACGCTGTCGTGGCGGATGGCAGGTCTGGAGCGAACTGCGGAAAGATGTGTCCCGACCGGGCACGAAGACCCTGGGGTTGAAACCCAAGCCTGCGGCGTCGACTGCCGGAAAGCCCGAAAGGGCCTACGATGGGGGTTCGGCCGTCCCGGACAACGCGCCTTGCCTCTGTGCAAGGTTTCCCGCCCATCCTCCCGTCGATCCAAAGCGCCCCGTTCCCGAAAAAGACGCATCCCGCCCCTTCCTGCCGCGGACATCGGGCGAAGGGCACCGCTCTCATGAGCCTCTGATGGGGCTTCCTCAGGACGTCGCCCGGATCTTTGCGGGTTGCGGGATGCGCCGTCAGCCGACGGGGACGGCGAGGCGGCCTTCGGCGTCGAACCGCATGCCGGGACGGCTTCCGTTGACCACCGCCCCGATCATGACCCCCAGATGGGACATGCTGAGGGCGAGCCACCAGATCCTGTAGAAGTCGTGGCCGAAGATGCCGTTGACCAGCCAGCAGACGAAGGCGATCCAGAAGCAGGTGGCCAGCAGCCAGTACTCCCTGGCGTTGGGATCCCCTCCCTCGATGGCGATGTGCGGCGCGATGCGGCGCCATCCCCACATGATCATCCCCAGGAGGAACGTCATCCCCAGGGTGAACCCCACGATGCCATGGGCGTAGAGCATGTCCAGGTAGAGGTTGTGGGGGTGGCTGATGGTGATGTCGTCCTTGGTGGGGATCAGTCCCATCGCCCGGAAGGTCGGGTTGTACTGTCCGGCGCCGGATCCGAACCATGGGTGCTCGCTGAAGACCTTCCAGCCGATGTCCCACAGGTTCCACCGGCTGTCGTCGGCCACGGTGGCGGGTGCCAGCGCCTCGGGCTTCGCGAGGTAGAACAGTCCGAGAAAGATCACCGTGACCAGGGGCAGCAGCACGATGGCCTTGGGCAGACGCTTCCACTGCAGCAGGGTCGCCCAGATGCCCAGGGCGACGGCGACGGCCAGCACGCCGCTGCGGGCCCGGGCGCCGATGAGCAGGAAGAATGCGGGCCAAAGAGCAGTGATCCAGCAGAACAGCGTGAGCCCCCAGGAAAGTCGTCTGCGCAGCACGAACCACAGCCCGAACGCCGGGATCATGGCCATGGCTATGTAGTTGCCCACGGAGTAGTCGCCGATGCTGCCGGTGAGCCGCGTCGCCCGCGGGGAGTATCCCATGATGAAATCCTTCCCCGTCACCGTCTGCCAGACGCCGTCGAGTCCTTCCCAGAAGCAGGCCACGACGCAGGCCATCACGAGCCGCCGCAGGTCCTTGAGATCCCTGACGCACTCCATGGCGATGAAGGGGAGGATGTACGCCTTGTTGATGCCTGTGCCTGCGTGGAGCAGGGATCGGTAGGGATCGTTGGAGAAGACGATGCCGATGAGGATCATGCCCCAGAGGCAGAAGAAGAGGGGCCATGCCGTGAATCTGGAGAGGACGCTCCTGTGCCATGCGTGCTTGTAGTACCCGATCTGGAAGAGGAGGCACACCACGGGCATGACTTCCCGCATGCCGTAGCCGATGGGGAAGGAGGCGAGGGACAGCCAGAAGGCCCAGAACAGCCCCTCGTGGAAGAATTCCCCCGGATCCTCCCTGTATCGCCTGGCGAGGGGCTCCATCCGCGGACTGGCCCATGCGGCGGCGCACAGGTCTCGCAGTCCGGAGGACATGCGGCCGAAGGCGCGGCTCACCGGGTTCACGAGGGAGACTCCTGGCGGGGCGACGGTTTGCGTTCGAGGGTCGGGCATGTGCCGAAGACGACGAGTTCCAGCCAGTCCATGCCGAAGTCCAGCGCCGCCTCGTCGGCGGCGAGGGAGTCGCCCATGACCAGTTCCCTGCGATCCTCGGCCTCGACGCGATCGAAGAGCTTCATGTTCCCGATGAGTTCCCGGAACCTGTCCAACTGGAACAGGCAGAGCATCGCCATGTTGACGAGCTTGAGTTCCAGGGGCCTGCCCGTGGCGCGGACGAGGGACATCAGCCGCATGTAGCGGTCGTTGGACCGGTTGTAGCCGGCGAGATCCTGGTCGGCATACCACTCGGCGGGGGTCCTGGCCGTGCCGACGTCGAAGCCTCGGCAGTGGTCTTCCCTGACGAGGTAGAAGCGCTCCACGACGCCATCTCTGCCCATGGACGCCCCTCTGCCCAGCGGATAGTACCTGCAGGCCCCGGGTCGATCCTCGTAGACCGTGCAGCCCGCCTGGGAGACGAAGGGGCAGGGTTCTCCGGGCCCCTGCAGCATGCGGAGCATGGGCATGGGGAAGCCCGTGTCCTCGTGGTAGTGCAGGCGGACGAAGGTGGCGACGAACTCCTCCGAGGGCATCTGGAGTTGCCGTCGCAGGCGCAGGACGTCGTAGGGGGAGAGGGGCAGCGTGAGTTCCGCGCAGCACCGGTTGAAGCAGGGGACGCCGGGATTGCAGTCGAAGACGAAGGTCTCCCCTGGGCGCAGTTCGGGCAGGGACTCCAGATAGGCGAGGTTCGCTTCGCTGTCCACGGCGGTTCCTAGACGACCTTGTTGAGCCCGTACTCGATGATGCCCTGGGCGCCGACCTGACGCAGGCTCGGGATCAGGTCCCGCACCAGGTCCCTGGACACCACGGTCTCCACGGAGAACCATGCGGGGTCGCGCAGGGGGCTGACGGTCGGCGAGTTCAGGGCCGGCACCATCGCGAGTATGGAGTCCAGTTCGGTGCGTGGGGCGTTCATCTTGATGGCCACCAGGGTCTCCGCCTTGAGCGCCCCTTCGAGCAGCATCTTCAGCTGCTCGATCTTGGCGCGCTTGCGGGGGACCTCCCAGGAGTCCCTGTTGGCGATCAGGACCGGGAAGGACACCATGACCTCGTCGATGATGCGCAATCCGTGGGCCCGGATGGTGGAGCCGGTCTCCGTCACCTCGACGATGCCGTCGGCGAGGCCTTCCACCACCTTCGCCTCGGTGGCGCCCCAGGAGTAGAAGACCTCGACCTCCACGCCCTTCTCCTCGAAATACCTTCGGGTCTTGTCCCTGAGTTCTGTGGCGATGCGTTTGCCCGCGAGATCCTTGGGCTTGTGGTAGGGGGATCCCCCGGCCACGGCCAGCACCCATCGGCATGGCCGGTTGGAGGTCTTGGAGTAGACGAGATCCGCGACCCGCACCACCTTGTCCTCGTGTCCCTGTTCGGAGAGCCAGTCGAGGCCCGTAATGCCGACGTCCAGGGTGCCCCTGACGACGAAGTCGCCCATTTCCTGGGCGCGGCAGAGGGATGCGGAGATCTCCGGGTCGTTGACGTCGGGGAAGTAGTTGCGGGTATGCTTGCGTATCTTCCAGCCCGCCCTGTCGAAAAGGCTGATGGTGGCCTCTTCCAGGGATCCCTTGGGGACGCCGAGCTTTATGGTGGGGACGGCGCTCATTGCCAAACCTCTGCCGACGTTGCGGTGCGGGGACGGGATCTTTCCGGGATGCCGTCCCTTTGGGCCGTTTTCTTGCCCGAATCAGCTTCTGCCGTAGACCTCTTGCGGATCGAACACCTGGGGGGAGCAGATGGCGACCTTGCCGTCGCGCAGTTCCCTGAAGAAGCAGGACCGCCTGCCGGTGTGGCATGCGGCGCCGCCGGTCTGTCGCACCAGCAGGAGGATGGTGTCGTCGTCGCAGTCGAGGCGCATGGCGAGAACCTTCTGGACGTTGCCCGACTGCTCCCCCTTGTGCCAGATCCTGGCCCGGCTGCGGCTCCAGTAGTGGGCCTCGCCGGTGCGCCGGGTCGCCTCCCATGCGTCCTCGTTCATGTATGCGACCATCAGCACTTCGCCTGTTTCGGCGTCCTGGGCGATGGCCGGCACGAGGCCCTTGCCGAAATCGGGCTTGAAAGTGGGTTCCTGGGCGTCGTCGACGGTTTTTTCGTTCATGGACTGGGCCTGGGTGCTGCGTGCAAGAAGGGCGCGACAGGACGATGCCCCTTTTGGGCGAAATTCCTGGGCCACGCCAAACCAAGGTCGAATCGGACAACATATCCTAAAATTCGACCGTTGGCAAGGAATTTGCGCCATCCTGACGTGGCGCACTGGTCTTCCGCCCGAGAGGGGCGCAATCCGTGCAGGATGGGACGTGCGCGGCCTGCCGGGCGGCTTTCTTGGTCTTTTCGGTCGGTTTGGGGAAAGCATTACGTCCGGTTCTCCCGGAATCGGCCGTGGTGGCCTCCGAGACGGCATCTGGGGCCGACGGGGACGACCCGGGAAAGGCGGGGAGGGGAAGGGCCGGGACGGGAACCGGTCGCCCTGGCCCGTGACCGGTCCACCGGATGGCCGGCCGGGCAGGTGAACGTGTCCGGGTGAAACGCGAACCGGTTCGACAGGGTGACCGTCGGACGTGTCAGGAATCCCTTCCGGACGGCCGTGTCCGCCGGCCTGCCGCCGCGGTACCTGTCTTGGGCCCTGCTTGGACTTCCCGGAGGCGTGTGCATTCGTGTGCACCGCGTGTCCCGGTCTTGGGGATCGTCGCGACCCCATGAGACACGCCGGCATCGGGTGGGCGGCGTCAGGCGAAAGCCCGCGCACGTGGCGGCGCGAAGGATTGCCGCCCCAGGGAGCGCTTGTGGGGATATCCCTGTCTCACCCCTGCTTGGGTTGGTCCTCAGGTGGCGGGCCCGTCTCCGTCGTTTCCGTCTCCGTCTCCGTCTCGACGTATGGGGCGCTCTCCAGCATGAGACGTTCCACCAGACTCCGCATGCGGACGGAACCGGTCCGCTTGATGTCCGTCCAGACAAGGGCGTGGCCGCTTTTCTCCCAGTCGATTTCCGAGAGGAATCGCAGGCGCAGGATGCTTTCTTCGGGCTGGGCCCCCCGGAGGGTGCCGACCTTCTTCCCCAGCAGCGCGTACGGCTTGTCGCAGTGGATGTCGGCGGGCACCAGGAAGAAGAGCCGAAGGTCGTTGGAACTCAGGTCGGCGTGGTCCAGAAGCCTGTCGATCGTGACGCTGGCGCCCCCGGCCGAGATGTCCCGGAGAATGATGGGAATTTCTTTATGGTACTGGGTGGACACGATCCTGTGGATGTCCTCCGTGTGCACGGGGTGCTCGTCCACCAGGCAGAGGCAGAAGAGCTTGGTCCACTGCGCGTCCCAGGTCAGCCGATCGTCCTTGCGGAGCTTTCGCGTCGCCATCTGCGTGGACATGTGGATGGAGACGGTGTGCAGCCCCGACTCCCCCGTGCCGAATTCGTCCTGCAGGACCCCGCGCCCATGGTACCCGATCCGTTCGACTCCCCCTTCCTCCGTGGGTCTGTCGAGGATGAAGGAGACGCCGCACACGCGGTTCCTCCCCGTGTCCTTTCCCGGTTGGGCCCGCACCTCCTCGACGCCGAGGACGATGTCGCATCCGGACACCTTGAGCAGCTGTCCCTTGATGGCGACGTCCTCGTAGCCGCCCTTGACATGACGCGTGCACGTCACGTGGACGTCGTGACCGGCTTTCATCACCGCGTCGAGCACGGAGATGGAGGAGTTGGTCCAGAGGCTGGTGCTTTCGCCGTCGTTCGAGGCCATGCGGTGTCGCCTGCAATGCCGGGGGTTCGGGTTGCGCGACCATTGGCGCCGCATAGGAGGGGGGGATGGAAGCCGGCAAGTTCATCGTCAGCCGATATTGTACACATTCTCGGCAGCGGCTTCAACATCGGGGGCGTTCCGCGCGAAGGTGAACAGCCTGTCCTTTATGGATGGCGCTTCAGACCCCTCGCCCATCTGCGCGATTTGCGCCAAACGGATATTCTTCGCCTTGTTTCGCCGTTGCAGGACGTGCAAGGAAGCTTGCTCCCGAGAGCGAACTGTGGCAACTTGACCGAAGGAGAGCCCGACTGTGCATGCAACGGAATTTTTGACGCTACTCAACATCCTCGTAGCCTTCCTTGGTGTCCTTGTTGTCGCTTTCACGGCGTTTGAGTGGTGGAAGCTCAGGGACCTCAAGAAGGAACTCGCAGGCGTCGAGGAACGTCTCGCGCATCGGATGCGAGACGGCATCCGTGCCGCGCACAGGGTCATCGCCTCCTATGCCGTCAAGGATCCGGAGGAGCGCATCAGGCTGCTGGCATCGGCGCGCGCCATCGACCCCGAGTGTTTCAACGCACTGAACGGCATGGGCTACGCCTATCTCGAAATGGGCAAGACGGCGGAGGCGATCGACGCCTTTTCCTTGGCCGTTCATGCCTTCCCCCAGGACAAGGCCGGCTACTGCGATCTTGCGTATGCATACAAGGTGGCCGGCGAGACGGATCTCTGTCTGAAATATCTGCGCCGTGCCGTGGAGGTGGACGCCTCCGCGAGGGACGACGTGGCGCGCGATCCGCGTTTCGCCGATGTGCGGGATGGCGTGTAGATCGTTTCGATGTTCCTGCCTCCTGCCAGAGGCCGGACCGCCCCCGTTCCGGCGCGTCCCGTGGCACCGGCGCGTCAGCCGGGGTGTGCGGGCCCGAAGGCGGTCCCTTGCGCCTGGCTTGCGGCTGAATGCGCTGCTCCCGTCTCCCCCGGGACGGAAAGGACGGTACATCTCCCGTCAACCACCCTCACTTCGTTCGGGCTTGCGAAGAGCCTGGCGGAGTGACACCTACCTCGTCCGAAACGGCGGGGATGGGTTCGGCAACGGAGGTGGTTGATTAGACACGAAGGGCTTCACGGACGCGTCGGCAGCGCGTCCCATGCCCGGCCGGTATCCCGGCTCGCGCCCGGAAGGGCGCGGAAGAAACACGGTCCGATACTTTTCCCGTCGGATCCTCTGTCGCCGGGGTGCCAATGTCGCGGATAGCCGC
>JAISTH010000070.1 GCA_031272715.1 Desulfovibrio sp.
ATGGAGCGCCGTGCCCGTTGTGAACCGGGCCAACAGAGCCAGGATGAGCTGGTGCGTCACTCATGGGTGTACTCACTCCACACGTGGTTCAGGTTACCCTTCACGGAAACTGGCCTTGATCCGCCATATTCCCCCTACATTCGTTGCAGGGGGATTTTTGGTGAATCAAGGTCAGCGATAGACCATCCCGCCATCGATGAGGACGGCCTGGCCGGTCATGTAGTCGGAATCCGGCCCCACGAGGAAGGACACGTAGGCCGCCACGTCCTCGGGGTACTGGGGGCGGCCCAGGGCGATCGTCTTGCAGTACGCCTCGAACGTCTCCCGCTTCTTGGCGCCCGTGGTCCTGCCGATGCCGGCGTCGATCAGTTCCCACATGTCGGTGTCCACGATGCCGGGGCAGTAGGCGTTGACGGTGATGCCCTTGGGTCCCAGTTCCCGGGCCGCGGCCTGGGTGAGGGCCCGCACGGCGAACTTCGTGGCGCTGTAGAGGCCGAGCTGGGGGAAGGCGTCGTGGCCGGCGATGGAGGAGGCGCTGATGATCTTGCCCTTCTGCCCCCTGGCGAGGAACTTCTCCGCCGCGGCCTGGATGCCCCAGAGGACGCCGTTGACGTTCACCTTGAAGATGGTCTCCACGTCCTTGGGGGTGGCGTCCAGGAGCCCGTCCCCGGGCTTGCCGGCGATGCCGGCGTTGTTGACGATGACGTCGAAGCCGCCCAGTTCCTTCTCCGCGTGGTCCACGGCGGCGAAGACCTGGTCCCTGACGGTGACGTCGGCATGGAAGCCCGTGGCGTTGCGGCCGAGGTCCTTGACCTCCTTGACCACGCCTTCGAGCTGCTTCTTCATGGAGGGCAGGTCCACGAGGCAGAGGTCGCATCCGTCCTTCGCGAGGCGCAGCGCGATGCCGCGCCCGATGCCTCGTGCGGCCCCGGTGACGAGAACCACCTTGGCCTTTTCCTTGTCCTTCGCCTTTTCCTTCGCCTTGGTTGCCATGGGGGGACTCCTTCGGTTCGCCGTTCGTTTCGGGGCGGGCAAGAAGAGAGGGTGACGCGGACGCCCGGCACGGGGCCGCCGCATCGCCCTCGGGGAGGATCCTAGAAGACGGTGTCGCCGCTGACGTTCCCGAGGCCGGGATGGACGTCGAAGCGCACGACGCCCACGGGCACCTTGACGGCCGCCGCGACCTCGGCGGCGCCCCTGAGGCCGAAGCCGCCGCACAGTTCGATGGCGCCGCAGCCGTGTTCGGCCACGGCCTTCTTGGCGGCCTCGACGCCTTCCTTGTAGGAGGCGACGCCGATGGAGAGCAGGTCGACGCCCGCGGTGTGGGTCCAGCTGCACCACTTCTCGGTGCTTTCGTTGTCCGGATTGGGGGAGATGAAGATGAAGGCGGCCTTGAGCTTGCTCATGGAAGTCTCCTTGCTGTTTTGTTCGGGAGGGACGCGGATCGCGGAAGGGACACGGGGGTCAGGTGCAGAGCCCGAGGAGTTTCTTGCGCCGGGCGCATTCCATGGTTCGCTCCACGTCCACCACCTGCAGGCGGTCCTTGGAGATGCGCACGCCGGCGTGCTGGCCTTCGAGGACCTTCAGTTCCCGTTCGCCGTCCACGGCGAGGATGCAGGGGGAGAGGTCCACGGGCACGATCTCGCCGGGGCGCATGTCCGCGACGGCGCCGATGCCGGCTTCGGCGAAGAGGCCCGGGCCGATGGGGGCGCGCACGCGACGGGGGGCCGCAGGATCCAGGGTGATGGTCAGGCCCCTCGGCTCCTCGGGGGTGATGCTCTCCAGTATGCCCCCGATGGCGGAGAGGCCGATGCTGTCGGGCTTGCACCGGGACAGGAATATCTGCTTCACCCGGGTGATGTCCCAGACGGCCCTGGAGGCCACGAAGATGTCGTTGTAGGTGGCGACGTCGATGAGGGCGATGTCCCTGGGCTCGTCGTCCACCAGCACTTCCAGGATGGATGCCTCGTAGCAGCCCTCTGCGGGGCTGACGCCGCCGCTGGCCATGACCCCGGCCGCGAGACCCGCCACCGTGGCCTCGATCATGACGGGGAAGACGTTGTTGGTGCCGGTGGAGAGGGGCAGGATGGGGGTGTTGCGGGCGCCGCTGGCGGCGGCGCGGCTCGTGCCGTCCCCGCCCATGACGACGATGACCGCCACTCCCGCCTCCTCCATGAGGGCGGCGCTGTTGACGGTGTCCTCCTGGGTCATGTGGAGGAAGACGTCCACCGGCTCGATGGAGGCCGGGATCTCGTGGGGGTCCAGGTCGAAGAGGGCCCTGGGGACGATGCCGTACCCCTCGGGCATGTAGAGGACCTCCTCGACCCCGGCGGCCTTCATCCCCACGAGGATGCGGCGCACCATGCGCACCTTCTCCTGGTTGTCGAACACGCTCCCGTGGGCCACGATGCGGCGGATGTCCTTGCCGGATATGGGATTGGCGATGATGGCTGCTTTCATGGGGCCTCGTCGGCGGAGGTGGAGGAGATCGCCGGGAGCGGGGCTTCCGGCGGGGGAACGGCCGCGGGCGTCGCCGCCCGCGGCCATGTCGTCCATGTGGCCCGGCTACGCGAGGGTCTTCTTGACCGCCGCAACGACCGCGTCGACGCCGGGGATGTAGGCCTGCTCAAGCGACTGCGCGAAGGGGATGGGGCAGAAGGGCGCGCCCACGCGGACGATGGGCCCCGCGAGGGATCCGATGGCCTCCTCGGCCACGACGGCGGCGATCTCGGCGCCGGCGCCGCCCTGCTTGACGGCCTCGTGGGCCACCACCAGGTGCTGGGTCTTCCCGACGGACTTGAGGATGATGTCCGTGTCCAGGGGGGAGAGGCAGCGGGGATCCACGACCTCGACGCTGATGCCGTCCTTGGCGAGGACGTCGGCGGCATCGAGGGCCGTCTTCACCATGAGGGAGGTGGCGACGACGGTCACGTCCTTGCCCTCGCGCTTGATGTCGCCCTTGCCCAGGGGGATGGTGTACTCCCCGTCGGGCACCTCGCCCTCGGCGCCGTAGAGCACCTTGTGCTCCAGGAAGACGACGGGGTTGTCGTCCCGGATGGCCGAGATGAGCAGACCCTTGGCGTCCGCCGGGGTGGAGGGGATGACGACCTTGATGCCCGGGATGTGGACGAACCAGGACTCCATGCTCTGGGAGTGCTGGGCCGCCGCGCCGACGCCGGCGCCCTGGGGCATGCGCAGGACCATGGGCACCTTGGCCTTGCCGCCGAACATGTAGCGCATCTTGGCGGCCTGGTTGAACAGCTGGTCCAGGGCCACGCCGATGAAGTCGACGAACATCAGTTCGGCGACGGGGCGCAGGCCGGCCGCGGCGGCGCCGACGGCGAGGCCGATGATGCCGCTCTCGGTGATGGGCGTGTCACGGACGCGGCGTTCGCCGAACTTCTCGTACAGGCCCTGGGTGACGCCGAAGCAGCCACCGAACTTGCCCACGTCCTCGCCGATGATGAAGACGTTGGGATCCTTTTCCATTTCCAGGCGCAGGGCATCGTTGATGGCCTGCAGAAAGGTCTTTGTTGCCATATGTCGTTCTCCGTAGAAGGCTGTGGTTGGGTTCTGCAGAATCGGAGCGGGGAGCCGGCCCTACGCGTAGACGTCCTCGAGGAGGGCGTCGACCTTGGGCACGGGGCTTTCCTTCGCGAACTTCACCGCAGCCGCGATCTCCTCCTCGGCCTTCTTCTTCAGACCTTCCAACTCCGCCTCCGTGGCGACCTTGTTCTCGAGCAGGGTCTTCTTGAAGCGGCCGATGGGCTCCTTGGCCATCCATTCCTTGAGTTCCTTGTCGTCGCGGTACACGCAGGGGTCGCCCTCGAAGTGCCCGCGCCAGCGGTAGGTCTTGCACTCGATGAGGGTGGGGCCCTTGCCCTCGCGGGCGTGCTTGGCGGCCTCGGACACGGCCTCGTACACGGCCATGACGTCGTTGCCGTCCACCGTCGCGCCGGGGATGCCGTAGGCGGCGGACCGGTCGGAGATGTTGGTGATGGCCATGGACTTGCTGGTCGGGCAGGAGATGCCGTAGCCGTTGTTCTCGTTGACGAAGATCACGGGCAGCTTCCAGGCGCTGGCGAAGTTCAGGGACTCCTGCATGGTGCCCTGGTTGGAGGCGCCGTCGCCGAAGAAGCAGGCGCACACGCCGCCGTTTTCCTTGTACTGGCAGCTGAAGGCCGCGCCCACGGCCAAGGGGCCGCCGGCGCCCACGATGCCGTTGGCGCCCAGGATGCCGAGGTTGAAGTCGGCGATGTGCATGGAGCCGCCCTTGCCCTTGCAGTAGCCGGTGGACTTGCCGAAGATCTCGGCCATCATCAGTTTCGGGTCGCCGCCCTTGGCGATGCAGTGGCCGTGGCCGCGGTGGGTCGAGGTGATCATGTCCGAGGGCTTCAGCGCCGCGCAGGTCCCGGTGGCCGACGCCTCCTCGCCCAAGGCGAGGTGCACGAACCCGGGGATCAGGCCTTCGCCGAAGAACTTCTGCACCTCCGTCTCGAAGAGGCGGATCTTGGTCATGGTGCTGTACATGTCCAGCAGCACCTTCTTGTCAGGCTGTTGCATTGTGCACTCCTGTCAGGTTGTCGTTTCGCGCCGTTCCGTACGTTCTACTCGTCGATGGACACCGTGAGCGCGGCGCACGCCATCACGATGTCGCTGCAACCGGGTCCGAAGGCGGGCACCTCGACGCCCGGCACCTTCAGGCCGCCCTGGACGACGTTTATGGTCTTCTCGCCGATGGGCACCGCCGCCATCACGGCGGCCTTGTCCACGGCGGCGGGGTCGGGCACCGCGACCTCCACGTGCACGTACACCCCCTTGAAGTCCTTGCGTCCGTAGATGTCCACCAGGGCGCAGAGGCACGAATGGGAGATGGCGTCCTTCACGGCGCGCGTGGCGGCCTTGGTCATGTCCACGCCGTGCAGGTCCGCCCCGGTGCCGAGTTCTATGACGAAGCGCTTGCGCATCGCCGACCTCCTTCTGGTCGCGTGTCCGGCCGGGGATCAGCCCAGCATGCGCACGGGCTTCTCCAGCATGTCCGCCAGGGTGCGCAGGAAGGCCATGGCCGGGCCGCCGTCGGTGACCATGTGGTTGAAGGTGAGGGAGAGGGTCATCATCTTCCTGGGCACGACGGCGCCCTGGAAGACCCCGGGCTTGTCCGCCACGCGCCCGACGCCGAGGATGGCGGTCTCCGGGGGGTTGAGGATGGGGGTGAAGCCGTCGACGCCCATCATGCTCACGTTGGAGATGGTGAAGCTGCCGCCGGAGATCTCGTCCATGCCGAGACCGCCCTTGCGGGCCCTGGTGGCGGCGTCGCGGACCTTGGCCTTGAGTTCCTCGAGGCCGTAGGTGTCGGCCTTCTTCACGTTGGGGACGATGAGGCCGGTGTCCAGGGAGACGGCGATGCCGAGGTTCACGTGCTTGTGGAGGTGGATGCCGTCCTCCTGGAGGGTGGAGTTCATGATGGGGTTCAGGAGCAGCGCCCTGCAGACGGCGTAGGCGATGATGTCGTTGTAGGAGAGGCGGTAGTCGGGGTCCTTGGCGTGCCGGGCCAGCATGCTCTCCCTGAGGGCCACCATCTCGGTGACGTCGGTCTCGACGAAGACGGAGAGCTGGGCGGCGCCCTGGAGGCTCGCCATCATGTTGTCCGCAATGATCTTGCGCAGCCCCTCCATGGGGATGATCTCGTCGGCGTCCTCGGCCGGGGCGGCGGGAGCGGCGGGAGCCGCCGGGGCCGCGGAAGGCGGGGCGGCCTTGGGGGCGGCGTGGGCGGCGCGCACGTCCGCCTCGGTCACGGCGCCGTCCTTGCCCGTGCCCTTCACGGTGGCGAGATCCACGCCCAGTTCCTTGGCCGCCTTGCGGGCGGCGGGCATGGCCTTCACCGGCCCGGAGGACGCCGACGACGCGGCGGCGGGCGCGGCTCCTGCCGCGCCGGGGGTGCCTATGCGGGCGATGACCTGCATCACCGGCACCACGTCGCCGGCCTTGCTGAGTATCTGCAGCAGGGTCCCGGCGGCGGAGGACTCCACCACGTTCGTGATCTTGTCGGTCTCGACCTCGAGCAGCGGTTGGCCCACGGCCACCTGGGCGCCCTCCTCCACCAGCCACTTGGCGATCTTCCCGGTCTTCATGGTGAGGCCCCACTTGGGCATCACGATGTCCTGGGCGTCGCCGCCGGCGGCGGCAGCGGGGGCGGCAGCGGCGGGAGCCGCCGCGGGCTTCGCCTCGGCCGCGGGGGCCGGGGCTGCGGGAGCCGCCGCCACGGATTCGCCGGCCTCGCCGATGATGCCGATGGGCTGCATCACCGGGACCACCTCGCCCTTCTGGGCGAGGATGCGCAAAAGGACGCCTCCGCCGGGGGCCTCCACGACGTTGGTGATCTTGTCGGTCTCGACCTCGAGAAGCGGCTGGCCGGCGGCCACCTGTCCGCCCTCCTCCACCAGCCACTTGGCGATCTTCCCGGTCTTCATGGTCAGGCCCCATTTGGGCATCTGCACTTCCAAGGCCATCGGCAACCTCCTCCGGATGTTCCGGTGCTACGTTGCCAACACTGTTTGCAACTTTGGTACCATGCGGGGGAACCTGCCGAACCGTGCCGCAGGTTCGCGTCCTTCATGCGCCTTGCCGCCGTAGGGCTGTTCGGCTTTGGAACACTGCACGGTTCCCCCGGGAACCGCGATCATGGCCAAGTCGGGCTCCCGGCCTTGTCCCGGGCGGTTTTGCCGAGGGTTCCAAAATTTCCCGGGGTGTGCTATTGTGGGACACAGCCCCGGAAAAACGATCCACTGGTCCACTCCGACTCGCCCGCCCCCCCGCCGGGCCGATGCCGGAACGCCGGACCGAGCCTGCAGGCGCGCCGTCCCACGTCATGGGGAATGCCGCCGCAATTGGAGTCCACATGTACGTCCTCGAACGCAACGGCGATGTCTTCCAGGTCCGACGAGAGAAGCTGGGCCAGGCCCCTGGCCGCCCGCCCGGCTATCCCCTGACCGGGGGGGACCGGGGGGGACGGGCCCAGCGCCTGGACGTGTGGAAATCCTTCATCGACACGGGGGTGCTGGACGACCCCACCCTGCCCGACGGCATCGCCAGTTCCTGGCGCCGCTGCCGGGACCGCGGCGTGGATCCCCTCCAGGCCAAGTGCGAGATATTCGCCCCCATCTCCCACATCGAGCCCCAGGTGGAGCTCTACGGGGAGATCGCCACGGACGTCGAGCGGCAGGTGTACGGCCAGATCAAGGACCGGGGGCTGCTCATCACCGTGGCCGAGGCCAGCGGGAAGATCATCCGCACCTGCGGCAGCAAGGGCGTGCTGAGCCAGGCGGACCGGCTGCATTTCGGGCCCGGGGCGGTCTGGTCCGAGGAGAGCGTGGGAACCAACGCCATCTGCCTCGCCCTCGACGACGGGGTGCCCGCCCAGGTGATGGGCGAGGAGCACTTCTGCAACAGCCACCAGACCTGGGGCTGCACCGCCGCCCCCATCTTCACCCCCTTCGGGGACCTGTGGGGGTGCTTCGACCTCTCCGGCCCCACGGACGCCGACCACAGCCAGGCGCTGTGGCTGGTCATCGGCGCCGCCCGGGAAATCGAGCGGCAGCTCCTCCGGGCCTCCATGACCTCCATGGAGAACCGGTCGAGGGAACTGCTGGCCACGCTGTTCGGGGCCATGCCCGTCGGGGTGCTCATGGTGGACGACGACGGGCTGGTGACCTACGCCAACACCCTTGCCGAACACATGCTGAAGTCCCCGGGGGGCGTCCGGGGGACCCGGGCCGACGCCTACTTCGACTACGCCGGCTACGCCCTGCAGATGGAGGGGGCCAACGCCAACGCCCAGAGCGTGCCGCTGCGATGTACCGCCGCCAGGGGGATCCACGCCGAGGCCATCCCCTTCATCGCCGCCAGATCCGACCACCGCTACGCCATCATCACCCTCCAGACCACCGCGGCCCCCCGCCGCCCCGCCCCCCAGGCCCCCCGGACCAGGACCAGCCCCCCCTCCCCCTTCGACGCCATCCTCCACAGGGGCCGGCTCATGGCGGACGTGGTGGAGCAGGCCCGCCACATGGCCAAGGGGCCGGGGGCCATCCTCCTGCTGGGGGAGACGGGCACGGGGAAGGAGCTTTTCGCCCGGGCCATCCACGAATCCAGCCGCCGCGCGGACGGCCCCTTCGTCGCGGTGAACTGCGGGGCGATCCCGAAGGACCTCATCCAGAGCGAACTGTTCGGCTACGAGCGGGGGGCCTTCACCGGCGCCACCGACAAGACGCGGGCGGGGAAGTTCGAGCTGGCGGACAAGGGGACGCTGTTCCTGGACGAGATATCCGAGATGCCCATGGAGATGCAGGTCAACCTGCTGCGCCCCCTGGAGGAGCGGACGGTGACCCGGGTCGGCGGGAAGCGGGAGATCGAGGTGGACTTCCGGCTCATCACCGCCACCAACAGGGATCTGTCGCAACGCTTGACCGAGGGGCGGTTCCGGGAGGATCTCTACTACCGCATCAACGTCCTGGCGCTGGAGATCCCCCCGCTGCGGGAGCGGAGGGAGGACGTGATGCTCATCGCGGAGGACAGGTGCCGCAGGCTGTGCCGGGAATCGGGGATACCCTATTGCGGCATCGCCCCGGAGACGGTGCGTCTGCTGGAGGGATTCGACTGGCCGGGGAACGTGCGGCAGCTGGTGCACGCCATGGAGTATGCGGTGAACATGGCCCAGGGGGCGTGCATCCTTCCCGAGCACCTGCCGCCCCAGCTTCTGTCCGGGATGGGAAGGGCCGCGCTTGCGGCGTCCCCGGACGCGGCGGAGGCAGGGGCCGAAGCCCGGTCAGGGGCGGATGTTCCGGATGCCGGGGCGTTGGCCGGGGGCGAGGGATGCAATTGGCGCCATGTCGATGTCCGGGGGGCGGCCGCGCGGGCGACCAATGCGGCGAACTTCGACCTCGAGACCATGGAGGCGCAGACCATCTGCGCCGCGCTGAACTACCACAAGGGGAACATCCTGCAGGCGGCGAAGGCTCTCGGCATCGGCCGCAACACCCTCTACGCGAAGCTGCGCAAGATCGAGGGGCGAAGTGCGGCATCGGAGAGGCCTGCGGACTGACCTCCCCCGCCGGTCCGGCGATCCCGCGCCCTAGAGGGGCCGGGGGATCGGCCCGCGAAGGGATCATGGGCGGCCCGGGGAAGGAACCGCCCGGCGCAAAAAATCGTTCTGGACGCATCGAGGCCGGTTCCGTGGAGAAGGGGACCGCCTTCCCGCGTTTATCCTCGTGAAGGGCGGCCGGGGACGGCCGGCCTCCCCGCCCCGATGTCCCCGCTCCCGCCGGTCCGCGTCCCCCGCATCGTCCACGAAGCCCTCCGCCTCCGCGACGTCCCCCCACACAAGTCCCTCACAAGGACATGTCCGGCATCGTCCCATGGCTTGCCGCCGTCTACAAAGCCAGTGTTCCGCCCTCGCACACTCCCCCTCCCGAAGTGTCCCGTTTCCGAACACTCCCCTCCCGGCGAACCGGTCGGCCGAACACGTTCAGGCCTCTTCCGCGTGCGGCACAATCTGTGCAAACGTCCCTTGGATGCCTCGCGACCGATGGCCACAGACACGCACACAAATGGCCACAATCGCGCACGCAAGGCGCCCGGAAGGACGCCTGAGATAGGTTCCCGAAGAAGACAGACATTCCCGTCCCCCCCTATTACGCACGAGGTAGTTATGGCAGACACCATGCAAGCCGCAGTCTGGTACGGCAAGAAGGACATCCGCATCGAGACGGTTCCCGTCCCGCCCCCGCCCAAGCCCGGTTGGGTCCAGATCAAGGTCGACTGGTGCGGCATCTGCGGTTCGGATCTGCACGAGTATCTGGCCGGCCCCATCTTCATCCCCATGGAGCCCCACCCCCTGACCGGCTGCCACGGCAAGGTCATCCTGGGGCACGAGTTCAGCGGCGTGGTCGTGGCCACCGGCGACGGCGTGAACAACGTCAAGGTCGGCGACAAGGTGGCCCCGGACGCCTGCCAGCACTGCGGCGAATGCCAGCCCTGTCGCGAGGGCCGCTACAACGTGTGCGAGAAGCTGGCCTTCACGGGCCTGATGACCGACGGCGCCTTCGCGCGCCTCGTGAACGTCCCGTCCGAACTGTGCGTCATCGTGCCTCCGGGCGTCTCCCAGGAGGACGCGGCGGTCATGGAGCCGCTGGCCACGGGCTTCAAGGCCGTGCGCATGGCGGGCAGCATCCTGGGGCTGAACATCGTGATCCTGGGAGCGGGCACCATCGGCCTCGGCACCCTCATGGCCGCCAAGGCCGCGGGCGCCGGCCAGCTGATCGTGGTGGAGCAGGCCGCGGCGCGCATCGAGAAGGCCAAGGCCGCCGGCGCCGACGTGATCATCAACTCCAAGGAGCAGGATCCCATCGCCGTGGTGAAGGAACTCACCGGCGGCCACGGGGCCGACGTCTCCTTCGAGTGCATCGGCAACAAGCTCACGGGTCCCCTGGCCGTGGACGTGATCCGCAACACGGGCACGGCCATCATCGTGGGCATCTTCGAGGAGCCCAGCCCCTTCAATTTCTTCTCCCTCAGCGGCACGGACAAGAGGGTCTACGGCTCGCTGGCATACACGGTCGAGGACTTCAAGGGCCTCGCCGCCCTCATGGCGAAGGGCGCCATAAGCGCAGCCCCGTTGATCACCGGCAAGATCGAGCTGAAAGACCTCGTGGAGAAGGGCTTCCTGGAACTGATCAACAACAAGGATCAGAACATCAAGATCCTCGTGCGCCCATAAAGGCCACGACGCCGCGCCGGACCCCGCCGTCCGGCGCGGCCACCCCTCCTGCCTGCCGGATCAAGACGGCCCGCTCCTGCGGGCCGTCGCGCATTTGCAGGGCATCGCGCTTTTGCAGGGGCGTCACGTTTTTGCAGGGCGAAGGAACGCACCGGGCGGGACGCTTCCGCCGTCAGCGCGGCCTTGCCCTCGTCGGCAGGCCGTCCAAGGCGACGCGGCGCCCCGGATGGACACGCCGGGGGACGCCGGATGGCCGGCAGTCCACGCGGATCCGGCCCTTGCAAACGAAGGAGCGGCCCGCTTGCGCGGGCCGCTCCAATTGCAATCCCAATTCGCCCTGCCGGGCGGGTCCCGGGGTCTTCTTTGCGGGTCCAGGAGCCTTCCTTCGCCTTCCCGGGCACCCCCCAATCCCCCGAAGAGGCTCAGGAAGCCATGGCCGTCGCCTCCGGAGACTCCCAGTCCTTCGACACGGTCTGGTAGCCGAGACGCCCCATGGCCTCCTCCATCTGCGCGACGCCCCGATGGTCCGCGATCTCGAACTGCCCGACCCCCTCGCCCTTGACCCGGCGACCTCCCACGGCCGTCGAGACCCCCGCGGAAACCCTCGTCACCCCGATGGGGACGATGTGGTCCCGCATGTCCGCGGCCTCCCGCGTGGAACACGTGATCCCCACCCTCGGCAGGAAACAGCGCAGGGCCGCGATGTACCGCACGAAACGCCGGTCGTCCACGCCATGGGGCGAAAGGAACTCCCCCTCGTGGGGACGGAGCCTCGGCACCGAGACGCTCACCTCCACCCCCGGGAACCGCTTCTGGAGCCACCATGCGTGCAACCCCGTCGCGAAGGCGTCAAGCGCGAATTCCTGAAGCCCCAGCAAGGCCCCGATCCCGAGAGAGCGCATCCCTCCCCTGGCCGCCCGTTCCGGCGCCTCCAGACGGAAGGCGTAGTCCCGCTTGGGACCCGCCGGATGCAGATACTCGTACCGGTCCGGGGAATACGTCTCCTGGAACATGGTCATGCTGTCCACGCCGGCCTCCACGAGCCCCCCGTACTCCTCCTCGGTCATGGAGTAGACCTCCACGCCCACCGAAGGGAAGTCCGGCTTGATGGCCCTCGCGATGTCCGCGATGTAGGACGGCGGAGACATCCTGCGATGGTCTCCCGTGAGCAGAAGGATGTGCCCGATCCCCATGGCGGCGATGGCGCCGGCCTCCTCCACGGCCTCCTCCACGCTCAGATGCCTGCGGTGGAGCTTGTTCCTCGCGTTGAAGCCGCAATAGCGGCACTGGTTGGTGCAATGGTCGGAAACGTAGAGAGGCGAGAAGAGCTGGACGCTCCTGCCGAAATACTGCAGCCGCAAGGCATGGGCGCACTGGGCCATCTCCTCCAGCAGCGGATCCGCCGCATCGGAAAGCATCGCCGCGAACAGCGCGGGCCCCGGCAGTTCCGCGTTCAACGCCCCACGCACGTCCCCCGGACCCGCCGCCTCCACGCAGGCCAGAATGCGCTCGCGGGGCCACTCGGCCAGGACGTCGACGAAACGTTCCACGGCTAGGCACCTCCCGCGGCGGCGCCGGGCGCGGGACTGCCCAGGAACCCCGTCAGCGGCGAGGAGGGATCGGCCGCTTCCCCGCGCTCCTTCACCCCGCCAGGCCCGGCCAGCCAGGCCGTCCTGCCGGCGATGACGGCGTCCCTGAACGCCCCCGCCATGGCCACTGGATCCGAGGCCGTGGCGATGGCCGTGTTCACGAGACAGGCGTCAGCCCCCATCTCCATGGCCTCGCAGGCCTGGGAAGGCCTGCCAAGCCCCGCGTCCACCACCACCGGGACCTCCATCTCCTCGATGAGGATGGCCAGCATCTCCCGGGTCTGCAGACCGCGGTTGGTGCCGATGGGGGCCCCCAGCGGCATGACGGCCGCGGCGCCCGCGGCGACGCAGTCCCTGGCCACGTAGAGATCGGGATTTATGTACGGCAGCGGCACGAAGCCGTCCTTCACCATGAGTTCCACGGCCTTCGCCGTGCCGTACCCGTCGGGGAGCAGATACCGGGTGTCGCTGATGACCTCTATCTTGATCCAGTCGCCGCAACCCGCTGCCCTGGCGAGCCGCGCCAGCCTGAGGGCCTCCTCGGCGGTCCTGGCCCCCGAGGTGTTTGGGAGCAGCCGCAGACGGGACGGAATGTGCCCCATCACGCCCTTCCCCCCCTTGTCCACCCTGCGCATGGCCACGGTGATCACCGACGCCCCCGAAGCCTCGGCCACCGCCGGGATCAGGGCGTCGCTGCCGTACTTGCCGGTGCCGATGAACAGCCGGCTGGCGATGGTCACGCCGGCGATGACGAAAGGATCCTTCGTACCTGTGGACACGGTCGACCTACCCCCCTCCCACGAAATGCACGATCTCGATCGTGTCGCCGTCCATGATGGCCGTGGCGCCGTAAGCGTCCCTGGGGACGATGGCGCCGTTGCGCTCCACGGCCACGGTCCGCGGCTCGTTGTCCCGCTGGGCCAGCAGCTGCCCCAGGGTCGTCCCCTCGGCCAGCCCCAGGGATTCCCCGTTGACTGTCACTTGCATGGCGATTCCTCCTCTATCCTCTGGACTCAGGACTTCCCGTCCGAACGGATCCATCCTGCCCCTTTTTTCCCGACAGGGCAACACCCGGACGGTTGACGGCGTCGGGGTTTTCTGCGACAATGCGCATTTTGCAACAGCGGGAGGTTCACATGGCCAAGGAAGGATCCATCGAGGTCGACGGCGTGGTGCAGGAGGCCCTGCCCAACGCCATGTTCCGGGTCGACCTGGAAAACAACCATTCGGTGCTCGCCCACATTTCGGGCAAGATGCGCAAGTTCTACATCCGCATACTGCCCGGGGACAGGGTGAAGGTGGAGCTGTCCCCCTACGACCTGACCCGCGGACGCATCACCTACCGCATGAAGTGAGCCGTTCCGGGGGATCCGTCGCGGGCAGGCCCTGCGCGGACGCCCCATCGCAGGGACGGGCATTCTTCCGCTACGCCCTCTCTCCGCAGACATCCGCTTCCACGACACGCACCCGGCCGCAGGGGCCGGGGATGCCGAGGCCCGGGCGGGCCCGACCGGACGCGACCGTCCTTCTGCGTCCGAAGGTCGGTGCGGTCCGCACCCGAAACACTGCAGGTTGCAAGGAGCATGCCGACCTCGGCGCGGGATTGCGGCGAGGCGGGGTGGCCTTCGTGGCGTCTGTCGCCCTTGCCGCTTGGTGGAGAGATGGGCGGACAAGGGGCGCCGAAGGGAACGGAGGCCGCGGGAGCGGGCTTCGAATCATGAGCCGAAGGGACCGGGAGAGGCGACGAGAGCGCCAGGGATGCCTTCGGGCGACCGCAGGGCGGATCCCGCTCACGCCTGTCCGGGCTTGCCTTGCGGCGACCTGTCGCAGGCCGTCCACTTCTTCCGCAATGCCACACGAGGGACCCTCATCGGCATAGAGCGGAGGCTTCCAAAGCCCACGCACGAGAGGCGCAGACGTCATGGGCGGACGTGGCTCCCTTGGCTATGCCTGTGCGATTGCCAAGGATTTGTCCAGCTCCTCTTCGAAGGCGCCGAGATTCTCGCAAGTCGAAGCAGATTCGTACAACTTGTGGAGCGTATTCCGCTCTTCAATGTGGCGAATCTTCTCCGTAAGGTCTGGTGGGGCATCGTTGAAACGGCTTGTCACCACAACAAGCAGCATATCTTGCGCTTCAACAATGGTATCGTGGATACCTTTTTGAACCCCATGGCATAGCCAGCTTCTACCAGCTTTTGCTGAACGTAATTAGGGATTTCAGCATCAATTGCATGATATTCATTTCTTCTACCTCGCAAGAAAGTATTAATGGTATTTTCGATCAACACTACTTCAATAGCCATTTCCAGCAGAGATTTTCTTCCCTTGAAAATGGCATGGATGTGGCATATTGCTGTTCATCAATGAAAAAATGGACCCCATGAACGGGCAGGTAGAAGCTATGTCAAACAGGAAGCCTCATCGACGTGCAGATGTAATGAATCTCCCATCATGTTACCCCAGAAATGCGAGCAACATCAGTCAGCGCGGGAACCTACAATCTGGCCAAGACCACAGCAGGCACGACAGGCGCCATCGCACCGCCTCCGCACCATCCTGAAAGCCAACTCACACCGCCACCCCTGCACCGTCAAGAAGAAATTGCCCCTCGCAGGGTTCCCTTGACCCTGCCACCACCGCCACTGAAGGCGCCTGCCAGAGCACACGCCCTGCCTGCGCTTCCGCCTCTGAGAGCCCTCGCCCGGAGCCCGTAAAGCCCGAGGGTACTGTACGCTGGGGACGCACATCGGCGCACTCACGGCCGACTGGCGGCACCTGAGCCATCCCGCAGGGGCCCCTGCCGCCCTCCTCCCATCCACCCTTGGCCGTCCCTCGACCGCCCCAAAACGACTGCGACCCCGTCTGTCGCCAGACGGGGTCGCACACAAATCAGCAAGCACCTTGCCTAGAAGGCATAGGTGACGGTAAAGACGGTGGCTGTGCCTTGGGGACGGTTCGCCACTGCGAACTCCCATTCATGCCGCAATTGGAAGAAGAGTCCGACCTCAGGTATATTGACCCCGATTTCCGGACCAGCTCCGTATGCTGCACCAATCCTATTATAGACGTCCGTCTCTTTAACACCTTTACCGGACCATGGAGTAGTGTCCCAGTAGCAGAATCCCGAAAGTGCCAAACTAAAATAATCGTTAATGGACTTGCCGAAGGACCAGTTAACGTGGAAGGACTGTCCTGGGAGCCACTGTGTATCTTGTTGCACTGTGTGGAATTCATAGTAAGCACAAAATGTAGCAGCCCAGGTCTTAGCGTCATCAAAGAATAGGGTTGCGCCAACCACTGGACTCAAAGTCCAGAAATTACTACCCGTGGAAACGAAATTAGGACTAGAGCTATAGGTTCCTGTAGGTAGGATAACTTTAAGTCCAGCATATGCGTCATACCAAGAACCGTGCCAAGCGTTGAGGAGATCTACATGGACATCGCCGACATCAAAGCGATCCCTGTATCCTAATTCCTCACCCTTATAGACATACTGGTAAGAAAAGGGAACTATAAAATCGGCAAAAAGTTCCCCTCCGAGAAACTGTTGCCCAGTACTCCACATAAAACGAAACATATTAACGTCGGTGGCATAATGGTACTTCATGTACTTGTTCTGCCCCCAACCTCCATTATTATATTGCTGTGCCTGATAGAAGTAGTTGTAGTACTTGAAGTAGAATCCCTTGGGCGGCAACGAGGCATCCTTGAAGCCATCGCCTCCGTTCCCAACGGTCGTATGCCCCATGGCCATGCCGCCGCTGAGGATCAGCGCCAGACCCAGCACCAGACAGATGAACAGCCGTTTCATAACTCCTCCTCCTTCACTGGTTGAGATGGAAAACTGTACCATAACCCTAACCGCCCTGTCAGGCAAGCGGGACGCGATGACCCCATCCTTGTCCCGGCGGAGATCATTCCTTCCACGCCCCGCCCGCACTGACTTTACGGCATTGGTCGCCTTGCTGCAAGCTTGTTAAAATGTTAACCCTGAAATGCCCGCTAGAAGATGAAACTATATGTCAAGGTGCCCAATGCAATGGCGAACGCCGGCGGATCCACGTGGTCACTGCCGTGGTTGTAGAAGCCCCGCGCACAAAACTCCTCGAGGAAGGCACCGAAGATTCCGCCGAGGATGGCGACAGGGATCGAGTGGCTGCCCAGGTACGCCGCGGCGGCCAGCACCGACATGGCGTGGGTGATCGGGATCTTCTGGATGTTGCCCGTCCCCAGTTGCAGCGCGGTGAGCATCACTCCCGAGACGCCCCAGAAGAAGATGTACGGGATGAGGTAGGCCACGGAAGGCGTGATCGTGCCGGCCACGACCAACGGCTTCAGCGCCGCTTCCCAGTGCATGGCCCCGACGCCGGCGAGACACCCGACGGAGGCGCCGACGAAGAGAAGCCGCATGGGTGGCGACATGCATCCCGCCCAGGATATCTTGTAGCCGTCCGTGCCCAACCAGCCGAGCTTCTTGATGGACTCCATCTTGCCCCAGGGGGCTTCCCTGTGGATGATGAAGCGCGCCACGAGGGACACGATGATGATGGGACCCGCAAGTCCGTCCATGCTCTTCAGGATGGGGAGGTAGGGACCTGCCGTGGCCAGCAGGGCGCAGGCGACCGCGGCGAGGCCGCCGACCGCGTAGACGTCCCAGGACGTGTCCAGCAGGGGGGTGACGATGTCCTTCCCCGCCCCGGTACCGCCGGGATGGTTCTTCTTGATGGCCGCGGCGTAAGAGGCCGCGACAGCCCCGCCCAGGAACGTCGACTGGGGCCCGAAGACGGGACCCAGCGCGAACTGCGTGAGCAGGATGTCCGAACCGCCGCTCGCCACCATGATGCAGCCCAGAAGAACCAGAAGGGTGTCCAGGACGAAGACCCACAGTCCTCCGATGGCCGTGCCGAAGACCCCTCCGAAGAAGGCCAGCACGGCGGTGTCCAGAATCGGGTTGCCGAAAATTGTCATACGCAGCACTCCACTGTTAGGGGGGGATGGAACCTATGTCTCCATTCCGTCCCCCGTCCCGGCCGACCCGGGTTCCATGATCGTCATGGAGTCCGCGCCTTCGAGGGGGGGAGGACGGTTGCGCGCTACTGCTTCGTGCTGCGTCCACAGGAAGGGTCCGGTTGGGGCGGAACCCTTCCGCCAAGGGAACTTGCGGCCCTGCCACGTGTGGCGCTCCGGGCCGGTTTGCGAAAGTCCTGCATCGCCCCTTCGCCGGTTCTTCCGCGCGGTTTCACTTGCAACCGTGCGGAACCGGCGCGCGATGCGCCCTCGGGGACGGCGGCCTTTCGCCGTGCGTCCCGGGGCCTTCAACCATCGCCATTCGATCTATCTATATGTCATGCGTGGGGCGTCAGGGCACGCCCCACGCCAAGTCTATCCTATCGTCACCAGGGAGAAGTCGTCCCCGGTGAGGCACTCCCCGCCCTTGGGGGTGACCAGGAACGAGTTCTCGACGCCCACCATGCCGACGTCGGGGATGGCTATCTTGGGCTCCACGGCCATCACCACGCCCTCCTCGAAGGGCACGTCGAACTTCGCCGCGAAGGACGGATACTCGTCCATCTCCAGGCCGACGCCGTGCCCGAGATACCGGGCGCGTTCGGAACCCATGCCCATGAAGGTCTCTCCGTAGCCGGCCTCCGTCGCCATGGCCAGGGCCTTCTCCCACACCTGGGACGGGGTGGTCCCGGGCACGAGCATGGATGCCGCCTCGGCCTGGATGGCGACGCAGCAGGCATGGGCCCGTGCCACGACCTCCGAGGGAGTGGCGCCGGCGAAGAAGGACTGGGACTTGTCGGTGCAATACCCGTCGACGTTGAAGCTCACGTCGACGAGGAGGGGTTCGCCCGGTTCCCACACCTTCTGCCAGGATCCCATGAAGGGGACGGCGGGATGGATCCCGCGCACGCCCAAGGGGCCGTCGAAGGAGGTGACGCAGAGCCCGGACACGCCGGCGCAGGCGTTGCCGGGGGCCACGCGCCAGGGCAGCGTGACGTTGGTGACGGGGGTGTGTCCGTGATCGTAGTATATGTCCAGAACGGTTCGGGCGATCTGCCATTCGGTCATGCCGGGCTTGATGTGCTTCGGCAGTTCGACGAAGACGCAATGGTGGTGCAGCGCCCCGGACTTGCGCAGCTTGGCGAGTTCCCAGGCGGTCTTGCGCATGCGGGCCTGCTTGATGACCATGTCCCCGGAGACGAAGTGCACGTCGGAGACGCGTTTGGTGAGCATCTCCGCCTGGCTCCAGGGCACGTTCCCCATGTCCACCGCCACCTGCGCGCCCTTTTCAGCGGGGAAGGGGCTGCCGGCCTCTTCGCACCTCTTGGGGAGGTCGGAGAAGGAGCGGAAGGGGAGGATGCGGGAGAGAGGGGACTCTTCCCGGGCGCGTTCGATGCCGCGCCGCGCGAGCAGGACCGGTTCCCCTTCCTTGGGGATCCAGACGACGCCGGCGGCCAGGGAGCCGGAGATGTAGTAGACGTTCAGGTACGAGAAGAGCAGCAGGCCCGATGCCTGCGGCACCAGCCGGCCGAGGAGTTCGCGGCAGCGCGCGACGCGCTCCGCCGACTCCGCTGCCGGCAGTCGTTCCATCGAATCAGGGACATGTGGATTCATGAACCGCTCCATTTGTGTGTTCAAAAATGGACCACATCCATCGGGTCGATGCGGACCGTCGGCGGGGGGTTTCCCGGGCTTCACGGAACCTGGCCGGTCGCGGGAAGGCCGGAGGGAGGATGTGGGGGCTTGGCATCGTCTCGCCGGGGAACGGGGACATGGAAACCGCTGTCGTGTCGCGGGGATGTCCGCGCTGCGGGGACGTGGCAGGGCGCCGAAGTCCGCGCCGCATCCCGGGTGGGGATGCGGTAGACCGTTCGCGGTCGATGCGGTGGCGTGCCATGACAGACTCCCGGTTTAGGGGGAGGGGGAAGCGGGAGGGATGTCCTCTGCGCCAGCCCCGCACGGGAAGTGAAGACGCTCGTCACACTGACCTGGCCGTGGCCATTCTGGTGAACCGGAATGGCGGCCGGGGATTTTTCTGATGTTGCAAGGAGCATGCCTGCCCGAGGCGTTGTCCGGCCCGGGCAAGAGTCTGCCTGCCGCCTTCGCTGCCGGATCTGACGCATGCTCGCGCAGACGGCAGCATTCATTGCGAGTCCTTTGCGCTTGCGTGCAGGGTGTTTCTTCACCTCCTTGATGCCGGCATCGGCCTGCCCCTTGGGTTGTCGTCCGGATGGCGAGCCGTTTGTCGAGCCTTTCACGTTCGCCCCGTCCGGACGGTGCGAACCTGCATCGCGGGATGGCCCTGCAGGCATCCCGGGACAAGGACGGGGCCGGGCACGGTGGTGCGACGGTCTCCGGCTCGCCCTGGATGGGCCATCCAGAGATGACAATACGTCCAGGATGGGGAACCGGTTCTCCCCATCGCCATCCCGTGTGCCCCATTGTCGCACAGAGTCTAAACTATGTCACGAGACACATGCAACAGAAATTTTCGAAATTTTTCGGCATCCTCAAGGTCTCCCCGCCGCGGCGAGTGGGGCGTGGCGAAATTCACGCAGGGGCGTACCCGCTCCGTTTCAGTACGCCGACCGGGCGGTTCCCCCATGATGGCCTCCGGCATGCATCGGCGAGCCAATCTCTCCGGCGGCGCCCGGCGAGCCACGCATCGATGGGACGGCTCGGCGTGCGTTCAGGGCAATGCGATGGCCGAAACGGCGGACGCGTCCCGCCTGGCGGCGCCCAACGCCCAAGCAACGGACTACGGACCGGACTGGTTACGTCGCACCCGGCGCAGGCAGATCGGAAGGTGCCGCGCGACTGCCGTGCGGGAACACGGAGCGGAGGGGGAGAGACGGGGAGGTCGGGCCAGGACTGGCCGATGGGAGGTCAGGAGGCAAAGGGGGCATGCCGCTTGGGGCGACATGGCTTCATGTTGATTCGGGCTCGTGGCGGGGATGCTATCCCTTCGGCCCGGGGTCCTTCGGCATCACCTGCCGTTGCCGTCGCCGGGGGCTTCCCGGATCGACGCAAGGAACCCGTCGATGTCGCCTATGCGCTTGAACGATGCAACTTCCCTCCCATCCGCATCGGGAGGGCATTCGAAGACGTCCGTGTTCACGGAGGCGAGAGCGATGCGGTGCAGTGGGCCGCTGACGACGATGCCGATGGGGAAGGGGTTCTTGTACGAATGGATACACCCATCCATATGCGCCTTGACTTCTCGGTAACTCTCCTGCAGACTTCCCTTCGTGCCAGTCTTGGAAACGTTCAGTTCGAGGAAGATTTGCTTGCCACCATGGTACAGTACCGAATTCACACGTCCAAACAGCTTGTGCTCTTCAAGCCATATATCAAGATTTGCATACTTCAATAGTCTATATATGTCGTTCCTGTAGAAGCATTCGAGATGAGATGAATCTTTAGAGGCGATATCATAGTCATTGTGCAACATCTCAGAAAAAAAGGTGTTGAAAATGGCAAGTAGTCCGACATAATCTTCATTTTTCATACAGTTCATTAAGTTGCGATAGATAGTTCTGCTTTTTTCTTCCCATTGAGCAGCAATAAAAAAATCATACTCCGTCTGATTGATCATAGACGAGCGAACTTCAAGATTAGGATATGTGAGATAGTATCCGTCATACCCATTAACTTCTTTGCGAGGCGTGAGATATCCTGCTTGATAGAGGTAGAGAGCAGGCGCAAGCGACTGTGTGACCTCACCAGGCATTTCGATTTGGCCTACAGTAACTGCGTAATGCTCTAAATCAACAATGGTCAACTTCGCATTCTTCATGTAGTGTTTAACGAAGTCATCATCCCCTGTTTTGCACCAGTAATTATCGAATTTTTTATGGTAAAAAAATTCAAGTATCGCAATTGGATTACACACTGTAACGGAATCGTTTTTAGAGAACGCATAGCCGTCATAATATGATTTTAGCTTTGCGAGGAAGTCCCCTGAGGATATTTGCAAAGATTCTTCTGCGTCATTGATGTACGGCTTGAAGTTATTTATAATTTCTTCAAGCGTAAGCCCAAACATAGCTGCCAAGCGCCCATATGTTGAGCAGTCAGTTATGTTGTCTGCTGCGGAAAAAATACCAGTTTTAGTAAATTTGCTTATACCTGTAATATATGCTATGTGAATATATTCATCACATTCTTTTATTTGAGAATAGAAATCACGTAAAAGTTCTGCAACTTTCCCATGAAGATCTCTATCTTCATACGCATCAACAAGCAGACGATCATACTCATCAACCAAGATAACCACTTTCCCATCGCGGTTAGCAAGATTTTTTATAAGGCTTCCAAACAAACATGCTATTGATGTGCCTTCAGGCCTCAAACCATGATCTTCTGCTATATCTAAAATTAATTGCCTTAAGTCATTCTCGGTAACGGTAAATCCATCACAAGTAGATATCCGCGAAAAATCGACTCGGATGACAGGATGTTTTTGAAAAAGTGGGTCATCAAGATGTTTCTCAATGGCCAATCCTTTGAATAAGTTCTTTTTTCCAAGGTAAAGATTCTTCAGTGTGTGGATCATGAGGGATTTTCCAAACCGTCTGGGTCGCGATAAGAAAACCCTTCTATCGCTATTAAATAAATCAACAATAAATTGTGTCTTGTCAACGTAAATATAGTTGCCAGTTCTGAGCAAATCAAAATCAGCAACGTTTATGAGTAGCCTAGGAAAATCCATGGTACACCTTCACAGAAAATTTTTTTGGTGAAATAAAAACTAAAATCTACATGTGACACCTACAAGCATAGTGTTTTTATCGGTGGTAGAACCCCAAAAAGTTTATCATATTAAGTATTTTACTCTCTATGGCCAGATCATAAATTCTTAAAGCGTATAATGGGTAGAAGCCTATGATGGCCAGATACTATTTAATTCAATTTAGCGGCAATAGGCAATAAATCCAATGTGTATTAGAGCGTCACTAGGCATCATCGACATCTGAGGATTCCCAAGGTGACGCAAGGAAGTCATTGACATCGCCTATGCGATTAAAGGATGCAGCTTCTCTCCCGTCCGCATCGGGCGGGCATTCGTAGACATCGGCGTTCACAGAGGTGAGTGCGATGCGGCGCAGTGTGCCGCTGACGACAATGCCGATGGGGATGGGATTCTTATATGAACGGACATATCCGTCCAACTGACCCTTGGCTTCCCGGAACTCTTCTTGGAGACTCCTCCTCGTACCGGTTTTTGAGACTTTCAGTTCAAAGAGGATTTGCTTACCGCTATGGTACAGCACCAAATCCGCACGCCCAAACAGCTTGTGCTCCTCTGGACGGATATCAAGCCCAACGTGCTTCATAAACTTGTAGATATTTCGGTAGACACGTCCATTACTGGAACGCACCCCGAGCAGATCCGTACGTGCGGAGCTACCGCATACGGCTCCTTGTCAGAAGTTCAGCTTGGCGTGCAGTAAATCTAACGGAT
>JAISTH010000072.1 GCA_031272715.1 Desulfovibrio sp.
GCCGCCCACCTTGCGCTTGTGCTTGGCGACCTTGCTCTCGTAGTTCCCGTACCCCGTCTCCTCCACGGCCATGCGGGCGAGGATGTCGACGTTGCGGTCGTTGTAGACTTCCCAGCCGAAGGAGAGGCACACCTCGTCGATCCGCTCCTGGGTGACGTCGCGCACCTGGGCCTGGGCCTTGCGGGCTGCCTGCAGCAGTTCGTCCACGCTTTTCATCTGAACATACCTCCGGCACTCGGAGCGGGGGGGGCGTCGTCTGTCGCGGGTGCCATGCGCCCCGTCGTGTTTTCGGGTTCCGGGCAAGTCCGACGCAGACGTCCGTTGCGGCTCCCGGGGCTAGGGGGCCGCCGTCCCCGGATTCCGGCGGGCTGTCTCCCGCCGGAATCCGGCCATGCGTCGGGCGGTGGTGAAGGGTCTACTTCTTGTCGACCAGGGTCTTCAGCAGAACCTCAAGCTTGGCCTTCTGGTTCTGGAACATCTTCTTGGTGTCCTCCCTGTTCAGGATGTGCAGGGGGCTGCCGCTCTCCTTCATCTTGGCTGCCACTATCGGGTCGTTGAACATGCGCAGGCTCATGTCGGCGGCCTTGTCCACGATCTCCTGGGGGACGCCCTTGACGAAGCAGAAGCCGCGGAAGTTGACGCTGGCGTCGTCGATGTCGTAGCCCAGTTCCTTGAAGGTTGGGACGTCGGGGAGGAAGGGATGGCGTTGCAGGTCGGCGATGGCCAGGACGTTCAGGTTGTCCGTGTTGCGGAAGGCGTCGGCCAGGTTGTTGAAGCCGACGATGACCTTGTGGGAGTAGACGGCCTGGAATGCGTCGGTGCCGCCCTTCTCGGGGATGTAGGTGAGCTTGGTGCCGGCGGCCTTCTCAAGCTGCAGGGTGGCGATGTGGTGTCCCACGAGCAGGCCTGCGCCGTTGATGGTGACCTTGCCGGGGTTGGCCTTGGCGTACTCGACGAGATCCTTCACCGTCTTGTAGGGGCTGTCCTTGGGAACGATGAGCACCACCGGATCGGCGCCCCAGTTGGCCAGGGGCTCGAAGGACTCCACGGTGAAGGACGGCTTGTTGGCGATGGCCTGGGCGGCCAGTTTTCTTTGTATTGCCTGATTCCTGGTCTTCCTTATCTCCGCTTCCGCCATCACAGCCAGTTCGGGCAAATCGGGTGCTTTCGGCCGCGCCAAGTCGGTACCTCCTTCTCTTTCAGGGGAGGTTACTACCAGGTGCTGCCAACATATGTCAATCAGTTTTCTTGGACTAGTATGAGCGCCGATAGCGGAGGCATGGAAGGCGCCATGGCCGGATCCCGGGAGACCGCCCCAGGGCATTCGCCTGATGTCCCCCCAAAGATGGACATCGACCGGTCATCGCAAGACCGGCCGTTCTGGGGCAGCATAGTCTTTTTTTAAGGATGGGGGTGTGGAGACGACCGACCTCCCGTAGGTATCCCGAACATCTCCAAAAGTCTGTAAATGTATGTCCTGGATATGCCGATCTCCTTCGCGGCTCGGGATTTGTTGCCGCCGCAGCGCTCGAGTGCCGCAACGACCGTATCCCGCGTCACACTGTCTCGGGCGCGTTCCAGAAGCGTTCCGCGGTGAGATGTGGGGTGGGATTCCACGAGAACGGCATCGTCGAGGCGATCCCGGATCTGCCCGAGCGAGGCACCATGCAGGCTGTCCTCCACAATGCGAGGAGGCAGATGGCGCACGCAGATGGTCATGCATCCGTCCTCCAGGGAGAAGACGGCGAAGGTCAGCACGTTTCCGAGTTCTCGTACGTTGCCCGGCCACCGGTAGTGCCGGAAGATGTCCAGCACCGCCGGGTCGAAACGGATGGCGCCACGACTGCGGACCTCTTCCATGTTGGCCAGCAGGTATGCTGCTATTTGCGGCACGTCTTCCATGCGCTCGCGCAACGGGGGCACTCTGAGTTCCAGGGCGCTCAGCCTGTGGTATAGATCCTCCCTGAATAGTCCCTGACCGGCCATTTGTGCGAGTTCCTTGTTGGTTGCCGCGATGACCCTGAAGTCTGCATACGTGGGACGCGCCGCCCCGAGCTTCTGTATCTCCCCCTGCTCCAGCACCCGCAGCAGCTTCGCCTGCATAGGCAAGGGCAGTTCCGATATCTCGTCCAGGAATATCGTTCCCTTGTCGGCCAGTTCGAACTTCCCGAGCATCCCTCCGCGCCGGGCTCCCGTGAAGGCGCCACCCTCATAGCCGAAGAGCTCTGCCTCGATGAGTTCGGAGGGGATGGCGGCGCAGTTGACGCAGATCAGCACCTCGTCCGAACGGCTGCTCGAGGCGTGTATGGCATGGGCGACCAGTTCCTTGCCAGTCCCGCTCTCCCCCGTGATGAGCACCGACCGCCCGGCTTTGGCGAATCTGTGCGCCTTCTCCTTGAGTGCACGCACCGCCGCGCTGCGCCCGATGATGTCCTCGAACGTGTACCGTGCGCCGGAGAGACCCACCGAGCGCTTCTGATAGAACTTTGCACGCTCCTCCAAGGTTTCGATGCGGGACAGCAGAGAGTGGATTTCGTCTATGTCGCGGAAGTACACCTCCACAAGACCGCCGATCACCTTGTCTCCCGACCAGACCGGATACCGTGAGATGAGCGCATCCCGCCCGTTGTAAGTGAAGCGTATGCGTTTCTGCGGCGTCCCGTTCCGCATGACCGGCAGCAAGGCCGAGGATGGGAAGAAGTCGCAGATGTTGCTCCCCGCGGCCTGGCGCCTGTCGATGCCGAACATGGTCGATAGGGCCTTGTTTATGAAGACCATCCCGCCATCGGTCCTGACCAGCATGATGCCGGTCTGTATCAGGTCGAAGATCGCGGCGCAGGCACAGCATTCGTCCTGCTCGGTGAGCGCGAGGAAGGCGGGTACCTGAAATGGTGAAGTGTCCATGACATGGCCGTTGTTTACGTTATCTGTAAACATGAGTGGACAGTTCACGCCCCCTGCATGTCAACTCCCACAGACTGGTCGACACCGGGAAACCCGCACCACGAGCGGCCTTTGGCTGGTCGAGGTCGGAGGGAGGGCGTACGGCATGTCCATTGCAAGCCAAGATGACAGTTTTGCCCACGAAGGTCAATGGGAGAATCTCCCCCGATGTCCAATTTGTTCATGCCTGCGAAAACGTGGTTTGCCAACGGTTCCGATGGTGCCGATGGATCGCCATCTATGCCGTTCGTCTTCACTGACGATTTCGGTCTGCCCTTCGCCCAGTGCCACCGCAACGGGACACTTGACGTCTTCGGCAACGGCACTCCGGCCAGAGCGTCGGCGCACGCCTTGCGCACCTTCGTCTTGCGGTCGCGGCATCCCGGACGCCATGTCCCCAACCACCTTGATTCACCAAATTTCCCCTACAGCGAATGTAGGGGAATATGGCGGGTCAAGGCCAGTTTCCGTGAAGGGTAACCTGAACCACGTGTGGAGTGAGTACACCCATGAGTGACGCACCAGCTCATCCTGGCTCTGTTGGCCCGGTTCACAACGGGCACGGCGCTCCAT
>JAISTH010000026.1 GCA_031272715.1 Desulfovibrio sp.
TTTTGCTAAGATTTTTCAATTTTCTAATCGAAGTAAATAGTAAATAATTTCAGTAATAGTTCACTGCTTAGCCTGTAATATAAAAACTAAAGTCATGGTCGTCCTCATCCCATTCTGCGAGACCGCGAGCGGGGCGCGGCGCCGCTGATGGGGAAAACGTGCCGTCGGGGGGTATTTCTCATGGGCCGGATAGCCGCGATTTTCTAGGCCAGGGCACGGTTAGCCCCCAACTTCTGGGCAAGTCGTGTTTTAATCTTTTTTGTGCCAGGTACACTATGGCAACGGTCGTCAACCTCAGAAGTGGCAGTGTCTTCACTAAAGGATTCATCGGCTTCAGTTGGACGACACTCTTTTTTGGCATTCTCGTTCCATTGTTCCGTGGCGATTGGAAATGGTTCCTGATCATGGTGATAGCGATGATCGTCACGTGCGGACTCTCGAATATCCTCTTCTGGTTCATATACAATCGCATTTACACGAAGAATCTCATCCTGGAAAAAGGATTCGTTCCGGCAGATGATCATTCGCGGCAACTGCTCATGCAGTCCGGCATGATACTTCCTTGAAGAAACCCTTGTCAGTGCGACATGAAGCGTCGTGTCGTCGTTGGCGATATTCATGGCGATTCCCGTCCCCGGAAGACGTCGTGATTCTATGGAGATTCGGTGCGCAGGATACTCGTGGGAGTCAGCGGCGCCAGCGGCATGCCGCTGGCGGGAACCGTCCTTCGCGAGCTCGCGGGACGGGGCGACGTGGAGGTGCACTGCATCCTCTCCGCCGCCGCCAGGACCGTCATCGCGGCGGAATGCGACGAGACGCCCGAGGAACTGCTGGCCTGCGCCCACCATGTCCACGATCCCGAGGATCTCGCCGCCGGACCGGCCAGCGGGTCCTGGTGGCACGACCGGCGATGTTCCGGCATGCTGGTGGTGCCGTGCTCCATGGGGACCGTGGGGGCCCTCGCCAGCGGCGCGACCCGCACGCTCCTCCACAGGGCGGCGGACGTCGCCCTGAAGGAGTCCTTCCCGCTGGTGCTGGTCGTTCGGGAAAGCCCCCTTTCGGAGATACACCTTCGCAACCTTCTGCGTCTGCGCAAGGCCGGGGCGGTCGTCATGCCCTTCTCGCCGGGCTTCTACCTGCGGCCGAAGACGCTGGAGGACATGCTGCGGCAGACCTGCGCGCGCATTCTGGACCAGTTCGGACTCGAGCACGACGTCCGGGGCTGGGACGCATCGCCCCGGACCGTGACGGTCTGAGGCGCGAGTCTTCCGGCTCCGGTACTGCATCGCGATCAACCTCGTCCCCCTTCCGGCCGGGAGGGGCGCCCAAGGAGTGCACATGAGCCAGATCACATGGTACGGCCATTCGGCCTTCCTGCTCGCCGCAAACGGCGTCAGCGTGATGATCGATCCCTTCCTCGCCGGGGCCGGGGGCGTGACGGCGGCCTCTCTGCCACATGTCGACATCCTCCTCGTGACCCACGACCACGGCGACCACGTGGGGGACACCGTCGCCATCGCCAAGCGCGACAAGGCCATGGTGGGTGCCGTGGTGGGGACGGCGGCGCGGCTGGAGAAGTCGGGGGTGCCCGGCGCCCAGATGCTCAACGGCATCGGCTTCAACATCGGGGGCACCATGGAGCACATGGGCGTGAAGATGACCATGACCCAGGCCTTCCACTCCAGCGACTCCGGCGTCCCCGCGGGGTACATCGTCGTCATGCCGGACGGGCTGACCGTGTACCATGCCGGCGACACCGGCGTCTTCGAGGACATGCGCCTGCTGGGGGGACTCTACCCCATCGACGTGGCGCTCCTGCCCATCGGCGGGGTGTTCACCATGGACGGCCGTCAGGCCGCAAGCGCCTGCAAGCTCCTGGGCTGCAAGACCGTGGTCCCCATGCACTGGGGGACGTTCCCTGTGCTGGCCCAGAGCACGGAGGAGTTCAGGCGGGAACTCGCCGGACTAGGGACGGATTGCCGATGCGTGGAGATGGGCATCGGGAAGGCGGAGGAGTTCCTCCCCGGCAAGCGCGGATGACGGGGCGCAGGCCCGGTCGTCAATAGACCACGCTGTAGGACATGACCTCGGGCCGGTGGAAGTAGAATTCCACCCGCCTGTTGGCGGCGCGGCTCTGTTCGTCGATGCCCGGCTTCAGCGGCCGCGTGTCGCCGTAGGCCACTCCCCGCAGACGCGTGGGCTTGACGCCGTGGTCGGCGAGGTAGTGGAGCATGGCCGCTGCCCTGGCGCCGGAAAGCTCCCAGGTGGACGGATAGGGGTCGCGGACCTCGTTGGGGTCGGCGTGGCCGCGCACGACGAGGTAGAGGTTGTACTCGTTCAGCACCTTGAGGACGTCATCCAGCACCTTCTCCCCCTGGGGCATCAGCTGCACCGTGCCGGGGACGAAGAGGACGTCGGAGTTGATGTGGAGCTGGACGCCCACGTCGTCGGCGCTGATCCCAGAGGCGTTCTGGGGGACGGCGTCGGCCATGATCATCTGCTTGATCTTCTGGGCGATGGCGTAGTGGGACCGCTCGGTCTCGGTGATCTTGATGTCCTTGGTGTTGATCCTGTCGGTGTTCTGTATGAAGGGGTTGTTGGACACCGGGGACGTGGTGCTGGAATCGAAGTTGCGCTCGCCGCTGAAGTAGGCGGCGAGGCCGGCCTTCGTCTCCGGGGGGACCATGCTGAGGACCCAGAGCAGGAGGAAGAAGGCCATCAAGGCCGTCACGAAGTCGGCGTACGCCACTTTCCATGCGCTGCCCATGTGAACCTCCTTGCGCGCGTCGGCGCGCCTTCAACCCGTTTTCGAAGCCTGACGTGACGTTCCGGCCCCGCGGCGCGGAACGAGGCGCAACGACCGATCTCCCTTGCAACGTCCGTCCAGGGGGGCCTGGGGGCCTCCCGGTGCCGTCGTTCGGGAGCCGGTCGCGCGCCCTCAGGAGGTGCGCGATCCTCCGCCAGTCCCGGACGCCACGGACTAGCCGCTCTTCAACTTCTCTTCCATCTCCAGAAATTTCGGCCTGAAGGGGTAGGGGATGGCCCTGCGTCCGTACTCCACGGCGATCAGGGGCGTGGATCCGCGGATCGCCGCGGCCACGGCCTCCTTGACGGCGTGGTAGTAGAAGTGTTCCTCGGAGACGTAGTTCTCCAGCTTGGTTCCCATGGGGCCGAACAGGCCGTAACAGGTGAGGATGCCGAAGAAGGTGCCCACGAGGGCGGCGCCGATGTAGTGGCCGAGCACTTCCGGGGGTTCGTTGATCTTCCCCATGGCCAGCACGACGCCCAGAACGCAGGCGACGATGCCCATGCCGGGGAGGGACTCCGCCATGTGGCTCACCTGATGGGCCGGCAGCATGCCCTCTTCCAGCATGGTGTTGATGTCCACGTTCATGAGGCTGTCGATGTCGGCGGGGTCGCCCGTGGTCAGGTAGACCCGCAGGGTGTCGCCGATGAAGTTCACTATCTTGGCGTCCTTGGAGACGCTGGGATACTTGCTGAAGATGGCGCTGGATTCCGGCTTCTCCACGTCGCTTTCGATGCTGATGACCCCTTCGCGGTGCATCTTGGAGAAGAGGGCGTAGAGCAGGGCCAGGGTCTCGAGGTACCGTGCCTTGCTGGAACCCGGGTCGGCGAAGAGGTGCTTCAGGCTCTTGACGATGAGACCGAAGGTGTACTTGGTCTGGGAACCGAAGAAGGCCCCCAGGGCGCAGCCGAGGATGATGATGAACTCCGCGGGCTGGAACAGGACGCCCCATTCTCCGTGCGCCAGGGTGTAGCCGACGAAGACGGAGCCCGCAACGACGAGAAGGCCTATGAGTAGGTACATACGTTAACTGCCGATGTCTTCAACTGGTCCCCACTCGGCGAGATCCCGAGTCCGCGCCCCCGCTGACTCCATTGCCCCTGCCCCCACAAGAATACTTAACGCCCTGTGCCGGAAAACCTTTAGCCCGACCCTGCGGACGGCGACGGTGGCCCGGACGGCCTACCTGCCCAGAATGCCTTTGACAAGGCCCTTCGCTCCCTTCTTTGCGGCGCCTTCGGCCCCCTTGCCGCCGTCCATGATTGCCCCCGGCAGGTTCTTGGCGCCTTCCAGGGCGAACTTCGGGTCGATCCCGACGGATATGTTGGAGAAGGGGCCCTTCGCCGTCACCGGCACCGTGGTGCCCAGGGTCTTCACTTCCGCCGCGGCGTCCAGGAACTGCTTCGGCAGGTTGGCCGTGGCCCTGCCGTCGACGTTGACCTGGGCGGAATTGACGGTCACGGGCTTGGCGACGACCTCGCCGTTGGTGATCGTGAACGGGGCCCGGACGAGATCGACAAGGTCGGGGACGAGGCTCTTGAACATGGGGTTGCTCTTGGCCAACTGGGCCAGCTTCGGCACGGTGACTTTCCTGGCCTCCAGCAGCCCCTTGCCCGACAGGCTCTGCATGACGATCTTGGGGTCGTCCCCCTGGAAGTGCACGTCGGCGTTGAACGCGACGTTCCCCTCGGCCATCTTCTCCTTCCCCAGCGCCACGAGCAGCGCGCCGACGGAGATGTTCTGCACGGCAAGGCTCGCGGCGTAGCCCTTGGCGGGGAGGTCGGCCTTGGCGTCGACCTTGACGGTGCCGCCCGCCAGGGAGGCCTTAAGTCCCGTGAGTTCGTAGACGCCCTGCTTGCCGGCGCAGCGGAACGAGATGTCCTTGACCTGAAGTTTGCCCTTGGAGAACTGGGCCATGCTGGCCTTGAGATCGACGGCCGGCCAGGATTGGGCGGCCTTGGCCGTGGCGGGATCCTTCGGCGCAGGCTCTTTCGCCGCGGTCTTCGCAGGGGCCGGGGATTCCTTCTTGGCCGACTGGCCGGCCGGGAGATAGCCGTCCAGATTGAAGACGCCGAGCTTCACTTCTCCCGTGACGGAAAGGACGGGCAGCATGGAGACGACGAGGTCGGCCTGGAGGGTGGTGTCGTCCAGCTTCCCGTCGAATCCCTGGATGGTGACCATGCCGTTGTCGTAGCCGAACTTCCCCTTCAGGTTCAGGGCGCCGTGGCGTTTCGGCAGGGAGGAGGCGGGGGACGGAGCCAGATCGTAGGCGAGTTTGCACTCAATCGTCGCGCGCTCGTTGCGCCGCAGGTCCAGTATGCGCAGATCTATGTTCTCGATGCGTATCTGGCTGCCGTCGGGCTGGGTGATGCGCACCTGGGCGCCGGCCACGGCGAGCCGTCCGAGTTCGACGGGAAGCTGCTTGGGGGGCGCCGAGTCCTTCTGGGGGGCGGGCGCGTCCTTGGATGGCGCGTCCTGGGCGACCTTCGGGGACGCCTTCTGGACGAGCTGGATCAGCGGCTGGTCCACGATCACCTCGTCGATCACGATCTCGCCGGAAAACAGAGGCATCAGGGCGAGCCGTACGGCACCCCCCTTGGCCGCGACGGCGAGTCCTTCGCCGTCCTTGATCTCGCCCCATTTGAGGGGGCCGAAGGTGGCGCCCAGCGGGAAGATGGAGATGCTGGGCGCGGTTTCGAAAACGAGCGGGGAACCGGTGGCCTCGGCCGAGGCGTCGGCGATTTTCTTGACGATGGTCCCGGTGTCGATGCGGCTCACCAGAATGGCGAATCCGCACGCCAGCAGGACTATGAGGACGACGGTCCAGAGCAACACGCGTCTTGCCTTCATAACAGTGCCCTCCGACACGACTCCCCGTGCTGCGCGATGGTATCCGCAGCCACCCGCATGGCGTGGAACATTGCCACGTCCAATGGAGGCGATCCTTCCAGGACCGGGATGCGTGCAACGGCAGGGAGGCGATTCGCAACCCACGCGGCCGTTGCCCGTTTAAAGCGTGATGCGGAACGTCACAAGACGTTTCGCCGTGTCCCGTCCCACGGGACGGAACCTCGCGGCATCGTATCCCCGGTCTACGCCGCGCCCTGAAGGCCGTGGGATGCGGACGGGACTTCACGTCAAGGGGCGGCCGGTGCCAACGGCAAGGCGCGTCTCGACGAAGTTCCGGATCGTCCGCCCCCATGGCGTCAAGTCCGCCCCAACAGCAACTGTCGGGCGCAGGGGATGCGTCAGCGTCCACGGGTCTGCCCCTAGGTCCCGCACCATCGGCCGGCCGGACGAGTCCAGCAGACCCGCTTTCCGAACCTGGCCAACGACGGACCCCACAGGAGTGGAGCCCGACGTCGTCCAACGCATCGGCGGTCGAGGAGACCTGAGGCGCAGGCGCTCAGGACGCAAGGGCAATATTACGCACAGGCGGGCATGTGCGCAAGCCTGTCCGTGGGGGGAGGGAAAGGTCGGGCAGGGACTCCGCCGCCTTCCCTCCCGGGAAATGCTTGGCCAGTCTCTATGGTCTGGAGTCGACATGGAACCGTCGGACGTGCCGAAGCATTGGTCCGATTCTCGACGGAATCGGGACTTTGTCGTGCGTTCGCACGTCGCATGCATGCCTGTCCTGGGGACGCACGAACGGGACGTGCATGGGCCCTTGGGTATGCCTTCGTGAGGGCCTCCATGTCGAGGCAGGGCGGTCGCCCGATGATCGGGGCGTTCTCCATGGGGGCTGCAAGTTGCCCGCAGGGCCGTTTGCGGATATAGCCAGCGTCTCCGGGAAGGGCGCCAGCGCGATGCCTTCCGGCATGGATGAACGCGAGGGGAGGGGGCATGCCTCCAGGTTCCAGGACTCCGGCCATCATGTTCCAGGGCGTGGCCTCCAATGTCGGCAAGAGTCTGCTGACGGCGGCGCTGTGCCGGCTGCTGGCCCGGCGAGGCTTCAGGGTGGCGCCCTTCAAGGCCCAGAACATGGCGCTCAACTCCTTCGTCACGGCGGACGGGAAGGAGATGGGCCGTGCCCAGGTCCTGCAGGCCCAGGCATGCGGCATGGCGCCGGACGTGCGGATGAATCCCGTGCTGCTGAAGCCCACGTCGAACGTCGGCTCCCAGGTCGTGGTCATGGGAAGTCCCGTGGGCACCATGGACGTCCATCGCTACCTCGCCTTCAAGTCCGAGGCATGGAAGGCGGTGACACGCGCCTACGAGAGCCTCGCAGGCGAGGTGGACGTGATGGTGCTGGAAGGGGCGGGCAGCCCCGCCGAGATCAATCTGCGCGCCCACGACATCGTCAACATGCGCATGGCGCGGCATGCCGACGCCCGCGTGCTGCTGGTGGCGGACATAGACAGGGGGGGAGCCTTCGCCGCGCTGGCCGGCACCATGTCCCTGCTGACGCCATCCCAGCGACGTCGCGTCGCGGGCTTCGTCCTCAACAAGTTCCGCGGGGATCCCTCGCTTTTGGCGAGCGCCATGGAGTTCCTGCAGCGGCGGACCGGCAGGCCCTTCCTCGGGGTCGTCCCCATGCTGGAGGGGCTGCAGCTGCCCGAGGAGGATTCCGTGAGCTTCAGGCAGGGGAGCGTGCCGGGAGTGCGCCGTGGGAACGAGAAAGTCGCCCCTTCGGACATCGACATCGTCGTGCTGGACCTTCCCCGCATCAGCAATTTCACGGACCTCGACCCTCTCGTGCAGGAGCCCGGCGTGTGCGTCCGGGCCGTCGCCAGGGTGGAGGACTTCGGGGAGCCAGATGCGGTGATCGTCCCCGGAAGCAAGAACACCCTCCACGACATGGCGCATCTGCGCAGGGAGGGATTCGTCCGGGCGCTTTCCGGACACGTGGCGCGAGGCGGCACGGTCGTCGGACTGTGCGCCGGACTGCAGATGCTCGGGGACGTGGTCGAGGATCCCCTGGGTCTCGAGGAGGGCGGCACGATGGAAGGACTGGGATTGCTGCCTCTCGCGACCGAACTTGTACGCGGGAAGACCCTGCGGCGGGTGGCCGGACGGGTCGAGGCGGCGCTGGATTCCACCACCCCCGAGGTCGCGGGCTACGAGATCCATCATGGCGTGACGCGCCCGACAAGGAAGGACGGCGATGGAGCGGATCCCGTTCCGACGATCCGGGACGGAGACGGCAAGGTCGTCGGCTGGGGTCGCAGGGACGAGGGGGGCGGCGTGCGCATCTGGGGGACGTATCTGCATGGCGTCTTCGACGCCGACGGGTTCCGGCACGGATTTCTGCAAGTCCTGCGCAAGGCGAAGGGCTTGCCTTCCCGCAAGGGAGCCGTCTACGGGACGGGCCCGGAACTCGACCGGTTGGCCGATGCCGTCGCGGCACATCTCGACGTGGAAGCCATCGTCGCCATGACGGGACTCTGACGCTGCCTCATGGCGTCACGATGGACGGCATCCGGAACCGGAGGCTTGCCAGGCATCGCATCAAGGCGATTGGAGTCCCGGGGAGAAACCTGCCGCGATCCCGCGGCGGAGAACGTGGACGTGCGGCCCTTTTTGGCCGCACTGGAAGTTTTGCGGCATGGCACGTACTATGGCCAAGTGGCGGAAAAGCCATGGCTCTCTTCAGGTAGTGTGTTGATACCCTCATCCTCCCACATATACTTCTGCACTTCCTGTCGTGCGGTGCGAAATCATTACGCACCATCGATGTTTTTCTCCTCGTCGCCCATGGCCTCGTTCCACCACCCGGGGCATTTGTCGAGACGTCTGTCCGCGGCGGCGGACGACCTGGGCGGGCGCGGGAAGCTTCGTGCAGCGCATCGTCCGATGTCCGTGCAAGGCGACATGGTTGGGTTCCCCCGAGGCATTTCCGGGATTCCTGACTTCCTGGCGACAGCGGGCCACTCGGATGCACGGCGTGGGAAAACCGTCGATGG
>JAISTH010000032.1 GCA_031272715.1 Desulfovibrio sp.
GGAGCGGATCCGTGCATGCGGCCCGAAAGGGTCGAGGCCCCCGCGAGGGAGGCAAATGCAGTCAGTCCGTCCCCGCACGCGCTTGGAAACCCGGGACTTTAGTCCCGGGAGCTGTCATCATATCAGTAAATGGCATTTATACTGGCATTGTCTACTGGATGTCTTCGACGTTGCAAGTCATGCGTTCTCTTCCGCAGTCTCGATGATCCATCTGACGATCGGATTCTCCAGGAACCTCGCCTTTATGTCCGCCTCAGGGAGGGGCTTGCGGGTGGCTGGAAACCACGTTCCTGGAAAGTCCTCATAGGACTTCATGCGGATACCGCTCGGGGAGTAGCCACCGTAGAATTCATCTACACGAGCCCCTTCCTCGGAGGCCTTCTCACGGCACGATCCTGATGTCCCCATGTCGAGTCGGGGCCCTCATCGCGGCCCCGGCACTGGACGGCCCAGTCCTCCCGGGTGTCTGTTGCAGGCCGTTTCCGCACATGCGACTCCTTCCCATGCCGGCTCTTGACTCGCCAAGGCAGCGACGGCAGGCGAGGCTCGGGCAGACAAAAATCAGGTGTAGTACTCCCGGAAGCCGACCCAGCACGTTCGTATGATCTCCCCCACAGGCCCCCTGTGCCGCTCCCAGAGTTCCCGCCGGGACTGGGCACGGACCAGGACGTCCCCGTAGAAGTCCTCCCATTCCCGGGCGTACTCCCGAAGCCGCCCGGCGTCCCCTTTCCGGACGGCCTCCGCGGCCCATCGGCCCGCCATGGCGCCGCCCATGACGGCCTGGAAGACCCCGGCCCCGGTGATGGGATGGGCGTGGCCGGCCGCATCCCCCGCGAGAACCGCGTCCCCGGCCACGAAGGTCTCGCGCCTGGCCACGGGGACCCAGCCGCAGGTCCGGCCTAGGGCCTCCTCGCCGACGACTCCCTCCGCCGCGAGTCTCCCCGCGAAACGCCCCAGCGCCGCGGCGAGACCGCCGCCGCCGGGATGGCGCGTCATCCCGACGCCGACGTTGGCCTCTTCCCCCTTCGGGAAGAGCCATGCGTAGCCTGCTGGATACTCGTCGTCGAAGTACGTCCGGGTGTGGACCATGGGTTCCAGCAGGGGCAGGCGCACCTGCACCGCGGGAAGGCACCGGAGCCGGGGAAGGCCCATCCATCCGGCCACCCGGGAGAAGGGGCCGTCCGCCCCAACCACCACCCGGCAGTCCACCAGCGTCTCCTCCCCGTCGGCACGCTGCAGGAGGACGGGGCCATGGTCGCCGCCTTCCCGGCCGACGGCCGCGCTCCCGAGGAGGATCCTCGCGCCGGCCTTCTCCGCGGCGGACGCGATCGCCTGGTCGAAGACGTCCCTATTGATGACGCAGCCCGGGGCCTCCATGTCCTGGATCATCTCCCCGTCCAGGAAGGCGCGCATGCCCTCCACCCGCTGCACGACGTAGTCCCGGCCGACGTCCGCCTGTCCCGCCAGCATGGCAGGGATGTATTCGGCGCAGCGCACCGGCCGCCCCACCACGCGCCTTCGTTCGGCGACGATCACCTCGGCCCCGGCCTCGGCGGCGGCCCTGGCGGCGCTGGCTCCGGCGGGACCGGCCCCCGACACCAGCACGTCGCAGGACAGACGCTTCACGACGCCCTCTGGACCACCTCGAGCACCGTGCGCAGGAGGGGCAGATCAAGGGACGTCACGCCCTCGTAGGTTCCGAGGCGCCCCTCCTCCCCCTGGTTCAGGTCGTGGCACGTGGGCCCCTCCGCGATGTCCAGGATGATGCCCGGGAGTCTCGACCGCACGAAAATCTCCTCGTGCCGCACGAGGAAGGGGGGGCAGCAGCAGCCGATGAAGGCGCGGATCCCGGCCTTGCGGGCCCGGGCGAGTTCCTCCACGAGGGGCCCCGCCCCGGCGATGCGGACGACCTCGATTCCCGCTTCATGTCCGGCGTTCCAGGCCTCGCTCGTCCCGCACTTCCCGCAGTTCATGCACTCCCGGCCGAAGGGGTCCTCGCAGTCCACGTCGTGGGCGCAGTACGGGAGTATCAGCACTCCCGGCCCCGCATGCAGGACGTCGCCGAAGGAACCGTTGATGGTGGTGATGTGGTCGCACATGTCCAGGGGGATCCCGAAGGACGATATCCTCCCCCGCTCCAGGGCCAGCCGCAGGGGGATGCAGATGTCCTCCGCGCCCATTTCCGGGATCGCGATGCGCCCGTCGTGGAAATGCTCCCCCACGATGGCGCAGAGCTCATCGGGGTCCGCGGGTCGTCCCCGCAGGGCGGCCTCGAGATCCAGCAGGCCCCGGGCGGGGAAGGCCAGGAAGTCCCCGGTGATGAAGGCGTCGGTGACGATCCCCGCCGGCAGGTCCAGTTGCAGGGTCGTCCGGACGAGGCCGCCGGGGGCCTTGCGCACCCCCCGGACGGTTCCGGTCCTCCCCCGGGCGGAACGCACCATGTCGATCCAGTCCATCGACCGGAAGTGCGGCAGCCGCCGCTGGAGAAGCTCCCGTTCCTCCTCCGTGAGGGTGCCGGGCACGAGTTCGACGCCCATGTGCCTGGCGAAGGCCCGGGCGAGATGTTCCTTGACGTTCCGGGGGTCGGGGGCGGCCCCGATTTCCCAGGCGAGGCAGGTGACCCGGCGGCGCAGGGAGTCCGCCTCCTTGCCCTTCATCTTCTCCGCGGGCACACGCAGGCAACTGAGCATGGTCTCCACGTCGAAGTCCACGAGGAGGGTGCCCTGGAACATGAAGGCGTCGTCGCTGTCCGTGCCGCCGGTGCCGGATATCTTGCGGCCGGAGATCTCGATGTCGTTTCGGGGCCGGAAGGCTGCGGGCAGGCCCATCTCCCTGAGGGCGGTCACCACGGGGTCGCAGAGCTTGCGGAAGAGGTCGGCGTTGGGGATGCCCATGCCGAAGAAGGCCTTGTCGCAGACGATCTCCCAGCCGATCTGGTTTTCGTCGAAGAGCAGGCCGCCGCCGCCGGTGATGCGGCGGTTCACGTCGATGCCGAGCTCACGGCAGACGTCGAGGCGCACCTCGTCGTGTATGGACTGGTGGTAGCCCACCAGGACCGCCGGGGGATGGAACTGCAGGAACCGCAGGGTGTCCGTGGAGCGGCCCTGGCCGCGCACTTCGAGGAGCACCTCGTCCAGGGCCATCTGTTCCGCCGCCGTCATGGGGGGCGGATCGAGCAGGCGCCATTTGGAGGGCATGGGGCACCATCCTGTGGGCGTCGCCACCGGAGGCGTCGCGACCCCGTTGATGTCAGGCCGCCTTGGGTGCGGCGGCCGCCGCCCGTCCGGCTGCGACGGACCGGGCCACGAGCTGGCACATGTCCATGACCTCGATGTCCACCTTGTTGCGTTTCACGTAGGTGGTCATGGTGCGCACGCACTGCTGGCAGCCGGTGATGATGGCCCTGGCCCCCGTGGCCACGGCCTCCTCCACCTTGCGTCGGGACATGGCGGCGGAGAGTTCGGGATCGATCATCTCCAGGTTCCCGCCGCCGCCGCAGCAGAGGCAGTGCTGCCGGCAGTGGGCCATCTCGACGAAGGTCAGTCCGGGGATGCGGGCGAGGACATCCCTGGGTTCGTCGAAGATACGCCCTCCACGCCCCAGATCGCAAGGGTCGTGATACGTGACGGTCATGGGCACCTCGCCCAGGGGGAGGCGGCCGGCGAGGACGAGTTCCGCGACCATCTGGGTGGCGTGGGCGAGTTCGAACTCCCTGGGGTAGGCCTCGCTCCATATCTGGTGGCAGGAGGGGCAGGTGAAGACCACCTTGCGGGCCCCCTTGGCCTTCACGGCCTCCACGTTGTGGGCGACGACGGAGGGGAGGTCCTGGGCCTGGCCCGAGCCCACCAGGGGGAAGCCGCAGCACCACTCGTCCCCGGCCATGATGGAGAAGTCCACCCCAGCGGCGTCCAGTATCTCCACGAAGGCCATGGGGATCTTCTGGGCGAGGGGGAAGTAGGCCCCGACGCACCCGGTGAAGTACACCACCTCGGCGGTCTTGCGGACGCACCCGCCCTTGGGGGCGTTGCGCATGTCGTCCACCCAGTCCCCCCGCTCGTCGTTGTCCTCGTCGAAGACGTTGTGGCTGCCGGCGAGGTTGTCCCGGATCATGCGGATCTTCTCCGGGGCGTCCCCGGTGCGGGAGAGTTCCTGCCGCAGGGAGAGCCACAGGTCCTTGATGGGGAGGCGGGCCGGGCAGACCTCCTGGCAGTCCCCGCACAGGGAGCACCGGAAGACGGAGGTGCCGAACTCCTTCAGGGCCTCGGGGGTGGCGAGGGGCGCGCAGCCGAACACCTCCTTCACGGCCTGCCAGAGGGGATTGCGGTCACGCAGCAGGCGCTTCAGGGTGCGCATGCGCACCTGCGCCGAAAGCGCCGGATCCCCCGAGGCCGCCACGGCCGGACAGACGTCCAGGCACTCGCCGCACTCGGTGCAGGCGTCCAGGGCCATGCGCTGTCCGACGCCAAATGCCGACTGTCCCATCACAAACCTCCTCGCGAAGCGCCCCCGCGGCCGGGGGCCGTATGGCGCGGGAAGGGGCCGTCCCCCTCCCGCGAATCGTCACGCCCGGATCACTTGGCGTACTTGGCGATGTCCGCCTGCAGCCAAGGCTCAAGCACGTCCTTGCCCCCGTGGACCAGGGACTGGACCTGGGACATGTCCGCGGGCTTGATCCGGTACATCCAGCCCTTGCCGTAGCAGTCGGAGTTGATGAGGGAGGGGTTGGACTCCAGCTCCTCGTTCACCGCGACCACCTCGCCGTCGGCGGGGCTGTACACCGTGCCCAGCCACTTGCCGGACTCCACCTTGGCGAACTTCTTCCCGGCGCTGACGGCCTTGCCCACGAAGGGCAGCTGCACGAAGACGATCTGTCCGGCGAGCTTGACGGCGAACTCGTCCATGCCGACGACGATCTCGTCCCCCTCCACCTTGCTCCAGAAGTGGTACTGGTCGTAGTAGAGTTCCTCGGGCATGTTGTAGCCGGCGATTTCCATGGTCTGTCTCCTTGGTGTGTCGTCTCCGGGCCTAGCGGCGGCGGAGGGTTTGGAAAAGCAGGTTGACGGGCGTCGTGACGACGTGTCGCAGCTGGCTGAACGGCATGTAGGCCACGATGATCGCGGTGACGATGGCGTGCACGTTCCACAGGAAGGAGTGTGCGTGGGCCAGCGACGCCATGGGGACGTCCGCGAGGCACGTGGCCAGGGCGTACCCGGCGAAGGCGAAGCCGCTTCCGGACGGGAACCCGGTGAGGGCCATGCGCACCCCTTCGAGGACGAAGCCCGTGGCCACGAGGGCCAGCAGGAGCCACAGGGCCGGCCAGTCCCTCTTGGGGGTGCCGGCGCAGGCCCGGCGTTCCCCGCGCCAGCGCAGGGCGGCGAGGATCAGTCCCGCGAGGAGGGCCAGGCCGCTCAGGTCGAAGAGCAGCGCCGTGACGCTCCAGTCCTTGTCGAGCATGACGAAGGGCCAGTCGGACTCGGGGGCGAGCAGGGAGCCCAGCTGCCCGATGATGCCCCAGACGCACCGGAAAAGGAAGGGGAAGAAGATCAGGGCGTGGATGGCCCACCGCGAGGGGGACTCCTGGTAGAGGCGGCGCTGTCCGAAGACGTCCAGGACCAGGGCGTGCCAGCGGTTCTCCCCGGAGCCGTGGGGCTCATGGGGGCAGCCGTGCTCGAGGGGCGCCGAACCGCCGCCGGGGGCGGTCTCGCCGAGGTTCGTGCCGGAGAACCAGAAGCAGGCGATGAAGAGGAAGCCGACGAGGAACACGCCGAGGCCCAGGCGGGACACGGTGTCTCCCGTGGTGAAAGTGGCGGCGTGGCAGCCGATGCACAGGATGCTCTTGGCGGGCAGCACGGCGTCGGTGGCGCCCACGGCGTTGCCGGGCACGTGGCAGCGCAGGCAGGATTCCTTGCCCGGGGCGGGTTTCATGTCATGGACCTTGAGGGGATCCGCGGTCACGACGAAGCCCACGCGGCCGTTCTCGAGCACGGGGCTCACGCCGCCGAGGTGGCAGCTGCCGCACTCGACCCGGGTGTGGGGATCGTGGATGGTCGCCTCGTCGTGGCGGGCCTTGTGGCAGGAGCGGCAGTCCACCTTGGGCTGGCCCATGTGGGGGAACTGCGCGCCCTTGGCGTGGCAGGCGAGGCAGTTGAGGCTCTTGTGGGTCTGGGAGGCCAGGCCGTCGGCGTCCATGTGCTGGACCTCGCCTTCGGGTCCGTGGCAGCGCAGGCACATGGCCGGGCCCTGGGGCTTGTCGGCCGGGGGCTTGGGGGCGCCCTTCGCGGCGACGATGCCGCCGCCCGTGCGCAGTCCGTGGCAGGAGAGGCAGGTCGCGACGTCGCCTTCGGGGGCGGGCAGTTCCGATTTCGCCTCGTGGCAGACGGCGCAGGACGCGGAGATGTCGCTCCTGGCGGTGAGTCCAGCCTCCCGGGCCTTGGCGCCCAGCTGGCCGTGGGGATCGTGGCAGGAGACGCAGGCTGCGTAGTCCTTGCCGGTCTCCAGGGGCTTGCCGCCGTGCTTGCCGGCGGCGATGTCGTCGGAGACGGCGTCGTGGCAGTTCAGGCAGGTCTCGGGCTTGAAGGCCGTGGTCGCGTCCTTGCCCACGTCGCCGGCGCTTGGGTGGCCCCCGCTTTCCGCCACGTCGGCGTGGCAGTCCGCGCAGGCGATCCCGGCCTGGGTGTGGGCGGAGGCGTGCAGGCGCGCCTCGTCGACGAACCAGGACGGACCGGCGAGGGCCCGGCCCGGCAGGCAACAGCAGACAAGCGCCGTCAGGGCCGCGGCGATGAACGTCGCGACGCCGTTCGAGCGGAACCACGGATGCATACGCCCTCCATTTTTCGTTTAATGGCACTACACAAAATGGCACTACAGACTATCCCGTCTTAACCCACTCCCGCATCCTGCTGGTCGCCGCCGAGACCCTCACAAGATCTTTCAGGTTCACGGTCTTGCTGCTCTTTCCGCTTTCCGTCTTCAGACGGTTTCCGTGTATGTCCTTCAACACACAATTTCCGGCACTTCTCACGCCGCCAAGAAACCATGTCCTCCCATTGTATGTCACTTTGTCGTTGACGCGGAACCC
>JAISTH010000036.1 GCA_031272715.1 Desulfovibrio sp.
AACGGTCAAAATGACGCCTCGGTGCAAATTGCCATATTTAATTTATTTTAAGCGGAAAACCTTGCCTGTGGCGGGTCTCAGGAGGGTGTTGGGGGTGGATCCGGGCAAGTCAAGTAAAAGCATTACTTTAACCCGGAGTCCGCGGGGACACTCGGCGCCCGTTCTTACAAAAACTCTAGACTCGGTCTCGCAAACCGACAGCCCCCGTGGAATCTCCAAAAGGCGTAGCCATTCTTTAGAAAGATGCTGAAGATGTACAAGCAAAACGACCGCGGGGAAGTAGGCCGCAAATCCTCCCTGCAAGCCGACTATCCGGCAAAAGGCACCCCATGGACATCACCCTCGAGCCCCTAAAAAGTTTTTTTTGGGACTTGTTGACAGGACTTTTTGGGCGGTGTTATCCTCCGGCCCAACAAATCCTTTGGGCGTAAATGCTCTCATGCGGAGGACAGTAATGAGCGCACCTATGGAACCCGTGTGCATCAAGCACGACAACGGCAGGGACATCGCCTTCACGGGGCGGCTCTTCTCCGAGTGCTCCTGGTTCGACGAGGACACCGGGACCCTGACCCGGCAGAAGCTGTACGTGACCGCGGACAACGACCACGTCTACCATATCGTGCGCTCGTCGGGGAAAGAGACCTCCCGGCACGCGTACCGCCTCGCGATCCACGAGGACAACTGCGTCATCTTCAACGGCCGGTCGGAGGTCACGCTCCAGTTCGACCAGCTCATGCTGTCCGTGCGCAAGCTCTGCGGCATGGACGTCGAGGGTGCCGTCACCTCCGCCGAGATGGACGACATCGTCGAGCCCATACGTGCAGCGGCCAACAGCTAGGCATCGGCGTTTCCTCCGCGGTTGCGACTGTCCCCCGCATCGCCTCCGGACACATGGTCCGGAGGCCGGGTTTTCCGGGACAGCGGGACCGGATGGCGGCCACGCCGCAGGGGGCGACCCCGGACTTGGGCTTGGCATGGTCGCCCGGACGCAGGGATGGTTCGCAGGAAGACATGTGCAGGGCCGGAAACGGCCGTGCGGACGATGACCCACAACAAATGCGCAGGTGCGGAAACGACCTTGCGCCAAACGGCCAGACCACAGGGATACGCCGGCGGCCCGCCGGATTCTCCCGATGCATGCATCCCCCGGCATCAGGGCACATCTGCGGCCCTAGCCGCAATCCCCTCTCCCAATCCCCGCCCAGGCCAGATTTCCCGAAGGAGTCCCTGAAGAGGGACATCCACGTCCCGCCTCCGTCCATGGCCGGCAACGGCACGTTCCGCGATGGCCGAGCCTTGCCGCGGCGGCCTCGCGGCCGACGTCGGCGCCGAACCAAGGCCTGTCTAGAGGCTCGTCCACGCCCGCTTTCCGCGACCCGGGGGTTTCGCGAAGACGCCCGCCATGAGGGCCCGTCACGGTTCCTTGGCCGCCGTCGGGCCGCGAACCCGATGCACGTCAACCTTCCGCCGCCACCTCTTTCTGCATGGAAGGAGGCCCGTCAAGGAACCGGTTGGTCAACCACGTCAACGCCAGGATGTACACGGCGGCCCCCATGCTGATGACCGCATCCCAAGGCGGTTGCGCAGAGAGGGAGAGCCGCATGAGCAGGGTGCCGATGACGAAGCCGGAGTTGCGGAACACGGCGTTGAAGGAGGGCATGTACCGCTGGGAGATGAGCACCAGGGCGATGTCGGCGAAGATCAGCACCGTGTAGATGGTCTCGAAGAAATTCTGCCCGTCCCCCGTGCGCAGGAACAGGAACGTGTCCCTCCCCGCCAGCCCGAAGAAGACCACGAACAGGACCAGCGCCAGTATCTTCTTGCTCATGACGTAGCGCATGCGCATCTCGGGGCTCTGGATGAACTGCCTGGGCTTGAAGAGCTTGGTGTAGATGCACAGGCACCCGAAGACGAACAGGGCTCCGAACCCAGACATCGCGATGTTGGCCACGGTCTGCAGGCTGTCCGCCACGCTGACCGGCTCCGGCAGCGTCCCGAGTTCCTTGAAGGCGTTGCGCAGCAGGATCAGGGCCAGTATCTCGAACTGCTTGCCCACGCTTCTGGCGATGGAACTGGAGATGGTCAGGATGAGGGACATGACCTCCATCCCCAGGATGAGGGTGAAGGCGAGATGGATGGCCTGGAAGTGGCTCGCGGGCGTGCGCATGACCACCCACGGCGGCAGCAGGCCCTCCCGGCCGGCCTCTATCCCCAGCAGTGCGATCACGTAGATCCAGAAGATGATCAGCGCCGTCCTCCGCTGCACGGTCGGACGCTCCCACACGTGGTGGATGAAGTCCTGCGCGTCGGTCAGCCATTGCAGCTTGTGTATCCACATCTTCCCGGACCACATCGATCCTGCCCTCCCAGGTTCCCGCTCCGACCCCATGGGAAACGCGACGCGCCCCCTGCGGACGCGCCGGCAGACGTCCGCCCGCGGGCACACGTTGCATCATAATATAATGCCCAAGGGCGCAAGGCGCAAAATCCGGGGCGCCATCGCGGAATGCCGGCCACCAGTCCCGCCCCGAGGGCGCGCCGCCATGGGAGATCCAAACGGCGGCAGCGAATCCGTCCCGGACGCGCCGCATCGTTCGGAGATGTCTCGCCTTCGGGCGCACCCGATGCAAGCCCCGGGGACGCGCCGGTTCGAGCGGGCACCACGGCCATTCCGGGGAGGGACGATCAGGACGCCACGCCGACGGCCTCCCCCGAAGCGCAGGCTTGTGACGCGGCCCGCTTCCGTAGTAGAGTACGCGCCTTGCACGTCGCGGCCGATAGCCTGTCATGGGCCGCGCACACCGACACCCGCGCCGCCCTCCGACGCCAGGACAACCCGGAGCGCCACATGCCCCAGAAGGGTCCCCACATCTCCATTCCGCCAGACTACGTGGTCAACCGCATCCTGCGCGTCAACATAGACGACTTCTCGAAGTGGCCCGAATCCGTGAAGACGCTGGCCATCGGCATCGCCGAGGAACTCTTCCTCGTCGCCTACAACCCCTTCATCGACGCCGCCATCGTCCGCGAGTCCGTCCGCGAGCGCTTCGAGCGCGAATGCGTCTCCCTGGCCCACTATTACGCCACGGCCATCGGCGAGGGACTCACCATGTTCTGGTCGGCCCACGAGGCGGAGACCGCCTTCCGGGCCAATCTCATCGAACGCCTCCGGGACGTGCTGCCCGAGGAATGCGTGCTCTCCCATCCCTCGGCCCTGGTGGGCACCGCCACGGACGCCACCGACCTGCGCATGGAACTGCCGCTGCTGGTCGTCGAGCCCGAGGACACCCGGCAGATCTCCGACCTGATCAAGCTGGCCAACGAACTGAAGTTCGCCCTCATCCCCCGGGGCGGCGGCACGGGCATGACCGGCGGGGCCGTTCCCGCCCGCAAGCGCTCCGTCGTCGTCAGCATGACCCGCCTGACCCACATCGGCCCCGTGGATCTGGATGCCATGACGGTCACGTGCCAGGCCGGCGCCGTGACCCAGGACGTGATCAACGCCGTGGCGGCCGCCGGCGCCCTCTTCTCCGTCGATCCCGCATCCAAGCAGGGGTCCAGCATCGGCGGCAACGTCTCCGAGAACGCGGGCGGCCCCAGCGCCTTCGAATACGGCACGACCCTGGACAATCTGCTCTGGTGGCAGATGGTCACCCCCACCGGCGAGATCGTCACCGTGGAGCGGGAGGGGCACCCGCGCCACAAGATCCTGCCCGAGGAGACCGCCGTCTTCCTGGTGAAGGACGTGAGCGGCGGCGTGCGCAACGTGGTCCGCCTCACGGGCGACGAGATACGCCTTCCCGGCCTCGGGAAGGACGTCACCAACAAGGCCCTGGGAGGCCTGCCCGGCATCCAGAAGGAAGGGGTCGACGGCATCGTCACCGAGGCCTGCTTCGTCATCCACCCGAGACCCCAGCACACCCGCGTCATGGCCCTGGAGTTCTTCGGCCGGTCCATGCACGCCGCGGCCGTGATCGTCCGGGAACTTGTGGCCCTGCGCAACCGCATCCGGACCCAGGGCGACTACGCCCATCTCTCGGCCCTGGAGGAATTCAACGCCAAGTACGTCCAGGCCATAGACTACAAGCGCAAGTCCGAGAAGTACGAGGGTTCCCCCATCTCGGTGATCATCCTCCAGGTGGACGGCGACGATCCCTACCTGCTGGACAAGTGCGTCGGCGACATCGTGTCCCTGGTGGAAGGGCAGCAGGACGTGGACATCATCGTCGCCGCCGACGAGAAGGAGGCGGAGCGGTTCTGGGAGGACCGGCACAGGCTGTCCATCATCGCCAAGCGCACCTCCGGCTTCAAGCTCAACGAGGACGTGGTCATCCCCACCGACCGCATCCCGGACTTCGCCCTCTTCCTGGAGCAGCTCAACCTCGAGTGCACGGCCTCGGCCTTCCGCAAGGCCCTGCAGGCGGCGGGCATGCTCCCCGGCTTCCCCATGGAGGACAAGGACTTCAACAAGGAGTTCTCCTTCGCCTCCAAGGCGGCCTCGGGAGGGATCGCCAGCCAGGACGTCTCGGACAGCGAACTCCTCGCAAGGGCCGAGGCCTTCCTCGCCGCGCTCGCCGAACGCCTCCCCCACCTGCAGGGGAAGATCGCCGCCATCGCCGAGTACATGAACGCCAGCCGCATCGTCGTGGCCAGCCACATGCACGCCGGGGACGGCAACTGCCACGTGAACATCCCCGTGAACTCCAACGATGCCGCCATGCTGGCCGCCGCCGACGCGGCCGCCGCCCGGGTCATGGCCAAGTGCCAGGAGATGGGCGGAGAGGTCTCCGGGGAGCATGGCATCGGCATCACCAAGATCGCCTTCCTCAACAAGGAGAAGATGGAGGCGCTGCGCACCTTCAAGGAACTGGTGGATCCCAGGGACATCATGAATCCCGCCAAGCTCACCAGCCCCGAACTGCCCGTGCGCCCCTTCACCTTCTCCTTCAACAGGCTCATCGGCGACATCAAGGAGAGCGGCCTCCCCGGCAAGGACAAGCTCATCGGCCTGCTGACCGCCGTCCAGACCTGCACCCGCTGCGGGAAGTGCAAGCAGGTCTGCCCCATGAACTATCCCGAGCGCTCCCTGCACTACTACCCCCGCAACAAGAACATGGTGCTGGGGATGCTGCTGGAAGCGGTCTACTACTCCCAGGTCAACCGGGGGGACATCGACGACAGCCTGCTGGACTACCTCCGGGACCAGGAGGAGCATTGCACGGCCTGCGGCCGCTGCATGGCGAACTGCCCCATCGGCATCCCCTCGGCCAACGTCGCCCTCACGATGCGCGCCCTCCTGGAGCACGAGGGCGCCGGGGGACACCCCCTCAAGACGAGGGTGCTCTCCTGGATCAACCGGGACATCGCGGATCGCGCCCCCAGGGCCGCCAAGATGGCATCGCTCGGCCAGAAGATGCAGAACAGGTTCCTGGGCTTCGTCCCGGAAGTCTGGAGGAGGCGGATGCAGAATCCGCTCTTCGCCCAGCGCGGCCCCAAGGTGGGCTACACGAATCTCTACGAGTCCCTCCGGCTAAGCAAAGGCAACGTCTTCGCCCCGAGGGAACCCTCCTCCGGCATGGAATGCGTCCTGTACTTCCCTGGATGCGGCGGCGCACTCTTCTACGATCGCATCGGGCTTTCCTCGACGATGCTCCTGCTCAGGGCGGGGTTCGCGGTGGCGCTGCCCCCGCGGCACCTGTGCTGCGGCTACCCCTTGCTTGCCGCGGGGATGAACACGCCCTACGAGGACAATCTGGCCTTCACGCGCCAGTATCTCGCGGCCATGCTGCACAACCTGGCCAAGCAGGGCTTCGTCTGCCGACATCTGGTGACGGCCTGCGGCACGTGCCGGGACAGCCTCGAGCGCATGGGGCTGACGGAGCAGTTCCCGGAGCTCGTCCAGCGGGACGTGGTGCAGCTCTTCCTTGCGCGCATGGAAGGGGATGCCCTGCGCCGTCCCGGCAACGAGGGACTCCGTCCCGTCTACCATGCGGCGTGCCACTGCGAATGGGCCGGCGTCCATCCCATAAAGGGGCAGCGACAGATCCCCCGGGACCTGTCCCAGGCCACCGGGGCCGACCTCTCCCTCAGCGAGGGCTGCTGCGGCGAGTCCGGCATGAGCGCCATGACGTCCCCGGCCATCTTCAACCTGCTGCGCCAGCGCAAGATCGAGCGGCTCAAGGGGGAACTCCCCGAGACGCAGGATGCGCCGGTGCTGGTGGGGTGCCCGTCCTGCAAGATCGGCATCGGGCGGTGCCTCATCGCCCTGCGGGACAGGCGTCCCGTGCTCCACACGGCCGAATGGCTGGCGGGGCTGCTGGACGGGGAGGATCGGCGGCAGACGTTCCGGAAGCGCGCCAACGAGACGAAGGGGGACGTGCGGGTCATCCACGCGCCGGACAGGGCGGAGGCGGCGTCGGGCGCGGAGTGAGGCGGAATCCGCCCCACCAGTGCGCAATCCTTGTGCGTCCGGGACGTGGCCACAATGGCCTCCCGGACGCGCAGCCATTCCTGACGCCACAGGCACGCACCTCGTCCCGCGGCCTCCGGCGCTGCGCCCATGTCCTGGGGCGATTCCCCTCGTCCTGAATCCGCCCCATACCATCATCCAGACGCGGTCGGCCACCGCGGACAGCGCCCTTCCCGCCCATGATGCCGGGCGACTCCCGCTTGCAGGATGGCACCGGCAGAAATGTCACATATAGCTGACATCTCCCTGCGAACAGTCACCCAAATGTGACACGGAAACCGATGCCAGTGTCATGGCCGCCAAGCGGCAGGAGGAGAGCAGGCTCCGCCGGACTCGGCATGCACGACGTGGGCCGCAGGATCCAACTCCGGGATGACGGCCATCCACCCCGGCCTGGTGACGAACCGCCCATGGATCATCTCCTCCCGGCCCCTGGCGACATTGCCCCTCGCATCATTTACCGGGCGGGCATGTCCGGTGCGAAAACGGGGTTGAACAAACGTGTTCATGTCAGATAAAAGTAACCCAACAGCACGAAACGTCATGCAAAAGTGACACCAGCCTTGCCCCCCGAAAGGCGAGGTTCACCGACATCCCGGGTTGACGCCAGGATGGCCAAGGAGACGAACGCATCCGCCGAGGGCGAGGCGAACCGGGACCCACGCCCCCCCCGGGCCGTGGGGGATGCCGCCTTGCCAATGTCCCCCGGAAAATCCGAAGACGGTTTTGCGGGTGGAGGGCAACATCCGGAGGATCCTGCGCTGGACAGGGCGGCAAAAGTTTGATATATATGACCTGACGCTGCGAAAAGTCCCACCAAGGCAACATTTGCCTTGAGCCCCAGTGCCCAGGCCGGCGGCCCCAAGCATCTTCGGGACTGGCGCATCGCGGGGGCTTGGGCACGAGCACTCCCGCCAGAGGCGAACTGGAACTCGGCAGGACTCGGCCCCCGGCGACCTCGCAGACTCCGCCCCCAATGCCCTTTTACCATGATGTGGTTCCGATCTGGCCCATAAATTCTCTTTCATTAGGATGTACGATAGTGGAAAATGAACAAAAACCTATCAAAGAACGCAAACGACCGTTGTTCGAGGGCATGCCTAAATTTTGCCATGATACCCTAACGCGTATGGGCATGTACTGTTCCATTGCACGCAAACGGCGCAATATGACCCAAGAAGTTGCTGGACGGCAGGTTCAGGTCACGCGGCAGACAATTGCCAGAATGGAAGCAGGGGATCCGTCCGTTTCCATGGGTGCCTACATCACATATGCATTCGTCTTGAATGTCGCAGAAGACTTTACCTTGCTCTTCTCCCCGGAACGCGACAAGTATGGATGTTGGCTCGACCATAAAAAACAACTCCGACGACAAAAGGTCCGTCCCAAACAAACAAGGGGGCATTTATAATGTTAGATATCACAGCAAAAGAACAAATAGCCTTCATTTACCTAAAAAATCGTTCTGTCGCCACCCCAGTGGCGGATCTTGAATTTTTCGATAGGGATGAAATCGCATGCACATATAGTAATGAATATCGCTCAAACGCAGACGCCGTTTCCATTGATCCAATAAATATTCCGATAAATATTAACACACATTTATTGAAAAACGGACATTTTGGCGTACTTCGGGATTCGGCACCAGATTTATGGGGCCAAATATTACTTGCAAAATTCCTAGATAAGTCCATTCGTGACTTAACAATATACGACCTTCTTTCCTCAGAAAATTCCTGTCGGATTGGCAATCTCGATTTTAGGAATAGCGAGGATATGGAAGGACGTGAGGCTCAATTGCCTTATTTTGCAGAACTTGAGCAATTGCTTGCTCTCGCCGAACACATAGAAAGAGAACAAGAGCCGCCAAAGGATTTAGATGCGCTCTTGCCTTTGCTGGTACAAGGATCCAGCATTGGTGGTGCAAGGCCTAAGTCCACTATTCTTTACAAGGACCGCCTTTGGATTGCGAAGTTCCCATCCATAGATGACGAATTTTCTAATGCACGTGTTGAATTCGCCACAATGCGGTTAGCATCACTCTGTGGGATACGCATCCCGGATATGGAAATTATTGACATTAATGGGAAAGAAGTTTTTTTTATCGAGCGATTTGACAGAAACCCTTTGCCTGACGGAACATTCGGGAGAACAGGCTATATTTCCGGGCTTTCCCTTCTTAAACTATCTGATGAGACACAACATTATGGAAGCTACGTTGCCATGGCAGAAGTATTGCGACATTACCCATATCCAGATGACGTCAATGAACTTTTTAAACGTATGATATTCAATATTCTTTGCAGAAATACAGACGACCACATGAGAAATTTTGGATATCTTATCCAAGAAGACGAGACGTTGAGGTTGTCGCCGGCCTTCGACATTGTTCCTTCTCCATATTACGCAGGGATGGAGAGGGTTAGCAAACAGGCAATCGGGGTTGGGAAAAAAGGCAAGGAAGGCAGCCTCAATAACGCCCTTTCTGTAGCCGCTACGTTCACATACTCCAGAGAAGAAGCGCTTGACGTCATCCATAAAATGATCGAGACGTTCTCGCAATGGAAGGAAGTCTTCTCCTCCGCAGACGTCACCGAAGAGGATATGGACAAACTCGACTTCGACATCGAAAGACGCTGGGGAGACAAGGTCTGACTAGCCCTCGTCAGCACCCTGTAGAAGCTTCGCCTCCCACAATTCCTGATAATACATGCACGTCCCGGGATTCCAGGCGCTCGCGGTCGTGTGGTCGTAATTCTCCACAACCGGCCAATTAGTATATGGCCGAAGCGCCTCCGCAAAGGAATCGGCCTCGACGACACGCTCACGGCTTTTCTTCAGGTCGAGGTTCGGCCCCTCAATATACCATATTCTGTACCGTTGCATCGAACGACTCCATGAAGAAGCCGGGGAAGGCATAGACCTTCCCCGGCTTGTTACATCAATGCCTGGGGGATTCCCGTACAGCGCCTCCCATTTTCAGGCGCACCTTCCGAAAAGTCCCCGTGATGCCATCAGTGGACGCCGGGCAAGATGAACTTGCTGACGCAGAACAGCACCACCAGCAGCGTTATGCCGATCCCGATGCTCCAGCGGATGAGGCTCATCTCGGTGGCATCGAGGGGCTCGTACTCCATCGACTGCACTTCTTCGCCGAACGTGACTTTCTTCTCTTCCATGATGATCGCTCCTCCTACGTTAACCGGCGATCGGCGGAGTCATGCCGTGGAAGAACGCCCACGAGATGAACAGGCCGACCCAGATGATGAATCCGAACAGGCAGACGACGTACACCACGGCCAGCCTTCCGATGCCCTCCTCCATCAGCTTGCGGAAGTTGGAAACCATTCCGATGCTGAAGAAGGTCAACAGGAAGAAGATGACGCGGAATCCGTTGATCGTGCCGGAGAGGCTGTTGCCGAGCTTCTTGAGTTCGGGCGACTGCACGCAGACGAGCAGCAGGATCAGGAAGGTGACCAGATAGCCGAGGACGAAGCGGGGGAATCTCTCCCACACGTCGCTCCACCCCATGGTGCGCGAGCCGTCCGGGGCCTTCTCGAACTTGGTCGTCCATATGTAGGCGAGCACCAGGGACCACACGCCGATGAAGATGTCGATGAAGATCTTCACCGTGGTGGTGACCATGACGATCCAGCCGGTGGACCAGTTGATGCCCTGCTGGGCCGCCTTGGCCAGGATCAGGGATTCGGTGATCTGTCCGCTGGCGATGGCCCCGCCGTCGGACTTGACGGCCAGTCCCATCCAGCCGCCCGCGACCATGGGCTCGGAGGTCAGGAAGTACTGGGCCACGAAGGGCAGTATCAGCATCTCTATGCACGTGAAGACCACCACGAGGGAGGACACCATGATGGGCACCACGGGCCGGGCGCGGATGGCGGCGCCGGTGGCGATGGACGCCGAGACGCCGCATATGGAGATGCCCGAGGCCAGGGGGGCCGCCCATTCCTTGCTGAACTTGAAGTACTTCCGGGAGACGTAATACACGACGGCCCAGTAGAGCAGGTACGCCTCGACGATGGCGCACAGTCCCCGGAAGATGACATGGCCCGCGAAGCCGGCGGCGTCCGCGGCCTTGACGCCGAGTTCGGCGCCCATGATGACGATGGCTATCTTGACGAAGAGCTCCGGACGGCAGGCGTCCTTCAGGCTGTTCGCCAGACCGGGGAGGAAATTGCTGATGCAGATGCCGACGACAAGGGCGAGGATCAGCCCCGCCTCGGTACTCAGCCCCAGCGCCCAGGGGATGCCCAGGGATTTGATCCGGGTGGGGGGAGCCGCGATGTAGCCGTTGGCGCCGATCGTGTAGCAGATGATGGCGATGAAGAAGATGATCGTGAAGGACCGCACGAAACTGGCCACGTTGCCGCCCAAAAGCTTCGTGCCGTAGGCGAGCGCTCCCGTGATGGCCACGTAGGTGACCAGCAGCGACGCCCACCCCGCCATCAGGCCTTTTGTGGCAGGCTTCCACGCGTCCAGCGGGGAGTTCACCCACATGCCGGTTCTCACGACCCAGCCCAGAAGGTCGATGTTCCACATCTTCGCGAAGGCCAGAATGAATATGACCGTCCCGATGAGGAGCGCGACCTTGTCCTCGTTGAATGTTTGCTGTGATGCCATATGTTGACTCCTTGTTGCTGGAAATCCGATGCCGCCGAAAGCGGGATCGGCCATGCATCCCAATAAGACACCAAGAAACCGTGAACCATTTTTGGCCGCACTGATCAAGGGACGGCGGAGGCCGATCCCCTCATCCGAACGATGGCATCACCCAACCGACGTTGGGAGCACTTCAGGCGGTCGGTTTTGCCGACCGCATCCTGGTGGCGACGTCCTCCTTCATGCACGCCTGTGAATCCTGCACACTCCGACGACGGGGCATCGCGCCATCTGCGTGCCACGTCCACGAAAAGCCAGACGCATGCATGCCTGCATGCCACAACCCATGCGCAATCTCCGACACGTCCGGAGACGGGGTCCGGCACGGTGAACTCGGAAACTCCCGCGCAGCGGACTTGGACGCGGCCAAATTGCCCAAGCCGATGCAGTCGCCGCCATGTGGCGATGTCCACCCCGCTGTCGGCGCGGGTTTGCCGGCCACAGTCGAGGGATTGCGCATTGCCGCCGCTCATAGCACGTTTCCGGAACCAATCGCAAGAAATATTTGCCTGAACGCATCCAGGTCCCGGATTTCCTGCGCATCAGGCCGCCGGTTCCGGTTCTGGACGGCCCCGTCCCACGATGGCCGGATCCCTCGGTCCCGCCACTTCCCCCTTCTTCCGGGCCCTGGATCCTTGGGCTTTGTAAATATAACTAAGTCGATCGTTTTTATGATATTTACTTCCGATCTGGCCGTCAAGGGATTCCTCCACCGGAAGGAAAAAATCCCTCCCCCTGCGGCCGCCATCATGGCGCCCCCTCCCGCCCCTTGCCCAGGGCCGGCCGATGCCGTACTCTGCCCGGCCGGAGGTTTTCATGCACGTCCTCGTCACCGGAGCCGCCGGCTTCATCGGCTACCATCTGGCGCATCGCCTGCTGTCCCGGGGCCATCGCGTCGTCGGCATCGACAACTGCTCGCCGTACTACGACGTCGCCCTCAAGGAAGCCCGGATAGCGCAGCTCGACGCCCTCGGCGGACAATGGCGCTTCGTCCGGATGGACATCTCCGATGCCGACGCCATGGCGAACCTGTTCTCGAAGGAGGACTTCTCCCACGTCCTCCACATGGCGGCCCAGGCAGGCGTCCGGTACAGCCTGGTCGCTCCCGATGCCTACGTCTCCGCCAATCTCGTCGGATTCGCGAACCTGCTCGAATGCTGCCGACGAAACGACATCGCCCACCTCGTCTTCGCCTCGTCGAGTTCCGTCTACGGGCTGAACACGGCCCAGCCCTTCGCGACCACCCAGAACGTGGACCATCCCGCCAGCCTCTACGCGGCGACGAAGAAGAGCAACGAACTCATGGCCCACGCCTACAGCCACCTCTTCCGCTTCCCCTGCACGGGGCTGCGCTTCTTCACCGTCTACGGGCCATGGGGCAGGCCGGACATGGCGATGCACCTCTTCACCGACGCCATCCTCAACGATCGCCCCATCGACGTCTTCAACGAAGGAAGGATGCGGCGGGACTTCACCTACATCGACGACATCGTCGAGGGAGTGGCGAGGATCATGGACATGCCCGCCGGCCCCGACCCCGCCTTCGATGCCGACGCCCCGAATCCCTCCTCCAGTTCCGCCCCCTGGCGCATCTACAACATCGGCAACAATCGCACCGTGGAACTGAACGAATTCATCGACACCCTCGAGAAGGCGCTGGGCAAAAAGGCCAGACGCAACCTGCTCCCCATGCAGCCCGGCGACGTCGCCGCCACCTGGGCCGACGTGGACGATCTCGCGGCCGTCACGGGGTTCGCCCCGTCGACGCCCCTCGCCGTCGGCATAGAAAAGTACGTGGCCTGGCATCTGGCCTACTACAAATGAGGCCAGATCCCGCCCATGCCCGATCCAGCCCCCCAGTCCGTCCCTCCCGCCCCGACGCCGAGTCGGCCCGAAATACTCGCCCCGGCCGGCGACGTCGCCTCCTGCATCGCCGCCCTCGCGGCCGGCGCGGACGCCGTCTACGTCGGCATGAAACACTTCTCGGCCCGCATGGAGGCCACGAACTTCAGCCTCCCAGAACTCGCGCGCCTCGCCACCCTGGCCCACGAAAAAGGCCGCCGCCTCTACGTCGCCTTCAACTCCCTGGTCAAGCCGTCGGAGGTCGGCGCCGCCTGGCGTCTCCTGGTCAGGCTGCAGCGTCAGGTGCATCCCGACGCCATCATCCTGCAGGACATCGGGATGCTGGATCTGGCCGCGCAGGCAGGATTCAAGGGTGGACTCTTCCTGTCGACCCTGGCCAACGCGACACATCCCGAAGCCTTGTCGCAGGCCTGCGCCATGGGCGCCACACGGGTGATCCTCCCCCGGGAACTCTCCTTTGCGGAAATCCGCGCCATGGGGGCCATCTGCCCCGACGGACTCGACCTCGAATGCTTCGTCCACGGCGCCTTGTGCCTCTGCGTGTCGGGACGCTGCTACTGGTCCAGCTATCTCGGCGGCAAGAGCGGCCTGCGCGGCCGATGCGTGCAGCCCTGCAGACGTGAGTACGCGGCGTCCGCGGGCCAGGCCTCGGGACGTCAGGGCAAAAAAGCGCAAACCTCCGGCACCCGCGGCCACGTGTGCCTCTCCTGTCTCGACCTGTCGCTGGATGCGGCGGTGCGGGACCTGATGACCGTGCCCCATCTCGTCTCCTGGAAAATCGAGGGCCGCCGCAAGGGCCCCCATTACGTCTCAAGCGTCGTGTCCGCCTACCGTCTGCTCAGGGACGAGACACCCGACAGGCAACTGGCCCGCGACGTGTCGCAACTGCTGTCCACGGCCCTCGGACGGGCGACCACCACCGCCCGGTTCATCGGCGGCAAGCCGATCCTCCCGACGGGAACCGCCCTGCAGACGAGTTCCGGCCATCCCGTGGGCCAGGTCGAGATCAAGGACCGCATGCCGATACTGCTGCCGAGAATCCCCCTCCAGGCCGGCGACCTGCTGCGCATCGGAACCGAAGGGCGGGCAGGCCACACCACCGTCCCGGTCAAGACGCCGGTCGGAAAAGGCGAGGTCTTCCCTCTGGATCCGAAGCGCCATGGCCGCGTCGCCCCGGGGACGCCAGTCTATCTCGTCGACCGCCGGGACCGGCAGGCCGCGCGTCTCGCGGACCCATGGCGCAAACGGTACGAAGCCATCGCCCCGAAGGCCACGGAACCGGTCCAGGGCGACGTCCGCATGCCGCGGCCAGCCCCTAGAGCCCCCCGAAAGGATCTCGTCCTGCTGCCGGGCATCCCCCAGGGACAGGAGACGAAAGGATCCCCGAAGACCTTCTCCTGCCTGTGGGTCTCGCCCAAGTGCCTCACCCTTTCCCGCACCGTGCAGGCGCGCTTCGGCTGGTGGCTCCCTCCCGTGATCTGGCCCGCCGAGGAGGCGGAACTGCTCCGGCACATCCGGACGCTCCTGCACAACGGCGCGCGGCATTTCGTGTGCAACGCCCCGTGGCAGCGAGGCCTCTTCCCCGGCGACGCCACGGACCTGGACCTTCTGGCCGGGCCCTTCTGCAACACCGCGAACGCCATGGCGCTGGAAGTCCTCGCCGGGCTGGGGTTCGCCGGCGCCTTCGCGAGCCCAGAACTCGACCGGGAGAGTCTCCTTGCGCTCCTGCGGCAAAGCCCTCTGCCTCTGGGACTGGTGCTGAGCGGCCACTGGCCCGTCGGTCTCAGCCGCTTCGCCGCCACCGGCGCCGGCCGCGACCGGGTCTTCGTCAGTCCCATGGGGGAACGGTTCTGGATGCGCCAATACGGCGGCACGGCTTGGATCTATCCCGCATGGCCCCTGGACATGACGGAACACCGGGAGGAACTCGAACGGGCGGGATACAGCTTCTTCGCCCACATGCAGGAACGCCCTCCCCAAGGCCTGAACCAGGCCCCCAGAAAGAGCTGCTTCAACTGGGACGGACAACTCCTGTAGACGCCCAGCCATGACGTGCCCCGAAGACGCCGCCCGCCTCTATCCGAGAGGACTCTTCCAGCCCGAAGCCGGACCGCGCTTCGGCATGGACGGCCTGCTCCTGGCCGCCTACGCCGCGGATCGCTGCGAAACCCTCGGCCTGTCTCCCCTGTCGGCGGTGGAACTCGGATCGGGATGCGGGGCCGTCCTGCTGGGTCTCGCCCTGCGTCTGCCCAAGCTGCGAGGACTCGGCATCGATCGGGACGCCCCCCTTCACGAAGCGTCCCTGCGCAATGCGGAGTTGCTGGGCGTCGACGACCGCATCGGCTTCCTCCTGCGGGATCTCTCCTCCCCGTCCCCCATCGAGGGCGTCCGGGAAGGCCACTTCGACATAGCCCTCGCGAATCCCCCCTACGGCCTGCCCGGCACCGGCAGACCCTCCCCGAACCCCGCGAGGGAGGGCGCCCACAGGTCCGCCGACCTCCAGGCCTTTCTCGGGACCGCCTCGCGCCTCCTGCGCCACCACGGGCACCTCTTCTGCATCTTCGCCGCCGCGGGCCTTTCCAGGCTCTGTCGGGGGATTGACGACGCGGGGCTCGGCCTGCGCTCGCTGGTCCCCGTGCGCAGCCATCCCGGCGAGCCGGCATTGCGCGTCCTGGCGCACGCCCGCAAGGACGCGGCCTCCGACACCCGCATCGAGGCGGGACTGACGCTGCACCCGACCCCGGAACACCCGACCGGCGAGTGGCATCCGGACGCCCTCGCCTTCTGCCCCTGGCTCGCCGCCGGGAAGGGAACGCCATGAGTTTCGTCGCCGACCTCCACGTCCATTCCAGCTTCTCCCGGGCCACCAGCAGGAGCATCACCCTCTCCCATCTCGCGGGTTGGGGGGCGTGCAAGGGCATCGGCGTGCTGGGCACCGGGGATTTCACGCATCCGAAGTGGCGCGGCCTCATGGAGAGGGATCTCGTCCTGGACGAGGCGACGGGATTCTATCGCCTCGGGGAGGAGTCCTGGAAACGGGAGCGGGCCCTCCACCCGCTGCCGAAGGATGCCGCCCCGCCCCTCTTCTGCCTCCAGGCGGAGATATCCTCCATCTACAAACGCCACGACAAGGTCCACAAGGTCCACAACCTCGTCTACGTCCCCACCCTCGAGGACGCCAACGCCTTCAGCAGGCGCCTCGAGGCCATCGGCAACCTGTCCGCGGACGGACGGCCGATCCTCGGACTGGACTCCCGGGACCTGCTGGAACTGCTGCTGGAGACATGCCAAGGCGCCGTGCTCGTGCCGGCCCACATCTGGACGCCCTGGTTCTCCGTCTTCGGCTCCAGGTCCGGGTTCGACAGCCTGGAGGAATGCTTCGGCGACCTCACGGACCACGTCTTCGCCCTGGAGACCGGCCTGTCCTCGGATCCGCCCATGAACCGGATGGTCAGCGGACTGGACGACCGGGTCCTGATCTCCAACTCCGACGCCCATTCCGGAGCCAATCTCGGCAGGGAGGCCAACCGGTTCGACGGCCCGCCCTCATATGCGGGCATGTTTGCGGCCTTGCGGACAAGCGCAAGACGCGGGACGCCGGGACCCGGGGAGTGCGCCTTTCTGGGGACCGTGGAGTTCTTCCCGGAGGAGGGCAAGTACCATCTGGACGGGCACAGGGCCTGCGGCGTGGTGGTGACCCCGGGCAAGGATCCGGACGCGAAGGTGTGTCCCGTGTGCGGCAAGCCCCTCACCCTCGGGGTGCTGCATCGCGTGCTGGATCTCGCCGACCGCGCGGAGCCGCCTGACCTGCCCGGCGAACCGGAAAGCCGCTACCTGATCCCCCTTGCCCAGGTGATCGCGGAAATCCTCCATGCGGGCGTCACGTCGAAGAAGGTGCAGGAACGGTACACCGACGTCCTGCAACGCCTGGGGCCGGAACTCGACGTCCTGACGGAACTGCCCGAGGAGGACGTCCGCAGGTTCTGGGAACCCCTGGGAGAGGCCGTGCACAGGATCCGCCGAGGGGAGGTCCGCAAGGAGGGGGGCTTCGACGGACAGTTCGGCGTGATCCGGGTCTTCGACCCCGACGAGCGCACGTCCATGGGAAGGAGGCCGAGGGCCGTTTCCGGCATCCCCGCCCGGGAGGCGGCGACCGCGCCGTCCCCTCGCCCCGGAGCCCCCACGGGAGGGCCTGCCGTGGAAACCGGCGACGAGGCGAAGACCGCGCCCAAGACCGATGCCGCCCCGCCCGTCCCCGCGGACGGTCTCTCGGACGCCCAGCGGGCCGCCATGCTCGCCATGCCGGGCCCCATCCTGATCATGGCGGGTCCCGGAGCCGGCAAGACCAGGGTCCTGGTGGGACGGCTGCTCCACCTTCTCTCGGAGGGGACGCCGCCGGAGGACATCCTCTGCCTCACCTTCACCCGCCGCGCGGCCGAGGAGATCAAGGAACGGCTGCATGCGCGGCTGCCCGGCGCCCCTCTGCCGACATGCGACACGCTCCACGGCCATGGGTGGCATCTGCTGCGCCAAACCTTCCCTGATGCCGTGCCCTTGAGCGAAGAGGCCGCCTTCGGCCTCTTCAGGATCGCCAATCCCGACACCCCCGCGCGCACCCTGAGAAGTCTCTGGCAGGAAACGGCCCTCTGCAGGGAGACCCTCACCCCCATGGGCGACGAAAGCGCGGCGTGTTTCGAGGCATACCGGCGCGCCAAGGAGGCGTCACGTCCCCGCCTCCTCGACTTCGCGGACGTCCTCGAGTTCATGTCCGGCGCCGCCGTCGCCCCCGTGCGGCACCTGCTCGTGGACGAGGTGCAGGATCTCTCCCCGCTCCAGCTCGGCATCGTGCGCAGGCTGGTCGCGGAGGACGGACGGGGCTTCTTCGGCATCGGGGATCCGGATCAGGCGATCTACGGCTTCCGGGGGGCCCGGGGCGTCACCGAGGACACGCTGCGGGACATCTGGCCCCATGTCCGGACCCACAGGCTGGCGGAGAGCTACCGGGCAGGGCAGGGCGTGCTGGACATGGCGCGGCGGCTGCTGGAGGGCAATGCGCGATGCGGCGCCCTCACGGCGCACCATCCCATCCCCACGGCCATGCGGTGCTTCGTCGCGCCGAATCCCGCCGCGGAGGCCGCGAAGATAGCCCGCATCGTGTCGCGGCTGCTGGGGGGCTCGTCACACACGCTGCAGGACGCGACGCGCCGGGGGGAGAACGACGAACTGGACGGGATCGCGGGGGAACTTGCGCCCTCGGACATCGCGGTGCTCGTCCGGCTCAAGGCGCAGATGCCCGTCGTGCTCTCGGCGCTGCAGACGGCGGGCGTTCCGGCCATCGCCCCCGCCGACGGCGACATCGCCGACGATCCCCTCTGCGCGAGGCTCCTCGATCTCGTGGCCCGGGGGCTTGGCATGCCCCACGGGGGAGGTGGCGACGCCGAGGCGCTGCCCTGGCGGGATCCGCTCCCCTCACCCTCCGCCATGTCCGAGTGGATCGACCGGCAACCCTGGGCGGGGGCCGGCACCGCCCATAGCCGCGCGTGGCGCCATCTGTGCGCGCTGTGGACCGGGAATCCGGACTGGCGCCGCATCCTGGAGACCGTCGCCTGGCAGCGGGAGGCGGAACTCGCGCGCGCAAGGGCGGAGCACGTGCAGATCCTGACCATGCACGCGTCCAAGGGGCTGGAATTCAAGGCGGTCTTCCTGCCGGGCCTGGAGGAGGGGATCCTGCCCTTCTCCAGGCGGATTCTTTACGGGGACGCAAACGCCAAGGAAGGGGACGCCGGTCTCGAGGAGGAGCGGCGACTCATGTACGTGGGGCTCACGCGGGCGTCCCACGCCCTCTTCCTGAGCGCGTGCCTCGAACGCACGCTGGCGGGGCGCAAGATAGCGTTGGCCCAGTCCCCATTGCTGGAGGCCATTCGAGGGATGTGTCGCCAGTCCGCCATCGTCGCCCGGACCAGATCCGTGGCGAAACAGGCGGGCCTGCCGCTGGGGCCGTGGATGGACTAGCCGTCCCCCCAGGCATCGTCGTCGAGGACCTTGTAGCCGCGCACGTGGATGTAGGACACTTCCTGCCCGTCGATTTCCACGTTTTCCAACAGGCCCGTCGCCTCCACCTGCACGCTGACGTCGTCGACGAGATCCATGCCGGCGCCGCGAGGGACGACCCTGTGCTCGACACCGTCCTGGACAATGGCCACACGCGACTGTCGCTGGTCGATGTTGGAAGGCAATGCCACGACATATCCCGTTACGGTGACGGGGGTATTGTTCATGGTGTGACACCTGCAACTGACGTCCAAGAGATCGCTCTGTTGTGGCGTCGTGTTGATTGCAATGGTATCCCCGCACATACGGCGCCCCGCCGTTCCCGGTGAGGCGGACGCAGGCGTGGCGCATGCATCATTACGGGCCGTTGTCTTCCTGTTCTCACGTCAAGGATTAGCTCTGCATCAGCCGCTCTACGGCGCTTTGCGCCTAGTGCGGCTAGACCTGCTTCGCAGCCCGTCCATCGGGACGAAAGCGCCCTTCCGGTTTGTGCCGGGCTCCACAGGCTCATCGGATCGGGGTGAGCCGCCCCTGGGTGTGAAATATCTTCCATCTCCTGTTCACCTGACCATTCCGGCCGTTCCCTGAACACGCCTTCCGCCTGCCGCCCTTCCGTCCCTTCGGGTTCGGCGTCTCCGTCCCCTCCGTCACGGTTGCGTTCGCGGCGTCCGCCGGTTCGGCGGAGTCGGCGTCCTTCACGGCCCTGGCGGCCTTTCTCGCCGCCTTTTTCTCCGCCTCGATCTCATTCGCCGTCCGGAATCCGCCGCTCCGAAGCAGTTCCAGACCTCGGGCCTTGATGATGATGGCTGCGTTGAGATCGGCGTTGGCCGCATGGCCGCATTGCACGCAGACGAAGTCCGCCTGCGTCCTGCGGTTCTCCGCAGCGACGTGTCCGCATTGCGGGCAGGTCCTCGACGTGTTCCTCGGATCCACGTCAACCACGAGCATGTTGGCGCGCCTCGCCTTGTACTCCGTGTATCTGCGTATCCTTCCCATGCACCCCCTCTGCAGGATCGCGCGGTTCAGGCCGGCCTTCGCCGCGCTCCCGTTCGGGAGGAAATTCCCCGTCTCCCCGTCCGGCTTCGGCTCGGGGGACTTCGTCATGGCCTTGAGGTTGAGCTTCTCGAACACCTGCACCTTGCGCCCCGTCTCGACCCCTTTCCTGATGTTGTCGGCGGACACATGGTGGGCGTGGTTCTCGCGGCAGTTCGCGAGATGCGCCTGGAGCTTCCCTATCTGCCGGGCCGTCTTCCTGGAGTTCCTGCTCCCCATCACCTGCCGGGCACGTTTTTTCTGCAAATGCCTGATCTTCCTCTCGACCTGATCCATGTGCTCGAGCTGCTCCGGGGTCCAGGCCCGCGTGAAGCCGTCGGAGTCGGCGTCCGTCAGCACGACGCCCCGGTCGTGTCCGACCGTTACGCGCTCCTGCTCCTCGGGGGACAGGGCGAGGAACGCATCCCGCAGTTCCTCCTCGGAGAGGGGCGTCACGCCGTCGTCGTACGAGAAGGATATCGTCCACAGGCTGGGATCCTTCTCCCCGGTCCCCTCGCGGATCATGGCGAGATGGATGGACGCCGGGTCCCCGCGGAAGCCGAAGGGACGATCCCACTTGAACCACCCGATGTCGTTCGCACCCTTCTTCGTCCCGTCTCCGATGTATATCCGCTCCCCCCTGATGATGAAGAACTCCCTGGTCAGCCAGAGGCGGATGCCGTCCTTCCGGCTGGCGTACCTCGGTTGGCCGGAGAGTTCGCCGTCGAGGCCGGCATTCGCATCGAAACGGGTGCCGAACCACCGGTCGGTGGATGCCTTGCCACAAAAGACGCCGTTGCGCTTGACGCCACTGGGGACCGTCTCGAGCCACCTGTTCTCCTCGAGCTTCTGGATCCTGGAGTAGGCCTGGTCCACCTCGATGCGGAACTCCCCTCCCGCCTGGAGGGAATCGATGGCGGCGGCATAGGCGTCGAGGAACTCCGCCACCTTGCCGTTGCGCACGCGCCGCTGTCCGTTCGCCCAGTGGACGAGCTTCGCCCCCATGTCCCATGGGACGTATATTTTCGCCTTGAATCCGATCATCATTGCTTTCGCCCTCCATCGCATCGACGCCCGTTGGAAGTCGGAGGAACCGGGCCGATGCGTCTGCTGTCAGTGCACCTTCCGTGCGCGGCATCAAAGTGCCGGACATGTTCGCGGCTTCCGCCCTGCATCATTGCAGGGAGTGAAGCCCGCCCCGTCCCGATGTCCCGTGGAGAACATCGAGACATGCGGCCGGCGCGGGTTCTCGTTCCGGTCGGTGTCCGCCTTGCAGCCGTTCCCGACGGGACGGAGAAAGAGGACTCCCGCCGGGACGCGTCGACCTGTCCGCCCCTCGAGGGCCGGCCTCTGCAAGGCATGGCCCTCATCGGTCCATGGAGATGGACGCATCCATCCTCTGGACGTTGACGACGATGGCGATCACGCTCCAGGGCTTACGCCCCGGAGGCGGTCGGTCCGGGACGCGGGTTCCGGACCTCGCGCTTGACCTGAACTGACTGTGTGGTTACTGGCGACTGTGTGGTTACTTGCGGCTGTGTTGCTGGACAGGCGGCCCGACGACCGAATCACGCCTTTTGTGCCGGGTGACACCTGTTCGCACGGCCTAATTTACTGGGATCGCTTCCCTTGTCAACAACTTCTTTCCCCCCCCCCCCACAAAAAAAATCGCCCGCCAATAAAAAAGTCGCAAAGGGAGGTCGATGGCCGGGGAGGCAGCCGTCGACGGTTTTCCCACGCCGTGCATTCTAGAGCCCCGCTGTCGCCAGAAGTCAGGGATCCCGGAAATGCCTCAGGGAAGCCCAACCATGCCGCCTTGCACGGGACGCGGACGATGTGCATCACGAAGCTTCCCGCGCCCGCCCAGGTCCGCCGCCGCGGACAGACGTCTCGACAACCGCTCCGGGTGGTGGAACGAGGCCATGGGCGACGAGGAGAAAGACATCGATGGTGCGTAATGATTTCGCTTCGTACGACAGGGGGTGCAGAAGTATATGTGGGAAGATGGGGGTATCAACAAACTACATGAGGAGCGCTAACGGAGTTCCCGATTTTCCCTCCCGGGGCGCCCCCTGCTCCCTTGCCCGCTCCGTCAATCGTTCCCGCTCGGCGCCGCAGCATTTCCCGCCGGCCACGCCGAAACGGGAGGACGGCCCCTTTCCCCGCCGGCTTCGCCCCCCCCGCCGCGCCCGCCCGCCGGGACCACGCTCCACGGCAAAATCGCCATCGGGTTCCGCAGTCCGGGGCGGCGGGCATGACTGTCCGCGGCACGGGGGGTGCAGGGGAATCGGAGGAGGCAGGGACGGGCATGGACAGGCGATGCGCGCAGAATCCCGAGATTCTCCGGAGGTTTCGAGATGTTCTCTGGAGAATGTCCAGGAAGTCTCTGGAGGTTCTCTAGAGAATGCCCGAGCCGTGACGGGGGCGACAACGCATTTCGGGGGACTTGACAGGTTCCGTCTCCGTCGTGTAGCGTCTCCGCACGTTCGATGACAGGTCAGTGGCGGAAGAAAGCCGGCAAGGAGCGGAACATGCGAAACGATGTCCCGATATGCACGAAGAGCCCCTTCCCGAAGAGGGGGGCCTTCCAGTGGCCGAAGTCCTTGGCGGAATGCGCGTGGATCCAGACGGAAGAGCCGGACGAATATCTCGTCGACCTCCGGGAGTTCGCCCTGGCGTTCTACACGGCGAAACACGCGGATCGTCCGGGGATGCTCGCCGAGGAGCCGAGGGAAACCGGGGATGCCGTCTACGATGTCGTCATCGGCGCCATGGCGGAGCATTTCTCCTGGGAGTACGACCTGACGGCCCCGCCGTGGAGCGAAGGCCCTTCGCGGTTCCTCGACGAACCGTACCACTTCGCGATGGACGGCCCGCCGAAGTACCGGGACGCGATCCGGCGGGAGACCCCGGCCGCCTACGCCAGAAGGAATCTGTTCTCCGGTGCCGAGCCGTTCTCCCGCCCCGGGAAATACACGAGCATGGAACTCGACGGAAAACCGGAGCTTTTCTTTGCGAGAATCCGGACGAAAGAGCCTCGCGTGCTTGTCCCCGCCGGCTGGCGAAGCGTGGTGAAGCCCTTCGCGGACGAAGTGCAGCCTCTCGTCGACGGGGAGTTCGCCTACGCGGCGGGCCGCATCCCAGAGAGGGGGACGCTCCCGGAATGCTACTACCTGTCGATGGCCATCAACGAACTCAAGCTCCGCGGCGGAGAGAGCGGCTGGAAAAAGGCGATGGAACTCGTCGACAGGATGGAGAAGGAGTTCTACGATGGTGTCATCGCGTGCCTGCGTTCCCCTCTCTCCGATGGAAGCACAGAAATCCGGACGACGAATGCCATAGTCACCGATGGATGGACACGCCTCGGAGAAGCGACGGACGGACTTCAGCGCCTCCTTGAGTCCGATTTTCCCGATATTGCCGAACTTTGCCCGAAACGTCCAGAATTCTGTCTGAGCGATGGACATTATTTCACGATAGCGATTGATCTGCTGAAAAAATCGTACGGGGACCGCGGATATGCATTGGCCATGGATTTCGTCGATATGCTTGAGTCAGGAGGATTATCCCAAAAAACGCCCTAAACAAAAAATGGCGGAGTTATGTATGCTTGGATGGCTGATCAGCAATATTTTCCTCTACGGCAGGCTCTCCTATGATGACATAGTCAAGGGGTTGAACGATGTCGATGAGTTGTGCAAGAGTCGCAAGTTAAGGTTGGAGGTGACAATTGTTGGGTGTGCGGCCATCATCCTGCAATACAAGGACAAGTATGCTGGAACCACTAGGGATGTTGACATATCCGTCCATAGTGACGATCTCACGAGAAGCCATATAGCTGACATGTCCAAGTTAATAGCGAAAAAATATGGATGGGACGAGGACTGGTTGAATTATTGCTTTGACTCGTTTTGCGTTCAACTGCATAGCAAAAAGCTTTCCGTCCTAAAAAATTTGAGTGATAGCGGGCATGGCCTGTTCGCGGACGTTGTTGAAGAAGAACAACTGCTGGCGCTCAAATGCGATGCGCTGCGTGACTTGCCAGGAAAACACGACTACGAGGATGCAATTTTTCTCATGTGCGTGACGGAAATCGTGTCAAGGGAAGATTTGCTGGAAAACATGAAGAAATAGTATGGTGCGCAGTATGTGGACAAAAACCCCAAGGTACCGATGAAAATAGGGGCATTGCTCGACCGTCTCGCTGACGAGTATGCAAGGACGGCTCCTCCCGCGGACGACGCAGAGGCCGCCGCGCTGTGGTTTCTCGAACAGGAAATGCTCGACCCGAGAACGGAAGCGCATGTGTTCGAGAAGATATGGGGGGAGAAGGACGGGCCGAAAATACGGGCCGCCCTCGCGACGATCCTGGCCGAATGCCCCGACAACGGGCTCGATATCGATGCCGTGAAAGACTGGGCCGGGCGATTCCACGTCGGGTTCCGGACGTCGACCACCCTGACGGCGTCGGGCCTGCGGGAAGACGTCGTGTTCGACGTCTTCTAGGCCCCCGAAGGACGCTGCGGTTCCCCGCCGGTTCCCCCCGTGCGCATCCCGGTTCCGGTGTCCGGGGCGGAGGGCGCGACCCTCCGCGGCATTGGGGGGCAGGGGAAGGGGGAATGCCGGGCAGAATCCCGAGATTCTCCGGACCGCGACGGGGCAGGGCATGCCGCGGATTTTCCGCCGTTCCGCCCCGCATTCCCTCCCCGCAGGCGCCCCCGTCCGCTTCCCGGCTCCGCCCGTCCGTCACGGACTTGCCGGCCTCCACCCTGTCGCCCCGGCGGCTCCCAGGCGGCGAAAGGCGAACGCCACGGCATCGCCCAAGGGTAGCCGTTCTCCGTCATGCTATGGCAGGGATGTGGCGACTCTGGCGTTCCCCGCATGGGGGGAACGACCGTCCCGTGCAACCGGAAGGGACTTCGCCGTCTTCGGGGCGTGGACCATGGGCGGGAGACGGGGCGTGCCAGGCGCCGTCAACGGACTGGCGCGCAGTCGCCCTTGGCCTCACTCGGGAAGCTTCATGCGGGTGATCAGCTCCGTCAGCTTCGCGGTCTTCTCGGGGGCCGTGTAGGTCAGGATCTCCCCGGACTGCTTCGGGCTCATCCCGTTGAGTATCCGGATGGCCACGCGCTCGTCCATGGTCTCGATGGCCTTGGCCGCCATCTTCGGCTTCATGTTGGCGTACATCTGGATGAGATGCCTGATCTTCTGGTCCTCCAGACCCCTCGCCTCGCGGATCATGTCCTTTATCTTCTGCTCGGCGGCGTTCAGGTCCTTCAGGCGCTGGTCCATCTGCTGGCGCAGGATGAGGATGTCCTGCTGCTGGCGTGCCAGATCCTGGGCCTTGGTGTCGGGATCGTCGGGCATCGGCTGGCGGGTGATGTCGGGGACGGGCAGGCCGGCGCCCCGTCCGGACTGGCGTCCGAGTCCGGGTGTCGCGGCGCCGTTGCGACCGGACCTGTCGATGATGTCCTGTCCTCTCGGGATGCTGTCGGGGATGGCCGGCGCGCCTGGCAGCGCCGTCGGGGCGGCCTGTCCGCCTCTGGAGAGTCCGGGGGTGGCGGATGGGGTCGTTGCGCCCGCTGCGGAGGGAGTCCTGGCGGCCGGAGCGGCCTGTTGTTGCGACATGGGGGCCGTCTGCTCGCTGGGGGTGAAGTTCGTGCGGTCGGAGGCGGGCGGCGTCTGGGGTGCGGGGATGGGGATGTCCCGGGATGCGGCGTTGGCCGCCTGGATGCTGCCAAGCCCAGGCACGGGGAGGCTGGTGAGGCGTTTGGTGTTCAGGATGCCGTCCCCTCCGTCTTCGCGGCCTCTGTCGGGCGCGGCGGAGGCGACCAGGGGGGCGGTTCCCATCTCCTCCAGCGTGGGCAGGTCGTTGGCCTCCCGTTGCTGGACATCGGGCGCGGGCATCTGGGCGTGTATGACGTAGACGGGCTCGGGCGCCTTCGGCGCCGGGTGGGTGGCGGCGGCAAGCTTCGCGGCCTTGGAGCCCTGGGGATCCTCGACGGGCGCCTGGGGCGTCCGGGATTCCCCTTTGGGGGAACTCTGCGCCTTGGGATCTTGCGTTCCGGCGTTCCGGGCCGTTTTTGCATCCCGGGTCGCCTCGGGATCCTGCGGCGTCTTTGGGGGCTCCGGGGCGACGGCGACGTCGGCGACCCGGTCCGCCTCGGGAGAGGAGATCCGGGACGCGAACCATGTCTGCCACGGGACGAGGGCGCTCATGGGGAAGTCCAGCGCCACCATGACGATGATGGCGCACTTGAGCAGGAAGAGCGCGGCCGTCCAGCGCAGGAGCCTAGAAAGCCGGAGCTTTGTAGCGAAGGGTTGCCGTTTCGTCATTGATTCGCTGCTCCTTGAGGCGCTCGTCGTGGTCGTGGCGGATCCTCTGCCTTTCCTTGAGCTTCTCCAGCATCTTCCTGTCGACCGCCCTAGCCGTGAGGAGCTTTCTGGCATCCTCGACGATCTGTGTCAACATGGTCACCTGGACGGCGCCTTGGGCGGCATCGACCTGCAGTCCCCTGGCGTAGCACTCCGTGAGCCATCGTTCGTTGATGTTCTCCGGGGGGAGGGCGGAGATGCGGTCGAGGGTCCCGCGAAGCTCCCGGCGCAGCACCTCCATGTGATGCCGCGCCACCTGGAGGTTCCGTTGCGCCTCGGCGAGGCGCACCTTGGCCTCCTCCTCGAGCTGCACCCGGTAGTCCAGGATCTTCTGCATGGGAAATCGGAAGGCCATTGCGTGCTCCCGTGGGCGTGCTTTCCTGCAGGGAAGGCTAGCAAGGGATGTGCCATCGGCGGGATGTCGGCGCCAGGGGCGGATCCGGGACGGAAGGCCGCAATGGGGTGACCTCGATCCCGCGCAGGGGCGGGGCGCAGGACGGCATCGGTTTTTTTGACGGTCGATGGCGCCCCGGGGACGGGGCCCGGAGGGGCGTGCGCAATGAGACGAACCGGCGCACCGCGGCGTCGGGCGGCATCGGCCGGCAGGGCATCAGTCCTCCGGATCCGCAGGGGATGCATCCGCCACGGCCTCCATGGCACCGGACCAGTCCCCTTCCGGGATCGCCGTGACGGCCCGGGGACCGGACCAGTCCGGCAGGTGCACGAACCTCGTCCCGTCCGGAAGCGTCACGCGACAGGCGTGCAGGAGCATGGGGGGCGTCTGTCCGGGTTTTCCGTAGGCGGCGTCCCCCAGCACGGGATGTCCCGTCGCCGCCGTCTGGACCCGCAACTGATGCCTGCGCCCGGTAAGCAGCCTGATCAGGAGCAGGCTCCCCGTCCCCTTGCGCAGGAGCGGCATCGCCTGGCATCTTGCCTCCATGGGCGCGGCTCCACCCACGTCCTGCGCGGGGATCCCCATGGCGTCGTCCGGTTCCCGGCGCCCCGGAATCCCCCTGGCGTCCCGTCCATGCCGCGGCGCCGTCCCGGCAGGGCATCGGGCCTTCCCGTCCTTTCCCCGCGTCGGCGACGCCCGGGATGTCTTCATCATCCCCATCATAGGAGGCTTCCCGCCCACGACCTGCATCCGCTGCAACCCTCCCGGGTCGCGCCACAGTCGGTGGACGAGGGTGCGCGTTTCCCCGAAAGGCCAGCAGCCCTCGACCCAGGCCAGATACTCCTTGCAGAGGGTGCGGTCCCGGAGCCATCCATGGAGTTCCGCAAGAGCCCCGTAGGACGCCGCCACGAGGACGATGCCCGAGGTGTCCCTGTCCAGCCTGTGGGCGGGCGTCGGAAGAAACGCCGCCCCCTTCGCCGCACGCTGCAGTCTCTCGGCCAGACTGTCGTCAAGGCCGCTTCCCGGATGGACCGCAAGTCCCGATGGCTTCGCCATCGCCCATATGTCCCCTCGCGTCCCCACCAGGGTCAGCCCGGCACGGGCCGCGACCTGCGCGGCGTCCGCAGGCGAGGATGCGCCGGCGAAGCCGGCGCCCCCCATCTCGGCGCCGGGGCCCGCCACGGCCCTCGCGAAGGGGGGCAACCGCACCCGCTGGCCCGCCTCGAGGCGCCGGAAGGGATCGCTGCGGCCACCGTCCACCCGCACCTCCCCCTTGCGGATCCACCGGTGCAGCATGGCCTGGGGGACGTCCAGCCTGCGCCGCAGGAACTGCAGAAGCTTCTGGCCGGACTCTTCCGCGGCGACGTCGAGGACGTTTCCCGAGGATGTCACCAGCTGTCACCCTTCCTGCCCAAGGCGAGCATCCTCCGGCCCCAGACGGCCTGTCCCAGGCTGATCCCCCCGTCCCCCGCAGGGACCTGTCGATGCAGCATGGGGCGCAGCCCCGCCTTGGCGACCCGCCTCGCGATGTACCACGCAAGCAGCGCGTTCTGCATCGCCCCCCCGGTGAGCCCCACGTCCTCGATCCCGTATCGATGCGCCAGACCGATGGCGATGTCCGCAAAGCCTTTGGCGATGTTGGCGTGGAACCGCGCCGCGACTTCGGGCATGGGATACCCGAAGGCAAGGTCTTTCAGGACGGAGGCGTATGCGCTCGGGGCGTCGATCAGCATCATCCCCTCGTGGCCGTCAGCCGGAAGGTACAGCGTGGGTCCGCAGACCTTGAAAGCGCGATTGCGCCAATGATGCGCCTGGAGCGCAAGGGTCTCGAGGCGCACCGCCGCCTGTCCCTCGTAAGTCGTGGCTTCGCACAGGCCAAGCCTCGCGCTCACCGCGTCGAAAAGCCGTCCGCAGCTGGAGGTCATGGGGCAGTTGATCCCCTTCTCCAGCATCTCCGCGACAAGGCGGGCGTCGGGAGCGTTCGCCCGCTCCCATCGCGGGAATTTCTCCCTCTTCAGGAGCCTCTCCAGAGCGAGGGCGATGCGCCAGGGATTGCGGGTGGCCACGTCCCCGCCAGGCAAGGGGAACGTGGTGAGTCCCCCCACGCGTTCCCATGCGGCCTCCTGCAGATCCATCCGCAGGACCTCCCCGCCCCAGATCGTGCCGTCGTCCCCCAGCCCCGTCCCGTCGAGGGCGACGACGATGGCCGGGCCGTCATGGCGATGCTCCGCAAGGAGCGAGGCCGCATGGGCCGCATGGTGCTGCAGGTGCCACAGGGGCAGACCGTCCCTCACGGCGCGGGCCCTCGCATGGCGCGTCGCCTGGAAGTCCGGGTGCAGGTCGCAGACGACGCCCTGGGGACGCACCTCCAGCAGACGTTCCAGATGGGCGGCCGTCTCCTCGAAGAACCCCGACGTCGCGGGGTTCTCCATGTCCCCTATGTGCTGGGAGACGAAGGCCTCCCGCCCCCTGACGAGACACAGGGTGTTGCGAAGCTCCCCCCCGGTGCCGAGGATCGTCGGACCCGATCCGGAAAGCCTCACCGGCCTTGGCACGTATCCCCTGGCCCTGCGCAGGGGGACGGGGGCGCGTTCCCCGGGTTCGGGATCCTCCCTGACGGCCACGACGCTGTCGTCGACCCTGACCAGGATGTCCCGGTCGTGGAGGAGCAGGGCGTCCGCAATGCCGCCGAGACGTTCGATCGCCTCCCGGTTCCCCAGACACAGGGGTTCCCCTCTGGGGTTGCCGGAGGTCATGACGAGTATCGGAGGCATCCCCCGCATGGTGGCCATGCGTTCCAGAAGGGCCATGTGCAGGGGGGTGGAGGGCAGCATGACGCCGATGTCGCGGCTGTCCGGGGCGATCAGGTCCGGAAGCTGGCGGGTGCTGGCCTTCCGGTTCCGGGGACAGAGGACGATGGGCCGTTCCGGGCCTTCCATGAGGGAGCGTCGCAACGGGTCGAGATCGACGATGTCCGCGATGCCCTCGGCATTCCTGACCATGACGGCCAAGGGCTTGTGAGGGCGCCGCTTGCGATGCCTCAGGGTAGCGACGCTCCCGGGGCTGCGCGCGTCGCAGGCCAGATGGAAGCCCCCCAGCCCCTTGACGGCCACGATCTTCCCCTGACGCAAGGCCCTCGCGGCGAGGCCGATCGGGTCGTCCTGGACGGTCGGCGGCGTCCGGGACAGGGCCGTTTGCTCCAGCACCTCCTCCGGGGTGGCCCGCATGGCATCGACGGAGCCGTCCGCCCCCCCCGTCTCGACGTACCAGAGCCTGGGACCGCAGGACGGGCAGGCGATGGGCTGGGCATGGAAGCGTCTGTCCCCCGGGTCGGCGTATTCCGCGGCGCAGGCGGGGCACATGGGGAAGCAGGCCATGGTGGTGACGGCCCTGTCGTAGGGGATGGAACGGGTTATGGTGTAGCGGGGGCCGCAGTCCGTGCAGTTGATGAAGGGATGGCCGTGGCGCCTGTTCCCGGGGTCCCGCATCTCGGCGAAGCACTTGGGGCAGGTGCCGACGTCGGGACTGACGAGGACGGTGTGGGAGCCTTTTCCCGCGCTGCGCAGGATGTCGAAGGAGGTCTCCCCGGGGACGGGATCCGCATCGTCCCGAACCGTGCGGGCGATCCTGGCCAGAGGGGGGAGGTCCCCCTGCAGGCGTCTCTCGAAGGCGTCCAGGGCGTCCTGCGTCCCCTGCGCCTCGATGCGCACCCCCTGGGACGTGTTGCCGACCGTCCCGGTGAGGCCAAGCCCCGTGGCGATGCGCCAGACGAAGGGCCTGAACCCCACCCCCTGCACCTGCCCCTGGATGACGTAGACACGTCGCCTCAAGGACACGCTCATCGCGAACCCCCAAGGAAGAGATCGGTCACGGGGCCCCTCCCGGGAGGAGGGGCCCCGTGACCCGCTGTACCGTTGCGCAAAGCGTTTCCCCCGATGTCTTCGATGGTCGCGGACCATCGTTCCCGTATGCGGAGCACCGTTCCTGTGTGCGGAGCACCGTTCCTGTATGCGGAGCGCCGTTCCTGTATGCGGAGCACCGTTCCGGCACGCGGACCGCCGTTCCGGCACGGACGGCACGGCCGCGGCCCGTCCGTCCAAGGAACGTCGCAAGCCCCGGCGGCTACACCGTCTCCTTGATCTTCTTCACGATGTAGGCCCGCGCTCGCTGCTCCACCAGCTTCGAAAGCATCTTCGGCTCGATCCCGTTGGCGGCGATGGTGTCCGCCTCCTCCTTCTGCACGTCCCCAAGCACCCACTTGACGAAATGCCCGATGTACCTGGGCTCGAGCCCCGGGATGTTCTCAAGCCCCTGCCGGAGCCTGTTCTCCGTCACGGCGTACTCGACGAAGCGGGTCGCGGAGTCCAGCTGCACCGTGTCGACGGTCACCAGCTTCGGCGCCTTGACCACCGCGTGCTTCTCCCCCTTCACCTTGAAGGTGAAGCGCTTGTCGCCGTCGGCGTTGTGGGACCACACGACGCCCTCGCCAAGACCCTCGACCCCGAACTGCGCCGCCACGGGACAGCGTGCCTCCACCTGGAGGGTCACCCGCTCCAGCGGCTCCACGAACTCCTCCGCCCTGCCGAAGTCCACGTCCATGTGGAAGGTGGGGAAACGATGGATGCTGTAGACGCCCATCCCTTCGTCCGCAAACTCCCGCACCTCCTCGTCCGCGAGAAACCTCGGCCGCCACACGTCCCCGTCCTCTCCCGGAAAACGGTGCCAGACGGCGACGTCGAAGATGACGAACATCTTCGGGAGCTGGCACACCCCGACCCCTTTGTTGATGGTCTTGCCGCAGAACTCCCCGTGGAGCGCGACGTCGACCTCCAGCGCTTCGGGCTTGACGCACACGGGATGGCGCAAGGCACGATCCAGAAGCGCCTTCAGCGCCTCCCAACGACCCGGCAGGGCCTGGCACCAGGCCGCGAAGCCCTGGTTGTCCGCCTCCGGGGTGATGATGGAGGTCCTGGACTGGCACCAGATCTCGCTTCCGTCGGTGCACACCGCGGCGTTCGTGCCGTGGAGCTTCACCGTCCCGGTGAAGGGGAGGACGGGAAGCGGACGGGTCTCGTCGAAAACCGGTTCGCCGGCATCGTCCCTGCCGACGTACCGGTACACGGAGCGCACGTCGGCGACGCACTGCCGGAACGCTCCGATGTCGTGGAACTTGCACATGTGTCGAGCCATGGGATCACCCTCCCCGCAAGGCCGCGTCCCCTTCCCACGCAAGAACGGCGCGAGGCGCCCCAAGGCGCCTGCATGCCGCGTTCCATGACGCCTATGGGGAGTCGATGCGGGTTTCCTTGCATATGAAACGGCGGAGCGCCTCCGCGCTTTCCTCGATGGCGAGTTCGTCCGTGCGGATCACCAGCGCGGGATCCTCGGGCTCCTCGTAGGGCGCCGAGACCCCGGTGTAGTTCTTGATGACGCCCTTCCTGGCCAGCTCGTAGAAGCCCTTGCAGTCCCGCTCCTCGCACACGGCCTGGGGGCAGGACACGTATATCTCCCTGAAGTCCCCCGCTCCCACGATGTCCGCGGCGTTCGCCCTGTCGGCGCGATAGGGGCTGATGAAGGCGCACAGGCACAGGATGCCGTGCTCCAGGAACAGACGGCCGACGTGGGCGACGCGGCGGATGTTCTCGTGGCGCGCCTCGGGGGAGAACCCGAGGTCGCTGCACAGTCCGCCCCGCATCCTGTCGCCGTCGAGGACCGCCAGCCCGAAGTAGCCGTCGTCGAACAGAAGCTGCTCCACGCGGTGGGCGATGGTGGACTTCCCCGCCCCCGAGGGGCCGGTGAGCCAGAAGACCTTCGCCCTGTAGCCCTGGGACGCCTCCCTGTGCTCCCTCGCCAGGGATCGGGGAGGCGCCTTGATGTGCCGCTTCCGGTCCTGTCCATCGCCCATGTAGCATCTCCTCTACGAGGTTCGTGCGCCGCAGGATCCGTCCATGGCGGACCTGGGCCAAGCCGAAACGGCTCAAATGCGTCTTGATGAATGACAGCTCCCGGGACTAAAGTCCCGGGTTTCCAAGCGCGTGCGGGGACGGACTGACTGCATTCGCCTCCCTCGCGGGGGCCTCGGCCGTTTCGGGCCGCATGCACGGATCCGCTCC
>JAISTH010000067.1 GCA_031272715.1 Desulfovibrio sp.
GAAGACAACGGCCCGTGATGATGCATGCGCCACGCCTGCGTCCGCCTCACCGGGAACGGCGGGGCGCCGTATGTGCGGGATGCCATTGCAATCAACACGACGCCACAACAGAGCGAATCGGGAGACGGGACGGGCAGACCGATTGCATGAAAAATGCCGTTGACGGAACCGATTCCCCTCCCTCGAATCGGCTCACCTTCCCCGAATACCCAGTGGCCGGCATCCGCCTGTGGCACGAGTCTTGCGCACATGCTCTCCACCCAACGACCGGACGCCTCGTTCGCCCGGGCCGATCCGCTTCAGGCCACGGTCGCCGGGGCAAATGCCGGCACAAGCGGCAAACCGGGCCCGGTTTCATGCGGACGGGCCCTGCATGCCCAAGCCGGCCCTTAGTCCATGCAAGCGCCCGAACACGATGGACCCTGTTCCTTGACGCGTCTACGCCTAAGGCTTATTTTGCCCCTTTTGCGTTTAGGAGAAGGGGCTTTCGTGGACACGCGGGAAAAGCGGAAAAACACCGTCAAGCTCGGGACGAAGTCGTCCTACCAGGGCTACTTCATGCCCATGCTCGAGAGCCTGGCGGCCCAGGACGACCTCAACGAGGTCATCAAGAACCGGGTCGTCAAGTCCTGCGACCTGCTCGACGCCGGCGTCCCCCTCTTCCCCAACACCTTCGACAGGCGGCACCACGTCTCGCAGATCCTCGACCGCCACGGGGAAAGCACCCCGGAAACCCTCGAGGCGGAACAGGAGACCTTCTCCATCGCGGGACGCATCATCTCCCTGCGCTCCTTCGGCAAGGTCGCCTTCTTCGACCTGATGGACGACAGCGGCCGCATCCAGTGCTGGGCCTCAAAGGAACTCCTCGACGACACCGCCGCCATGATCGTCCGCAAGCTGGACATCGGCGACATCGTCGGGGTGCGGGGCAGGCTCTTCCGCACCCGCACCGGGGAACTGACCGTGGCCTGCCGGGAACTCAAGCTCCTCACCCGGTCCATGCGCCCCCTCCCGGAGAAGTACCACGGCCTCAAGGACAAGGAGGCCCGGTACCGGCAGCGCTACGTCGACCTCATCGTCACCCCCAGGACCCGGGAGATATTCCTGAAGCGGAGCCTCATCGTGCGGGAGTTCCGCCGCTTCATGGAGGACAACGGCTTCATGGAGGTCGAGACCCCCATGATGCAGCCCCTGCCCGGCGGCGCAACGGCGCGGCCCTTCACCACGCACCACAAGGCCCTGGACCTGCAGCTCTACATGCGCATCGCCCCGGAACTCTACCTCAAGCGGCTGCTGGTGGGCGGCTTCGAGAAGGTCTTCGAGCTCAACCGGAGCTTCCGCAACGAGGGCATCGACACCCGGCACAATCCGGAATTCACGATGTGCGAGTTCTACTGGGCCTACGCGACCTTCAACGACCTCATGGACTTCACGGAGCGGCTCTTCGGGCACCTCGCCCGGAAGGTCTGCGGATCCACCCGCATCACCTACCAGGGGACGGAGATCGACCTGACGCCGGGAACATGGGAGCGCATCAGCTTCCACGACGCCCTCGCCCGGATCGGGGGCCACGAGCCCTCCTTCTACAACGACTACAGGAAGATGCAGGATTACATCCGGGAGCGCGGGGAGAAGACCACCGAGCAGGAGTGTCTCCAGAAGCTCCAGGCCAAGCTCTTCGACCTGGACGTGGAGAGCCGCCTCGTGCAGCCCCACTTCATCTACCACTACCCCACCGAGATATCCCCCCTCTCCCGGCGCAACGACGCCCACCCGGAACTCACGGACCGCTTCGAGCTCTTCGTCGCGGGGAGGGAACTCGCCAACGCCTTCTCGGAGCTCAACGACCCCGTGGACCAGCGCATGCGGTTCGAGGAGCAGGCCAGGGAGAGGGCGGCAGGGGACGACGAAGCCCACAGCATGGACGAGGACTATCTGCGGGCCCTGGAGTACGGCATGCCTCCCGCCGCCGGGGAGGGGGTCGGCATCGACAGGCTCGTCATGCTCCTCGCGGACTGCGCCTCCATCCGGGAGGTCATCCTCTTCCCCCTGCTGCGCCCGGAATGACCGTCCCCCCGGCCATCCCCCAACGCCGCGACAACCCCTGATCGCCGCCACGGCACCGGTCCCGATGTCCTTCGAACTCTTCGTCGCGCTGCGCTATCTCTTCTCCCGCCGCAAGCAGACCTTCATCTCGGTCATCTCCCTCATGTCCATGCTGGGCGTGGCGCTGGGGGTGGGAGCCCTCGTCGTGGTGCTGGGCGTCTACAACGGCCTCACCACGGACATGCGGGACAAGATCCTCGGGGCCAACGCCCACGGGGTCGTGCTCTCCCACTCCCCCTCGGCCTTCGGCCTCGACCCCGCCCCCCTCGTCCGGCGCATCCTCGACAACCCCGAGGTCACGGGGGCCATGCCCTTCATCTACGCCGAGGTGATGCTGTCCGCCATCGGAGGCGTCAAGGGCGTGGTGCTCCGGGGCATCGACCCCAAGGTGGGCCCGGAGGTCCTCTCCATGCTCCGGGAACTCAGGGAGGGCGCTGCGGCCGACCTCGCCCGGACCGATCCCCCCGGCATCATCATCGGCAAGGAACTGTCCAACCGGCTGAACGTCGACATGGGCAGCCGCGTCAACCTGCTCTCCCCGGCCGGCCAGAAAGGCGCCTCGGGGTACTCCCCGAAGATCCGCCCCTTCGAGGTCGTGGGCATCTTCAAGACCGGGATGTACGAATACGACTCCTCCCTCGCCTTCGTGAGCCTCGACGCCGCAAGGGACGTCCTGGGCTATCCCCCGGACTTTCTCACGGGCATCGAGATCACCGTGAAGGACGTCTTCACCGCGGACGAGACGGCGATGAAACTCATGCGGGCGTTGAAATCCCCCTTCTACGTCAGGACCTGGATGGACATGAACGCCAATCTCTTCGCCGCCCTGAAGCTCGAGAAGATCGGCATGTTCATCCTCCTGACCATGGTGGTGCTCATCGGCTCCTTCTCCATCGTCACGTCCCTCGTTATGCTGGTGATGGAGAAGACGCGTGACATCGCCATCCTCATGTCCATGGGGGCGACGCGAGGAAGGATACGGCGGATATTCATCTATCAGGGCACCATCATAGGCGCCATAGGGACGCTTCTGGGATACGCCTTCGGACTCACGCTGGGGGCGCTGCTCAAGAGGTACCAGTTCATCAAGCTCCCGGACAACGTCTACACCATCGACCACCTGCCCATCATCATCACCACCACCGACGTGCTGGTCATCGGGGCGAGCGCCATGGTCCTGTGCTTCCTGGCGACGCTCTATCCGGCGGCCCAGGCGGCGCGGCTCAATCCCTCCGAAGCCCTCCGGCACGAGTGACGGCAAGGACCCGACGATGCCACCGATCTACGCATTCCACGACGTGGGCAAGACCTACGCTGGTCCCGGGGAATCCCTGGACGTGCTGCGGGACGTGAACCTGACCGTGGAGGAGGGGGAGTCCGTCGCCATCGTGGGGGCCTCGGGAAGCGGAAAGTCCACGCTCCTGCACCTGATGGGGGCGCTGGACGTGCCGACCCGGGGCGTCATCGACTTCGAGGGCCGGGACATGGCGTCCATGGGGGAAAGGGAGAAGGCGGCCTTCCGCAACAGGACCCTCGGCTTCGTCTTCCAGTTCCACCACCTGCTGCCGGAATTCACGCCGGTGGAGAACGTCGCCATGCCCTTCCTCATCGGAGGCGTCCCGCAGGCGGCGGCCCGTGCAAGGGCGAGGGAGATACTGGAGCGGGTGGGACTCGGGCACCGGCTCGACGGGAAGGTGGCCACGCTTTCCGGAGGGGAGCGCCAGCGCATCGCCATCGCCAGGGCCGTCTCCATGACGCCCAGGGTGCTTCTGGCCGACGAGCCCACGGGGAATCTGGACGAGGGCACCGGCGGCACCGTGGTCGACATGCTGCGGGAACTCAACCGGGAGATGTCCATGACCATGGTCATCGTGACGCACAACCGGGATCTGGCGTCGCGGATGCATCGCGTGCTGGAACTCAAGGGCGGGAACCTCGTGCCTGCGCAAGACATAGGGACGGCGGCGCCGGAGAGGGCCTTCCATCGAGAAGACGGTTCAGCGTCCCTGCAGGAGGGTGAGGAGTCCCGAGACGGCGACGGCACCCCCTGATCCTTTCGAGAGGCATTGGCTCTCGTCGACCCGACGCAGCCATCGGCGCGGAAATCCCCTCCCTCCCCGAAATGCGGATGGTGTTTTCAAAATTTTTTTTAGACTTTGTCCCCCGAAATCCATGGGACCCTCTTGACAAAATATGGCAAGAAGCCGTTTACTGCTTCCGAATGTTGGGCATCCCCTTTGCCGGAACGCCGGCGAACCCTTCGATGCGGGCATGGAGTCTGAATTGTGCCACGCGTCGGATGTGGTAGGATGCTTGTTTTCCGTCCCTGCGGGCGGGACGGCGCACGCGCTTCACGCTGCGTCGCCGGCCGCGGAGGGGAAGATGCCGCGTGAAGGCCGCCGGGGATCCCGTGCCCTGAATCCGGTGCGAGATTCCAAGGTCGATGCGTGGCAAAAGGTACGTCCGCGCCGCGGACTCCGTGCCAGGGGCCGGTTCGCCCCTGCGGAGCGAGGCGTGGCGGGGCCCTGACGATGTTCAGGGGGCGGTGCCCCCGGGGCCCCCGTGACGGGGAGTGGGAACACAGCGCGGCCGCTGGCCGCGATCTATAAACCGTGGGGCGCGGTTCCGGCTATCGGTGCGGGCTGCGTCCTCTCTGGGGTACGTCATGATGAAGCCTGCCATCGCAATGCTGCGCGCGACCGTGTGCCTGCTGGCCTTGGGTTGTCTGCCGCTCCTGTCGCCCACCGTCGCGACCTCGGCCGAGCGGCCCCTGGTGCTGGTATTGCCCTTCCAGGTCAACGCCGGCCCGGAGATGCCCAACGCCTCAAGGGATGTCCCCCAGCAGATCGCCGCGCAGATGGAGGCTTCGGGCCTCAGGACCGTGCCCATGGACAAGGCGCGGCAGCTGGTCCAGTCCCTGAAGGACGGCACCCTGAACCTCGCCGCCGCCCGCAAGCTGGGCCGCGAGGCCGGCGCCTCCCTGGTCGTCTACGGATCCTTCAACCAGCTCGGCAACGGCTTCAGCATGGACACCCGCACCGTGCCCGTGGACAGGGGCGAGGCGGTGCCGGACCGCTTCGAGCGCAACTCCCTGACGGCGCTCTCGGAATGCGCCGCCACCCTCGCCGGCAGGGCGAACACGGTCCTGGGCTCCGGCCCGTCCCAACTCCCGCCGAAATCCGGCCCCGGCACCGTCCCCATGGTCGCCCCGGACACCAAGGGCGGCCTCGCCGACGTCCAGATCCGCGGCATGCAGATCATGGATCCCGACACGGTCCTCATGCGCCTGACCATCCGCAGGGGCGACAGGCCCGACCAGCAGGCCATCAACGACGAAATCAAGCGCATCTGGGACATGGGCTACTTCAGCGACGTCCAGGCCCATCTCGAAGGCAACGTGCTCATCTTCACGGTGACCGAGAAGCCCCGCATCGACAACATCGTGGTGGAGGGCTCCGACAACATCGACAAGGACGACGTCCTCGCGGCCATGAGCACCAAGGCCGGCAACGTCCTCAACGAGCAGATGCTCGCGGACGACCTGCAGAAGATCTCCGAGCTCTACCGCAAGGAGGGCTACTATCTGGCGCAGGCGTCCTACAAGCTCCAGGACCGCCAGGGGCCCCAAGGCGGATCCGTGCTCGTCATCAGCGTCAACGAGGGCAAGAAGCTCTACATCACCGAGGTGAAGGTCGAGGGGCTCCACGACCTGAAGCAGGGGGACATGGAGAAGTACATGGCCCTCAGGCCCCGGGGCATCCTCTCCTGGTTCACCGGCACGGGCACCCTCAAGGAGGAGTACCTCGAGCGGGACACGAACGCCATCGCCGCCTACGGGCTCAACGAGGGCTACGTGGACATCCAGGTCTCGGCCCCGGAGATCCAGTATCTCGAGGACGGCATCCACGTCATCTTCCACGTCCACGAAGGCCCCCGCTACACCGTGCGCAGCGTGAAGTTCGCCGGCGACGTCATCGACAGCGAGGAGCGGATGCGTGAAGTGATAGAGATGGACGACTGGAGCGAGAAGGAGAAATACTTCTCCCTCACGGTGATGCAGGAGGACGCGAAGAAGCTCACGGAATACTACACGGACTACGGCTACGCCTTCGCCGAGGTGGACACCCGGCTCATGAAGGCCAACGACGGCTCGGCCCAGGTGGACGTGGGCTACATGATCAACAAGAAGCAGAAGGTCTACATCCGCAGGCTCATGGTGGAGGGGAACACCAAGACCCGGGACAACGTGATCCTCCGGGAGATGCGGCTGGGCGACGGGGACATGTACGAGGGAGCCAAGCTGCGCCGCTCCACGGAGCGCCTGAACCGGCTGCGCTACTTCTCCGCCGTGGACACCGAACTCATCCCCACGGGGGTCGAGGACGAGGTGGACCTCAAGGTCAAGGTCAAGGAGGCCAACACCGGCGCCCTCATGGGCGGCATCGGCTACTCGACGTACTACGACGTGGGCGTGTCGGCGTCCATCATGGAGCGGAACCTCTTCGGCCGGGGCTACTGGCTGCAGCTGCAGGGCTTCTTCTCGTGGCGCCGCACCTCCGGCATGCTCTCCTTCACCAACCCGAGGGTCTACGACACCGAACTCTCCGCCGGCAACGACATCTACTACATCCACGACTACTGGGACGACTTCACCAAGGAGACCATAGGCGACACGATACGGCTCGCCTACCCCATCGGGGAGTACACGTCGGTGGGCATCAGCTACCGCCTGGAGCGGTACATCCTCTCCGACGTGGACGCCGGTTCCTCCCCGTACATCGCCGACTACGAGGGCACCAACTGGACCAGCGCCCTCTCCGGCAGGATCCTGCGGGACACCACGGACATCAAGGAACGGCCGACGAAGGGCACCATCGCCCGGCTCTGGGCGGAATACGGCGGCGGCGGCCTCGGGGGCACGGACAACTTCGTCAAGGCCGTGGCGGACTGGCAGGGATTCTGGTCCTTCAACCCCGAAAACACGATACACGTGCGTGGCCGCATCGGCGGGGTATTCCAGAACACGGGGGACAAGGTCCCGGTCTTCGAGCGCTTCTGGCTGGGCGGCATGGACACCATCCGGGGCTACACGTACTCCGACATCTCCCCCCGGGACTACGAGAACGGCCACGGCGAGCACATCGGCGGCGATCGGATGGGCGTCGTGAACCTTGAGTACATCTGGACCTTCCAGAAGGAGCTGGGACTGGCGATCGTGCCCTTCCTCGACGGCGGCTTCAACGTCGACCAGAAGACCATGAACAAGGGCCTGAACGAGTACATGGTCTACTCCACGGGTCTGGAACTGCGGTGGCGCTCTCCCATGGGGGATCTGCGCATCGCCTACGGCTATCCCCTCTCCAAGGACTACGACAACGAAAGGACGCCCGGACGGCTGGAATTCAGCATGGGCCAGTTCTTCTAGGATAGATCCCCCGCTGGGCGGGGGCGAAATGCATGGCACGACGGAAGGCCCTTCCCGGATCGGGGAAGGGCCTTCCTTTTGACGGGCAGTCCAGGCGGTTCCTGTGGGCCGCCGCGAACAACGAGAATTTCCGCCACGGGAAACGGGAACGGCGGCGGCCCACGGCAGGGATGCCTGCCCTGGGCCATATCCCCGCCCTGGAGGGGCCATCGCAAGGATGCAGGCCATCAAGGCCGGGCCAAGCACGGCATGGGCACGGCATGTGCTTGGACGGCGTGCGCCCCAAGGGGGCATGAGGAGGCTTTCCGGGGATCCGGGAGGCTCGCGGGCAGGCCCGCCAGGCCGGGGGAGAGGCGGGACATCGATGGAGAGAATGGCGCCGTGTTTGCCGGGAGAAGGCCCGGCACGGGCCGAGGCGCTCCGGGAACCGGTTCAGGCGCCTGCCGGGCCCTTCGCGGCGCCCATGCAGGCCCGCAACGCCCGCCGGCGGCCGATCGTCCCCCCGCCGGGAGACCTTCAGGAACGCCCTCGAATCGCCCGAACGCCAATCACCGACGCAGTCCCGACCCGCCTTGGAAGCGCCCCTAGCTCGGCTGGTCCGTGACGCGCAAGATCACGTTGTCGTGGATCCACTTCGCGTCGATCCACTCCAGCGGCGTCACCTCCACGCCCCCCACCAGCATCCCGAAATGCAGATGGTCCCCGAAGGCGAGCCCCGTCGTCCCCGTGCGGCCGATGGTCTGCCCCTTCATCACCGCGGCCCCCTCCTGGACCAGGGGCTCGCTGAGATGGGAATAGAGACTCATGACCCCCAGCCCATGGTCCACGACGACGATGTTGCCGTAGATGCCGAGATTTCCCACGAACACGACCCGCCCGTTGTTCGCCGCGGGGACCTCCGCGTTGCGCAGGGAGGCCAGATCGAGCCCCAGATGGTAGGACTCCGCGATGGTCTTGCCCTGATACGTGTAGAAGCGGTGGTCCGCGAATCCCGCCTTGGAGGCGGACCTGGGCAGCCGCTGGAACGCGCCGCCCCACAGCATCCCCGACACGGTGTTCCTGCCGATGTCCCTCAGGAACGCCGCGTTCTCGGCCCGCACATCGTTGTTTATCTTAAGGAAGCAGTCCAGGGGCGTCGGCGCGTCGGGCGCAAGGTTGCCGAGTTTCGTCTGCACAGCGTTCAGGAAGCTCTCGTTGACCTCCAGCGTGTCGTTCTTGAAGACCCGCTCCAGCGTCACCACCGTCAGACGGCTTCTCGTCACGTTGCCGGCCAGATCCGTGGCCATGATCTCCACGGAGCTCTTGAAGTCCTTGGCGGTCATCGTGTAGGGGAAGGGGAAGAAGCAGACGTAGCTTCCGTCCTGCTGCAGAAAGCCCGGCACGAAATAGCCCTGGATGAGGATGCCGCTCTCCGAGACCTCCTCGTCGACGCCATAGCGCACGACGGCCGACCCGCCCCGCCGGATGTGTGGAGGCAGCGTCTTCACGGAGATCCTCGGCGGCTGCAAGTCGTACCGCATGGGGATCTGGAGCGTCCGGGTGTTCCCCTGCCCGAATCCCGCCATGGAGCCGTCCGTCGCCCGTATCTCCAGATCGAAGGCGCCCTCCCGGAGGTTGGCGTCCCTGAAGGACAGCTCCACGACCCGATGGAGGTCGTAGCTGTCATAGTGCCGACTGTACAGAGGACTGAAGACGTTGTTCTTGCGCACGCCGGCCGTGATGGATCTGATGCCGGAAGGATCGTCAAGCTCGATCCTGAGCACGGATGCCGCCGAAACCTTTCCGGTGGCGGGCGCGATGACGATGGTGGGGCCGTCCATGTCCTTGAGGAACGAGAAGGCGATCGCCCCCAGAACCACCAAGAGCACCACGGTCAGCATGCCGGGGAATATGCTACGTCTACGCATCGCGACTCCGAACGGGGATGCGGTCTCCCTGTTCCGGCGTCCTCCCCCGGATCGATCCGCCCGGATCGGGGGAGGCGAAGGGACAAGGATTTCGTCCCTCATGGAGAACCGCATCCGATGACATTCCGCACAAGGGGGTGCGATGCGCACCGCCGGACTTGCGGGAACGGGCCTGCATCCGTCGCGGGGATGTGGCGTCACGTGGAGGGCTGGCACATCGGCATCGGCGGCCGACATGCGTGTCATCGCATCGGGAGATGATGTCGTTTTTGCCCGAAGACGCGACGTCGGCAGGAATGGGGACGCATCTTCCCGGGAATCCGCCGAACCGTCTCGACGGACTCTCGTCGCGCGACATCGCCTGATCGGCGGGTTCGCGCACCCATCCTGCCGGAAGGAGCGAGGAGACCGAAGCCATCATCGGCCATGCCACCCGCCGCCTTCCTTCGACGAAGCCGATCCCTCGAGGAATCGGACTTGCAGTGGGCACAGTCTGGCACATTTCACGAAAATTGCAAGCCCGGACCTTGACGCGTCGCGGCCCGTCCTTTCCAATCCGCCGTTTTTTGGCTATAGATGGGCCATATCGATTCGAATCGACGCGACACATGCTGTTCCTATGGGACGGGGGGACTCTTGGACGGCCACAGGGAGGTAGCATGGACAAGGCCCTCGTGCTCGGAGGAGCGACCGGACTGCTGGGCAAGGCCCTGGTCCGGGAACTGGAACGGCAGGGATGGCAGGTCGGGACCCTCGGCCGCGGCGATGGAGACATCACGGACAGGGGCTTTCTGCAAGGGAGCATCGAGGCATTCCAGCCGGACGTCGTCCTCAACGCCGTGGCGTGGACGCAGGTGGATGCCGCCGAGGACGATCCCGAAGGGGCCCGGCGCATCAACCGCACCCTGCCCGACACCCTCGCGCGGATACTGAAGGGGCAGGGGGCCGGGCATCTGGTGCATTTCGGGACGGACTTCGTCTTCTCCGGCGCCAGGGACCGTCCGTGGACGGAGGAGGACACCCCCGAGCCGACCAGCGTCTACGGCAACACCAAGCTCCAGGGGGAGCGGGCGGTGCTGGACGTCCTTCCCGACAGGGCGTGCGTCGTGCGCACGGCGTGGCTTTTCGGGCCGGACCGGGAGAATTTCGTCAGCAAGATCATGGATGCCTGCAATCGCCGGGACTCCGTCGACGTCGTCCACGACCAGACGGGGTCGCCCACCCTCACCCTCGACCTGGCCGTCTGGACCGCAGCATTGGCCGCAGGGCGCGCCTGCGGACTGTGGCACGCCGTCAACGGAGGCACCGCCACATGGTGCGACCTCGCCTGCGAGTCCATCTCCATGGCCGGACATCTGTGCCGGGTGAACCCCACCACGTCCGACAGGTGGCCCCAGAAGGCCAAGCGGCCGAAATACTCGGCCCTTGACTGCTCCAAGCTCGCCGCGTACCTCGGGAAGGCGCCCCGGCCATGGCCTCAGGCACTGCGGGACTACATCTTCAACCATGCCCAGATGAGCCGGTCGGCATGACCAAGACCCAAGGAAACGACGAACGGCGCCGAAAGGCCCGGTTCAGGCCATGGATGCCGCTGGCCTGCCTCGTCATGCTCCTCGCGTGGTGCCTGCCGCCGACCCCGGCGCAGTCCCGGCCCGGCAGCCTGCAGGAACTCGCCGACATCAACAACAAGCTCATCCAGACCAAGGTGAACTACGGGGACATCCCGACCCTCTACCGTCCACGCTACGACCGCGTCCAGGACGCGGATCTCAGCCTGAGCCACGAGGAGCCCGTCTTCGTGGTCACGCTGCCCGGCGGCCCCCGCATCTACCCGCAGAAGTACATGGTGTGGCACCAGGTCGTGAACGAGGTCATCGACGACATCGCCTACGCCATCACCTACTGCCCCACGTCGGGCACCCTTCAGGCCTACGACGCGTCCATGACCGGCATCAATCTCATCTTCGATCTCGACGGGCGCATCTTCGACGGCAACAGCGTGATGATCGACCGCAATTCCGGCAGTCTCTGGCTCCAAGAGCTGGGGATGGCCTTCGACGGCCCGCTGCTTGGGCGGGGCATGCCCATGCTGCCCGTCTTCTGGACCTCCTGGCAGGCGGCGAGCCGGACGTACCCCGACGCCAAGGTCCTCGCCCAGCCTCCCGGCAGGAGGTCCTACGGGCGGGATCCCTACGGCAACTACCTCAAGAAGGGCACTTACTACGACAGCGACACGCTGGTCTATCCCATCCGCCATCTGGACAAGCGCCTGCCCAAGAAGACCCCGATGCTGTGCCTCGAGTACGAGCGGTTTCTCGTCGCGGTGGACATCGGGTACGTCAAGAAGCGGGGCGCGGTGAACTTCTTCGTGGGGCCGACGCCCATGGTGGCCCTCCACGACACGGGGCTGGACGTGGTGCGGATCTTCGACCGCCGCATCTGGGACGATCCTTTCCTCTTCGTGTCGCAGTACGGCAGGATACGGGACATAGCCACGCGCAGCCTGTGGAGCCCGGAGACGGGGACGGCCCTGGACGGGAACATGAAGGGGGCGCGGATGCGCGAGTACTTCGGGAGCTATTCCATGTGGTTCGCCTGGTCCAGCATGAACCCGGAGACGCTGGTCATTCCGGGTCCCGGGGAGGTGCCGGCGGAACTGCTGTCCCTAACCCCGCCGGGGACGCCGTCGCCGCAGACGCCCGAGGATGGCGGTGCCGGGAAGGGAGGCGCCCCGGGCGCCGCCCCGGGACAGGGCCGCCGGTGAGCGGGGGGAAGCGCGAAATCCGTGCCATGGATGCCCGTCGGCAGTGCGGTCGATGAAAGGGGCACAATGCGGAACAGGGGAAGGCACGCGGGAATCGACACGGGCCGATGTCGCTTCCCCGCCCCATGAAACTCGACGGCCAAGGCGGACGCGGACGAAAGGACGCCACACGGCCCCTCTCGGACGTCACGCCCAGCGAAAAAGGTGCACCAATGCCCGAAGGAACCATCTTCCCCCCCGACGTGGACAGCAAGACGAAGCAGATGGCCGTGGCCGTCCTCGCGAACTACGGACTCTCCCTGTCCGACGCCTTCGACATCATGGTCGCGGAGATCGCCAAGACGAAACGCTTCCCCTTTGCCGAGGACGCCCCCGGCGTGGAGGCGGCCGATGCGGCCGGGGCCGCGGCCGACACGGGCAATCCAGCGACGCCCCCCACATCCGGCGATGCGGGACCGATGGCGGAACCCAACGCCCACGGGCCGGATTAGCGCCTGCAGACAATCGCCCCAAGGGAACCCCGGGAGGATCCCGGCCGCAAATCCCCGATCCCGTCCGCCAGTCTGGCGACCACGGCCGACTCCCCCTCCGCCGCGAGAACCCTCCCGCGCCCTGACACCCTCGCCCCTCGACTGGACGCCCCTCCCAATCTGCGCTAGACTGCCTCCTGCACGCCCTTGCAAGGGCGCCGCATCCACGGGAAGACGACCCCCAACAGCAAACCGCCCTTCCGCCCGACGACCCGGAACGTGAAGGGCCTGTCGTCCACGGGGCATAGGCGCAGGACGCCTTCCCCGATGGCGGATGGCCGGAGCGCCCGCAGCGGCGCCATCCGGCGCGACGGCCAAAATTCCGCGCCGGCCCATCCAGCAACCACAAGTCAAGGAGGACACCCTCCCTCCCCTCCGACCCAAGCCCGTCGGAGTCCGGGAGACTCCCTTCGGAAGGACACGACCATGAGCATTCTCTACCAGACGGGGGGCATCCGGCATCTGGAACTCCAGGAACCCGAAAAGCCCCAGCTTTACCGCGACATGTTCCCCTACTCCAGCGTCTGCCGCACCACCTTCGACCAGGTGCTCCTCACCCCGCGCCCAAGCTCCGTCATGCGGATAACCGACACGACGTTCCGGGACGGCCAGCAGGCCAGACCGCCATATACCGTCAAGCAGATCTGCCACATGTTCGACCTGCTCCACCGGCTCGGCGGCAAGACCGGCCTCATCTCCATGTCCGAGTTCTTCATATACTCGCCCAAGGACCGCAAGGCCGTCGACAGCTGTCGCGCCAGGGGATACCGCTACCCGAAGATCACCTCCTGGGTCCGCGCCACCAAGGACGACCTGCGGCTGTCCAAGGACATGGGCTTCACCGAGACGGGCCTGCTCACCAGCGTCTCCGACTACCACATCTTCCTGAAGCTCAACAAGACGCGGCAGCAGGCCATGGACATGTACCTCTCCATCGTCGAGCAGGCGCTGGACTGGGGCATCGTCCCCCGCTGCCATTTCGAGGACGTGACCCGGTCGGACATCTACGGCTTCTGCCTGCCCTTCGCCCAGAAGCTCATGGAACTCTCCGAACAGAGCGGGATGCCCGTCAAGATCCGCCTGTGCGACACCATGGGGTACGGCGTGCCCTACGCCGGATCCGCCCTTCCCCGCTCGGTGCAGCGCATCGTCCGGGCCTTCATCGACGAGGCCGGCGTGCCCGGGGAGAACCTGGAATGGCACGGGCACAACGACTTCCACAAGGTGCTGGTCAACGGGGTCACGGCGTGGCTCTTCGGGTGCAGCGCCGTGAACAGCACCCTGCTCGGCTTCGGCGAGCGCACCGGCAACTCCCCCCTTGAGGCGCTGGTGATCGAGTACATCTCCCTGACCGGGGACGACGCCGCCGCCGACACCACGGTCATCACCGAAATCGCAGAGTACTTCGAGCGTGAGCTCAAGTACCACATCCCCCACAACTACCCCTTTGCGGGCCGCGACTTCAACGCCACCAGCGCAGGCGTGCATGCGGACGGCCTCACCAAGAACGAGGAGATCTACAACATCTTCGACACGAGAGTCCTGCTCAACCGCCCCGTGCCCATCATCATCACGGACAAGACCGGCCGCGCGGGGGTGGCCTACTGGATCAACAACAATCTCCACCTGCCCGAGGGCAAGCGGGTCAGCAAGAAGCACCCGGCCGTGGGGCAGATCTACGACGCCATCATGGCCGTCTACGCGGAGACCGGCCGAACCACCAGCTTCTCCCACGAGGAGATGGAGACCCTCGTCGGGCGCTTCATGCCGGAGCTCTTCTCCACGGAGTTCGACCACGTGAAGCTGCTGGCCGGGGATCTCGCCGCCAAGCTGATCCTGCGCCTCGCCGCCCACAAGGATCTGCTGGACTTCGGCGAAAAGGCCCAGGCCAAGCTGGAAGCCTTCGCGGCGGAGTTCCCCTTCATCCAGTACCTCTATCTCACGGACACCAAGGGCCTGCTGAAGTGCTCCACCATCACGGACCCGAACTACAAGGCGAAGTACGAGGCCCTTCCCATCGGCTACGACTTCTCCCAGCGGGAATGGTTCCAGATCCCCATGCACACCGGCGACCTCCACATCATGGACGTGTGCCAGTCCCTGTTCACGAGCAAGCTCATCATCACGGTGTCCTGCGCCGTCACGGACGCCAAGGACATCATCGTGGGCGTCCTCGGCGTGGACATCCAGCTGGAGAGCCTGCTCAAGCACGCGCGATCCCTGAAGCAGCAGCAGGAGGCCCAGTCCTCAGAGGAACAGGAGGAGGGCGAGGCGCTGCCTCCTCCCGACGGCACCGACTGATCCAGATCGCAACCTGGCCGCCACTTCCCGTCCACGGGGAGTGGCGGCATGTCGTCCTTGCGGCGACGCCAGCCCGACACCACTATCCCCTTCGCCGGGGGCGGCACCCGGAGCCACAATGATCACCCTGCTCGACTCCCCGAGAATCCTCGACAAGGACGGCCTGCTCACGCCCGAGCAGGCCGCATCCCGATCCATCCCCACGGACGGCGCCGACGGACGCACTCTGGCCGCCCGGATCCTCGCCGCCCACGACACGGGAGGGAGCGACGGGCAGCTGCGCATCCGCTTCGACGCCCTGACGTCCCACGACATCACCTTCGTGGGCATCGTCCAGACGGCCCGCGCCAGCGGCATGGAGCGATTCCCCCTGCCCTACGTGCTCACGAACTGCCACAACAGCCTCTGCGCCGTGGGGGGGACCATCAACGAGGACGACCACGTCTTCGGCCTGTCCGCGGCCCGCAAATATGGCGGCGTCTACGTCCCCCCGAACCTCGCGGTGATCCACCAGTACATCCGGGAGCGCATCGCGGCCTGCGGCGCCATGGTCCTCGGCTCGGACAGCCACACGAGATACGGCGCCCTGGGGTGCATGGGCGTCGGCGAGGGCGGCCCGGAACTCGTCAAGCAGTTGCTGGAGCACACCTACGACCTCCCGAAGCCCAAGGTGGTGGCGGTATGGCTCGAGGGAACCCCGCAGCCGGGCGTCGGCCCCCAGGACGTGGCGCTGGCCCTCGTCGGCGCCGTCTTCAAGAGCGGCTTCGTGAAGAACGCCGTCCTCGAGTTCTGCGGCCCGGGCATCGCGGGGCTTTCCGTCGAGTACCGCTGCGGCATCGACGTGATGACCACCGAGACGACCTGCCTCTCCTCCATCTGGCCGACGGACGACAAGGTGCGGGACTATCTCGCCCTCCACGGCAGGGCCGAGGACTACAAGCCCCTGACCCACGAGGGGCACCCCCTCTTCGACAAGGCCATCGTGGTGCGGCTGGACAGGATCCGCCCCATGATCGCCCTGCCCTTCCATCCCAGCAACGCCATGCCCATCGAGGAGTTCGCGAGGAACGCGCAGGACGTCCTCGCCGGCATCGAGGAGGAGGCCCGCAGGCTCTTCGGGGACGCCGCCAAGGGCTTCGACCTGCGGGGGAAGATCCGGGACGGGGCACTTCGGGCCGACCAGGCCATCATCGCCGGCTGCGCGGGAGGCTCCTTCGAGAACCTGTGCCTCGCGGCATCGGTCCTTGACGGCAAGAGCACCGGGAACGGGGAGTTCAGTCTCTCCGTCTACCCCGCCAGCGCCCCCCAGTCCCTGGAACTGGTCCGTTGCGGCGCGGCCGCGAAGCTCCTCGCCAGCGGCGCCGTCATGAAGAACGCCTTCTGCGGCCCCTGCTTCGGCGCCGGGGACACCCCGGCCAACGGCGCCCTGTCCCTGCGGCACTCCACGCGGAACTTCCCCAACCGGGAAGGTTCCAAGCCCCTTGACGGGCAGCTGTCCGCCGTGGCCCTCATGGACGCCAGATCCATCGCCGCCACCGCAGCCAACGGCGGCCGCCTGACCCCGGCCACGGAAGTGGACTGGAAGGGCATCTCCGCGCCCGAGTACCATTACGACAAGGCCATCTACGAACGGCGCGTCTACGATGGCCGGAACCGCCCCCAGCCCGACGCGCCCCTGGTCCTCGGCCCCAACATCGCCGACTGGCCCGCCATGGATCCGCTGCCCCGGCACCTCGTCCTCGGCATCGCCAGCGTCATCCGCGACCCCGTGACCACCACCGACGAACTCATCCCCTCAGGGGAGACCTCCTCCCTGCGGTCGAATCCCGTCAAGCTCGCCCAGTTCACCCTGGGACGGAAGGATCCCGGCTACGTGGCGCGGGCCAAGGAGATCCAGGCGGAGGAGCGCTCCCGCAAGGCCGACCCCGCCGACCCCGAGGTGCTGAAGATCCTCGCCCGGGACTGCAAGGCGGTCCCGGGCCTTCCCGCCGCCATCGACGGCGCCGCCGCGGCCACCATCGGCATCGGCTCCGCCATCTACGCATGCAAGCCCGGAGACGGTTCGGCGAGGGAACAGGCGGCGTCCTCCCAGAAGGTGCTGGGAGGGTGGGCCAACCTCGCCCAGGAGTACGCGACCAAGCGCTACCGCTCCAACCTGATCAACTGGGGCATGCTGCCCTTCGTCGTCGATGCGGAACTGGGCGACCAACTCGCGGTGGGCGACCGGATCGTGATCCCGAACGTGCGGGAGAGCGTGGAGAAAGGCCGGGAGACGCTGAAGGCGTGGCTGGTCCGCCCCGAGTCCGGCCCCCCGAAGGAGATATCCCTGAACCTTCCGGCGCTGCCCGACGACCAGCGGCGCATCGTGCTGGAGGGCTGTCTCATCAACTTCTACAACAGCGACCGGAGGCCGGCCAAAGGATGAACGCCGCAACACGGGGAGGCATGTCCCTCGGCATCCTGCTGTCCCTGTCCGTCGCCCACTGCCTCAACGACACCACCCAGTGGCTGGTGATCGCCCTCTATCCGCTGTTCCGGGACAGCTATTCCCTGAGCTACACGCAGCTCGGGCTGCTGTCCTTCGCCTACCAGATGACGGCTTCCGTGCTCCAGCCCGTCGTCGGCTGGTACACGGACCGACGCCCCAGCCCCTGGTCCCTGCCCAGCGGCCTCGCCTTCTGCCTTGTCGGTCTGGTGATCATGGCGCTGGCCCCCGGCTTCCATCCCATGGTGATCGGGTGCCTCATCCTTGGCATGGGGTCGGCCATCTTCCACCCTGAGTCATCCCGGATGGCCTTCATGGCCTCCGGGGGGCATCTGGGCTTCGCCCAGTCCCTCTTCCAGCTCGGCGGCAACGCCGGGCAGGCGCTGGGGCCGCTGCTGGCCGTGCTCTTCGTCACCCAGTGGGGGCAGCGGAGCCTGCTGCACTTCTCCGCTCTCCCGCTGGTCTGTCTCGTGGGGCTGTGCTTCGTCTGCCGATGGGCCATCCGGCAGGGGATCGAAAGGCCGACGCCGCCCGCCCGGAGCACCGAACCCCCAAACCTCGTGCACAAGTCCCTGGCCCTGCTCTTCCTGCTCATGACCTCGAAGCAGCTCTACACGGTCTCCATCGCCAACTTCTTCACCTTCTACCTCATCCACAAGTTCGGGCTCAGCGTCCAGTCGTCCCAGTTCCACCTGTTCCTCTTCCTGGCGGCCGTGGCGGCGGGGACGTTCGTCGGGGGGCCCATCGGGGACCGGATCGGGCGCAAGGCCGTCATCTGGGTGTCGATCCTCGGGCCTGCCCCCTTCGCGCTGATGATGCCCTACATGGACCTCTTCTGGACCTCGGCGCTGGCCACCGTCATCGGGTTCTTCATGGCCTCGTCCTTTTCGGCGATCCTGGTGTTCGCGCAGGAACTGATGCCGGGGCGGGTGGGGACCGTCGCCGGGCTGTTCTTCGGGCTGGCCTTCGGGCTGGGTGGGCTGGGAGCCGCCGTGATCGGCCTGCTCGCGGACCACACGGACATCGTGCTGGTCTACCGGGTCTGCTCCTTCCTGCCCCTCATGGGGTTGCTGACCTTCTTCCTGCCGTCCGATCCGTCGCGGAGGGTCCGGCAGGGCGCGGCCAAGGGGTGAGGGGGCGGACCGAAGGCGGGAAGGGCGCGGACGCCCACGAAGAGGACGGTGCCACGGGAGGCGGAACGGGGAGGGACGCGGATCCCGCCGTCACATGGAGGGCATCAGGATTGCGGCGTGGCGGCGGCCTCACGCTCGGCGACTCGGCGTTCCGCCCTTCGGAACGCCGAGTCGTTGCCGACGAACGGGGGAAAATAGCCAAGGTCGGATGGATGGCCGACGAACCGGGCGAGTCGGTCGGGATTGTCCTTCCGGTACCGCTCCATCTCCTCGTCGAAGAACGGATCGTCGCCAGAACCGAAGGGATCGCATCCAGATCCTTGCTGGCAGGGGTCTGTTCGGCGGCCATGAGGGCCTCCTTGCAGGGACCTTGCCATCCGTGCCGTGAACCCCGCCCCTGCCCTGCGCCGCACAAGGAACGGCGCCGCACCGTTCCCCGCCCTTTGCGCCCGCAACGGCAGGGCGCAAAGGACGCGGCGTCGGCGACCGGCACGGCCTACTTGAACCAGCCCGGCTCGAACTCCTCCCTGGGATCCGCGGGATCGGCCACCGGCTTCGTCCCGAACAGGGGCGCGGTGTCGATGGACATCTGGGGAAGCATGTCGCCGGTCAGGGCGCAGAGACGGTAGGCGCCCACGAGGATGTTCCCCCTGGCGGTCTCCGCCTGCGTGGAGGAGTTGTAGAGCTCGCTCTCCGTGTCCAGCACGTCCAGAAGGCTCCTGCGGCCTATCTGGAACTGCTCCATGTAGGCGGAGCGGGTGAACTTGTTGTACTCGATGGCCTTGCTGTAGTGCTTGTACTGCTCCTGGGCGGCCACGTAGTTGGCCCACGTGCTCTGGATGTCCAGCTTCAGGTCGTCGATGAAGTTGTACATCACCTGCCGGGACTGGCGGATCCGCGCCGCCGCCGCCTTGTGCTCCGCGACGTCGGCGCCGCTGTTGAAGAGATTCCAGCGAACGGTGCCCAGCACGTCGAAGCTGTAAATCCATCGGTCCTTGGACCCGCCCCGGTCGGTGTAGTTGGGGCCGGCCTCAAGGTTTATCGTGGGGTAGAACGCGGCGTCCGATCCCTGCTGGTCGGCCCGCAGCGCCTTGGTGTCCTGCAGATAGGCGGCCAGCTTGGGATTGTGCTTTTCGGCCAGCTCGAAGACGATGTCCGTATGCTTGTAGATCTGGGGAGGCATGGGGACCGGGAGGAGCTTCATGGACGGCGAGTAGCCGGTGAGCCGGACGTAGGTGTCCTCGGCCACCTGCAGGGCCGCCTTGGCCTCCGATCGGCTGGACAGCGCCCTCGAAAGGCGGGACTGGGCCTGGGTCACGTCGGCGGCGGTGTCGGCCCCCAGCGTTGCCCGTTCCTGGGCCTGCCCCAGGATCATCTGGTGCTGGGCGACGTTGCGCTCGGAAAGCGCGTAGATGGCCCGGCGCCGCAGCAGATCGATGTGGGCGATGATGCCGTCGAGGGAGAGGGACGTGGCCGCATCGAAGACCCGGTGCTTCACCGATTCGAGGGTCGCGCTCGCGCTGCGCACCCTGGATCGCGTGGCGAAGCCGTCCCATATCGGCTGCACCAGCGTGGCGGAGACGTTGGCGTAGCCCCACAGCTGGCTGTCCAGATCCAGGGCCCGCGTCGTGGAGTCGCTATAGACGGATCCGCCGGTCCGGCTCGCCACGTCCACCTTGGGCCCGAAGCCCGCCTTCGCCTTGTCCACCTCGTGCTCCAGCACGTCCCGGTTCTCCTGCAGCCCCCGTATCGAACGATGGGTGCGCAGCACGCCGTACACAGTGTCCTCCACTGTCAGGGCGTGTCCCGGAGAGGGGGGTGGCGGAAAACCCCTTTCGGCGGCAAAGCCCGTCAGGGGGAACAGCACGATCAGGCACACCAGCAACACACGCATCACAACCCTCCCGCATTTCCGCAGTCCAAGCCGTCCAGGCGCCGCAGGACGGCACATTGGAGGCAAACCCGGGGGGGAGGCCGCCGTCCGCAACAAATGTCCTGTTTTCAAGTTCGTTGCACTTCCCCGACCTCTCGACGCATCTGTCGAAGCGTCAAACATCGGTCTGAAATGCGCCCCCGCGCTTGTCTAGCAACAAGCGTGCCGAGGCGGAATTTCAAAACGCCGGCTGGATTCCTGGCGAACATGCGTCAGGAAATCCGAACCGCGCAACGGGAATCCGGGTGCAGGGGACCTGCAGCAGTTCGTTCCCATGGCGCGTCCGGAAGGTCAGGGTTGCATGGTTATCCGATACGCCGAGGCGGGCAGCAGATACCGCTTCGCGACGGCGTGAACCTCCCCCGGCGTCAGTGACGCCGCCTTGTTCAGCAGTTGCAGGCGGAACTGGGGAGGATACCCCAGCAACGCGTCCACTGCGGCCTCTTCGGCCCTAGAGCCCAGGCTCTGCCGCCCTCTGTGGTACTCTCCCTTCATGCGGTTCGAGGCCGCCTTCAGCAGCGCCTCCGGCAGCGGTTTCGCGACGAGGTCGGCGATGACGGCCGAGATGCCCTTGACGGACTGCTCGAGCCTCTCCGGGGTCGTGCCGATGTAGAAGGCGAGCCAGCCGGCCTTCTGCAGGGTCCGGTTGATGGACGTCACCGTGTACCCCAGCCCCTGATCGTCCCGCAGCCGCGTGAAAAGCAGTCCGCTCTGCCCGGACAGTGCCGTCTTGAGAAGCATCAGCGCCGGCGCGTCCGGATGGGTCATGGGAACGGTCTTGAAGAGTTCCATGTAGTGCGTCTGGTTGCGGCCGGGCATGTGCAGCGTCAGTTCCCGGTCCTTCCCCCAGACGGGTTCCGCGACCTCCAGGGGGGGATTGTCGGTGCCCGTCAGGGATCCTGCGAAGTCGACCACGCTCTTGCGCCGGATGTCCCCGGCGACCGACAGGACCACGGGCTGCGCCAGCTGGCGGCTCCAGAACTGGACGACGTCGTTCCGATTGAAGCGGTCAAGGTTCTGCGCCGTCCCCAGAGTGTCGAATCCGTACGGATGCTTGTCGGAATACAGGAAGGGGGCGAGCTTGGCGAAGAGCTCCGACATGGGGCTGTCCTGCCGCTGGCGCAGCGCCGCCTTCATCTCGTTCGCCTCCCGGCTGACCTCCTTGGCCTCGAAGCGGGGGGCGACGATGATGTCCTTCAGGATGGAGAGATAGTCGTCGGTGTAGCGGGAGGGTCCGGAGACCTTGATGGTGAAGCTCTGCCTGGAGGCCGAGGCCGAGATGGAGGCCGCCCTTTCGGAGAAGAAGCGTTCCATGGCCTGGTTGTCCCTGGTTCCGCAGCCGTCGGTCAGGGTTCTCGCCGTCAGTTCCGCCAGTCCCTGCTGTTCGGGGGTGAGGAGGGCGTTGCCTCCCGGCAGCTTGATCTCCAGGGAGATGTAGGGCACCGAGTCGTCGGGGAGCAGGAGCACCTTGCGTCCCTTGCCGAGGTCCAGGGTCTCCGGCTTGTCCAGCGTCTCCGCCTTGACGGCGGGTTTGGCGTCGGTCTTGTCGCTCCAGTTGGCGGCCATCACGGCCTCGAAGTCCGGGAGGTTCGCGCCGGTGGGGGCGAGCACCCTGACGCGGGCCCGTCCGGGGACGAGCCACTTGTTGATGGCCTCGGTGAGACGGGTGCGATCCACGCCCTTGAGGGCGTGGCGCAGGTTCTCCTCCCCCTGGGCGCCGCCCAGCTGGTCGTGGATGTATCCCTGCCAGCCGGTGAGGCCGCTGAGGGTCTCGGAGGCGCGGTCCATGTCGTCCTCGATGTTGTACCGGGCGCGTTCGACGGCCTCCTCCTTGAACTCCACGGACTTCAGGCCCGCCATGTCCTTCATCAGCTCCTGCCAGAAGGTCGCCACCTTCTCGGGATCGAGGCGGGCCGTCACGGTGAAGAGGCCGGCGCCCTGCATCCCCATGTTGTGCACGGAGATGGCGTCCACCAGCTGCCGTTCGTATTCGTATTTCCGGTAGAAGCGGGAAGTGCCGTCGCCGCCCAGGAGGTGCGCCAGCACGTCGAGGTCCACGCTGCGCATGTCGAGGAGTCCGGGGACAGGGAAGGCGATCCCGAGGTAGACCTTGTTCCATGGGCCGTGGACGACATGCACTCTGGCCTTGGTGTCCGCGTCCTTCAGGATGCCCGGGACCTGCGGTGCGGAGGCGGCGGCATCGGGGGCTGTCGCCGGGGCCGCGGGAGCGGCCGGGGTTTTCGAGGCCGGCGGAGTCTTCGGCGCCGCGGAAGTCGAGGGAGCGGCCGGAGTCTTCGGGGTCGCGGGAGCCGCGGGAGCGGCCGAAGCCGCCGGAGCGTCCGGAGTCTTCGAAGCCGCGGGCGCGGCAGGGGTGGACGGAGCGGCGGAAGCGGCCGTGGCGGACGGAGTCGTCGGGGCCGCCGGAGCCGCCGAACCCGCCAGGGCCAGTTGCTGCGCCGCCACGACGTCGTCGAAGACCTCGTCGTTCTCGGGCATGGGAATCGTGTTGACGAGATTGCCGAAGGCCTTCTCCGCATGCTCCAGCACGGCATGGGGGTCCACGTCCCCCGCCACCACCAGCATCATGTTCTGGGGCTGGTACCAACGCTTCACATAGTCCTGCAGGTCCTTGGCCGTGATGGCCCGTATGGTCTCCCTGTACCCGATGATGGGACGCCCGTACGCCGTGTCCGCAAGCGCCGCCGTCTGCATCCGCTCGAAGAGATTGCGGCCCGGGGAGTCCTCGTTGCCCTCAAGCTCCGAGATCACCACCGTCTTCTCGGCGTTCAGCTCGGCGGGATCGAGCTGCGCCTGGAAGGCCATCTCCTTGACCACGTCTATCCCGGTGCGCCAGTTCTCCGCAGGCATGTCCGTGATGTAGCAGGTCCGGTCGAAACCCGTGGTGGCGTTGAGATAGCCCCCGAGCGACTCCACGTCCTTGGCCACCTGTCCCTTCGCACGATGCTCGGTCCCCTTGAAGACCATGTGCTCCAGCAGGTGGCTTATGCCGGCCTGGGCCGGCTCCTCGTTGGCGGAGCCGGTGTGGACGTAGAGCCTCGTGCAGACCAGCGGGAAGCGGACGTCCTTGATCACCAGAACCTTCAGGCCATTCGCAAGACGTGTCAGATGTTTGTTCAAGGTGGCTCCCTCGGCCGTCACCGCCCCAAGGACGAAAACACAGATCAGGCACCATGCCAGAGAACGAAAAGCAAGACGTATCATCAAAAACGCTCCGGGATAGACGAACCGATCCGCTTTGCGGGCCGGCGTCGCATGTTGCGCCGTTGGCTAGACTTCGAATATCTCGATCAGTTTCGCCTTGACGGCATCCGCCGTCTCATTGGGCACCTGGCAAGTGCCTGCGGCCTTGTGGCCGCCGCCACCGTAAGACAGCATGATTTCCCCGATGTTCGCGGGGTTGGATCGGTCAAGGATGGACTTGCCCACGGCGAAGACCGTGTTCTGGCGCTTGAGCCCCCAGAGCACGTGCATGGAAATGTTGCACCGGGGGAACAACGCATAAATCATGAACCGATTGGTGCACCAGATGTTCTCCTCGCCGCGCATGTCGAGGATGACGAGTTTGCCCCGCACCGAGCCGCATCGCCTGATCTGTTCCACGGCATCGACCTGCTGGTCGAGGTACAGATCCACCCGCTCCTGCACATCGGGCAGTTGGAGTATCTGGTCGATGGATTCATTGCGGCAATGTTCGATGAGTTCCATCATCAGATCGTAGTTGCTGATCCTGAAATTCCTGAACCGTCCGAGTCCCGTGCGTGGATCCATGACGAAATTCAACATGGTCCAGCCGGTTGGCTGCAGAATCTCCATCTTCGTGTAGTTCGCCGAATCCGCCTTGTCCACGGCCTCGAGCATGTCCGGGTAGCGGCCGCCGAACCGCGCATCCCCGCCGAAGTGTCGATACACGATCCTTGCCGCCGATGGAGCATCGGGATCGATGATGTAATTGTCTGGACGTTCTCCGGTGATCCGCAGCGTCTCCGACAGATGATGGTCGAAGACCAGATGGGCATTCGGACTGAAGGGCAGATTGGTGGTGATGTCGCGCCCCGTGATCTCCACTTTGCCGTCCTGCACGTCCTTGGGGTGCACGAAGGTGACCCCGTCCAGCATGTCCATCTCCTTGAGCAGCGCGGCGCATACCAGGCCGTCGAAGTCGCTGCGCGTCACCAGTCGATATCTTTCTGACATCTCAACGATCTCCCTTAACGCCGGTTGCGCCGCATCCCAAAGGATCCGGCTGGTCAATGGGGCATGACTTCGCCGATGTAGACTCGCTTGCCGTTCGTGTACGTGATGATCCCCACGGGCATCTCGGCGTCGTGGGACTTGTTGATGGTCAACGCGCCCATCACGGAGGGCAGGTTGCTGGTGGTGGCCAGAGCCTGGGCGATGGCGTCGGGTTCGACGCTCCCCGCCCTCGTGATGGCGTCGAGGAGCAGCAGATAGGTGCTGTATCCCTGGGCGCCGTTGACGTTGGTCTCCCTGTCGGGGTAGGCCCGCTTCCATGCTTCGGTGAAATGTTTCGCCTCCGGGTTCATGCTGGGCATGGCGGGATCGTACGGGAAGGTCGTGTGCAGGAAGCCTTCGGCCGCCTTGCCCGCCAACCGGGCCGTGTCGGGGTTGTCCATGGCGTCGGCCCCCATGAGCATGAAGTCTGCCCTCATCTCCCTGGCCCTGCGCATGATGGCGATCCCCTCGTCGAAGTACGCCGGCATGAAGACCAGATCGGGCTTGCGCTCCTTCAATTCCGCAATCTGCCCCGTGAAGTCCCTGTCGCCGGAACTGTACTTGAGCGTGGCCAGAATCTGCCCGCCCTGTTTCTTGAAGGAGCGGACGAAGAAGCTGGACAGGCCCACGGAATAGTCGTTGCTCATGTCCATCAGGACGGCGGCGGTCTGCGCCTTGAGCACGTCCCTGGCGTAGGTGGCCGCGGCGGCCCCCTGGTAGGGGTCGATGAAGCATGCCCTGAAGTAGTACTTCCTGCCCTGGGTCACCAGGGGATTCGTGCAGGTGGTGCCGATGCCCGGGATCCTCGCCTTCTCCGCGATGTCGGCCCCGGCCATGGCCAGGGAGGAGCCGTAGGTGCCGATGAGGGCCACGACATTGTCCCTCTCCAGCAACCGCTTGACCACCGTGATCGTCTCCGCCTTGTCGGACTGGGTGTCCGCAAAGACCAGTTCGACGGGACGGCCCAACACCGTGGGGCGCTCCTGATGGGCCAGCCGCACTCCGTCCATCTCCAGCTGGCCGCCGAAGCCGTTCTGCCCCGTAAGCGGCAGATACACCCCGATCTTGACAGGATCACCCGCGGCTTCGCCGTGTGCCGGGCATCCCAGACACATAAACAGCACCGCGATCGTCGCGGCCACATGCGCCAGTGCGTTCACGTTACCCCCGGGCAAGACCATCCGCTTCAACAATGCCGCAACGGGACGACACCCTGAAGCCCCCATATTATGCCATCCGGGCGACAAAAGCGCAACGAAAGGCAAACCCCGCGTCAACGCGCAGGGCGTGTTTTGACCTCCAGGCACCCTTACGCTACGCTGTCCTCTTCGGGCTTTCGCAGGGGGGACGACACGGTGTCACACGAACACGGCCAGCACGGCACCTTGTTCTTCGATCGGCAGGACCGGGACATCCTCGTCCTGGTCAACCGTCTCAGGGACGGCAAGCACGGAGCCGGCGCCGACTGCCTCTTCGACCCTTCGCTCCATCCCCACGGCATCAAGGAACTGGTCGCCACCCCGGTGTTCCGGATCGCCTACGCCGTGGCCAACCTCCTCAACAGCCTGGACTCCGGCATCACACAGGCCAGGGACCGCCTCAGCGCCCTCCAGAGCCTCTACGACGAGGTGCTCAACAACACTCACACCTCCCTGCGACGGAACACCGCCCGCGTCCTCGTGCAGATCATGAAGCGGATGGTCCAGGCCACCGGCCGCCGCACGGAACAGCTCAAGCTCGCCCACGACTTCCGCAGCACCGTCCAGGGTTCCCCCCGCATCGTCCGACGCATGCTCGCCCGGTACCACCTGCCGGAAATGCCGGAGGACTGGTCCCAGATCGCCTTCGACGACCACGTCTACGACGCCAACACCAAGGGCCGGAAAACCCCCACGCACCTCGTCATGGACGCGTGGATCAAGGGGTTGCGCGCCCTCACCGTGGTCTACGGCTACTGCATGGATCCCGCCGTGGCGGAGGAGTTCCTCCGGGCCGCCGAGATCACCGGCATCATCGCCCGCGTCGGCCTGGAGTACCAGTGCCCCTTCAGGGACGCCTTCATCACCCTCTACTGGATACCCAGGGGCTTCAGCTCGAACCAGGACTTCCTCGCCTTCCTGGAGGAACCCGCCGTCGTCGCCATGATGAACAAGGGCAGAAAGGTCGTGGAATGGCGCAAGGGACGCACCCTCGCCTGCCTCGCCCGGTGGAACGCCGTGGATCGCCCCAGGCTCGAGGCCGAATGGGACATCTCCATCCCGGAGCTTCCGGAGGAGACCTTCATCGACTACGTGGGACAGCGCCAGACCTGCACGATCCATCTCGCCGAATGCCTCCACAGGCATCTGCTGCCCTGCATGCGCGAACTGGCGCAACGCTTCGAAAGCGCCGGAGACGAGGAGTCCCTGAAACGGCTGCACGTCCTCGAGACGCTCAGTCCGGAGGTGATCATCGACGAATGGCTCGTCCAGGACGACCTCGGCCCCGATGACCGCCACCTGGAGGGTCTCCCGGAACTGCTGACGCTGTCCCCGCAACAGCTCGTCCAGGAGCTGACGGACCTCAATCCCGGCTACCGCCTCACCCTGGACTCCACGGGACTCTCCGTGGAGGACGTGGCGGAACTGCTCTGGGAATGCAAAGGGGCCATCACCCACCTCGAGATTTTCAACCTCAAGGGCTGGGTCGAGGGCCGGATGCAGAGCCTCGACGAAATCGGGGAACTGCAGCGGGCGCTGAACCTCGGCCAGGGCTCCCGCCTCAAGCAGCTGCTGCAGCAGATGACGCGGAACATGGAGGTCGCCGGAGACCTGGAGCGGGCCGCGAAGTTCAAGACCATACAGCGCATGGTCCCGGTGCTCTGGGAGCACTACCGCAACAACCCCCTCAAGTCCCGCATGGGCTCGAAATCCGCCAGCCGCCTCTCCTACGGCATGGGCTTCATCTTCCGCGAGACCCTGCCCAGACGGGGACAGATGCAACTGATCGCGAACCAGCCCGAAAAGCCGATCCCGATCTTCACCCCGGTGACCGAGTGCCTCAGCTACCGGGAACACACCACCCCGACCTTCTGGCAGAACTTCTGGGCCGGCTTCCGACGGCTGCCCGGATGCTCCCACCTCGGCATGCGCCGTTCCAGGGAATGGCAAAGCACGCGGGAGAAATGCCAGGTGTCGCCCGCGGGCAACATGCTGAGCCTCGGCGGCCTCGTCCGCTTCACCGGGAACAACCTCCTGGACAAGCCCGAGGACGAGACGAAACGCGGTCCGGGCCTCGAATATCTCAACAGCGGCCTCACCAACCTGCTCAAGGTGCTGGTGGGCTTCGTCCCGGCCTTCGCCTCCTTCCTCTACACCCAGAACTGGTGGTTCCTGGCGTGGTTCGGGACCATCATATGGTTCGGGATCACCGGCGTGCGCAACGTCATCCAGATGGTTCTCGCGGCGAAGGGCATCAACCGCAACACCCTCCTCAACTGGCGCAACCAGGTCAACGTCAGCAGGCTCTGCGACTCCCTGATGTACACGGGGATCTCCGTCCTGCTGCTGGAGGTCATCGTCCGCGAATGGCTCCTGAATGACATGATGCACGTCACCATCGCGGACAACCCCACCCTCGTCTTCACCGTCCTGAACATCGTCAACGGATTCTACATCTGCGCCCACAACGTGTACCGGGGATTCCCGCGAGAGGCCGCGATAGCGAACCTCTTCCGCAGCGCCATCGCCATACCCGTATCCTCGCTATACAATGTCCTTTTCTTCAACATCCTGCTGCTCTGCGGCACAGCGGATCCGTCAGTGTACATCATCCCGAGTGCCGCAGTGATCTCGAAGATGGCCTCGGACACGGTCGCCGCAGTGATCGAAGGCTATGCGGACAGCCAAGTGAATCTCAGGATCCGCATCTGGGACTACAAGACCAAGCTTGCAAGCATCCTCAACTGCTACACACGCCTAGAACTGCTTCTCCCCCAGGAGAATGCACTGGCCAAGCTCGCAAAGCCCAACGGCATAGGAAACCGTGGCGGCACAGAAGCCCGCGATCTCGAGAGGGTCTTCGTCATCCACGCCCTAGATCTGCTGTACTTCTGGTTCTATCAACCTCGAGCCCAAGACGCTTTCATCCAGCTTGTGCGGAACATGCCGCAGGCGGAACGGACGGCATTCCTGACATCACAGCTCGTCCTGATGCACAGGAAAGAAATATCCCAGATGTTCGTTGACGGGCTGCTTGGGCGCAACTTCGACGTTCCCTTGGCGTTCTACCTGAGCAAATACAGGGCATACCTGCGGGATCTTGCCCGGTACTGTAGCATCGGGAAGTCGAAGACGGCACTTTTTGGAGGGAATGGGAAATAGCTGCCACTTGAACAGTTTTTATGATATCAGGATATTTCCCATTATCTTCAAAAACAGGAATTGCGTAACAACTGTGTTCAGCATACGATTCCAGGAATGGAGCAAGTTCGAGAAGATCTGGTTTTGCATCTTCTCCATTGTAATACTTTGCACTACTATCATTTTTTCTTATGAAGGGACAGACTATAAAGAAACGTTTAGTATAATCTTGAATTGGTTCATATCTCCGATAAGCGCATTGACGGGCATCCTCTGCGTAGTGCTTGCGGCGAAGGCGAAGATTTCCACATGGACTTACGGGGCAGTTAACAGCATATTCTATGGATGTGTGGCATGGTATAGCGGCTATTATGGGGACTTCCTCATAAATATCTTCTATTTTCTTCCTTCACAATTTATAGGATTGTACTATTGGCGGAGGCATCTGAAACCACTTTCAAAAGTAGACGTAACCATAAAGAAAATATCGAAAAAGAGCTTTCTAGCAATTTTGGTTTCCTGCATACTATTGGCAGTATTATGGGGGCTATTCCTTCATTACGTGGATTCATGGTTCACAAACGTGATGAAGAGGAACATCTCCATCTACGGAGATCTTGCTGGGATATTTGGCCCTGCATACACACTGCTGGGCCCGATGCTGGACAGTTCGACAGAGATATTGCAATTGGCAGGACAACTTCTCATGATACTGGCTTTGCCTCAACAATGGATATTCTGGATAGCGACAAATGTCATAACGATACTCATGTGGACTGCGGTGCTACTCGTCAATCCTGGGAGCGCTGCATGGGCTGTTCCGACATTGGTGATGTGGATTGCGTATCTGATAAATTCCATATATGGATGTTACAATTGGAACAGGAGATTGTCATAATTCAAGAAAGACAGACCGTGACGATATACTAACCTAAAAGACGAATGAAATATATTGCAGGCACTTGAATCGTCTTTTACGATTTTGAAATTTTAAAAAAAATGATGCGGGACGTTGACATGGGAACAGAGATTGGCTTTTACCTTGGAAAATTCACTATTTTGCACCGAGGCCATCAGCATGTCATTGATCTTGCACTCCGTGAAACGGACAAGCTCATAATCTTGATTTATGACTCGCCCACTTGCACAGACATCCCCTTGAGCGTACGAGCCGACTGGATCAGGGCTATCTATGCAAAGAAAAATATTGAAGTGATTGAAGGGTGGAATTCCCCTGAAGACCAAGGCTACACCGACGAAATCACAAGAATCCAGAATGAGTATATCCTTGAAATGGTCGGGGAAAAAGGAATAACGAAATTTTACAATGCCGAGGCATATGGAGACCACGTTAGCGAAGCGCTACACTGCGAAAATTGTCACAAAGATAAAGTAATGACTATCAAGGACGGCAACGGACAGGATCAACCACTTGGAGCACATTATATACAGACTGACGCTTATCTCTACAGGGAATTCATCCATCCGACAGTTTACAAAGATCTGATTACAAAAGTGGTTTTTCTTGGCGCAGAGTCGACAGGGAAGTCAACAATAGCAGAAAAACTTGCGCTTGAATACAACACGCAATGGATGCCCGAGTACGGAAGAGAGTACTGGTTTGCGAACCAAGTCGATGGGAAGCTCACCCCGGAACAGTTGGCAGAAATTGCAAAAACACATGTCCGGCAAGAATCAAGTCTTATACATGACAGTAACACATATCTATTTGTTGACACGAATGCCTTGACAACATACATTTTCTCTCTAAACTATCATGGCTATGCAAATGAAGAATTGCAAACACTCGCCGACAGATGCGCCAGGGCCTATGACCTTGTATTCTTATGCGACACCGACATCCCCTACGATGCCACATGGGATAGAGGCAGCAGAGAGCATCAGCTCCGTACGCAACGTAGAATCAAATGCGATTTGATAACAAGAAAAATTCCATTTATGGAACTTTCCGGAAGCCTGCAAACACGGATTGACAAAGTTAAAAATATATTGTCATCGTTTAGCAAGTGGAAAAATCATTTCGTTGAACAGTCCGTTAATTGATACCATTGCATATCTTACAAGAAATCCTCTATCACGCAATTGGAGTCGCTTCAATGCCGAATGACACGTACCCAAGCCCGATAATCGCAGCAGTCCAAGCTGCACCTGTATATTTTGACAGGAATGCCTGTCTCAAAAAAGTCCGTAAATTTACCGAGGAGGCAAAAGCCAATGGGGCCGACATGGCCATATTCTCCGAAACCTTCATCCCTGGCTTCCCCTCTTGGGTGCATATGCACGCACCGATGGACCAGCACGTCTGGTTTCAAAGGATGATAGAAAGCGCCATCGAAGTGCCAAGCCCAGCATTTCGAGAACTTCAGCAAATTGCTCGCGACAATGAAATATTCCTGTCCATCGGCGTTTCCGAGAAAGCGCCAACGGAAAGCCTCGGCGTCATGTGGAATACAAATCTCATATTTGATCGCATTGGCAACATGATCGCCCGTCACAGAAAGTTGCTTCCGACATGGTCGGAAAAACTTATCTGGTCCTTTGGCGATGGGTCATCTCTAAATGTTCACGATACGGAAATAGGACGCCTCGGAGTGCTCATTTGCGGTGAGAATACCAATTCCCTTGCAAAGTATGCACTCATATCACAAGGAGAACAAATCCACATATCCACATACCCTGCGTGCTTTCCGACTTCCCGCAATCCTGAAGGTGGACAAGACTACCTTGACACGCTCATGGTACGAGCTTGTTCAATGTCATATGAGGGGAAGGTTTTTACGGCTGTTTCCTCACAGGCGCTTGACGAACAAGGCTACGAAGTACTGTCCATGGGCAACAAGGAAATTCGAGATCTGTTGGATAAGCTGACTTATGCGGGTTCAATGATTGTCTCGCCATCTGGTACTGTTTGTAGCGAAATAATACGTGACAACAAGGAAGGCATTGCATACGCAAAATGTGACATCTCGGCTCAGATACCTCTCAAGGCAATGCACGATATCTCGGGGAACTATCAGAGATCTGATGTTTTCAAATTTCAAATCAATAAGGCCATTCTTTCTCCTGTCCATATTACCGGCATAGAAACTATTGCAGAAAATAGAGACTGGCTTCCGTATAACGGTGAAGTTGAATGATGCGACAAATAGCACAATCGTCAACAATACTGCAATGTTAACACATATTGAACCGCATATCACCGTTGAGATGACCTAAAACACCCACTCTGCGGTTGCCATATACCTTCATTTTCCAAATAATTCAAAACTTGACTCCTCTATTGTCCGCTCATATTTCACATAAAATATCGGAGCAGAAATGAAAAAACACAAATCTTCAAAATCTCGTAAGTCATGCCTTCTCTCAAAAAGAATTGGCGCGCCCGAAATTTCATCAATACCTCAAATAAATTCGACAGATAATTTGACAGATCCGATGTCACAAGAAGAACTACACCATATCATTGATAGAACTGGCCTCACGACTTACACGCCGGAAAAAACTTTGCCAACAATGTCTCCTACATTTTTTGAATCCCTAACAGCAGGGAAAGCGCTAATTTCTGGGATTATTGCTAAATTACTCAGGCTTCTTAATATAAAATATGAAAATGATGCACAGGAAATTGCAAATATCGTCTTCCGTAGAGCGTTAGAATCTTCAGCGTCTCATGCGCCATTCTTAACTTTTGCAAATGATGCTGACTTACAGGCAAGATTTGATGCATGGGAGAACAAATCGTCAGTATCGTTTAACATGCATTCGAAGCGTGTCGCAGAACTACTTGAAGCAAAAGGACTGCGCACTATTCACGTTCCGTATGATGATGCGAGTTACACGGAGTTTCTTGCGTCAATTGGACAAAAGCATTCTGCGCAGACGCTGACAGCATGGCTGAAAAAACGCGGTAATGAAATCGCCGCTGAAATGGACAAGAAGTTATCACCCAGTGATAAAAAACGCTAGATATAGCCTCACTAGCCTGATCGCAGTGGTTCTGAGGCCATATGTGAAGTGATTAGGAATCAATAAATCATGCTGCAGATTTTGCAAGATGGACTATGTGCTGCATATCGCACGTGGACGAGAAAGTTGCCATCGGCATTGAGACCAGCCATAATTGCAGTCATGCAACTGGAGAATAATTTGATTTTCACCTTACCCCTGTGAGGGCAAGCTATTTCCGGCCGTTCCATAACAGTGGCGCAATGGTGCATTTTTTCGTTGACGAAAACAGATTTCCGTCTAACAGCGTGTCCGAAGTCGCCGAAAGGCGCAGCCCGGACACGGTTTTTCCCTGTCTAACAAACATGCGTTTCCGGCTCTTCCATATGCTGCTGCGGCGTGTCCCTTGTCAAGGGCGTGTCCCATCCTTCAGGCGGTTCCCCAGTGTCCGCATGTGCGTCCGAACGCAAACAAACCGTGCGGATGCGTCTTAGGCTTTTTCGGCCGTTCCATGCACGTTCGCCTAGATATCCGTGCGCACAAGTGCATGCATGTGCAGCTTCGGGCATGCTGTTGTCAACTACCCCCCCCCCCCCCGACGAAGCGGGGGAGTTGACTTTCCTTTTATCATTCCAAGAGCAGCTGGAACTTAACACAGTACATGATGGTGAGTTCCAGTGCATTCCAGACGTATCTTGTTCCTTCCAATATGTGTATATGAACAGCCAGTCCGGTTCAATATGAAAGTCGCGCGATTTTCGCCAAATCCCCGAAAGCTGGTGGTCGCGGTACTTTTTCGGCGAAGGCTTCCGGTTAACGAGAAAATCCAGGGCCTTTACGAGTTCGGCGAGGTCGTGGCCTTGTTCGCGAAGCACCTCGACGTCGGCAATGTATTCAGGGCTGGGGAAGGCTACAAGAGGCTTCGCCATTCCGGAATTCCCATCGCACGGAAAAGTTCGTCCTCGGTCATGCCGACCAGGCACGGATCGTCGTCCGGCCTGCTCAGGATTCTCTGCGTCCGCTCATTGGGGTAGTGCGAGCAATTGCACTCCCACTGTTCTTCGTCCTGGTCCCCGGCCACATTCTTCGGCGTCTGGGAGACCATGTCGTCTGACTTCGGGGAAGGTGCTGTCGTCTTCAGCGGCGACGGGGGGGCGGGGACGGGGTGTTGCGTGCCGCGTTCATGGGGAACCTCCTGGGTAACATGGTGGTGGCTGGGACAGGAACCTGGGATCCCAACGCACATGGAACTTCCAGAGGGTACATCGGGGTTGCGCCGCTGGCAACAACGTCCGGCGGATCTCTTCGCGGCTGCGGGACCCATCTCGCAGTCTCCCTGTCCTCGCGCCCGCTTCTGTCGTCCCCCATCAAGAGCAGGACCGTTCCCCACCGGTGTTGCCGGAGGGACCGCAACCGGAACGGCAGGGCGGTCCTCGAGCGGACCTCGAGGTCAGGCCACGAAAATGCGCGGGGTGACACACGGTGTTCAGGCGGCCCGTCCGTCCGCACACGCTCCGGGCGGCGCAGTTCAAAGGTTTGATGTGTTTGTTCCGTTCGAACAATGCATTGTCCGAATCTCCGACCGCAGATAGCCCGATTGCCTTCCCGCCCTAGAGCCAAGCCGAAATCCTGAGATTCCTCCCTTGCCGGGCGTGTGCATCCGTGTGTCGGACTTCGGCATGCGGCGTGTCCGACGTCTACGGATCCCGCGAAACCCGCCTGCCTCTAGGCGAATCTCTGAATGCTCCTCCCTGCCGGGCGCGTCGCGCATGCGAGTGTGTCGAGTCGGAACGGCCAACCGGGCGGCTTTGCCGCGATTTTTTTCCAGATGTGGACCTTGGTCCAGAACGTGCGAGGCTTGCGCTGGCAGAATGCAAGGCATCGTGTGTTGCGGCGCTTATCGGCCATGCAGGCCGACTTTAGAGGATTGGCAACGATAGTGTCGGGTTCCACTGTCTGGTTCCTCCCTGGCTCCTGTCTCCGCCCGGCCGCGCCTTGCGGCAACCGCAGTATCCGCATACGGCGGCCATGCAGGCCGTCCCGGCCGGACATTCGAATGGTGCCAGCGTGTGTTGCCGTCTGGATCGACTCGCCAGGCATATTTTTTTCTGCCGTTTTCGGCCGTCCGGGCGCGCATGCGCTGGCGCGAATCTCCGCCTGACTCTAGGGCAATTCCCTCCCTGAGAAACGACGATGCCCTGGAATCGGCCATGCAGGCCGCTCCGCAACGAGTGGTACCACAGTGGTACCACCGAGACGTTTGAACGAAAAAGGGCTTCCGCCCGATCGGCGGAAACCCTTGATTTTGCTGGTTGCGGGGCCAGGATTTGAACCTGGGACCTTCGGGTTATGAGCCCGACGAGCTACCGAACTGCTCCACCCCGCGATACCTGTTTGGCAGTGAATTTAAGAAGATACTCCTTCCCGGGACGGATGTCAAGCATCAAGAAACAGGCCGCCGACCATCGCCCCGCTTGTCCGCCCAGGGCCTTGGTTTCCGGGATGCCAGGGCGTGGGTGGCGATGTCGCCCCCAACCGAAAATGTGGATACTTGGCAACACAAGGGACCAATCCCCGCCGGCATTTCCACGATCGACCCTGCTTTGATGGCGACCTTCACGGAGTCGACCAGCACGGCAAATCGCGACAGTGGACCAAATACCGGAACTTCCCACGGAGTAGACCAGCGCGGCAAATCACGACACTGGACCAAACGCGAAAGGTGGAATCGGCCCGCCAAGCGGCCCGGGGCCCGCCACATCCGGATCCGATGCGCCGAGGCTCGCCACAACCAAGACTCCGTTGGCAGGGGCCTTCCTTCGAAGCCCCCATGAGAGTAGAGACGAACTGGAGTTCTGGAGCGGATGCCAGCCATCCATCGCCTAAAAAAACCTACCCTGACGCATCGACATCAACAACCGACTACATTTACAGTCTTGCCATTCGGGAGGAACTCCACCCTCCATGTAATTTTTTCATCTCGGGATCTCGATTTAGATCGGTCGAAGACGACAAGCCATCCCTCATAAGCGCCACAACGGTCGATATATCTGCTCAATTGTTCCAAGGCATCGGGCATTGACGTGGTATTCGCCTGCCTGATTTCAATGGGGTAGGCAGTCCCCTCGTAGATCACACACACCCCGACACGGAAGGATCCCAAGGCTAGTTCATATTTTAACTCTGCTGCGTCAATAATTACGCCTTGAATAAATCCCAGTAGAGAAAGTTGTTGTACGGACTGTTTATAACTATAATGTTTTTTGCAAGTTTTTATATGTACATACCAAAATTTCTGAAATTCTTTGAGCAACGATGATATATCAAAATTTTCTTCATCCATCCACTTATACACGATGGTTTCAGGCAGATCTGCCTGTATATCAAAGCTCAAAGTCCAGACAATTGCCTCACAATAAATTGGATTTGATGGACATATATCACCAGACGCATTTTTTGATAATAACCCGATGTCTAAGCAATATGTCAAATCATCAAAAAATGAGTCTGATACATAGTTTTCACCGCATAACATCGGGTCCACGACACGCTCGACACGTGGATCCTCAAGTACTTCAAATAAATAGCCAATATGCGGATCGTTTCGTCCCAATATAGCATGAACTGCTTCATTAAAATGTTCTGCAGTTATGACTTTTGAATAATCTAAGCGTAAATCGTTTTCAACAACTTGATGCGCCAAGGCATTTACTAGCCAAGGTTGGCCATTGGACCAGTAGAATGCACACTTCATCGCATCCGGTGTAAATTTTTGTCCTGTTGCATCTGTGTGTTGCTTGTAGAGTAACTCAACCTGTCTCTCGTCAAAACTCTCAAGTCTAAAAGACTCTGCGATAATATTAAATGGACTCGCTGTCTCAGGGTCTTCACACTTAGCATTGAGTCTCACTTTATAACTATGAAGACTGCTTAACCCTATATAAGCAATGGACCACGGAAACATTAATTTACGCCGGTAGTTGAACCCAACGCGTATCTGACTTAAAAAAGTAATAAGTATCTCGTCATGTATGCAGTCTACGTCATCAAAGAAAACAATAAGTTTACGGTCAATTGCTTTTGCAATATTATGTAATGCCAATCTGATACCGGAAATTAAACTGCCAGATTTTTGTCGTTCTATGCCAAAGCTAGATAGATAATGGGAACACTCAATCTCATTATTGATTATATCAATAATTATTGAGAGACCGTCATTAACATCGCTGAATTCATTCAGTGGCTCAAGTGAACAATATATTGCATGGAAGTCGTTTGTTTTATTAATTTCATTAACAATTTGTTCAGAGAATGTTGATTTTCCAGACTGAGACGGCGCATGAATGAGAAAATAATCTCCTCTGATTGCAATATCCCGCGCAATTCGTAATCGTTCCAAAGCAGGTACCATGTAGTGCCTTTCGGGATCGCATGGCCCTTCAATATTAAATCTTTTTTCAGTGGTAGTATCATCTAGATTTATTTTCATTGTTTTTCATCCTGACATGTGTGCATGTTTTTTAAAAATCAACTTAAAAAGTAGCATCAAGGCCAATGGACACACAGACTGAAAATTCACCACATGCCTTCTGCAATACGCAGGAGAGGAAAATCGGGCGCCACCGGCCTCTCCCGCAGCCGAAGGGGGAACGGAACGCGCCTACTTCCTGTTCTTGCCAGGCTCCCTCCTTCTGATCTTCACGTCATTTGCGGACGCCGGCTCAACCGGTCCGACGTCGGCGCAGTCCCGCGAACAGGGCCAGCACCGCCTCCCCGTATAGATCCTCGCTCCGCGTCCGCAAGACATCGAGCAGTCTCCTCGCTTCGCCTTCCGTCAGGCACCGCAGGCGCCTGTGGTCTCGTCTTGGCAAGGTCAGGCACTTCACCGGGCAAGCGTGGAAGACGATACCATGAGCCCTTGCGCGGTTCCAGACCGCCGAGACGAGTCCGCATGCTCTTCTGGGTCTTCGGGAGCAGCCCCTCCGCCGCAGGGTCGCCACGAGTCGCTCCATCGCCGCCAGATCGATCTCCTGCAGCGGGATGTCGCCAAGGGCCGGCTTCGACCACTTCTCGTAGTTCCTTATGTCCGTTCGGAGCGTCCCGGGAGCCTTGTGCTGCACAGTCGGCCAGCACCGTTCCTCCCAGAACCGGGAAAAGCCGAGTTTCTCCTTGGCATCGCCATCGTCCGCGGCTTGCGGGCGGCATCTTCGTTCCTTTCGGCCTCGTTCCCGTCATCCCGTTCCCGCCGTTCCTTCGGCGTCCGTCGATCGGTGCTCTCCATGGGACCACTCCTGCCTTCGTCGGGCCATGCGCCAACGCTCTTGGCGAAGCCGATGTGAAACCCGCCGTCATCCGCATCCTTGGCATCGTTCCACGCCTGCGACGACCAGGCTTCAGCTGCGCCCGTAGCGGTCCTCGTACCGCTCTATGTCGTCCTCGCCGAGGTAGCTGCCGCTCTGCACCTCGATGACCTCCAGGGGGAGCTTCCCGGGATTGTACAGCCTGTGCCGCAGTCCCAGCGGGATGTACACGGACTCGTCCTCGTGGAGCAGGCGGTCCTCCTCCTCTATGGTGACGCGCCCCGTCCCGTGCACCACGACCCAGTGCTCGGCCCGATGGTAGTGCCGCTGGAGGGACAGCTGCGCCCCGGGATTGAGCATGATGCGCTTCACCTGGAACCGCTCCCCAAGCACCAGGGTCTCGTACCAGCCCCAGGGACGGAACACCCGCAGATGGATGTCCTTCTCGTCCCGGCCGTCGGCGGCCAGGCGCTGCACCAGCGTCTTCACGGCCTGGGACTTGTCCTTGTCGGCCACCAGCACGGCGTCGGCCGTCTCCACCACCACCACGTTGTCCAGCCCCAGCACCGCCACCAGACGGCCGCTGGAATGGATGTAGCTCGACCTCGTCTGCTCGGCGAGAACGTCCCCCACACACACGTTCGCGGCCTCGTCCTTGTCCGACGCATCGTAGACGGCATCCCAGGCCCCGAGATCGCTCCAGCCCGCCTCAAGGCCCACCATGGCGGCGTATTCCGTCTTCTCCATCACCGCATAGTCGATGGAATCCGCAGGACACGCCCGGAACGCCTCCTCCCCCACCCGCAGAAAATCCATGTCCGCGCTCCGGCCCTCGAAGGCGAGCCCGGTCAGCCGGTGTATCTCCGGGGCGTGGACGGCGAGTTCCGCGAGGTAGCGATCGGCCCGGAAGAGGAACATGCCGCTGTTCCAGCAGTAGCCGCCCTGGGAGAACATCCTCTCCGCCGTCTCGCGGTCGGGCTTCTCCACGAAGCGCTGGACCTTCCAGCCGCCGGCGAGAGGCTCTCCCTGTTTCAGCCAGCCGTAGCCGCTTTCCGGAGAGGTCGGCACGATGCCGAAGGTCACGAGATACCCGTCCCTGGCGATGTCGGCGGCCTTCGCGGCGGCGGCGGCGAAGGCCGCCACGTCCTTGATCACGTGGTCGGAAGGCAGGACCAGCAGCATCGTCCCTTCGTCACGGGACAGAGCGCCTTCGGCCCGGGTGATCTCGGCTTCGGCGAGCATCGTCCCTTCGTCACGGGACAGAGAGATGTCGGTCAGGGCGCGGCATGCCACGGCAATGGCCGGCGCCGTGTTGCGTCCCACGGGTTCCAGCAGGACCTTCCCGTCCGTCGCGTGCCCGGCGGCCTGGAGTTGCGCGGCGGCGAAGAAGCGCTGCTCCTCGTTGCAGACCACCAACGGGGATTCGAGGCCGGGCAGGGCGCGCAGACGCTCGAGGGTGTCGGAGAACAGCGTCCTCCCGCCCAGGTCCATGAACTGTTTCGGATACAGCTTCCTCGACAGCGGCCACAGTCTGGTGCCCGCCCCGCCACACAGGATCACAGGGCATATCGCCACGTTGTTCCTCCGAAAGGACTATTGCTGTTTGACCAGTTTGCGGCCGCGCAGGATGGGCTTCCCGAGGTGGAGGGCCTCCGTCGTCTGGGCGACCTCCTCGGCGCGCGCCTCGTCGCCGCGCATGAGTATGTACACCACGTACATCTTGCCCTCCCGCTTCATTTGCGTGCGGAATCCGCGTCCCTCCAGCCGCTGCCGGAGCCCGTCCCCGCTCCCTTCGTCCTTGTAGGCCGCCACCTGGAACACGAAGTCGTACATTTTGCCTTGGACGCGCCCTTTCTCGGTGGTCGTGATGACCGGCGCTTCGGGGGCCGCGCCAGGAGGCGCGGCTCTTGTCCCGGGTGCGGTTCCGGGCGCCGTTCCGGCCGCAGGATTCGAACCGGGGGCGGCATCGGCTCCAGGCGTCGTCTGCGGTCCCGGGGGCGTCTGGCCCGGAGCCGCAGGAACCGGCCTGCGTCCGCGACCTCCTGCCTCGTCCCGAAGGGCCTGCACGTATCCCAGTTCCTCCGGCGGCAACACCCCGCCCTTGGCGGCTTCCGACTCCTCCTGCTTCCGCCCCTCCACCACGATGCTGTTCTGACGTTGCGACGAGGCGCTGTCGCGGCCCTGCATGACGCCATACAGGTACGCCAGCGCCATGGCCGCCACCACGCAGACGCATATCGCCAGCACCGAAGAGAGGGGGAGGCGCAGGGTCCGTTTCGATGGGCTATGTTCGGGGACGTCGGACAGGGAAACGTTTTTCATGAAGAGATCTCGTCAAGCCGTGAGAAGGCGCCCCTTCCGCCATGTCCCGCCGGAGAGGGGCGAGAGGACCGACCCGATCCCCCGCGCCGTCCGGGGAGGGACGGGGCATGCCGGGGACGAAGCCGGACCGGCGGACGCGCGTCCCCACATGTTGCCGGGCGGACGGGCCGGACCGCGTCTTCCGGAAGGATCCGCCCGTTCCGGCGCGCATCCTCGCCGCCTACGCCTCCCGGCGGAGCAGGAGCCACATCCCCACCAGGAAGAGGGGAATGCACAGCGTCTGCCCCATCGTCAGCCAGCCGAACGCCAGATATCCCAGTTGCGGATCCGGCACCCGGACGAATTCCACGGCGAATCGCGCCACGGCATAGCCCGTGGCGAAAAGCCCCGAGACGGCGCCGACCTTGCGGGGCTTCGCCGAATACGCCCACACCAGCGCGAAAAGGAGGATACCCTCCAGCGTCGCCTCGTACAACTGGGACGGGTGGCGGGGGAGGGGCCCTGCGCCGGGGAAAAGCACGCCCCAGGGAAGGTCGGTCGTGCTTCCCCAGAGTTCCCCGTTGATGAAGTTGCCCAGCCGTCCCAGAAATATCCCTGGTGGCACCAGGGGTGCCACGAAGTCCGACACGGCGAGGAAGGGGAGTCCCCTGTTGCGGGCGAAATACCAGAATGCGGCGAGAACCCCCAGCAGGCCCCCGTGGAAGGACATCCCGCCGTTCCACAGGCGCAGGATCTCCGAGGGGTGCTCGATGTAGATCGAGAGGTCGTAGAAGAGGACGTAGCCGAGACGGCCGCCGAGGATGACCCCCACCATGGCGCAGGTGAGCAGGTCGTCCACTTCGGATTTCGGCCACTGTCCCTTGGACCGTGCCGCCCGCCAGCGTCCCAGCGCCCAGCCGACCACGAAGCTCGCCAGGTACATGAAGCCGTACCAGCGCACGTGGAAGGAACCGATGGAGAAGGCGATGGGGTTGATGTCGTGGACGATCATGGAGCGGGCGCGCCTTTCATGGAGACTCCGGAAGACTCGATGGTGGAGGAAGACTCGATGACGGAGGAAAGCTCTATGGAGGAAGGGGGGAGGAACCCTTCGGCGTTGTAGGTTCCGCGCCGTCCGCCGCTCTTGTGGAGCAGCCGCACGTCGCGGATGACGATGTCCCGCTGCACGGCCTTGCACATGTCGTAGATGGTGGCCGCCGCCACCTGGGCCGCGACGATGGCCTCCATCTCCACGCCCGTGGGGCCGGTGCACCGTGCCTCGGTCTGGATGCGCACCGTGTCGCCCTCGATGCAAAAGTCCACGTCAACGAAGCTCAGGGGCAGCGGGTGGCACAGGGGGATGAGTTCCCCCGTCCGCTTGGCGGCGAGGATGCCCGCGACCTTGGCGCAGGCGAGCACGTCCCCCTTGGGCAGGGCCTTGCGGCGCAGCAGGTCCATGGTGGCCGGCGCAAGCTCCACGATGGCGCCCGCGATGGCGCGGCGGGCGGTGGAGTGCTTCCCTCCCACGTCCACCATGGTCATGGAGCCCTGGGCGTCGATGTGCGTAAGCTTCTCTTCCATGCCGTCTGCTTGGGGGGTGGTTCCAGGGGATCCGAACGGGGGCGGGCGTCTGCCCAATAGAATAGACCATCTCGTGGGCCGGGACAAGCCGCGGATCCTCCCTTCCCGCCAGCGGGGCCGCAGGCCGTGGCCGAAACGGCGCGGACCGCGCAGACCCGGACAGAACGCCCTCCGGAAACGGAAAGGGCCCTCCGAGGAGGGCCCTTTCGCTGTTCGCTATTGGCGAGGCGCCATGCGGCCTAGTACATGCCGTCCATTCCGCCCATGCCGCCCATGCCGCCACCGGGCATCGGGGGCGTGTCCTTCTTGGGCTCGGGCTTCTCGGCCACGGCGGCTTCCGTGGTCAGGAGCAGGGAGGCCACGGACGCGGCGTTCTGCAGCGCGGTGCGGGTCACCTTCTTGGGATCGATGACGCCCGCGGCGATCAGGTCCTCGTACTCGCCGGTGGCGGCGTTGAAGCCGTAGCCGTCCTTGCCGGAGCGGACCTTCTCCACCACGAGGGAGCCTTCGGCGCCCGCGTTGATGGCGATCTGTCGCAGGGGTTCCTCGATGGCGCGGCGCACGATGTTCACGCCGGCCTGCTCGTCGTCGTCCACGACCTTGATGTCGGAGAGGCACTTGGCCACGCGGATGAAGGCGGTGCCGCCGCCGGGGACGATGCCTTCCTCCACGGCCGCGCGGGTGGCGTTGAGGGCGTCCTCGACGCGGTCCTTCTTCTCCTTCATCTCGACTTCCGTGGCGGCGCCCACATGGACGACGGCCACGCCGCCCACGAGCTTGGCCAGGCGTTCCTGGAGCTTCTCGCGGTCGTAGTCGGAGGTGCTGTCCTCGATCTGGGAGCGGATCTGGTTCACGCGGGCCTTGATGTCATCGGCCTTGCCGGCGCCGTCGACGATGGTGGTGTTCTCCTTGTCGATCACGATGCGCTTGGCGGTGCCCAGCTGGTTGAGGGCCATGTTCTCGAGCTTGGAGCCGGTGTCGTCGGAAGCGACTTCGCCGCCGGTGAGGGTGGCGATGTCCTGCAGCATGGCCTTGCGGCGATCGCCGAAGCCCGGGGCCTTGACGGCGACGACCTGGAGGGCGCCGCGCAGCTTGTTGACCACGAGGGTGGCAAGGGCCTCGCCCTCCACGTCCTCGGCGACGATCATCAGGGGCCGGTTGACCTTGGCGACCTGCTCGAGCACGGGGAGCATGTCCTTCATGCTGGAGATCTTCTTCTCGGTGCAGAGGATGTAGGGGTTTTCCAGCTCGCAGATCATCTTCTCCGCGTTGGTCACGAAGTAGGGCGAGAGGTAGCCGCGGTCGAAGCGCATGCCCTCGACCACGTCCATGGTGGTCTCCAGGCCCTTGGCCTCCTCGACGGTGATGACCCCTTCCTTGCCCACCTTCTCCATGGCCTCGGCGATGATGTTGCCGATGGTGACGTCGGCGTTGGCGGAGATGGTGCCGATCTGGGCGATCTCCTTCCGGTCGCGGGTGGGCTTGGCGAGAGTCGCCAGCTCGCTGACCAGGGATTCCACGGCCTTGTCGATGCCGCGCTTCACGGCCATGGGGTTGCGGCCGGCGGCCACGAGCTTGATGCCCTCGTGGTAGATGGTCTGGGCCAGGATGGTGGCGGTGGTGGTGCCGTCGCCGGCGGCGTCGGAGGTCTTGGAGGCGACTTCCTTCACCAGCTGGGCGCCCATGTTCTCGAACTTGTCCTCCAGCTCGATCTCCTTGGCGACGGTGACGCCGTCCTTGGTGATGACGGGGGACCCGAAGGACTTCTCGAGGACGACGTTGCGGCCCTTGGGTCCAAGGGTGATCTTCACCGCGTTGGCCAGTTTGTCCACGCCCCTGGCCAGTCTTTCCCGGGCTTTGGTGTCGAACACGATCTCTTTGGCGGCCATTGTATGATTTCCTCCTAATGGTGATTCGTCGGATGCGGGAAGGTATCCCGGCAACTAGTCGATGATGGCGAGGATGTCGTCCTCGCGCATCACGAGGTGCTCCACGCCGTCCAGCTTGACTTCGGTGCCGGCGTACTTGTTGAAGAGGACCTCGTTGCCCTCCTGCACCGCCATGGCAACGCGGGTGCCGTTGTCCGCCACCTTCCCGGGCCCGACCGCGACGACCTTGCCCTTGGAGGGCTTTTCCTTGGCCGTGTCGGGGATGTAGAGGCCCCCGGCGGTCTTCTCTTCGGATTCGAGGCGTTTGACCAACACACGGTCGTTGAGGGGTTTCAGCTTCATAACAACAAATCCTCCGTGGAATTAGTATTGCCTATCGGCACTGCGGCGGACCCGCAGGCGGCCCGCCGAAAATTGGTACACGTCCTGGACCTGAGCAGACGCGTTTCGTCGGCCGGTCCGGTACAGGCATAGAGATAAGTCCGCCTTGGCGTTTGGGAAGGGGGGGAGGCAAAATTTTTTTTGGAAGACCCTGGGATCGGCCGTGGAGGCCGATTTCCGGGAGCCTGGGTCCGGGGCGCGGGATCCGGGATGGATGGAGGGGATGGGGACCGACCGGGGGGACGAGGGCGAGAGGACATCCCCGTGTCGGTGGAATCGACTCTTCGAGGGAAATGTCCCGCCCCCCGCGAAGGCGTATAGCCGCCCCCCGGTCGACGACGATCTTGCGGGAAGCATGGACGCCTGGCCTGGAAGGCCCGGACTCGGTCCCGGAAAGGACGGGCCCCCGGAAACGACGAGGGGCCCCGGTGTCCGGAGCCCCTCGCCGCGCATGCGCACGGGCGCGGCGTCAAATGGTGCAAAGCGTGTCGCCGGGGATGATGGTGAAGCCCTCCGCCTGCAGCACTTCCACGGCCCTGTCGACCTTGTCGAAGCGGAAGATCATCACGGCGCTATCCTTGGCCCGCTGGACGAAGGCGTACATGTACTCCACGTTGATCCCGTGCTTCGAGACCATATCCAGCACGGCGTGGAGCCCCCCGGGCCTGTCGGAGACCTCCACCGCGACCACGCTGGTGCGTCCCAGGGTGAAGCCCTTCTCCTTCAGCACCGACTGGGCCTTGGCGTTGTCGCAGACGATCATGCGCAGTATCCCGAAGTCGGACGTGTCCGCCAGGGAAAGGGCCCGGATGTTGATGCCCGCATCGGCCAGTATCTTGGTGACCTCCGCAAGGCGCCCCGTGCGGTTTTCCAGGAAGACGGAGAGTTGCTCGGCTTTCATTTTTTATAGTCCTTGCGAGATGTGCCGTTGCACGGAGAAGGGGGCGCATGCCGTCCCGGGACGGGCGCGGCCGCGACCTCCCTAGGCCTTGGACACCTTTTCCTCCGTGGCGTTCCTGCCCGGAGGGGTGATGTCGATCTCGTCGGGTTCCGTGGTCGCGCGACGGAAGTTGCGGATGGCCCGACCGAGCCCCCCGCCGATCTCGGGCAGCCTCTTGGCCCCGAAGACCAGCAGGACCACCACGAGGATGAGCAGCAGTTCCTGCATGCCGATGCCGAACATTGTGGTCGCCTCCCTTGCGCGTCGCCCCGTCCGCCGAAGCCGGGATCGCGCGATGCCGTGCCTTGCGCGGACGTCCGGCCCTTGACGCGGACCGGGAACCGCCCGGCGGCCGGGACATCCCCGGCGCGGTCGGTCCCGCGTCCCAATCTATACCTTGGGGCGGCCTCCCGGTCAAGGACGCCAACAGGAACGTCCTCCCATGTGGCCCCTCGCCCCCTAGCGCCGACGCTTCGCCTTCACCGCCTTCCGCACGCCGCCCCGTTCCCCCATCGACAACAGCCGCCGCACGGCATCGTCCCGCCGATCCTTGTTCCGGGCCCCCAGCACCACCGCAACCAATCGCTTCCCGCGGCGATTGGCCGTCACGATGATGTTGTAGCCCGAGGCCACGGTCCAGCCGGTCTTCAGCCCGTCCACGCCGGCCATGCCGCCGTCCAGCAGGGAATTCGTCGCCGAGTGCATGCGCCCCCTGTACCGGAAGAAGGTCAGGCCGTGGATGTTGCGCGCCCCGGGGTGCGTCCGCAGATAGGCCCGGGCAAGGGTGGCCATGTCGCGGGCGCTGGTCTTCTGCCCCTCCGCCGGAAGTCCCGTGGGATTCCTGAACACGGTGTTCCGCATCCCCAGCATCCTGGCCTTGGCGTTCATCTGGGTCACGAAGCGTGAGACGCTCCCGCCGATGTATTCCGCGACGGCCATGGCGGCGTCGTTCCCGGAGGCCACGGCCGTCCCCGTGAGCAGCTGCAGCAGGGTCACCCGGTCCCCCCGGCGCAGATCCATGGAGGACCCCCCCGTGGCCGCGGCGAGCTTGCTGACCTTCACCTTGTCCTTCAGCCCGACCTTGGATCTCTTGACGGCGTCCATGGCCAGGAACATGGTCATGACCTTGGTCAGCGAGGCCGGGGCCACCGGAGTGTCCGGACGCTGGGAGTAGTAGATCTGCCCGGAATCGAAGTCGACGCATATGGCCGCGCGGCAGGGCACCGCCCCGTGACAGGGCGTCACGAGGAGAAGGCAGCACAGGGCCGCAATGCAGACCAGCAGCGACGACGACGCCCGCCACGGCGCCGCCGTCGGTCGGAACCGGACGTTCATGAAACTTGCGGAGGACAATAGAAGCGGTTGCCTTCCTCCACCGCCTGGACGGCGACGGTCAGCAGTATGGGACCGACGATCAGGCCCACGGCGCCGAAGCTGGCGAGCCCGCACAGGATGGCGGTCAGCAGGACGAAGAAGGGGGCCCGGATGGCCCTTCGGAGGAACAGGGGGCGCAGGATGCTGTCCACGTTGGCCACCACCAGCAGTCCCCAGAGGACGAGTCCCACCGCGGCCACGGTCTTGCCCGTGAACCACAGGGACAGGCTCAGGGGGAACCACACGATGGCCGTCCCCACCATGGGGATGGGCGCGGTCAGCGTCGAGAGCAGACCCCAGAAGGCGGGCTGCTTGAAGCCCGCGACGCCGAAGGCGAATCCGCACAGCACGCCCTGCACCACCGCCACCAGCGCGATCCCCAGCATGATCCCCCCCAGCGCCCGCTGCAGGGCCTCGATGAACCGCCGGATCACCGCCTGGGGCAGGAAGAGGATGCGGCCCGCCACCCTGCGGATGTTCCGGGAGTAGGCCACGAAGAGCACGCTCAGGGTGAAGAAGAGGAACGTGGTCCACAGCACGGTCATGGTGCCGCCCAGCACGTCGAGGCTCCTGTTCACCAGCACGCCGGTGATGTCGGCGAGGAACGCGTCCAGGTCCATGAAGAAGTCCGTGACGATGCGCTCGAGCCTGGGGTATTCGGCCAGCATGGCCCGGCCGTGGTCCATGTAGACGGACCACTCCGGAGGTATCTGGAAATTCTGTGACTGGAGCTGGCGCAGCCGCTGCAGGCCCGCGGAGGCCTGCGGCGAGACCAGGAGGACGAGGGCGGCGAAGGGGGCCATCACCATCAGGATGACGGAGATGGTGTAGAGGGAGATGTGCGCGCCACGGGAGAGGGGGATGAGCAGACGCCGCCGCAGGATCGTCGGTTTGCGCCGCTCCAGGTTCCTGCGCCACACCCTCGCGCGGTGCTGTATCCTCCGGTAGAGCGGGAGCGTCAGGCAGGCGAAGCAGGCCGCCATGAACACCGTCACGGGATTCGGCACCAGCAGCAGCGCCAGCGCCACCAACGCGGCGATGTACAGGAGGCGCGACAGGATGACGTGGCGCAGCATGGAGGGACTCAGGCCGACATGCCGCTGCCCTTGAAGGCGACGCTCACGACCTCGTAGGTGACCTTGCCCCGGGGGATGTTCACCGTCACCTCGTCCCCCTCCTCCTTGCCGAGCAGGGCCTGGCCCACGGGGGACAGGTAGGATATGGACCCCTTCGCGGGCTCGGCCTCGTCGGGGCCGAGGATGGTGTAGACCTTCTCCTCGCCGCTATCCACGTCGACGACGGTGACCGTGGCGCCGAAGATGACCTTCTCCCCGCCGAGGCCGTCGAGGTCGACCACGTGGAGCTGGCCCAGCCGCCCCTCGATGTAGTTGATCCTGGCCTCGGCCATGCCCTGCCGTTCCCTGGCGGCGTCGTACCCGGCGTTCTCGCGCAGGTCTCCCTCCTCCCTGGCCTCCTTGATGGCCTGGATGATTTCGGGACGCTCATTCTTCAACCGCTCGAGTTCGTCCTGGAGTTTCTGGAACCCCTGGACGGAGATGGGTATGGCTGGCATGTGCACCTCTGTGACGTTGTCCGGTTCCATTCCTGCGGAAACCCGGCCGGAAGAGCCTAGTCCCACGGCGCCTTGCGGTCAAGAACCGCGGACGGGGCGGCGCGGAGGGATGGAATCGGGAACGGGCCTGCAAGGCCCGGCATCGGCCATGGCCGCCTGTCGTGGCCGTTTGCGCCCCGGGTCCCGAAAAAAACGCGACGACGGCGTCCGTTTCCTGGGAGGACGTGCCAAGGGCGACCCGGGACTCCGGCCGCGTCTCGCCCGGGACCGATGAAGTCGGGAGGCGGTTCCGGAGAACGGACCGGCGCCTCGGGCGTCGCGAACCAGGGGCCGTTTCGTGGGGATCGCCCCGGTGGCCGCCAGGAAGCCGTCCCCGGCCCGGAGTCCCCGGTCGCCATGCCCCTGCCGGCATTTCGGATCCACGCCCCCGAACATCCTGTCCTGTGCGCCGCCAAACACGCGCCCCGCATCCGCCGGACAGGAGAAAACGTCGTCCCCGACTCACTCGGGAAGCGCCTTCCCCCACGGTCCCTAATCGCATAAAAACCACGGCTTGCACCACATCCGCCGGGGAGTATAGTGTCCCGCTGTTTCCGCTTTGCCGCCGCTTCGGTTCCTCGTTTTCCGCCCCCGTTCGCCTTTTCTTCCCTCCCCCGGGCACCCTGCGAGGCCTGCACGGAGAAGGCGCGCGGCACGGCATCTTCCGGGACGGAGGCGGTTCGCCATTTCGTGCGCGGGAACTTCCCCGAGCGGATACCCGGCACCGCGACGCCGCCATCCCCCTGCCCTTCGGGGCGGCCGGAACGGCATCGCCGCAGTCGAGCTGCATAGTGAAGAAATATCTGCGATATCTCGGCCCTGTGCTCGTGACGGCGATCTTCCTGCTCGCCGTCTACCTGCTGTACGACAAGCTCAAGGCCTACAGCATCGCCCAGATACGGGAGAGCCTGGATCGCATCTCACACGTGCGCATCGCCCTCTCCCTCATGCTCACGGCGGTCAACTACCTGATCCTCGTGGGGTACGACTGGCTCGCCCTGAAGGCCATCGGCAAGAGCCTCGCCCTGCCGAGGGTCGGGCTCGTCTCCTTCGTGGGGCAGGCCGTCAGCTACAACTTCGGGGCCCTGCTGGGGGGCACCACCGTCCGGTACAGGTTCTATTCCGCCTGGGGCTTCTCGGTGGCGGACATCGTCCGCCTCGTCCTCATGCTGGCCGTCACCTTCTGGGTGGGGGCGCTGGGGCTGTGCGGCTTCATCTTCATCGTGTCCCCCCCGAGGATCCCGGACTCGATCCTGGAACGCCTCCCCGTCGCCGACATCCGCATCCTGGGGGTGGCCCTCTTCCTCGTGGCCGTCTCCTACATCATCTGCTGCTTCGTGGTGCGCAAGCCCCTGCACGTCTTCGGCAAGGAGTTCGTCTTCCCGCCGCCCCGCATCGCCCTTGCGCAGGCGGCGGTGGCCAGCGTGGACATCGTCGCCGCGGCGGGCTGCATGTACGTGCTGCTCCCCTCGGACATCGGCGTGAGCTTCATGGATTTCCTGCCGGGCTATCTCATGGCCCAGGTGGCCGTGGTCCTCACGCACATCCCCGGAGGCGTGGGGGTCTTCGAACTCGTCATCCTCCACCTGACCCACACCCCCCAGGAACAGACCGTCTTCGCGGCCGTCCTCATCTTCAGGCTCGTCTACTACATCATCCCGCTGCTTGCGGCGGCGGCCATGCTGGCCGTCTACGAGGCGCACCAGAACAGCGCCCTGCTGCGGGGCGCCGGACGATGGCTCGCGGTCCTCTCCCACTCCATCGCGGCCTACACCACCTTCCTCGGCGGCGTCATCCTGCTGGTCTCGGCGACCCTGCCCAGCAGACCCCGCACCTTCGCCCTCCTCGCCGAACACCTGCCCAAGGCCGCGACCGACGTCGCGCACATGGCGTGCGCGCTGGCCGGGGCGGCGCTGCTCTTCCTCTCCTACGGTCTCGAACGGCGGCAGACGCAGGCATTCCGCCTGTCCATCGCCATGCTGGCCATCGGGTGCGTCTGCGCGACCCTGAAGGGGCTGTCCTGGGAGGTCTCGGTGATGGTGGGGATCGTGCTGACTGCCGTCTGGCTCGCCCGGCGCCGCTTCTACAGGGCCTCGAACTTCTGGGACGAGCCCGTGCCCTGGACGTGGATCGGGGCCTGCTTCGGGGCGCTCACGGTCACCTTCGCGCTGGGATGGTTCCTCTACCATCCCATATGGGACAGGGTCGCCGGCTGGGGGTTCGAGCGCTACCCCAACGCATCCCGGACCCTGCACGCCTTCATAGGCGTGGGGATCGAGGTGGCGGGCGCCCTGCTGTGGCGGGTGGCCCGTCGGCGGGTGGCGATGCCGAAGCGGCGGTAGCCCTTGGGGGCGGAACCCGGATCAGCAGGCGACCAGACGAACCCCGTCCTCGCCGTCCCGTTCCCGCAGAAGCACGTCCACGTGCTCCATGCGGCTCGTCTTGACGACCCGGCCCACGTAGTCCGGCTGGATGGGCAATTCCCTGTTCCCCCGGTCCACCAGCACCAGCAGCTCCACGGCCCTGGGGCGGCCGTAGTCGAGGATGGCCTCCAATGCGGCCCGGATCGTCCTGCCGGTGAAGAGCACGTCGTCCACGAGGATGATCACGCTCCCCTCGACGGTGTCGGGGATGCTGGACACGCCGATGTGGGGCTTGCCCTCGACGCTGGTCCAGTCGTCCCGGTACAGGTTGATGTCCAGCGTCCCCATCGCGGGAGGCTTTCCCATGCGCCTCCCGATGCAGGTCGTCAGGCGGCGCGCGAGATCGGCCCCGCGGCGCTGGATGCCCACCAGCATGATGTCGTCCGTCTTGTGGCGGGCGCACACCTCGTCGGCCAGGTTCTCCAGCATGGAGACGATCTCCAGTTCTCCGAACAGCATGTGGGATGGGGATGTTTGCGTCATGCGGGTGTCCGCCATGGGGTCACGAGGGTTGGGCCGGGGTGTGCGGAATTCGATGGCGAAGGGGAGGAACGACGTCGCGGACGGAACGGGAGGACAGAAAAGACGCGTCCCCCTCTCCCGCCCTGAACGTGACCGGAAGAGGGGGCGTGTCTTCAGGAGTGACCTTTCCTGAACCAAGTCCTAACGGATGTTGCACCGCCCAACCCTCCGTGCTGTTTCCCGGAGTTCACGCGCCAGACCAAAGGGGGAAGGAGCCCCTCCGATGCAGACGCCCCCGGCCGTAGGGTGCGCAGTCTGCACGCGGCCACTTTACATGCCCGCGTCGACACGCGCAATGGGCGACTTCCATCCAGGAAGCGAGAATACACAAAAGTCAACTTCCTGTCAAGAGGCGATATCCCAATTTGGCTACCTCGTCTGACAACGCTTCCCTCCGGGTTCGCCCCGGCGGCAGACGGCCTGGGGGCCGTCCGGGCCGAAGGGCGACGATTTTGGCGACGATGCGGCTTTCCACTGGATTTTTCCCCGCCCGGGGGAGTATACTCCCCGCAGCCCACCCGCCCCGTTTTTTTCGAAAACCCCACGAGTCTCCGGCCCATGTTCAACTGGCAAGACGTTTTCAGCAAGGACGGACGTCGCTGGCACCAGGACGGCGCTTCACTGCCCGACCCGGTGAGCCTCAGCACGCTCCCCGACCTGAAGGCCTTCCTGGACGCCGTGCACATCCGCACCTGCCTCGTGAAGCCCTACCAGGAGCACAAGAACTACCCCCTCGTCGAGTCCCGGGAGCTGCTGCCCTCCTTCGACAACGACATGTTCGAATACAAGACCCTGCCGGGATTCGCCCTCGTCGCCTTCGCCCGCCAGCTGAACTACTTCGCGGAGATCTTCCAGTACGACAAGCTCTACCCGGTGATCACCGACGCCGACGGCGCCTGCTGCCCCCTGGAGAACCAGGTGCTGGCCTACAACCTCCACACCCTGGCCTCGCGCCTGCCCCGGATGCACCAGGAGGTCTTCCGGCAGCAGTTCCGGTCCCTGGACACGGTGCAGCTGGAGAACTACCCGACGCTGCTGCCCTACCTGCTCAGCATGGACAGGGCCCACGTCATGTCCTGGGACGCCGCGAACAACTTCCACCTCTCCGGGGTCTACGCCTCCTTCCCCTCGGACATCGACAGCGAACTCAAGCGCTTCGGGGTGCGCATAGGCAAGTTCGAGTTCGGCAACAACGAGATGTACGAGCGCAACCGCATGTTCGTGTACCAGTACCTCATGGAGCTCTACGGCTTCCCCATCGTCTCCGAGCGCCGCACATCCAGCGCCCTCTTCGCCCGCAAGCTCCACCGCATCTGCGAGCCCTTCCTCATCCGCGTGCTGGGGCAGACCGACCGCACCCTGACCACCTACACCAACGTCTCCCCCACCTCCCCTTACCTGCAGCTGGAGAAGATCGCCCTGGTGTCGGTGGATCCGGACCAGACCGAGGCGCTGGACATCATCGAGAAGGAGGGCTTCTTCCTGGACAACCGGCGACGGGCGGTGATCATGCGGGTCACCTACCGCCAGCACCGCTTCGACCGCAGCAACGTGCGGCAGGACCGCGCCCTCTCCGTGGAGGGGCAGGAGATCCTCCATCCCCTGACGGGCAGGCCCCTCATGGGGCTGAACATCATCAAGGACAGCACGAACATGTTCCTGCGGCTGAACGACATCGTCCGCGGGGAGTACACCGGCCGCACCCTCTACAAGCGCACGGAGATCGTGGAGAACACCGACACGCCGGAGAAGCGCCTGAAGTTCCTCTACTCGTGGCTGAGCAAGCACCAGCGGCGGATGATCAGCTACAGCGACGAATTCTTCGGCAACGTGAGCAAGGTGCTGGACCACTACCTCTACTGCCCGGAGCACGAGGAGCCCTTCCACAGCCTGCCGGAACTCCACAAGGAGGTCTGCTCCCGGTTCAGCTACATCCAGCAGGCGCGCACGGTGCGCATCCTCGACGACCTCTGCCAGCGCAACGTCAAGGGGGAGCGCATCACCTACGCCCAGATGCTCAAGGACATCGTGGAACTGTGCACCAAGATCAAGTTCGACATCGGCAACTACTTCCCCGCCCTCGTCGACGAGATCATCGCCTGCGTGGACCGGGTCCTCCGGGACCGCTACATCCAGCGCACCTACATCGAGCCCTCCGAGGAATCCCTCACCCCGGCCGGGCAGGAGATCCGCAAGAGCTACCGCCGGCTGGTCTCCCTCCACGACGCCTTCAAGGCGGTGCGCAAGTCCCGGACCGCCACGGACTCCGCGGCCAAGGCGAAACAGGCCGTATCCTGACCCTGGCCCCGGATCGTCACCACGTCCACGCTTCCGCTCTGATCCGGGCCGATGCAGGGAACTGCAGCCAGCCATCCGGGCCGATCCCGGGGCGGTTGCCTGAAAAAACGGCCTTGCTGGAACCGGTTCCTTCCCCGAAGCCCCCCTGGCCGGCACGCCGTCTGTGGCACGGGCCTTGCGCGCATGCTCCCCGCCCCAACGATCTGGCGTCTCGCCCCCGGAACATCCCGCATCCGAGGGTGGACGGCGGAGTGGAACCGGCACGACGGCCAACCGGGCGAAGTTTCATGGGGACAGGCCCCTGGCGGCCAAAAAAGCCTTACGTTCACGGAATCACCTTGGGGTCGGACGAAAAAACTTGACATCCTGGTGGACGGTGTGCTATTTGGGAAAAGCGGAGGGGCAGGATGCGCTATACGTCCCCCCTCCCGGGGCAAACCCTCCGAGTTTGCAGTACTCGAAAGAAGCCCCCAGGATCGCGGCTTGGTCCTGGGGGCCCTCGGTTTGCGGGGGCCTCGGTTTGCGGCGGCGGCACCTTCGCCGTCAGACAACACCGTGGCCAGTACTCTGGGATCGCTGCGCCAACGGCCGAACCAACTCCTTGTTCGCACAATCGCCCTTGGCCCCGGCGAGGGTCTTGACATTCCGACGTGCGTCGTGCTATAAAGAAAAAAGTGGAGGGGCAGGATGCTGTCAACATCCCACCCCTCCTGGGGCAAGCCCTCCGAGTTGATGTACTCGAACGACGCCCCTTAGGACCGCAGCGTGGTCCTAAGGGGCATTTAGTTAGCGGTGATGGCGCCTTGCGCCGTTAGAAGAAACACCGCAACCAGTAAGCTGCAATCACCGTGCCGATGGCCGAACCGGCCGCCAACACGGCTATCTCCCGTAGGATTTTCGCCACGGGGCTAACCTCCTTCCGGAGGACTCGCCACTGGCGGCACCCTACCAGCTTTTTCGACGACCTTCAAGAAAAAACCGTTACAAAAAACGACTTCTGACGGCTCTCCTCCTTCGCCTGCCAAGCTCGACGGCTCCAGCAGCCCTTCCCGTCGCCACTGGTCGATCCCTCGCCGTTGAGATCCTCCGCCGCGACCATGATTGCCGCACCTTCGCCTACACTCCGCAAGTCCTCATTGGCGCTCCGCGCCGCGACGACATGCTGGAGGCCTCACCCATCTGGTCGTCCAGGCCGCCCGCAGTGCTCGTCCCACTCCATCGACGATCCCGAACACGACGTGACACCTGGCACGAGTCCACATCTGCCATCAGCCCCCCATCGCCACAGACGAAGACCCGTGGACACATCCCGGACATTCATACCCACACAAATGCACACGGCCACACGGATTTGCTGGGTGAGCGAGGCGGCACGCAACACCGATGCCATCCGGGATGCAAGGACATCGGCGCCAGATCGACATGTCGGCACCTGACGTCCACGGCCGACCCCACGCCCGCACATGGCTTGGGCCGGTGTACCTTGCCCCGACTGGCGCCGATCCCTTGGACACAGGCATTGATGCCTGCTCGAGCGGCGTCTGGACGCCACGGGACGCACCTCTGGATTCGTCGGAGAACCGCAACGGGAGCGACTTCGTCTGGTCCATCATCGTCCGCGGCACGTGCTGGTCCACCATCGTCTGTGGCATGTGCTGGACCAGCATCATCATTGGACGATACCGGACCAATATCGTCTGCACATGTTCTGGTCCAAGGGATGTCCGCCTCAAACCTGCGAGTCTAGACGTGCGGGCCGGCTCATCCTTGCCGCCCCATGGGCACGGCCGTTCCGGACAAGGCCGCCGGCCCATCCATTCGGCAACGTGGCGTTGCGGGAAGGCAGGCCCGTTTCTTGTTGTCCGCCCACGAGGAAGGCTGCGTTGCTGTCAGCATGGACGGCCCTGAAAAAAACGTGGCGTCCACGTGTATATTCTTCAAAGGTCTTGGGCATGGGGAGCGGGACGGCCCCGACATCAGGTCGTCGATGCCGACGCCTCAGCGCTGGGGCAGGACTGGACAGGACTTCCTGCGGTATCCCATGGCATCTGGGTTGGGCAGCGATTTCCCGGCATTGCCCTTGCGCATGCCCATGCATTCCCCCTGCGGCTTCCCGGAGGCGGACGCATCTTGCGGAGGCATCCGGGCGAGGGTCTTGACATCCCGACTGGTACCGTGCTATAAAGAAAAAAGCGGATGGGCAGGATGCACGCAACATCCCACCCCTCCTGAGGCAAGCCCTCCGAGATTATATTCTCAAGAAGACATGCCCCTTAGGACCGTGGCGCGGTCCTAAGGGGCACTTAGTTAGCGGTGATGGCGCCTCTCGCCATTAGAAGAAACACCGTAGCCAGTAAGCAGCGATCACCGTGCCGATGGCCGAACCGACCGCCAACACGGCAATCTCCCGAAGGATTTTTGCCACGGGGCTAACCTCCTTCCGGAGGACTCGCCACTGGCGGCACCCTACCAGCTTTTTCGACGGCCTTCAAGAAAAAACCGTTACAAAAAGTGACTTCTGACGGCTCTCCCCCTTCGCCTGCCAAGCTCGATGGCTCCAGCAGCCCTTCCCGTCGCCACTGGTCGTCGCCGTTGAGGTCCTCCGCCGCAACCATGATGGGCAGCACCTTCGCCCACACTCTGGAGTGTCCTCGTTGACGCTCCGCGGCGACATGCTGGAGGCCTCACCCGGCTGGTTGTCCAATCGCCCGTGTCCCTGCCCCCATCGACGATTTCTCAGACACGACGTGACACCTGGCACGAGTCCACATCTGCCATCAGGTCCCCATCGCCACAGGTGAAGAACCGTGGACACTTCCCGGTGATTCGCGACCACACATATGCACACGGCCACACGGATATGCTTGGTGACGGGGCGGCATACAACAACGCAGACATCTGGGATTTCAGGACATCAGCGCCTGCCCCCTGCTGGCACCTGACGTCCACGGCCGACCCTACGCCCGCACATGCCTGTTCCAGCGTGCCTTGTTCCCGACCGGCGCCGTTCTCTCAGGCACGAGCATCGATGCCTGCTCGGTCGGCGACTGGACCACAGGACACCCCGTGCAAGGCTGTGTTCTGTCTGCATGGACGGCCCCTGAAAGAGGCGTGGCGTTCACGTGTATATTTTTCAAGGGCTGTGGGCATGGGGACACGGCCCCGTCATCAGCCCCCCCGATGCCTATGCCCTCAGCGCAGGGGCACGTCTGGACAGAACTCCATGCAGTGTCCATGCCGTCTGGCCGGACGGTGACTTCCCGGTCATGCCCTTGCGCGAACCCTTGCCTTCCCCTGCGGCTACCCGTAGCGGGCACATCCTGCGGAGCCATCCAGGCGAGTGCTTGACATTCGCTCTGTTGTGGCGTCGTGTTGATTGCAATGGCATCCCGCACATACGGCGCCCCGCCGTTCCCGGTGAGGCGGACGCAGGCGTGGCGCATGCATCATCACGGGCCGTTGTCTTC
>JAISTH010000083.1 GCA_031272715.1 Desulfovibrio sp.
TGGCGCAGCCGGCGGAAAGCAGCAAAAAGCCCAGGCGGCTTCCCAGCATTTCACGTTGTTGGCTCATACGGTTTCCGAAGTGCTTGCCCCGGGCCGGCGTCTGCCGGAATTTTTCCCCGTGGGCGTTGAGGCGATCCACAATAAGGAGAAGCAATGCTCGTGCCGCGTCATCGCATGGTCTCCGGCAACGCGGGGCATTCCTTCCGGAGCGCGCCCCATGCACGATCGAAATCCCCGTGCAGGTTGCGCGCGTCCAGTTGGGCCATGTGCTCCAGGTATTCTGCGTCGGACATGTCCTTGGCCTTGCGATGCCATTTGGACACCATGTCGCGCATCGGGCTCGAATACGCCCGGCCGCCGATGGACAGGGCCGCGACGCTGGACATCCGCCTCTTCAAAGTGCTGACCATGGCCCCCTCTCCTTGGCCTTGACCCGTTTCTAGCATCCCCTTCCCGGAATCCGCAAGCCCTACCTCCTCATAAGGTTCGACACGGTCCAGGCGACGCGACCCACCATGGCAATGCGCAAGTCGTCGCAGGCGGACAGCGGCCTGATCACGAGCGCGTCACCTCGGTGGTTGTCGAACGGAACTTCATCTGCGGCCCGGCCTCGGCCTGGTCCACCTCGACCCTCTTGACCATGGCGCCGCCATCCGGGGCATCAGGGACGCAACGAACTCGTCCAAGTCCATCAGGACGATGTCCTCCGGGCAAAGCGTGGGGACCATGCGCCGAGCGCTGCTGGGCGGGACATCCTGACGGGCCCAGGCCGTCGGGATCCGGACGCTTCGTGAACCCGTCCCATAGGCGGGGAAAACCGGCCTGTCGCAATACCCCAAGCCGCCCAGGAGGCTCTGCTTTCGGGTTCGCAAGCACGAACACAGTGAGGGCGGTTGGCGGCTTAAACTTCCATGCCGCAACGTACCTCGGTGACGGGGGCACTGTCGCCACCGCCATCCTTGGCCTCCACGCTCATCGGCTCCGGGAGCGGCCCTCGGCCCATCTCCGGCCTCAGGGACTTTCGCAACCATCCGTGGCCGCCCTTGGCACACTAAACCCCGACAATATGCCTCCGGCAAAGAGAAGGCCCCCTAGCGGGGGCCTGAAGATCACTGGACGGGTTGCGCCTTTTCGGGCGGGATCGTGGCCGGCGGGGGGGCCATCAACCGCTGCATGTCCTCCTGGCGCCACTGCTCGGCGAGCCGCCGGGCCTCCACCTTGACGTTGGCCTCGGTGCCCCGGTCGAGGGCCTTCATGGCCACGTCCCAGTTGCGTTCAAAAACGTAGAGGATGATCATCACGCCGATCCCGATCCCGGCAAGAACCCAGCTGATGATGGTCTTTGTCGATGTGCGCACTTCCTGCTTCAGGTCGGCCACGGCCGCCTGAAAGGCATGTTCTCCAGCATGTCCAGAAGCAGGCGCTGGACGTCCTCGCCCTCCGCCTCCTCCTTCCGGTACTTCTCCCACATGGCAGGGTTGTACACCCATTTGGTATGCCACACTCCGTGTCGGGACGCAACAGGTAGAGCAATTCATCGTTTTCGAACGACCACACTCCACATCTGGACAATTCTATGGGCGACCTGTGGAATGCGCGCCATCCGGGCGTGCGGTAACGGGCACGTGAAATTCATGGTGAACCAGTGGGACAGAGAAGCCAAAGATCGGCTGAAGGCTTTCCGACTGATGCGGGCTTGCAATGGACGCCTTCACGCTATCTGTGCCCTTTGAGTTTGACTGGGTAGACCTCATGATTTTCGTCAAGCCAGAGGACATGGAAGATGCTTTTTTCCATGATGCCCCAAAGTCTGCATTTCTCCTTGAGCCATAATTGGGTCAATGGAACATCGATTCCGAGCTTCTTGAGGCGGTTCTGGGCCTTCGTGCAGAGTTCGCCTACCCGCATAAGGTGGTTGTGCTTTTCGCCATAACACTCCACGGGCGTCTGCCCCTCGAAGTGTTTCAGCCTATCGAGATGAGGGGCGAGGTCGGCAATGGTAGTTGGCCACGGCATCTCCGCATCCATCTTGCCGAAGCGCCAAGAGATGGTGCTCACCTCTTCCCTAGGAAGTTGAGGCTTCCTCCCCCCGCTCATTTGATCAGCTCGCTGTAGTAGTCCTGCATGGCCTTTGGGGAGATCACCCCCCCCACGTTCTTGGTAAAGGGAACGCCCTTCCTCGCGTCCCTCCAAGGGGGTTCGAGGTGGGTGTAGTGGACCAGGCTCCACCAAAACTTGTCGCCGTAGGCATCCAGCACGGCATCGACCGATTCGATCTCGTCGTCGGTGAGCTTCGAGGAGTCACCGCCGGGGATTGCGCCGATCCTGTGCTTATCACCGTAGACCTGATGGAGGTCGGGCGCAACCGGCCCATAGGCCCACGCCTGAATCGTCTCCGGGAACATCGCCTTCCCCGTCCAGGCCAGATGCCAAGCCTGACAGTAGTAGACGAGCTTCTGTAGCTTGATGGTGGCGAGTCTGCCTTTTTTTTCCAGAATGCATTGGGCCACGTCCTTCACGCTGGCCATGGGGCACCTCCACGAGCGATCAGGGGCATGCGGCGTTTTCGCACGGTGCACCAACGCAGTGACACGGCAAGGACAACGATGCCGCCTTGCCCCGCATGTGCGGTGGTGCCGAGAGCGGGACTCGAACCCGCACAGGCATAGCCCACTACCCCCTCAAGATAGCGTGTCTACCAATTCCACCATCTCGGCATGTCTGTCGACCGCAGGACCTTCGGCCCGCGCGGTCCGCGACGGCACGGATGAGCCCGTTCCCGTGCGGGGAGCGCTGAGGGACGCTCCGGATCCGGGGTCTCGACCGTCAAGTAGAACATTATGCAACAAGTCGGCCATCGCGTCAAGCATCTGAAAAAAAATGCGCGCAAGGGCCGCCCGACACCCGATCCTGGCCGCCGGACGCAATCGGCCGGAGGCGCCGCTGGCGCTCCGGGACGGCCTCAGCCGGCATCGGGGTGACGCCGGAGCACTTCTCCCAGGGCCTTGAGCATCTCCTCCACCATCCTGATCAGCCCATCGTTCCCGGCAAGCACTTTCTGCGCATCCCCGTCCCTGGCCGCGGTCTCCTGTCCTTCCGCACATCTTCCCACTTCCCGGGCGCAGACGCCGTAGGCGCTGCCTTTCAGGCCATGGACGGCGACCTGGTACGCCTTGAGGGACGCGGCGTCCACATTCCGCAGGGTCTCCAGAAGTCCGAGGGTGTGCTGCAGGAACGTGTGCAGCAGGTGCAGGTAGAGTCCGGGATCCCCGTAGGTCGCGATGCCTTCCCTGATGTCCAGCCCCTCGACGCGCTCGTCGGCCAGATCCGCCACATGCATGGCGTCCGCCCCTGACCTTTCGTCGTGGCCCGGGCGCCTTTCCGCCTCCGCTTCACCTTCGGCCCCGCCGCCCGTGGCCCCCTCCGGCGCGTCATCCCTGAAACCGCCCCCGGCGTCTTCCTCCGTCTCCGACGATCCCCGGTTCCATTGCGTCAGCACCGAATCCAGCTGCACGACGTTGATGGGCTTGGAGATGTATCCGTTGAAGCCCTTGGCCAGGAACATGTCCCTGCCCGCGACGAGCACGTTCGCGGTGACCGCAACGATGGGGACGTTGCGCGCGTAGTCCGTGTCGATGGTCTCCCGGATCAGTCTCGTGGCCTCCACCCCGTCCATGCCCGGCATCATGTGGTCCATGAGAATGAGATCGTAGCGCGTCCCCCCGTTCCTCACCCTGTCCACGGCCTCCTCACCGCTGCCCACGGAGTCGATCTGCAGCCCGTAGGGCGTCAGCAGTCCCTCCAGGACCTCCAGATTCGTGGGCACGTCGTCCACCAGCAGCACGTTGCCATGGGGGACGGGGTGACGGACGATGTTCCCTCCGCGCCTGAAGGAGGATGGCAACCAGAATCGCCGCAATTCCGCCGCGAGTTCCTCTCCCAGAGGCGGGGCGCCGACCGTCCGCTGCACGATGCGGACCGTGAAGACGCTGCCTTTGCCGTAGACGCTCCGGACGTCGATGGAACCATGCATCAGCTCCACCACCTCCTTGGTGATGGAGAGACCGAGGCCCGTACCCTCGATCCTGCGGTTCTGCTGGACGTCGAACTGCTTGAACGCCGTGAAGAGGTCGCCCATGTCGCTTTCGCGGATGCCGCGGCCCGTGTCCTCCACCTCGATGGTCACGGTGACGGCGTCGGACTGGTCCAGGTCATCCGCTGCTCCAGGCACCCAGCGCATCCTGAGGACCACGGTTCCCTGCTGGGTGTACTTGATCGCATTGGAGAGCAGGTTGTTCAGTATCTGCCGCACGCGCATCTCGTCGCCGACAAGACGGCTGGGGAAGTCGCCATTGATGTCGATGACGAAGTCGATGTCCTTCGAGCCGATGCGCAGTGCGTTCAGCCTGGTGGCATCAGCGATGAGCATCGCGACATCGTACTCGAAGGGATTGAGTTCTATGTTGCCAGCTTCTATCTTGGAGATATCGAGAACGTCATTTATGATGCGAATGAGCATCTCTCCAGCCTTGTAGACTTTGTCGATGTAGTTTCGTGTATCTTCATCATTACATTTTCCACGTTGTATCTCGGTAATCCCAATGATGGCATTTAATGGGGTTCTGATCTCATGGGAAATAGTAGCAAGGAATATGGATTTTGCTTTGTTGGCATGTTTCGCTTCTTCCATCTGCAACTGAAGATCAAGAGTTTTTTGTTTAACGAGATCTTGTAGTCTGGTTTTCTCTGTCCTATGCCAGTAGAGCGCTATGCCAAGCATGGCGACAAGACATACCATCAAAAAGATAACCAGCGAAAGCCACCGCATCCTGACTTCAGCCATTTCAGCTCTGTGATCATGGGCCTTGAATGTCCACTTTTGAGATATTGCCTCAGTGTCAATAAACTTCAATGTCTTGTCAAATATAGACCTCAGAATTTTTTCGTCACTGTTAAATCCGAAGCGTGCAGGGATGCCATAATTAAAGAGATAGCAAGTCTTTATGTCGGCATTTTCATTATAGTTATGCTCGTTCAGCACCATCTCCTGCAACCCCATCATCATGTCGATCTCGTTGTCACGCAACGCTTTAGCCAGACTTGTGTAACTGTCGTACAGCATGACGTTTGTGGTATTTGGGAACCATTCCAAAAAAAGATCGCCAGTCATGTTGTCTTTAATAATTCCGACTTTAGAGTAAATGATTTCATTTGCATAAATAGACGGATGGCTTAGTTTTGAGAGAAGGGCGCAATGACTTTGATAGTAATCTTTTTTTGACCAAATATAGAACGGCTCACGTTCCCTCGATCGCGCCAGGGCGACAATAAGTGACGCATCGCCTTTGCGCAACATCTTCAATATGTTGGACCAATTTTCGTTTTTGTTATTTGCTGGAATGAAATTCAGGCCAGTAATATGAGCGATCTCATTTAATATGTCTAGGCCGATGCCTTCCCAATTGTGATTTTCCTCATTATAGAAGGACACAGGATAATTTGCAGCATCGGCAAAGTATTTAATGGGTATTCTTTCTGTTCTATGTCTATCTATATACTCTCGCTCCACTTCAGTGAGAAGTCTGTGCACCCTCTGTTTTGAAAAATTTTTCATCCCTTCATTAAAAATACGCGAAATGTATTTTCGCTCCCCACTCATGAGAGCTTTTGATACGATTGATATTATTGACTTGTATTTTTCGTTTTTTGCTGTCAAAGAGACATTGCTATAGATCGGAGGACTAAATTCAGTCATGATGATCCGCCGATCAATGTCAAAATTGATCTCGGTTCCATCATCTGAAATAAAAAAATCCACTTCGCCACTTCTCATGGCGTCGTAGATTTCTTGAAAGGTCTTTTTGTAGATGATTCTACTGTTTTCAGGAATTCTTTGCTGTACGAGTTCGTATTCGACGCTGTCGGCAAGAAGGCAGAACCGCACTTCGCGAGTGCGGGCGATGACTTCCATGGCCGGGGTGTCGTCGAGGGAAAGCATCGTCACGCGACGCGAAACGATGGGCTCGGTCATCAGGTAGGTTCTGAGCCTGCCTGGGGTTCTCGTCATGTCGCCGGTGAAATCGACGTTCCCCGCATCCAGCCCGTCGACGATCTGCGCCCAGCTCGTCACCGAAGGCCGGAACGACATGGAGAAGAGTCTCGAGAGCCACCGGCAGAAGAGGCTTGTGAAGCCGGCGATGCCGCCATCCTCGAGGTAAGTCTCGTTCCCCAGGGTCATGGCGTAGACGAAGGGGACCTTCCTCGCCTGCAGTTCCTCGATGTCCCGTATCTCTTCGGCCGTCACGCCGGGGACCGTGCGGAAGTCCGTGAACAACGGCCCGTCGTGCGTGTCGGCCTGCGACGCGGCCGGCGCGGCCGCCCCCAGCAGGGCGACACAGAGCGCCGCGCTCGCGAAAAGCGCGCAACGAAAAACGCTGCACCTCATTGGAACCCTCTCCCCGCTCCGCGGAACGCCCCGCCCCCTCGGGACGCGTTCCGCGCTCACTCCATGTTGTTTCTGGCGTACTCCCGCACGAAGGCCTTGGCGGCCTCCCTGTCCGAGATCACTCCCGCCTTCTGCGCCTCCAGCAACGCCGCCCTGGTGAGCCCCACGAGGCGTCCTTGAGGAAGGTTGGTCTCCTCCATGATCTCGTTGCCGTTGAGCAGCGGTTCCAGCATCTGCTCCGGGGTCCCCGCCCGGTCCAGGTATTTCATGTTGTGGTTGAAGGACGTGTTGCTGGCGTTCCGCGCCTTGATGTCGGCCCTGGCCATCGCGATGAGCCGCTTGTGCTCGCCCAGCGCCATGAAGCGCCTGATGCCCCGGTCGGTGAGCATGAAATGGAAGCGCATGTGGTTGCTCACGAGGTGGCACAGCAGGTCGATGTCCTCGGAGGCGAAGTGGAGGCGCCGCAGTATCTTGCGGGTGACCTTGGCCCCCACCAGATGGTGCTGGTAGAAGTTCCACTGCCCGTCGAAGTGCTCCCCGGTGTAGAGCTTGCCCACGTCGTGGAAGAGCGTGGCCATCGTGCCCAGCCAGTCGTGGTGGAACTCCTCCTCCGGGTAGAGGCGGACGCAGTCCAGCGTGTGCCGGAAGACGGTCTCCTCGCCTCCCTCTTCATTGCGCCGCTGGCGGATCTGCGAAAGGGCCGCGACCTCGGGGATGAGCCCCTGGAGCAGATGCGCCTCGGACAGGAGTTCGACGAACCGATGGATCGACTCCGCAGGGACCTTGCGCCACTCGTCCATGATGTCCCGCGCGGCCACGTAGTCCAGCACTCGCGAGGATGCCCGCAGGATCGCCAGCCAGGAATTGGGTTCGATGGGCAGTTCGAAGTTCGCGGCGAAGCGCAGGGCCCGCACGGCGAGCAGATAGTTGTGTCGCAGCGTCTCGTCGGGGAGACCCGCGATCCTGATGGCGCCGCTCTTGACCTCCTCGAAGCCCGCGTAGGGCCCGGCGTCGTCGATGTGCCCCATCGAGGTGAGACGCATGCGCAGGCGTTCCTCGGGGTTCAGCATGTCCCTCATCGTCGGCGTGAGCCGGAGCAGGGACAGTTCCGGGTGGGCCGCATCGGCCGTTTCCATGGGATAGAAGCGGAACAGGAACTGCGTGTCGCCGTCCTTGTCCTTCTCGCTGAGGGTGGCCATCCAGGGGGAACCCGGGGACGCCACGGCGTTGGGGACGAGCTTCGTCAGCGTCTCGACGTCGGGGTCGCAAGCCAGGTCGACGGCGACCGTCTCCGCCTTCTCAAGGAGATGCTCCTGGAGCGGGGCGTTCACGACGTAGGCGTCGACGCCGTTTCTGCACAGGGTCTTGCATATGCCCATGGCCTGTTTGATCGCGTTCTGCATCGTCCACTCCTTCATAAGTAGGCGCAAAGGCAATCGGCACGTTGCCAGCGTCCCGCATGACGGCCGGCGCGACCGTCCGCACCGTCTTCGGGAAACGGCCTTGTCGGCCGATATCGCGAGAAGGCGCCGGCGGAGACAACCCGAAGGCCGTCCCCTCTCACGCTTGCCGCACGATTTCGGGCAGTTGCGCGACACCAGCCAATGGCGTGGGGTTGCGGGGCGTCCGGCAAGCATGGGAAAACGTCCGGGGAACGTATACCCTCTTTCGACGCCGATGACCACCACCCATCGCGCTCGTGTCGGTTCCGCGCACGGTGGCACGCAATCAGGGCTCCCGGCGCTCGATGGCGCCCCTGTCGCGTCGGCCGGTCGTGGGGTCCGAAGAGATGGAGAGAGAGGGATGCCCTCGGGACGGGGAGGGCCCGGCACCGTCGCAGGGATCCACGACCACGATGTCCTCCGCATGGAACGCGGGGCATGCCGCGCCGCCATATCCCGCTCTCCATCGCCGCAGGATCGGGTGCCTGCCGCATGCGCAGGTTCCCGTGCCCCCGGCTACACCCTGGCCCATGGGCAAAGTCACGTCCCGTCCGCATCTCCCACGCCATCGTCGCAAACGGAACGCCGGGGCCCGGGAGGCATCCCTGCTCTCCGACGGCTGCGCCTTGACAGCGAACCGCGGTTGTGGGAGACACCGGGGCACATCTTCAATCCAGGGGGGAGCACATGCTGCGACGGGATTTCCTGAAACTCAACGCAATCGGCATTCTCGGATGCGGACTGTCCTTCCCCTTCGCCGGGGACGCCTTCGCCGCCGATCCGTATCTCGTCGTGGCGAAGGGCGAACCGGGCCCGGCGACCCGGGCCGCCGTTCAGGGCCTCGGCGGCATGGCGCGATTCGTCCAGCCGGGGCAGAAGGTGGTGATCAAGCCCAACATGAGCTTCGACCAAGGCCCTGCCGCGGCCGTGAACACGCACCCCGACGTGGTCAGGGAACTGGTCGTCATGTGCAAGGAGGCCGGGGCCGGGAAGATCCGCGTGCTCGACCACTCCCTGCACAATCCGCGGCAGTCCCTCGAGCGCAGCGGCATCCTGGCGGCCTGCGACAGCGTCGAGACCGGCATATGCCATCACCTGATGAGCGGATCCCAGTATGCCGAGGCCACGATACCCGACGGCAAGGAGATGCGGAAAAACGCGTTCATGAAGGACGTGCTGGAGGCCGATGTCATCATCGCCGCCCCCGTGGCGAAGAGCCACAGTTCGGCTGGCGTCTCCCTCTGCCTCAAGGGCCAGATGGGGCTGATCCAGGATCGGCACGTGATGCACTCCCGCTACGACCTCGACGTCTCCATCGTCGATCTGGCGACCCGCGTGAAGCCGGCGCTGTCCGTCGTCGACGCCACACGCGTGCTCACGTCCGGCGGACCGGGCGGACCGGGACGCATCATCACTCCGGGAGAAGTGATCGCCTCGGCCGATCCCGTCGCGGCGGACGCCATGGCCGTCTCTTCCTACGAGTGGTACGGCCGCAAGCAGAAGCCGCGCCAGGTCGCACACATCCGCCTCGCCCACGAGCGGGGTTTGGGACGCATGGACATCGATGCGTTGAACGTCGCGCGCATCGCCGTCTAGCACGACAATGGCCGCTTCGGTCTGGCCAGGCCTGCGCCGCGCCGTCCAGGGGGCGTCGCTGGCGCTCTTCCTGTTTTGCTGCTGGTCGGTCGCGTGGCCGCTCCCGGACGGCCCGACACCCGCCGACCTCTTCCTGCGTCTCGACCCGGCGGCGGCCGTGCTGACGACCATCGCCTCGCGGCACTTCATCGTCGCCCTCGTGCCAGGCATCGTCGTGCTCGCCTGCACGCTCATCGCGGGAAGGTTCTTCTGCGGCTGGATCTGCCCCTACGGGGCGACGCTGGACATCGTCCGCAGGCTCTGGGGCCGGCGCCGCAAGACCTGCCAGCTTCCACGGCGACTCCCGGCCCTGAAGTTCGTCGTCCTCGCAGCCATGACCGGGACCGCGCTGCTCGGCGTCAACACCGTCTTCTGGGGCGCCCCGATCCCCCTGCTCACCCGCGCCGTCGAGACGCTCGTCCATCCCCTTGCGACGCTCCTCGCCCAGTCGGGGCTGGACATCGGGAGCCCGCTTCTCGAAGGGTTCCCGCAGCTCGCCTATCTGGAGGTGACGCCCAGACGATACGAAGGCATGCTCTTCATCGCATGCCTTTTCGGGGCCTGTTGCTGGCTTGAGGCCGTGTATCCGCGGTTCTGGTGTCGATGCCTCTGCCCGTCCGGAGCGCTCATGGCGCTGCTCTCCAGAAGGCCGATCCTGCGGCGCAGGGTGTCCGAAGGATGCCGGGGATGCGAACGCTGCGTCCGCATATGCCCGACCCAGGCCATCTCCGACGATCCCGGACGCACGAACCACGAGGAATGCCTGACCTGCCAGCGATGCCGCGGGGTCTGCCCCGACGGGAGCATCGCCTTCGGGACCGTCCCCCGGGCGATCGCAGCGCCCCCCGCTCCGTCCCATTCCCCGTCGCGTCGGGCTTTTCTCGGATCCGGGGCGATGGGCATCGTCCTCGCCGGCATCCAGTACAGCGGGACGGGAAGTCTCATGGCCGGCGACGGCAAGGGGACGCTGCTGCAACCCTGGGTCGTGCGCCCGCCCGGCGCCCTGCCGGAACCTGATTTCCTGCGACGGTGCCTGCGGTGCGGCCTGTGCATGAAGGCCTGCCCGACAAACGGACTGCAGCCGGCCTGGACGCTTGCGGGAGCGGAGGCGCTCTTCTCCCCGATCCTCGTTCCCCGCCGGGGACCCTGCGATCCCGCATGCCACGCCTGCGGACAGGTGTGTCCCACCGGGGCCGTGGCGTCCCTCGTGCCCGAGGAGAAGCAATGGGCCAAGGTGGGCACGGCCGTCGTGCTCAGGGAGCGATGTCTCGCCTGGGCCGAGGGGCGCAAGTGCGTGGTGTGCCAGGAGGTGTGCCCGTACGGCGCCGTGGCCCTCGCCCACACGGAACAGACGGCCGTGCCGGCCCCTGTCGTCAAGGGCGTCAAGTGCTACGGTTGCGGGTACTGCGAGAAGCACTGCCCGGTGCGGATACCGGCCATCCGGGTGGAACCCCTCAACGCCTTGCGTCTTGCGACGACGGACTACAAGGCCGCGGCACAGGAGGCGGGACTCTCGCTCGAGGTGGGGAAGCGGGAAGGCGGCGAGATGCAGGACACTGTCCCTGAAGGGGAACTGCCGCCGGGGTTCAGCGATTGAGTGCCGTCATGCAGCCTGAAAGATTCCTGTCAACAAGGCCGTTGACATTCGAGCATGCCAAGATGCGGACTGCGCAAATCTGCGGGGCATTTGCATAGCTCCGACCACAAGTCAGCCTAGGGGAATGAGGACAATTCGTGGCACGGAAGCATGCGTCAGCGTTTGGCGTTGACAAGTTTCTGAACTATTTGGCGTTGGCCAATTGCAATGTGGCGTCTACCGTGCGCTCGAAGGCAGCCAGATCGCCTTTGTGCTGGACAGCTGCGTCAAGCAGATCATTCAGAATCTCCGGGGCATTGATACTTCTTATCTTGTCTTTGAGGGATTTACTGATTTGAGGGAATCGCACTTCCGCAATGCGCAGGAAACTGTCCTGAAGGCCTTCGGAATATCCTATATTCCTAGCAATGACATAGCTCATGTTCTTCCAAATCTGTACAGCCAAGGGCTGTTTCTTTTCAGAAGCATTCATATTGTTAGTATCTTCAAAATGCATATCTTTCATGGAAGAACTCCAATCGATAATGGTTTTGCAGCATCTTGATTCAATACACCTAGCGCTGACCAATATCAGAGCTATTTGGCGTTTGCAAACTGCAATTTGGTATCGACAGTGCGTTCGAAGGCAGCCGAATCACCTTTGTGCTTGAGAGCTACGTCAATCAGGCCATTCAGAACATTAGGATCATTGATACTGCGTATCGTGTCATTGAGGGATGCGCTGATTGGAGGGAATCGCAGTTCCGCTATGCGCAGGACGCTGCTCTGAAGGCCATCGGCGTATCCTTCAGAGTGTCCTGCAGAGTATTCTTCAAAAAACTCTATATTCTTGCCAACGATATGGCTCATCTCCTTCCAGAGCTTTACAGCGAGGGGATGTTTCCTCCCAAGAAAATTCGTAAAGAATTTTCCTACATTTTCAGAATCCACATATCCTCTAGAAAAGTACCATCCGACAAGCGCCTTTGTAGTGTCTTGGTCCAATACGTCAGACGCTGACCAATCTCCAAATCTTTTGGCGCCAGCCATGTGCAATGTTGCATCTACAGTGCGCTCAAAGGCAACGGCATCGACTTGTTTCTGGGTTGCGTCAAGCAGGTCATATAGTGCATCAGGCTCATTGATGCTTCGTATCTTTGCGTTAAGGGATGCATTGATTGACTGGAATCGCACCTCAGCTATACGCAAAACGCTATTCTGAAGAGCCTTGATTTCTCCCATGGCAAGGCCTTCAGTAATGCCTTCAGCCTTGCCCTTGGCCTTGCCCACCATCTTGCCCATGCCGAAGCTCATGGTCTTCCAGAACTCTACGGCTAGGGGATGGTACTTTCGATAAGATTTCATTAAAATTTTCCACTATATTCAGATTTTATATATTTCAAAAAGAGTGTAAGCCGACATGTACCTTTGCAACATCTTGATGTCATACCACTGGCATTGGCCAATCTCAAAATCATTTGGCGCCAGCCATGTGCAATGTTGCATCCACAGTACGCTCAAAGTCAACAGCATAGAATTGTTTCTGGGTTGCGTCAATCAGATCATATAGGGCATCAGGCTCATTGATGCATTGTATCTTTTTGTTGATGGATGCACTGATTGATGGAAAGTACATCTGCACAATGTACAAAATAATGTTTTTGAGAGTCATGATCTCTCCCGCAGCAATGCCTTCAGTCTTGCCCTCAGCAATGCCCTCAGCCCTGCCTTCAATCATGCCCATGTCGAAGCTCGTCTCTTCCCAGAGCTGTATGGCTTTTGGATTTGTCTTTCTTGAAATCTTCATAAAAATTTTCGGATAACTTCAGAATTTACACATTTTCTGAAAGAGTTTCAGCCGACAAGCGCCATTGCAGCATCTTGCTCCAATACGTCTGGCGCTGGCCAATCTTCGAACTATTTGTCGTCAGCCATCTGCAATGTGGCATCCAAAGTGCGCTCGAAGGCCGCCAGATCGCCTTGTTGCTCGGTGACTGCGTCAACCAGGCCATACAGAACTTCAAGCACGTTGATGCTGCGTAACTTGTCATTGAGGGATGGGTTGATTGCAGGGAATCGCACCTCCGCAATGCGCAGTATGCTGTCTTGGAGACCTTCAGCAATGTCCTCAGAACTCGTGTTCTGCCAGTGCTGTACGGCCAAGGGATGATGTGTCTTTCCCGAAAGCCGCGCACAGGGAACATGCCCCGGAGGTCGGTCAGGGACGCAAGTCCCGGCCTTGCACGCCTAAAACGAACTGTGTGGATACTGCGACTGTGTGGATACTGGCGACTGTGTGGATACTGGCGACTGTGTGGATACTGGCGACTGTGTGGATACTGGCGACTGTGTGGCTGAACACACGTTTCTCTGGAAGTGGTCTTCCTGCGAGGAAGCTCTACGCCTGAACGCCGGGACGCACGGTATCACAAGGCATTTGGCCATGTCAACCCCCCACTGGAAAGAAAAAATCCCCCCACCATTGAACCTGGAGAAACGGGGAGAACGACGGCAGCGAGGGCCGCCCTGCAGGGACGTTGAGCGTCCAGGGTCTTTTGCGGGAGGGCGGAGCGCGCTGGCAACGAGGAGCGGCCGCCACCGGCGGCTTTCCACCGCCGTGCACCAGAGGATCCGACGATGTCAGGAATTCGGGCGCTTCCGGGATCGCCGCAAGACCGGCCGGCCTCCGTCAGGAAGTCCCCGTCGCCGGATTCGTGCCCGTCGCCCTTCGGGCGCGACCAGCCGAAGCGCCCCGGAAACGCCGGACACACGGCATCCGGGGTGCCCGCGATCGCCCTTTCGTCACCTCGCGGCGGACGTCCGGACGATCGCGGGACGCTGTGCTCTCTCTACTCCATCTCTTCGCCGGCATGGCGACGATGTCCCCATGCCGACGCCCCTCGCGCCTCCATGCGCCCCCCTGCAACCCTGCGCCGCCTAGCTGAGCTCCCGCAAGGCCCGGGCCAGCAGTTCCACCTCCTCGTGGGTGTTGTAGAAGGCCAGGGAGGGACGCACGGTCCCCTCGAGCCCGAATCGCCGCAGGATCGGCTGCGCGCAGTGGTGCCCGGCCCGCACGGCGATGCCGTGCCGGTCGAGATGCTTCGCCGTCGCCTCGATGCCGACGCCGTCCATGACGAGGGATATCACGCTGGCCCGCTGCGCGGGATTCCCTACGAGATGCAGACCGGGGACGGTCCGCAGCTCCTCGAGGGCGTGGACCAGCAGTTCGTGTTCGTAGGCGGCGATGTTGTGCATGCCGATTTCCGAGACGTAGTCCAGGGCCGCGGCGAGACCCACGGCGTCCGCTATGTTGCCGGTGCCGGCCTCGAATTTCGTCGGGGCTTCCCGGTACTGCGTCCGCTCGAAGGTCACGTCCGCGATCATGTTGCCTCCGCCCTGCCAGGGGCGGGCGGCCTCGAGAAGCTCCTTGCGGCCGTAGAGCGCCCCGATGCCCGTGGGGCCGTATATCTTGTGCCCCGAGAAGACGAGGAAATCCGCATCCATGGCCGTGACGTTCACCGGCATGTGGGACACGGACTGGGCGCCGTCGACGCAGACGGGAACCCCGCGGGAGTGGGCGATGGAGATCAGTTCCTCGACGGGGGCGACGGTACCCAGCGCGTTTGACACGTGGGTGGCGGACACGAATCTCGTCCTGCGGTTGAAGAGCCTGGCGTAGTCGGCAAGGAGGATCTGTCCGGTGTCGTCCACGGGGGCGACCCGCAGGACGGCCCCGGTCTCCTGGGCCACCAACTGCCAGGGGACGATGTTCGCGTGGTGTTCGAGCTGCGTCAGTATGATCTCGTCCCCCGGCCGAAGCAGGGGGCGGACGCAGGCGTACGCCACGAGGTTCAGGGCCTCCGTCGTCCCCCGCACCCAGACGATGTCCTCCGGGGACGGGACGCCGAGGAAGGCGGCGACGGTCGCCCTGGCCGCCTCGTAGGCCTCGGTGGAGACGGCCGCCAGATGGTGGGCGCCCCTGTGGACGTTGGAGTTCTCGTGGGCGTAGTAGTGGGCGAGGCGCCGGATGACCTGCCGGGGACGCTGGGTGGTGGCCGCGTTGTCCATCCAGACCAGGGGGCGGCCGTTGACGGTCTCGGAGAGGATGGGGAAGTCCTCCCGGATGGCCGCGAGGGATCTGCCGCCGACGCTTCCGGTCGCCCCTCCCGGCCTTGGCGAGGCCGGGGAGGGGATGGCGGCGGGGGGCGCCCCCTGCATCGTCACGACGGGGCCGTATCTGGGCGCTTCCCGGGACGTCCTCTCCCCGGACCGCCAAATTTCCCTCCCGGAAACGGCGGGCGCGGACGGGTCGTGCATGAAGGACAGGAGTCCCTCGATTTCGGCCGGATCGAGCACGTGGCCGGGCCGGGAGCCGTCGGGGATTCCGGGGACGTCTCCATGGGCCGGAACCTGGGGCGCGACTTCGGGAACCACGGGGGACGACGGGAACGCGGAGGGCGATCCCCCTTCCCCTGTCGGGGCGGGGCCGGGCCCTGCGCCGGCCGCGGCGCATTCCGGGACCCATGCGGCCAGCAGGCGTCGCAGCTCCCCTTCGTCCGGCAGGCCGTAGGCCTTGGGATCGAGGTGCGGGACGTCAGCGGCTGTAGTCATAGTAGTCCCCTATCTCGACGTCTTCCAGCACCGCGACGGCGTCGTCCGCGAGGATCGCGACGGAGCAGTAGAGGGAGAGCAGGTAGGACGCCACGCCCTTCTCGTCCACGCCCCGCAGGCGCACGCTCAGGCCCCGGGACTGTTCGCCGGGCATCCCGGTCTGGTAGAGGCCCACGACGCCCCGTTTGTTCTCGCCGGTGCGCACGAGCAGGATGTTCGTCTTGCCTTTCGCGCTCACGGGGTTGCGCAGGCCGTCCACCAGCAGCTTGTCCGTGGGGATCAGGGGGACGCCCCGCCACTCGATGAAGGTCCCGCCGTGGATGCGGGCCGTCGAGGGCGGCACCCCGCGGCGCGTGCACTCCCGCTCGAAGGCCGCGATGGCCCTGGGATGGGCGAGGAAGAAGGAGGGTTCCTTCCAGACCTTGGCCAGCAGTTCGTCCATGTCGTCCGGCATGGGGGCGCCGAACCGCGGCTTCACGCGCTGGGTCTCGATGGCGTTCGCAAGCAGGCCGTAGTCGGAGCTGTTGATGATCTGGCTCTCCTGGCGCTCCCGCAGGCTCTCTATGGCCAGGGCGAGCTGCTCGGCGGTCTGGTCGTAGGGCGAGCTGTAGACGTCGGAGACCCTCGTGTCCACGTTGATGATCGTGGAAATGGCGTTGAGTTCGTACTCCTTGGGCTTGGTCTCGTAGGGCGTGAAGCCGGACGGGATCGTCGCGTGGGGGGCCTGCTGGCTGCAGAGGATGTCCAGGGGCGTCTCCCCTTCCACGACCCTGTTGACCCGGTAGATGCCGGACTCGAGTCCCTTGAATTCCAGCAACGCCGTCAGCCATCGGGGCGTCAGGGCGCCGTACTGGGGCCGCGTCTTGTTGACGTCCGCGAGCTGGTATGCGGCATACCGGCTCAGCGTGGCACCGTTGTTCTGTGGCATGGTCTTTCTCCCGGGTTAATATTGTTGTATCGACTTGTCGACTTCCCGCGCCCAGGCGTTCACGCCCCCTTGAAGATTCAGCATTTTCCCCTCGTATCCGCACTCCTCCATGATCTGGATCGCGTAGGCGCTCCTCTGTCCTATCTTGCAGATGAACACCGCGTCCTTGGACGGATCGAGTTCGTCGCTGCGCCTCGCCAATTGGCCGATCGGGATGGAGATGGCGCCCGGGAAGGCGTAGAGGGCCTGTTCGTGGGGCTCCCGGATGTCGATGATCTGCAGGTCGTCCCCTTTGTCGATGCGCGCCTTGAGTTCCGCGGGGGTGATGTGCTCCACCGGGTACTCTTCCTTGGGCTTGACGCCGCAGAACTCCTCGTAGTCGATGAGTTCCGTGATGGTGGGATGGGATCCGCACAGGGGGCACTCGGGGTTCTTGTCGATGCGTATCTCCACGAAGCGCATGCGCCAGCCGTCCATGATCAGGAGACGCCCGGTGAGGGTCTCCCCTCCTCCCACGACGAGCTTGATCGCCTCGCAGGCCTGTATGCAGCCGATGATGCCCGGGAGCACGCCCATGACGCCCCCCTCCCCGCAGGACGGGACGAGGCCCGGAGGGGGCGGTTCGGGGAAGAGGCATCGCAGGCAGGGCCCGTTCTTCGCGTCGAAGACGCTCGCCTGGCCCTCGAACTGGAACACGGATCCGTAGACGACGGGCAGGCCCAGAAGGGCGCAGGCGTCGTTGAGAAGGTATCGCGTCGGGAAGTTGTCCGTGCCGTCCACGACGACGTCGTAGCCCTTGAGGATGTCCATGGCGTTCTGGCTGGTCAGCCGCTCGTTGTGCATGACGACGAGGGTCCGGGAGTTCAGGCGGTGGATGGCGTCCCGGGCGGAGGCGACCTTCGGCCGGTCGATGTCGTCCTCGGTGTGGATGACCTGTCGCTGCAGGTTCGACTCCTCCACGAGGTCGTAGTCCACGAGCCCGATGGTCCCGACGCCCGCGGCGGCGAGATAGAGGCCCACGGGGGCGCCGAGGCCTCCGGTTCCCACGATGAGGACGCGGGAGGCCTTGATGCGCTTCTGCCCCTCGACGCCGATCTCCGGGAGGAGCAGGTGGCGGCTGTAGCGGGAGAAGTCCCAGGTGGAGAGGCCGTTCAGGCGGTCGTCGGCGATGCGGCTCATCGGGCGCCTCCCGCGATGGCGGGGACGAGCATGAGGCGCGCGCCGCTCTCCAGCGGCGTCTCCAGCCCCTTGAGGGACTTGATGTTCGCATCGCCCAGATAGACGTTCAGGAACGAGCGCAGCTTGCCCTCCTCGTCGTAGAGGTGCCGCCTGATGTCCGGGTAGGACGCCGCGAAGGCGGCCAGGGCCTCGCCGACGTCGCGACCCTCCACGGACACCTCCGAGCGGCCTTCGGTGAAGGTCCGCAGCGCGGTGGGGATGCGGATCGATGTCGCCATGGTTGGTTCTCCTTCTGTTACAATATGCTTTCGGGGATGAAATCGCTACGGTCCGCTGCCAGTTCCCAGCTCGTGAGGTCCGTCGCCCGGCCGTCTTCGACGGCGACGATGACGTAGGAGTAGCACGGGAGGGCCTGCGCCAGGTCGAAGTCCGACGGCCGCGCGGGATGGTCCGGATGGGAGTGGTAGAATCCCGTGACGTCGAGGCCCTGGGCGGCGGCGGCCCGTTCCGCCCGGAGGTAGTCGTCGGGGTCGATTTTGAATCGGCGGCGCATGTCCCCCTCGTCCCAGGCGTTCTCGGCGGGCAGGGCCGTCTCCGCGGTCCTGCCCCGGGCGTCGAGGCGCCCCAGCAGGAAGCCGCAGCACTCCTCGGGATACGCCGTCTCCCCGGCGGCGCGGACGGCGGCGATCACGTCCTCGTTCAGGGCGATCATGGCGCGGTCCTCCAGAAGTCGTCGGAGAGGTGCCGTTCGCCGCGGTCGCAGAGTATGGTCACGATCCGCGCGCCTTGGGGGAGGCTTCGGGCGAGGGTCAGCGCCCCGTGGACGTTGGCGCCGGAGCTGATCCCCACGAGGATGCCCTCCTCCCGGGCGAGTCTGCGGACCATGGCGTAGGCGTCCTCGGTGGACACGGGGACGACGGCGTCGGCGAGGGTCTCGTCGTAGATGCCGGGCTTGATGGTGGAGGCCATGTGCTTCGTCCCCTCGATGCCGTGGAAGGGGGAGTCCGGCTGGACCGCGACGATGCCGATGCCGGGGTTCCGTTCCCTGAGGAATCGGGAGGTGCCCATGAAGGTGCCGGAGGTGCCCATGCCGGCGATGAAGTGGGTGAGGGGGCCGGCCTGGGCCAGTATCTCGGGCCCTGTGGTCTCGTAGTGGGCCCGGGGGTTCGCGGGGTTGTTGTACTGGTCCGGGTGGAAGTGGCGTTCGGGATCCGCCTCGGCGGCGGCCTTGGCCGCGAGGTAGGCCCCGTCCGAGCCCTCCAGCGGGTCCGTGGGGACGATCGCGGCTCCGTAGGCGAGGATCATGTCCCGGCGCTCCCTGCCGGCGTTGGCGGGCATGTAGAGGACGACGGCCCGGCCGAGGGCCGCGCCCATCATGGCGTAGGCGATGCCGGTGTTGCCGCTGGTGGCGTCGACGATGGTCCGGCCGGGAGGGAGCAGCCCCCTTGCGATGCCGTCCAGCAGCATGGCGCGGGCGGCGCGGTCCTTGACCGAGCCGCTGGGATTCAGGAACTCGGCCTTTGCAAGCAGGGTCCTGCCCGGCACGTCCCGGGATATCCTGTGGAGGGTCAGCAGGGGGGTGTTCCCGACGGCGTCCAGGATCTCCGGGATCGGGGCGTCGGGGGATGCGGGCTTGAACAGGGAGCGGACGGGTGCTTCGCTCATGCCGCACCTCCCCTGCATGCCGCGCCTTCCCTGCGTGCCGCGCCTTTCCTGCGTGCAATGGTCGCGGGATCCGGGCCGAGGCCCGCCCTTTTCGCGCCGGCGCCCGCAGGGGCCCGGCGAAGGAGTCTTGGCGGCGTTCCGGCGCCGCCGGCGTCTGCACCCATCGTCCCTCCCTTTTCTGAAGTCGCGGCCCTTTTCCGAAGTCGCGGTTCGCGGCCCTCAGTCCGCGAGCGCATCCTCGATGTCCGCCAGGATGTCCCCGGGCGCCTCGAGCCCCACGGAAAGCCGCACCAGTTCGTCCCCTATCCCCCGGGCCGCCCGGGCCTCCCGCGGCATGGAGGCGTGGGACATGGTGGCCGGATGGCACAGGATGGACTCCACCCCGCCGAGGCTGACGGACACCAGCGGCAGCCTCGCCCGGTCCAGCAATCGCTCCGCGAGGGCGGGCGTCTCGAGGTCGAAGGACAGGACCGCCCCGGGACCCGACGCCTGGCGCTCGTGCACGTCCCGTCCCGGATGGTCCGGGAGGCCTGGATGGTAGACGCGCCGCACCCTGGGATGGGCGGCGAGGCGCCGGGCGATCTCGGCGGCCCCCGCCTGGCAGGCGTCCATGCGCACTGCGAGGGTCTTCAGGCCCCGCAGGAGGAGCCAGCAGTCCTGGACGCCGAGGACGGCCCCGAAGGCGTTCTGGATGAACCGCATCCGCGCCGTGATCTCCTCGTCCCGGACGACGGCGATCCCGGCCAGCACGTCGCTGTGGCCTCCCAGGAACTTCGTGGCGCTGTGGACGACCACGTCGAAGCCGAAGTCCAGGGGCCGCTGCAGGTAGGGGGTGGCGAAGGTGTTGTCCGCGATGGACAGCAGCCCCCGGCTGCGGGCGATGGACGCCATGAGGGGGAGGTCCGTGATCCCGAGGTGGGGATTTGAGGGGGTCTCGACGAAAATGGCCCGGGTGGCGGGCCGGATGGCGGCCTGGACGGCGTCCGGGGAGGATGTGTCCACGAAGGTGGTGGCGAGGCCCCAGCGGGAGAAGAGGGTGGTGAGCACCCGGAAGGAGCCGCCGTAGAGGTCCCGGCCGGCCACCACGTGGTCCCCGGGGGAGAGGAGGAGCAGCGTCGAGGAGACGGCGGCCATGCCTGAGGCGAAGGCGAGGGCGGCGGCGCCGTTCTCGAGATCCGCCATGGCGGCCTCCAGGGCGTCCCGGGTGGGGTTGCCGCTGCGGGTGTAGTCGTGGCGGCCCTGGGAGAGGATGCGACGCTGGTCGAAGGTCGAGGCGAGGTAGATCGGGACGCTGGAGGCTCCGGTGTAGGGATCCCTGTCCTGTCCGGCGTGGACGATGCGGCTTCTGATGTCCATGGAGGTCCTTGGGGATGTCACGCGCGCAGCGCCGCGTCGAGGTCGTCCACGAGGTCCGCGGGATCCTCGAGGCCGATGGAGAGCCGCACGAGTCGGTCGGTCAGGCCGATGCGCTCGCGGATGGCCGGGTCGATGTCCGCATGGGTCTGGACGAGGGGGTAGGTGACGAGGGATTCCGTGGCGCCGAGGCTCTCGGCGAAGAGGAAGACGCGCACCGAGGCGAGGAGCCGCTCCACGGCCCCGGGGGATTCCAGCTCGAAGGAGATCACGCCGCCGAAGACGCCCGACTGGCGCTTCAGGGCCTCGTGGCCGGGGTCGGAGGGGAGTCCCGGATAGCGCAGGTTGGAGACCCTGGGGTGGCCCTCCAGGAACCGGGCGACGGCGAGGGCGTTGGCCTCGTGCCGCGCGAGGCGCAGGGGCAGGGTCTTGAGGCTGCGAAGCAGCAGCCAGGACTCGAAGGGGCCGAGGATGGCCCCGGCGGCGTTCTGTATGTAGGCGATGCGGTCCGCGAGTTCCCGGGTCCGGGAGACGACGGCCCCCGCGATGAGGTCGTTGTGGCCGCCGAGGTACTTCGTCGCGCTGTAGAGGGAGATGTCCGCCCCGAAGTCCAGCGGGCGCAGGGCGGCCGCCGTCAGGAAGGTGTTGTCGACGACCAGGAGCGCCTCCCGTTCCCGGGCGAGAGCGGCGAGTCCGGCCAGGTCCGCCACCTTGAGCAGGGGGTTCGTGGGGATCTCCACGAAGAGTCCCCGGGCCTGCGGGGCGGCGAGGCCCTCGGCGACGGCGCCTGCGTCCGTGGTGTCCACGTACCGGAAATCCAGCCCCATGGTCCTGCCGAAGCGTTCGAAGAGCCGGAAGGTGCCGCCGTACATGTCTTCCGTGACGACGATGGCGTCCCCGGGACGGAAGAGCCGCATGACGGCGTCCACGGCCGCGAGGCCCGACCCGAAGGCCGCCGCCCCGGCCGCCCCTTCCAGGCGCGCGAGGGTCTGCTCGAGAGCCTGGCGGGTCGGGTTGCCGGTGCGGGAGTAGTCGAAGCCCGTGCTTTGTCCGAGGCCCGGGTGCTGGAACGCCGCGGAGGGGCAGATGTGGGGGGATATGGCGCCGGTGGCCGGATCCCTGCGCGCCCCTGCCTGGGCAAGTATGGTGTCTCGTCGCATGCGCCCGTCCGGGAGGGGAGAGGTTTCATGCCATGGCCGGGGCCGGGCCGGCACGCCGGGGCCCGGCGATGCGCGGACCCCGGCCGTGCGGCGGGCCTAGGTCTTCGCGAAGGCCTGCTCTATGTCGTCGATGAGATCCTTCACGTTCTCGGTGCCGATGGAGAAGCGCACCGTCTCGGGGAAGATCCCCTGCTCCGCCAGTTCCTCCGGGGAGAGCTGGGAATGTGTGGTGCTGGCCGGGTGGATCACCAGGGACTTCACGTCGGCGACGTTCGCCAGCAGGGAGAAGATCTCCATGCCGTCCACGAAGCGCCGGGCCGCCTCGAACCCGCCCTTGACCTCGAAGGTGAAGATGGAGCCGGCGCCGTCGGGGAAGTACTTTTTGTAGAGCTCGTGGCTGGGCTCCTCGGGCAGGCAGGGGTGATGGACCCTGGCCACCTTGGGGTGCCCCTTCAGGTGCTCCACGATCTTCAGGGCGTTGGAGACGTGCCGTTCCACCCGCAGGGAGAGGGTCTCCACCCCCTGGAGCAGCAGGAAGGCGTTGAAGGGGGAGATGCAGGCCCCCATGTCCCTGAGCAGGATCGCCCGTATCTTGACGACGAAGGCGGCCGGCCCCACGGCCTCGGTGAAGGAGATGCCGTGGTAGCTGGGGTTGGGGCCGCAGACGGACTCGAACTTCCCGCTGGCCTTCCAGTCGAACTTCCCGCCGTCCACGATGATCCCTCCCAGGGACGTGCCGTGGCCGCCGATGAACTTCGTGGCGGAGTGCACCACGATGTCGGCGCCGTGGTCGAGGGTGCGCAGGAGGTTCGGGGGGGTGAAGGTGGCGTCCACCACGAGGGGGATTTTGTTGGCGTGGGCGAGGTCCGCCAGCGCCTCGATGTCCACGACGTTGGAGTGGGGGTTGCCCATGGTCTCGATGAGGATGGCCTTGGTGTTGGGGCGGATGGCCTTGGCGAAGCCGTCCTTCTCGTAGGGGTCCACGAAGGTGGTGTCGATGCCGTAGAGGGGCAGGGTGTGTTCCAGCAGGTTGTAGGTGCCCCCGTAGATGGTCTTTTCGGAGACGATGTGGTCGCCCTTCTGGGCCAGCGTCATGAAGGTGTAGGTCAGGGCGGCGGCCCCGGAGGCCACGGCCAGCGCCGCCACGCCCCCTTCGAGGGAGGCCATGCGGCGTTCGAGGACGTCCTGGGTGGAGTTGGTGAGGCGGCCGTAGATGTTGCCGGGGTCCCGCAGTCCGAAGCGGGCCGCGGCGTGGTCGCAGTTGTGGAAGACGTACGAGGTGGTCTGGTAGATGGGCACGGCCCGGGCGTCGCTGGCGGGGTCGGGGGTTTCCTGGCCCACGTGGATCTGCCTGGTCTCGAAGGCCCATTTCGAAGTGTCTACGGACATGTCGTCCCTCCTGGTCGTTGGGCGCCCCCCTTTGCGGACGGGACGCATGCGCACGAGCGCGCGTGTTTCGTCGTCGCCGCCCTCCAGGATGGAGTCGCGGTGTCTCCCTAACAAAGACGACTAAGCCGATGGGATTTGTGATAATAAAAGCCGCGGACGCTGTCAAGGGGAACGGGAAAATTCCCGGGAACGCCTTGGGGCGGCCGTGGAGGCGGCCCTGAGGGAACCTCCCGGCATGGGGTCCGGAGCGCGGTCGGAGGGGGGCGGGGGGTGCGGTCGCCGGGGCCGGGGGCCTTCGGGACGTCACGACCTCGTCAGGAACTTGCGCAGCTTCTCCAGCACCACGTCGAAGTCCAGGGGCTTGCCGATGTGGTCGTCCATGCCCGCGGCGAGGCATCGCTCCACGTCCTCCTTGAACACGTTGGCGGTCATGGCCACGATGGGGATGGTCCCGGCCTTGGGCAGGTCCAGGGACCGGATGATCCGGGTGGTTTCGTAGCCGTCCATCTCCGGCATCTGCACGTCCATGAAGATCATGTCGTAGGCGCCTTCGTTCCGGACGAACATGTCCACGGCCATCATGCCGTTCTCTGCGCAGGAGATCCTGATGTTGGTGGGTTCCAGGAGGGCCTGCACGATCTCGCGGTTGATCTCCACGTCCTCCACGAGGAGCAGGTGGTGGCGCATGAAGTCGTGTGCCTGTGCAGAAAGCCTGGGGGGAGCCGTTCCGGGCGGGACTTCCGGAGCGGGCGGGACTTCGGGCGCGGGGGATGGCGCGGGCGTCGGTGCGGGCGTCCGGGCTTCGGGAGCGGTCTCCGGGGCTTCCTGAGCCGGTTCCGGCGCTCCAGGAGCAGGCTCCGGGGCCTCGGAATCGGCTCCCGGCGTTCCCCCCTCCGGTTCCGGCGTTCCCCCCTCCGGTTCCGGGACTTCGGGCGACGGGGCGAGGGCCTCGGCCAACGCCGAAGGAAGAAGCGGCTTCACGAGGAAGGCGTCGACACCCTCCATCCGGGATCCTCCATCCCCCTCCCCGGTGCCGTCCGAAAACCCCATGACCACGAGACGCCCCTTCCCTATCCTCCGCCGCAGCTTCGCGAGAAGCCCGCGTCCCTCCTCCCCGTCCGCGAGATCCGCATCCACGAGACAGACCTCGTGCCCCAGCCCGTTCCCAAGCAGGACCAGGGCGCTGTCCTCGTCGCAGGCCGTGTCGCAGACGGCATCCATCGCCTCGAGCACGTCCCGGCACTCCAGCGCGGCCTCCCGGTCCGCGTCCACCACCAGCACCCGCAGCCCGTGGAGACTCGCCGCGGGGAACCCCTCGGCATCCTCCCGCGCCTCGGGCAGTCGCACCGAAAAGGAGAAGGTGCTCCCCCGCCCCTTCGCCGACTTGATCCAGATCCTGCCCCCCATCATCTCCACGATGCGCTTCGAGATGGCGAGCCCGAGGCCCGAGCCGCCGTACTTCCTGGAGGTGCCGCTCTCCGCCTGCTCGAAGGAGCGGAAGAGCCGCGCCTGCTGCTCCGGGCCGATGCCGATGCCCGTGTCCGTCACGTGCACCTCGAGGGTGCACATCCCCTCGCTCCGGTTCACGAGCCGCGCCTCCAGCGTGACGGTCCCCCCCTCGGGCGTGAACTTCACCGCGTTGGAAAGCAGGTTCGCCAGCACCTGGGCGAGCCGCTGGTCGTCCCCCACAAGCCGCCCGGGGATGGCGGGATCCACGACGACGTCCAGCCGCAGGCGCTTCGAGTCCACGGCGAAGTTGAGGATGCCCACGGCGGTCCGCACCGTCTTCGGGAAGTCGAAGGCCGTGATCGACAGCTCCAGCTTGCCCGCGTCGATCTTCGACATGTCCAGGATGTTGTTGATGACCCCAAGAAGATGCGTCGACGCCTCCTTGATCCTGCCGAAGGCGTAGTTCTTCCGCTCGATGTCGGCGGCCCCCTCCCCGATGGTGGTCATGCCGATGACCGCGTTGAGGGGGGTGCGTATCTCGTGGCTCATGCTGGCCAGGAAGACGGATTTCGCCTGGGCGCTGGCCAACGCCTGCTCCCTGGCCTTCTGCAGGTTGCGCAGCATCCTCTCCCGCAGGACGGCCGTCGCCGCCATCAGGGCGAAGGCGCGCAGGATGTCCTCCTCCTCGCCGGTGAAGGACCGCTCCGACTGGGCGTCGTCGTAGACCGCGAACCCCCAGAACCCCTCCTGCAGATGCACCGGCAGGATCAGGGCTGACTTCGAGCCCTCCTCCCCGAGAAGCCTGCACACCTCGGGGGGGAGTCCGGACACGGGCCCGTTCAGGCTCATGGCCGGCGAGGCGAAGCGCTCCCGCCACTCGGGCCCCATCGCCGCGTAGGGAACGGGCCCGTCGAACGCGTCCGCCCCTCCGCCCCGCTCCTGCTCGAGGCGCTCGTACACCGGACTCGACCACACGCTCTCCAGGACGAAGTACAGTTCCCCGTCGATGAGCCGGTTCCGGAACACCCGGACCCTGTCCACCCCGACGCTTCTGCCGATCTCCCGCATCGCCGAGGGGACCACCGCCGAGACGTCCTCCGCCCGGGACATGAACAGGAGCTTCGCGCCGGCGTGGGCGGCGTTCAGCAGCTTCGTCATGTTGATGAGACGGTTCCTGACGGTGATCAGCTCCGTGATGTCCACCATGTAGACGACGATGGCGTGGCCGTCCCTGAAGGGGATGCGCTTCATCACCACGGACATCCGGTGTGAGGCCCCCCGCAGGAGAATGGACGTCCGGAATTCCAGGTACCCCTGCTCCGAGGCCATGCGCAGCCGCTCCCTGAGGGGGATGGACGCGTGGCCGGGCTGGCTCCTCGGGACGACGCTCTCCGCGAGGAGGCCGGCGCCGCCCTGGATCATCTCCTCCTTCGTGGCGAAGCCCATGAAGCTGACGGCCGCGGGGTTGCAGTCCAGGAGCCGCCCCCCGTCGTCGAAGAGGATGTTGATGTGGGGGTTGGCGTCGAAGAGGGCCGAGATGACCTGCTGCTCCCGGATGAGGGAGAGGTTCGCCCTGCTGACCTTCTCCCTCTCCTTCTCGTAGATCTGCTCGTGGAAGAGGAGGACCATGGCGACGAAGAGGCCCGACACGATGAGGGACTGGATGTGGTCCACGGTCTGGGCCCAGGGGATGGAGGCGTCGATGGGGATGACCAGGTCCGGATCGTTGTATATGGCGATGTAGCACCCCACCACGAGGAGGATGTGGGTGACGAGGAGCACGTAGCGGGTCCTGCCCTCGGACAGGAGCATGATGACCGTGATGCACAGGACGAAATACGCCGACATGCCGCTGTCCGGCCCTCCCAGCAGGAAGAGGAAGGTGGGCATGATGATGTCGCAGAAGGTGACGATGAAGGGGAGGGAGGCGTAGCGGTGCAGGTGGTAGACGTTGCAGACGAAGAAGAAGCCGACGGCCGCCACGATCAGGGCCGCCAGCAGCAGCAGGACGGCGAGGCTGGCGCCCATGATGGTCCGGCTCACGATGGCGATGAGCAGCATCAGCAGCCCCGCGGTGCAGAGCATGTTGATGAGGCGCTCCCTGAGAGGGATGTCCTCGGCGAAGATGTACTTCCTGACGAAGGCCTGGATTCTGCTCATCGGATGCCTGGGGTCGTGGGCGGCGTCTCCGGGAGGGCGGCCGAGAAGGGGGGATGCCGGTCTGGGGGTTGGCGCGGACCGGGGACGCGGGACGCGTCAGGTCGCCTCGATGGCATCGTCCATGGGAATGGGCTCGGGCCACGTCGACACGAGGGAGAACAGGAGCCTGGTCATTTCCTCGTCGTAGCGGCGCTTGTCGTCGGCCAGCGTCCTGGCCGCGTCCACGGGATCCATCGCCTGGGCGTAGGAACGCTCCGCGATCATGGCGCAGAAGGAGTCCGCGACGGCCGCGATGCGCCCCATCCGGCTGATCTGGGAGCCCGACGCCTTCCTGGGGTAGCCGGACCCGTCGTTGCGCTCGTGGTGTTCGTAGCAGGCCTGGACGAACTCCTCGAAGTTCACGTCCAGCTTCTGCATCATCTGCACGCCCAGATGGGGGTGCAGCAGGACCTTCTCCCGCTCGTCGGGCTTGAGGCGGCCGGCCTTGCCCACCAGGAAGGCCGGGACCTTGCACATGCCCACGTCGTGGAGCAGCAGGGCCAGGCCCGTCCTGTCCAGTTCCTTGCGCCTGTAGTCGGAGACCAGCTGCAGCCACAGCCACATGCCCACGATCATGCTGTTGATGGCGTGGCGGGCCGGTTCGTGCTTGCGGAAGAGGCGGCGCAGGAAGGCGGTCAGCCTGTGCCTGTCCCCCATGATGATTTCGGTGAACACCGAGAAGTCCCGGTAGAGGGGGTCGAAGACCGCCTTCACGGGCTGCCCGATGAAGGCGGTGTACCGCATGTGCAGCGCCCGGAGGCAGATGTCCGCGATCTCGGCCTCCTTGAGGTTCCTGTCCTGCAGGACGAGATCCAGCTGCTTGACGATGTGCCGGGAGTATATGGGATGGTCCGAGCGCGAGACGAAGAGGTCGCCGTCCTCGCAGAGTTTCGCGACCTCCTCGACCTGCTCGTTGGTCAGCCGGGCGTCCTTCCTGCTGTACGGCTCCAGCACGGCGATGTCGTCCCGGAACCTGAAGAGATCCACCGGAGGGCGGTACTTGGCGAAGCTCCCCAGTATCTCCGGGCCGATCTGGTAGTACTCCTCGTCGATGTTCCGCTTCGCGACGTCTTTCGCCATCTGGATTCCTCGATTTGACGGCCCGGGCCGCCGGGAGCGCGCGGCCCCCGGCGGCCCGGATATGGCCCGTGCCGGGCGTCTATTTCCAGTAGAGCTTCACCAGATTCGTGCCACGGGTGGAGGTCGCGTCGTCGCCGCGCAGCTGGCCGGCGGTGATGACGGCGCAGTCCTCGGGGGCGATGTCGGGGCAGCCCGCGATGAAGGCCTCGGCCCTCGACAGGTGGCTGACGACCTTGTCGGGATGCCCGATGAAGACGGGATTGACCCCCCAGACGAAGTTGAGGGCCTTGTAGGTGACGGGATCCGGGGTCAGGGCGTAGACGGGCTGGGACGGGCGTCTGGAGGAGACCTGGCGCGCCGCCGCCCCGCTCATGCTGTGGGACACGATGGCCTTGGCGTGGGCCTTGTCCGCCAGCAGGCAGGCGGAGTACGCGAGGAACTCCGGAATCCCCCTGTCGGCGTCCGGGGCCTCGAGGGTGCGCCGGTCGAGGAGCAGGCCCTCGGCCTCCGCGGTGATCCTGCGCATGTACCGCACGGTCTCCACCGGGAAGTTCCCCATCGCCGTCTCTTCCGAGAGCATGACGCAGTCCGCGCCGTCAAGCACCGCGTTGGCCACGTCCGTGGTCTCGGCCCGGGTGGGGGCGGGGCTGTTCACCATGGACAGGAGCATCTGCGTGGCGACGATCACGGGCTTGGAGGCCTTGTTGCAGGCGCTGATGATCCGCTTCTGCAGGCCGGGGAGCTTGGGCAGGGGGCATTCCACGCCGAGATCGCCCCGGGCCACCATGACCACGTCCGTGGCCTTGAGGATTTCGTCGAGGTTGTCCACGGCGCTCTGCCGCTCCAGCTTGACCACCACGGGCAGGTCGCGGCCCCCGGCCCGGATCAGTTCCTTGGCCTCCAGCACGTCGTCGGCGGTCTGCACGTACGAGATGGCCACCGCATCCACGCCGAGCTTGAGCCCGTCGGCAAGGTCCTTGCGGTCCTTCTCGGTCAGGGCCTTGACCTTGGTGGCCTTGCCGGGCAGGGCGAGGCCCTTGCGGGAGGTCACGATGCCGCCGTTCTGGGCCTCGAGGAGCACGAGTCCGTCCCCGCGCCGTTCCCGGACCACGAACTGGAGCCCGCCGTCCGCCAGCACCATGGTGTCCCCCGGCACGAGGCTCTCGAGGATCACGGCGTGCTCGAAGGGCAGGAAGGGCAGGTTGTCCGTGCGGCGATCCGGGAGGCCGAGGAGCAGGCGCATGCCCTTGGTGACCTGGATGGTCTTTTCCGGCAGCACGCCGAGGCGGATCTTGGGGCCGGAGAGATCCTGCATGATGGTGACGGGCTGCCCCAGTTCCTTCTCGACGGCGCGGATGTAGCCGATGATGGAGGCGAAATCCGCGGCGACGCCGTGGGAGAAGTTGAGCCTGAAGACGCTCACGCCGGCCTGGGCCAGCTCCTTGAGCTTCGCCTTGGAACTCGATGCAGGCCCGATGGTGGCCACGATCTTCGTCTTCATAAAAATTTGCGCGAGGATGCCCCTGCGGCGCGCGCGGCGGGGGGGAATCGCGCCCTCCGATGGCTGTTCCTGGTTAAGCGACCGATCGCCTTCCGCCGGCGCCGATCAGCCCGGGGCCTTGCGGCGCCTCGATGCGTACGGCACGGCCGGAGGGCGTGCCCTTGCGATCCGGCCGCCCTGCTCCGGCCCGCGGCCGGGAGGGCGTCCCAACGTCGCCTCGATGCCGGAGGGCTGGGAATGGCCCGCCCGATCCCGGTTCGCCGACGCCGCCGACATTCTTACTCATTAAAGGACGGCGCCCAAAAATGCAACGGAAAATGCCGCATACGCCAACGGGAACCGGGGGCCGACGACGAGGGAAACCGGCCCCTGCCCTTTTCAGCCGGGACGGCCGGCGATGCCGTCCCCGAACGCGCGCGTCACCTGCGGCGTCCCGCGAAGGGGTCCCTGTAGCCCTTCGTGGACGCGAGGATCAGCCAGTATATCAGGCACAGGACGCCGATCCCCGTGGCCATGGCCCCCACGGGAAGGACGGGGGCGTGGGCGGCGACGGAGCAGCAGGCCATGGCGATGCTGCCGAAAAGCAGCCCGCCGCAGCCTATGAGGGAGGAGACGCTCCCGGTGTCCCCGTCGACCTGGGAGAGGATGAGCAGGGTGTTCAGGGGACGGCTCGCCGCGGCGAAGAAGGTCAGGGGGAAGTAGAGCAGGAGGAAGGCGACGGGGCCGCTGGCCCCCGCGAGGAGGAGGCCGATGCCGGTCAGGACCGTGACGCTGAAGGACAGGGTGAGGAAAGGCACGTGGGGCATGTTCCGCAGGAACCGCTTGTAGGCCAGGGGCCCGGCCATGGAGGCGATGGCGTTGACCGCGAAGTAGAAGCCGAACTGCTGCTCGGTGCAGCCGAAGAAGGTGATGTAGATGAAGGCCGAGGAGGTGATGTAGGCCATGAAGGGCATGGAGGAGATGGAGGAGAGCAGGAGCAGGTTGCGCAGCCCGGGGATGCGCAGCACGACGAAGAGGCGGGCGAAGGTGGCGAGGGGCCCGGTCTCCAGGGGGTGCTCCAGGGTCTCGTCGAGGGATCCCAGCAGAAGGAAGGCCGCGGCCGAGCACAGGAAGAGCGTCACGAAGAGCCCCTTCCAGCTGGTGATCTGCAGCAGGAAGGCGCCGAGGATCGGGGCGACCATGGGAGCGAGGTTGGAGATGGTCTGCATCCAGACCAAAACGTTCTCCACCTCCCTGCCCCTGTAGACGTCCTTGACGATGGCGAGGGAGATCGCGCTGACCGCGCCGCTGCCGATGGCCTGGCACACGCGTCCGAAGATGAAGACGTAGATCGTCGGGGCGAAGAGGCACACCAGGGAGGCGGCGGCGTAGAGGAGCAGGCCGGCCTTCAGCACGGGCTTGCGGCCCCACCTGTCGCTCAGGGGGCCCCAGACGAGCATGGAGAGGGCGAAGAAGAGCATGAAGCCGCTGATGGTCAGGTCCACCAGATGCCGGGGGCACTGGAAGACCTCGGTCATGCGGGGCAGTGCGCTGAGGTAGAGGTCGGTGGAGATGGGGACGAAGGCGTTGAGGAAGGCGAGATAGCCTATCAGGGCTCTCGGGCCGTAGCGGAAGGGATGGGCCATGGCGGTGCGCGGGGATGTTGCCGGGTGCGGCCGCCCTCGCTCCCCTGGCGGAGGAAGGTCGCGGGTCCGAGACATGGGACAAGACCACAAGTCGGCGCCGAACGCAACCGCCGCAGTCGCCCCCGTCTGCCTGCGGGGCGATGGTCGGCCTCCCCCGGCATGCCTGCAGCGGGCGGGTCGGACGGGGCGCCGGGAGACGGACGGGAGATTTTTTCGCTGGCCCCCGGCGCGGACTCGTGTCAAGGGACATCCGTCAGGGCAGGCGGAGATCATACACACGCCTGCCGACCGGGGTTCCGAGGGCACCGCCCGCCGCAGGGCGCCGGAGGATCTCAACATCAAAACATTGGAGGTCGCCATGGCCACGGCCATCGATGTTGCGCGCTACTTTCTGGCGGTCGCGCCGGAAGACACGCTCACCCTCAAGAAGTTGCACAAGCTGGTCGCATAAGAAGATATGGCAAACCTGTCGCCATCATTTCGATGCCTAGTCGACATGAAAGTAGCCGAGATCCTCTCACTCGAAGACATCAGGAGCACAGGCGGCGCATTGAAAGTGGCAGGCCAAAGAAGACATGGCAATACAGAGTTTTAGGGGGATTGACCATACATATCACCATTAACGATACTTCCGATACGGTCGTCTTCGAACGAGTCACTAATTGGTGACTCCGCCACCGTATAATTTACGCACACACAAGTGGGCCATTCCTTTGACATAAAGGGATGCATCACAGATGACCGCAGTAAAGGATGGCCTTTCTGCCCTCCCATAGCGTACAAGGAAAGGAGTAAAAGCCAGCCAACAACTCATCTCTTCCATTCGTCCAGCCATCGCTATCCATCAATCTTCTTGTGCGGTACTATGTCTGCGCTGACCATTTCGTGTCAATGGCTGTTACCCTTCTGTAGTTCCCTTTCCGTCTGTCGCTCGCTTCTCTCCGGAGAATCCGCCTAAACGTCTACATTTTAGGTCGCCATGGCCACGGCAATCGACGTTGCGCGCTACTTCTTGGCGGTCGCGCCGAAAGACACTGTCACCCACACGAAGCTGCAGAAATTGGTCGCCTACGCACAAGGGATCAGTCTGGGCATGACGGGCTTGACGCTCTATGAAGAGTCCATTCTGGCCTGGGCGCAGGGCCCCGTGATCCGTGAGGTCATGGATGCCTTCGAGAAATAAGGTGATCACACCATCCCCGCCGACATGACGGAGGGGGAAGCCCGCAAGGCGTTCGCCGACGACCAGACGTTCGTACTGGAGATGGCGCAGGAATGGTACGGCGGCTATGAGGCTTGGGCACTCAACGAGAAGTCCCATCATGACTTCCCCGTACAGGAGTGGGATGGTCGCGTCATCCCGGTGGAGGACATCAGGGCGGCATTCATCGACAATTTCTGGGTTTCGCATTTCAACGAGGCAAATGCGAGGGTGATGAAGGAGATGGAGGAGAACCCTCCAGAGGACGATCCGCGCCGATATACATGGGAGGAAGTCTGTGCAGCCGTTGGACTATGAGTTTACACAGATGTTGAGGAAGTGTACGGTCGAAGTCGTGGGCGCAAGGAGACTTGATGCGTTTTCCTGTTCGTGGTACCATCAAGCAGGAAGTGCGTCACGTCAGCCTTGATGTCGTTGCGCAGAAAAGTCCGTCGCCTATGGCCGAGGCGGTCGGAATGCAAGGGGACAGGACAATGCGGAACAGATCCCGCAAGGAATTCCTCGAAACCGTACGGGAGCTTGCTGGGCGCCCCCGGCGGTTGACGGACGGGGACAGGGAGATCATGGCCCTGCTCACTCCGAGGCTCCGCAGTCTCCTTGACGCATACATCGCAGTGGAGATGGACTTCCACTCCCTGCATGAGGCATCCGGACTGCCCATCAGGACGTTGAACTCCGCATTCGGCATGATTGCCCCATCCGTGTCCGCCGAAGCGACCGCACGGGACCGCAGGTCGACGCCACCGCCCCGGCCGCAAGGGACATCGGTTCCGACGACAGCGGATGCGAACTGACCACCGAGGCCGTGATCCGCAGTGTCGACAGGATGTACGACTATTTCGAAAAGATCGGCATGTGGGACTACCTGAAGTCGACCGACCTGTACGGCAATGGAGATGCCAAAGATGCCTGACTCCAACGTTAAAAAGAAAAGTCTCCCGAAAAGGCAAGTCAACCTCTCAAAAGATGTATGTAGTCTAATGTATTCATTGATGGATACATTATTGCAGACATCCAGATTCGTGTTGTCAAGCCAATTGAAGAACTTGACATACCACTCACAATCTCACGAAAATCGTAGTCATCGTTGTCTTTTGTGTGCGAAAGCTCAAGCACCTCTCGTACAGCCAGACGATAGAGACGCATAGAAGCAAAAGGTTCTACGTGATCAACGAATTGCTGACGGTGATGACGAGACTGTCAATTTGCAATACGTATCATGATGATGAGACACTGGCCGAAATCCCAATCAAGACCCTGCCCAGTCCTGAGAAAAACGGGACGTACCGTCTCATGTACGACTGGTTGCACGGTCTTCGCTTCCAGACGCACTCGCCGCACAGTTTAATCTTCACTTTCGAGTTGATTGCGAGCGAGTCCAATCCCTCCCGATGGTCCTGATCTCTCACACATCAACGCAAGAGGGTCCGCCTAGGCGGGCGGATCCGGGACAATCCGCGCAGGAACAACCGCCACTCCTCCGGTTCGTCCCCGATCCCCGGATCGAGGACATCACCGGCCCTGCGCCTTCTCCTCCCGGAAGTTCACGGCGATGGAGACATCCGTGCGCTTCGGCGGCGGAGGCACCTGCCCCATGCCCCGCACGGCGTTCATGGCGGCATCGTCCAGTTCCGGATAGCCGCTGCTCCTGGCCACCCTCGCCGAGCCCTGGACCCATCGGCCCCCTTTCAACCAGGGCTTGCTGACCGCCTCCCGCAGGGCCGCGATGCATCCCGTTCGTCGCACGGCCGCCCTGACACCTGCGGCCAAAGCATGTTGACAGATCTGCCGTATTGGTATACATCTCCAATCCCACCGCGCCGCCGACGGCCGGCAGGGATCGGAAGCAGCGGCGCGGGACGGCGCGACGTGCAGGAGCCCCGGCAGGCCCCTTCCGGCCGCGACCCAGAAAGACCCCACTATGGCGGCGCATGTCCCCGGAATCCCCGGCACGCGCCATTTCCTGCACCCGGAGCCCGAACGTAGCCGCTCCCCAATATTTGCGCGTCCCAAGACGCGGTGCCACCGGAAGTCCCTGATGCCCGACATCCTCGAAAGGATCCGAAACAACCTGCCCATCGGCCACGACCTCGGCATCACCGCGGACCAGATCTCGTCCCTCGTGGAGGCCACCGGGGCGGAACGCTGGCACGTCCACGCCATCGTCCGCAGGAAGTACCGTCGCCACGCCTGCGTCGCCTGCGAATGGCTGGCCTCGGCCCTCCCCAGGGACGCCGTGGTGTTCGAGACCGCCTGCGGCAGCGGCGCGAACCTGCTCTGGCTGGCGGGCCGGGGATTCCACGCCCTCCACGGCATCGACATCTCCGAGGAGGCCGTCCGGCTGGCCCACGAAATCTCCCGGACGACGGGGGTGGATCTCGACGTCTGGAAGGACGACGCCCTGGCGCCCAAGGAGCCGAAGACCCTGGAACTCCTGGCCGGGGGCATCGACGCGGTCTTCTCCACGTCCTGGCTCGAGTACTCCCCCAACGAGACCCTTGGGGAATTCCTGCGGACGTACCGTCCGCACCTGCGGCCGGACGGCATAGTGGTGTTCGTTTCGGCGACCCACGCCTACGATTCGGTGCCCAACAACAGATACCACTCCGCGGACTGGAAACTTCCGGTGGAGAAAAGACGCCCATCGGAGTACAAGATGCGCATCGACGCGAAAGAGGTCGCCGCCGTGGCGTCGGACTGCGGCTACAGGCTCGAGCGCGATGCGTCGTTCATGACGCTGGTGACCGGCCATCCCCAGATGGCCACGTACATGCTGCGCCGCTTGGCCGCATAGGCGATGGGGATGCGGGAAGAAAGACAACGTCGATTCACGCGGGAAACGCCCAGGACATGAGCACGTCACGGAAATTGCGGGAAAGCGGCCCGAAGGCCGCCCCGAGCGCCCTCCTGCAGTGCCTCTGCGCACTGCTCGCGCTGCCGGCGTCGCTCCTCGCGACCCTGACGTTTCTCGTCGCGGGCCTTCCCTTCCTTCTCGTGAACGAACTCCTTCCTGCCGACTTGAGAGACGATCCGGCCTCCCGCATGCGGCGCGGGACCGTCTGAAACGGACAATAGCCACCGGACAACGAGATAACCGCCAGGCAACGGCAGGACCGCCAGACGACGGCAGGACCGCCAGACGACGGAACGACAGACACGGAACCATGCAGAAAACCCGGAACAACATTCGGCTCTTTTTCCCGAGCGCGGCGCTGCGCTTCTTCGCCGGCATGCTGGCGATCGTCGTCGTCGTCCTCTTCGGCGTCGAGCAGTTCATCCAGCGCCAGACGAGCTCCTCCCTCCTCAACAATTCCTGGTCCGAGGAGAACAGGCGCATCAAGCAGAGCAACCGGGAGAAGTTCGACAAGCTCGACGAGACCTTCCCGCTCCTGGCGACAAGGCACGGATGCACGCCCCTGGCATCGACCGCGTCCCACAGGATCGTCCTCCTCGCGGACTCCTTCTCCTGGGGGGACGGGCTGGCCAACCTGAACGACGTCTGGTGGAGGCAGCTGCAACGGGAACTGGAACGCCGCGGCTACCATGACGTCGAGGTCGTCTCCCTCGGCTGGAACGGCGCCCAGACCAAGGAGGAGCTCTCCTGGCTGCGGGATCCCCGCTTCACCGACCTCAAGGCCGACGCCATCGTCATCGGCTACGTGGTGAACGACCCGGACATGGGGCTCATCCCCCAGAACTACAAGGTCTACCGGATGTTCTTCGCCGACGACGTCTTCCGCTTCTGGCTCCCCGAACTGGTGGAGCACTACCAGGCGGCGTTCATGCGCAAGGAGCACGCCCGCCGGGCGGCGGAGAACCTTTCCTACGGCCCGGAGGAGTGGCTCCTGCTCATCCTCGAGGGGGAGAACTTCCGCCTGTGGACGGAGACGGTGGCGGCCCTGAAGAAGGAACTCGCCTCCAAGGGCGTCCCCTTCGTCTACATGACCCTGCCCGCCTCCCCCGACAAGGCCTACCATGAAGTCCGCTACGAGAAGCCCCTGCGGGTCATCCGGGAGAGCGGCATCCCGCTGCTGGACATCCTGGACGACTTCACCAGGGAGAAGGACAAGGGGGTCTCGCCTCTCATCTGGGCGGCCAACCCCGCCAACGGGCATCCCGGGACGGGCACCACCAACTACTACGCCAGGAAGCTCGCGGACTACCTGGAGGCCAACATGCCCCAGGTCCTCGGCCCGAAGGGCCCGGCCCCCGTCCGCCCCCCCCGGGTCAACGACTGGTACCCTTGGAAGATGCAGGCCGACCTGAACGAGTCCGGCCTCCTCCATCTGCGCCTGCCGGAATTCCGGGAGATGGGCGTCCTGCCCGTGGGCGAGCCCCACATCCTTGTCAGCTTCGAACGCCCCGTGAACCTGCGGCAGGTGCAGCTCCCGGACGCCGGCATCGTCTCCCAGGTCATCGTCACCGCCACGGACCCCCAGGGACTCGACGAACACACCCTCATCCCCTGTTCCACCAACAACGGCCGCGACTTCACCGTCCCCCCTCTCCCCCCGGGCAACCTCGTCAACACGCTGCGTTTCGTGCCCAAGGTGGAGAACCGCGCCATGACGGCCCAGCTGACCTTCGGCGACGGAGGCGGACGATGAACACGATCTTGGGCATCTCCGCCTACTACCACGACTCGGCCGCAGCCCTGCTGCAGGACGGGGTCATCGTCGCCGCGGCGCAGGAGGAGCGGTTCTCCCGCGTCAAGGGGGACGCCCGGTTCCCCCACAACGCCGTGGGTTTCTGCCTCGAGGAAGGGGGCCTGGACATCGCCGACGTGGACCACGTCGTCTTCTACGAGAATCCCCTGGAGAAGTTCGACAGACTCCTCCAGTGCTACCTCCACACCTCCCCCGGCTCCCTGCAGAGCTTCCTCGCCGCCATGCCCAAGTGGCTCTCCAGCAACCTCTGGATGGAGAAGGAGATATGCAGGGAACTGGGCGTCTCGCGGCGCATCCAGTTCTGCGACCACCACCTCTCCCACGCCGCCAGCGCCTTCTTCCCCTCCCCCTTCCGGGACGCCGCCATCGTCACCATCGACGGCGTCGGGGAATGGGCCACGTCCACCATCGGCGTCGGCGAGGACAACACCATCACCCTGCGCAAGGAGATGCGCTTCCCCAACTCCATCGGCCTGCTGTATTCCGCCTTCACCGCCTTCACGGGCTTCAAGATCAACAGCGGCGAATACAAGCTCATGGGCCTGGCCCCCTACGGCCGGCCCGTCTACAAGGAGCGCATCCTGCGGGACGTCATCAGCCTCGACGAGAGCACCGGGGCCGTCACGCTGAACCAGAAGTACTTCAACTACACCCGCGGCCTCACCATGACCAACGAGGCCTTCAACGACCTCTTCGGCGGCGCCCCGCGGACGCCCGAGACCGACATCACCCAGCGGGAGATGGACATCGCGGCCAGCATCCAGGAGATCGTGGAGGACGCCATCCTCGCCATCGCGCGGCACGCCCTGGATCTGACCCTCAAGGATCGCCTCGTCATGGCCGGGGGCGTCGCTCTCAACGTGGTCGCCTGCGGCAGGCTGGCCCGGGAGGGGATATTCCCCTCCATATGGGTGCAGCCGGCCTCCGGGGACGCCGGCGGGGCTCTCGGCGCCGCCCTCTGGCACTGGCACATGGTCCAGGGCAAGCCCCGCACCCCGAATCCCGACGACGACATGCGGGGTTCCTTCCTCGGCCCGGACATCCCCCCGGCCTCGCCGGAGGACGACGAGATGCTGACCAGGCTCGGCGCCGTCTGGGAGACCCTGGAGGACGAGGCCCTGCAGGCCCGCATCGCGGAACTCCTCGCGGACGAGCGCATCGTCGCGGTGGCCCGGGGACGCATGGAGTGGGGGCCGAGGGCCCTGGGAGCCCGGTCCATCCTCGGCGACGCCCGCAGCCCCCGCATGCAGGCCCACATGAACCTGAAGATCAAGTTCCGGGAGAGCTTCCGGCCCTTCGCCCCCATGGTGCTGGCGGAACACCAGGACGAATGGTTCGAGCCCATCCAGCAGAACCCCTACATGCTCCTCGTCTCGCCGGTCCGGGAGGAGCGCCGCATCCCCCTGGAAAAGGAGGCGGAGGGCCTCTGGGGCATGGACCTGCTCAAGGTGCGCCGCTCCCAGATACCCGCCGTCACCCACGTGGACTATTCCGCCCGGCTCCAGACCGTGGACGCCAAGCGCAACCCCTTCACCCACGGGGTGATCGTCCGGTTCATGGAACTGACGGGCTGCCCCGTCATCATCAACACGTCCTTCAACGTCCGGGGCGAGCCCATCGTCTGCACCTGCGAGGACGCCTACCGATGCTTCATGGCCACGGAGATCGACGCCCTCGTGGTGGGCAACCGTCTCATGCTGCGGGAAGAACAGAAGAGCCGCCCCATGACCGCCGAGGAGCGGGCGCAATGGCTGAAGAGGTACGACCTTGACTAGCGCCTACATGAAGGGATACGCCGACCGGCAGCTCGTGGAGAGGATCCGGCACTGCACGGCCCTGGGGCAGGTGCTGGGGGCGATCTGCGCCGTGTACGGGGCCTACGGCTACTTCGCCGGGATGGATCATTCCGACGGGTTCTACATCACGTTCTGGGTTCTCGGCTCCGCGCTGCTCCTCGCCGCCATCGCCTACCCCCTCTGTCTCGATTCCGCGACCCGCGCGGTGCGGAACCTCACGGGAAAAATCGGGCATTTCATCTTCAACGCATTGCTGACGATACTCTACTATCTCGTGCTGACGCCCATCGGGCGCCTCACCGGGAAGGCCTCCCCGGCCCTGCCCTTCGCCGCGTGGGACTCCCCCGAGAAGGCGGTCTCCTACGGATGGCGGGACAAGACGACGCGAACCCTCGTGCAGGAGAGCGGCGAGGCCCACATCGGGAACATCTTCTACCAGATACTCAGATACTTCGTGCAGCACGGCCGGTGGTTCCTGATACCGCTGATCATCGTGCTCCTGTTCCTCGGGCTCATCCTGTTCTTCGCCCAGACGTCGGTGCTTGCGCCGTTCATCTACACGCTTTTCTAGCAGGAAAGGCCCGGACGGGCGGCGGTCGGCGGCCGCCCGGGATTCGAGGGCACCGGGACTTCCAGCCGGACGGGAGCGCGCAAGGACGCGAAACCTCCCGGAACAGGGACGACGAGACGCCCGCAAGGCCGATGCCTTCCGGGACGGGATCCGGCGGATGGAGGCCGGATGCGGGACGGCATCGCACCGGACCGCGCCGATTGGAAACTTGCACGTGGCCGGAGGACCGGTGAAGCCGATGCCGCGGATTGCACGCCCGGAAACGGGCAAAGGGTCGCCATGGCGTTCCCCACGCTGAACGATCTGCTCCATGCGCCGCAGATACCCGATCTGCGCGTCGCCGACGACGTCCGGGAGGGGCGGCTTCGCCTCCTGCCTGCGGACTGGCTGTTCCTGTTCGCGGTGCTGGCGTACGCGTGGGTCGCCCTTGCCGGCATCGCGTCGCTGTCGGTGGGCGGGGTGGACATCTGCGGGGACCTCGCCTGCTACGCCCAGCACATCGCCGGCATCCAGCACCGCCCCATCTTCGCCCTCGACCCGCTCCTTGCCACGGCGACCCCCGCCAACACGCTTCCCACCCTGGAAGCCTTCCTGGCCCAGCTGCTCCAGCCGGGAGACGACTGCGTGCAGGGACTCTTCAGGGCAGGCTTCGTCGCGGTCCTGGCCAACTATCTCGCCTATTACGCCCTCGGGCGCTGCCTCTTCGCCTCCCCGCTCGTGGCGGCGCTGCTCTCGCTCCTCATGACCACCACGGTCTGGGTGGGCTTCGGCACCTTCTGGGGACTGGGCACCGGGGACGTCACCCCCAGGGTCTTCTTCTCCGCCTACTTCCCCCTGCTCCTGGGCGGCACGCTCCTCGCCCTGGACCGGCCCGCGCTGCGGCCCATCGTGATGCTGGCATCCGGGGCGGGCATCTATCTCCACGGCCTCAGTTCCCTCGTCGCGAGCTGCATGTGCTTCACGGTCTTCGCGCTGACCCTGCCCAAGGAGTGCAGCATCCGGAGACACATCGTCGGTCTCGCCGTGTGCCTCGCCGCCTGGGCGCTGCCCACCTGTCTCTTCTTCCAGGCGACCCTCACCCCCACCGGCAAGTTCTCCGCGGAGGAACTGGAGACCTTCCAACGGGTCTTCGACAGGCGTTTCGCGAAGGACTACGGGGGGATGCTGGGCTATTTCTTCCGCGGCAACGACATCTTCCCGCTGCTGCCGCTGGGCATCGCGGGGTACCTCATCACCCAGCGCCTCGGTTCCCCGGAAATGCGCAGGCTGGCCCGGGTCTGCGCCCTCATGGCCGTGGGGGTCGGGGGCGCCGCCATCCTCTCCGTGGCCGAATCCGCCATCGCGCCCCACATCGGCAACCTCCCCATGGGACGGGAGATACTCCGGGGCACGCGCTTTCTCGTCCCCCTCTCATGGCTCATGGGGGTCAGCGCCCTCGTGTGCATCGGCCGGGAGCATCCCCGGCCGATGCAGGTCGTCGCGATCGGCGCCATGGTGTGCATCCTGACCCTCGACCAGGGGCGGTGGCGCAGATCCTTCGACGTCGAGGCGAGAGAGGCGCTGGGGATTGCGCAGTCCCAGGAGACGCGTCTGACCGTCGAGATCGCCGGCAGCTACAAGGAGGCCCTTGAGGCCCTGGACCGTCTGGTCAAGCCGGGGGAGACCGTGCTGGGAGTCCCCGACACCATGGCGGTCCGCTACTTCCTGCGCCGCCCCCTTGCCTACTCCTTCAAGGACGGTTCCTTCTACCTCTACAACCGGGACATCACCGGAGCCCGGAAGTGGATGGACCTGACGAGCGCCCGGGACAAGGGAGGGGACATGGGGCTCTGGCGGGCGACGGGGGCGAAGTGGATCCTGAGCGGCTTTCCCGGGAGGAGGGACCAGGTGGCCCGGGAAGGGATGGGGCGTGTGGTGTGGAGCAACGGGCTGTGGTTCATCGCGCAACGGGGGGACGCGGACGAGGCCCCGGCGGCCGGGGCGGACCGGAAGACCGAGCAGGCCCCCGAGTCGGTCCGGAAGACCGAGTCGGTCCCCGAACCGGTCACGCAGTCCGAACCTGCCCCAGCCCCTGAACAGGTTCCAGCCCCCGAGCAAGTCCCTGCGCCCGAGCCGGCCCCTGAGCCGGTTCGGCAGCCGGCGCCGTAGTCCCCGGGATCCGGCCCCCACCCGCCCCACGATTCCTGGCGCGGACTCCCTCCGGGCCGTCCGCCGCATCCCGCTGCGCGCTTTTGCGCGCGTCTTCTTTTGTCCCACGGGAGTTCAGGGCATGCGTCCATTGCGCACGGATCCTCCTGCAGGAGCATCCGGCCCCTATCTCTTCACAACAGGGCAAAAGCATTCGAGGAAGGTTCCATGCCGGGGACCGTGACTGGTGGCGGACAGAACGTGCGAGAGCCCTGGCCGGATTCCGGCAGGAAGATGTTGACACGGCGGCGAGGGACGCATAACGTGGAGAGGCCGCCTTGGGCCATGGGTAAGGCGATATGCGCAATCCCATGCTGGCACGAAGGAGGAAGGCGGACGGTCCCGGCAACCGGCGAGACCCCCACGAGGTGCCGCCCATGGGGCAGACAACGGAAGCGGCGCAACCGGAGGCCGTCTGGACCTGGACGACAAGCCCAAAGCCCTGAAGCGGGAACCAGTTGGACGTGTGGCGCCGATGCCCATGCCTGCACAAAGAAAATCGTCGAGGGACACGCATGAAGAGCGCAGGAGAACGCCTCCCGGCAGTCCCCGTGAGCGAACCCGAAAGTCCTGAGGCCGCCCGCGGGTCGATCCGCCGTGATTTGGCACGATTCTTGCTCTCTCTCTACAACAGGTAACTCTTCTCCCGAAGAGCTACCTCTCTTTTTGTCTTCCGCACAAGACCACCGCCAACGATGGTGGTCTTGTATCCTCTTGCCTATGCCACAACCCGTTCATTGCAACAGCTTGCATAAAGACATATGAATTGTCTTGATCCCACGCCACTTGTCACCAAGAATCAACAGGCCAATCCCAATATCGACTGCCGCTCACCGTTTATTGAATATTATCGATCCAAGTTCTAAAAGCACAACTGCATAAATTTCTAAAAAAACAAAAAAAATTGTACTTCCCATAAAACAAAAAAACTTTTCACCATTTTTGCACAAAAGAATCACACATGGATGCTCGCCACCACCCGTGCCCCACAGGCCGCATGTCCCATCAGGAAAAGGTAGGTCCCGGTCCTGTCCGAACCGCACGCATCCCGCTTGACATCCACGCCCGGCGGCGTACTTCATCCCGTGACGGCGCACAACCCCTTCGGAAAAACATGCAGCGTCAACGGCCCGCCCCGGATCCCCGGATCCCCTCCGCAGGCCGACGCCTCTCCCTGCGCCGCGAACGATCCATCCCGAGGATCCCCCGATGACGAACGACCCCACCGCCCCCCGCATCCCCGGACGCGCCCCGGCCAGGTCCGCGGCCTTCCTTCTGACCCTCCTGCTGGCGCTGCTCCTCTCCCTCTCGCCCTCCCAGGCCACGCGACAGCAGCCGAAGGAGGCCCTCGTCATCGCGGCCTTCGGCACCAGCGCGGTGAAAGCCCGGACGTCCTACGCAAACGTCGAGGAGGCCGCCAAAAAGGTCTTCCCCGGCAGGGAGATACGCTGGGCGTGGACGGCCCGATCCCTGGCCGCCGCCGACGGGCGCCAGACGCCCCTGGAGGCCTTGGCGAGGCTCGCGGCGGAAGGCGCGGAGGACGTCGCCGTCCTCTCCCTGCACATCATCCCGGGCCAAGAGTACCAAGGCCTGCTGGACGCCGCCAAGGCCCTGGAAGGGCTCCCGAAGGGACTGCGCAAGGTCCGGGTGGCCCCCCCGCTCGTCCACGACACCGCAAGTCTGGACAAGGTGGCCGGGATGCTCCTCGAGACCCTCAAAGAACGCAAGGCCGGCGAGGCCGCCGTCTTCGTGGGGCACGGATCCCCGCACCGGTCCGCGGTGTTCTACCCCGCCATGCAGTACTATCTGCAGCGCCGCGACGCCAACGCCCTCGTTGGCACGGTGGAGGGGGACATGGACAGGCAGTCGGTGATAGACGCCCTGCAGGCCAGAGGCGTGAAAAAGGTGTGGCTGGCACCGCTCATGACGGTCGCGGGGGAGCACGCCGCAAGCGACCTCTTCGGCGACGGGGAGGACAGCTGGAAGAAAGGGCTGGAGGCGGCGGGCTTCCAGGTCGTGCCCGTCCGCAAGGGCCTCGGCGAATACCCCGCCTTCGTGGACCGCTGGGTGTCGGGGTTGGCGGAAGGATCCGCCGGGAGCCGCTGAACCCCAAAAAGGCGGAGATGTGGTAGGAGTCCCTCGGGGGACGCCCGGCCGCGGCCGTTCCCGCGGGATTCCATGGAGGGCGCGGAGCCGGGGCGGTTCCCGCGCTTGTCCTGACGCCCCGGTCTGTGGCAAAGTGACGGACGGGACAAGGCGCCGTCCGCCCCAAGGATGCGACACCGCATGAAGAACGATCGACCGAAACTTCTCTCCGTCGTGAGCCCCGCCTTTTGCGAGGCCTCCAACATAGGCCCCTTCCTCACGGCCACCATGGAGGTCCTGGAACGGATCCGGACGACCCGGGGCCTCGACTGGGAGATCATCCTCGTCGATGATGGCTCCACCGACGACACCTGGGAGCGGATGCGCCAGGAGACCGAGCGCCGCCCCCACCTGCGGTGCCTGCGGTTCAGCAGGAACTTCGGCAAGGAGGCGGCCATCGCGGCAGGACTCGCCGCCGCCAAGGGCGATGTCGTGATCACCTTGGACAGCGACCTGCAACACCCCCCGGAACTCATCGAGAAGATGCTGGACATCTGGGCGCAGGGGAACGTGGAGATCGTGGACGCCCGCAAGGCGGTCCGGCAGCGGGAATCCTCGGGCAGCCGCCTGTTCGCGAACTGGTACTACAACTGCTTCAAGGCCCTGACGGAATGCGACCTCAAGGAATCCAGCGACTTCAAGCTGCTGGACCGCAGGGTCGTGGAGGCGGTGAAGTCCCTGCCCGAGCGCAAGCGCTTCTTCCGCGGCATCACGGCGTGGATGGGCTTCCGCCACGGCGAGGTGCTCTTCGAGCCGCCGGACCGCGTCAACGGCCAGACCAGATGGTCCGTGTCCCAGCGCATCGCGCTGGCGGTGGACTCCATGACCTCCTTCAGCAGCAAGCCCATCCTGCTGATCTGGGGATTGACGGCGATCTTCTACATCTTCTCCATCGTCGTCGGGGGGGAGGCGATCTGGACCCACATCCAGGGGAACGCCTCCACGGGGTTCACGACGGTCATCCTCCTCGTCCTGCTGACGGGCAGCGCCATCATGACGGCCTTGTGCGTGCTTTCCACGTACATCCACCAGACGTTCCAGGAGATCAAGGGCAGACCCAGCCACCTGATCAGCGACACCGCCGAGAGCGCCGACCACGCGGCGTCCGATACGCCTTGAGCCGATGCCGCCGGCTCTTCGGGAGGGGGTCCGGGAGAGAGGCGGAAATTCCCGGGGGACGCCGGCATCCCTGGGGATGGGCGTGACCGCGCATCGACGGGGATCCGCCCCGGGAGCCGCGCACGGACTTCAACCCCGGACCGTCCGATGAAGTGCATCCCCCACGCCGACGACTGCGGCCTCACCGCCGACGTCACCCGGGACATATTCGCGTGCATCGGGGAGGGAAGGCTCGCCTCCACCTCCGTCATCATGGGGGGCGAACGCGCCGGGGAAAGCCTCGACAGGCTCGCCGGGATGCCCCATGTCCGCGCGTGCCTGCACCTGAATCTGCTGGAGGGACGTGCCGTCGCCCCGCCGAAGGACGTCGCCTGCCTCGTCGGGCCGGACGGCTTCTTCAGGCACGGCCTTGCGGGGCTGTGGAGCCGGCTCGCGGCCAGTTCGGGGCGCGGCAGGAGGACGCTTCTCGCCGCCGTGCGCACCGAGTGGGAGGCGCAGATAGAGGCCTTCAAGGGACGCTACCGGCCCGGAGGCGCCTCCCCGGACCTGCGGCTTGACGGGCATCTGCACGTCCACGCCATGCCGGAACTCGACGAGGTCATGGAGGGAATCCTCGCCGCCCACGCCCCGGCGTGGGTCCGCCTTCCCCTGGAACCGCCCCACGCCGCGCCCCTGCCCTTCCGGAACCGGGTCACGGGCATGCTCCGAAGGGCGCTGCTCGCGGGATGGTCGAAGGGACTTGCGAGGATGCTGGAACGGCGCGGCGTGCCCCACAACGCCTGGCTCAGCGGGGTGCTGTCCGGGGGATGCATGGACGAGGGCCGTCTGCGTGCCTCGCTGGCCGCCATACGGGCCGCGGGTTGCGGCGAGGACGACGTCGTCGAGATCATGCTGCACCCGGGAGGCGACGGCGCACCCCGCTCGTCCCCCTGCATACGCGCGTCCCATCGAGGCTTCTTTGCCAGTCCCGCCCGGAAGGTCGAACTGGCGCTCGTGCTGTCGGGACGTCTGGACGCCGTCTTGGAGGACCTCGGCGCGACGCGGCAGCGCTGACCCGGGCCCGCCGGGGTCGCGACGCTCCCCGGCCGCGACGCGGAACGGTCCCCCGGAAGGGCCGCTCCGGCCATCGGGATCCCCCCCCCTCAGGTCCCGGAACGCTCCCCGGACGCGCGGCGCACCGCCGCGGCGATGAACTCCCGGAACAGGGGATGGGCCTGCATGGGCCGCGACTTGAACTCGGGATGGAACTGGCACCCCAGGAACCAGGGATGCCCCTCTAGCTCCACGATCTCCACCAGCGCGCCGTCCGGGGACGTGCCGCTGTAGCGCATCCCCAGTTCCTCCAGCCTGTCCTTGTAGGCGTTGTTGAACTCGTAGCGGTGGCGATGGCGCTCGTCCACGTGGTCGGCGCCGTAGGCCGCATGGGCCAGGGTGCCGGGCGCCACCGTGCAGGGGTAGCTGCCAAGCCGCATCGTCCCCCCCTTGTCGCTGCCGGCGTCCCGCCGCTCCACCCGCTTGCTGCGGAAGTCGTACCACTCCCCCATCAGGTAGATCACCTTGTCCGGGGCCGACTCGTCGAACTCCTCGGAATTCGCCCCCGGAAGGCCCGCCACGTTGCGGGCGAACTCGATCACGGCGCACTGCATCCCGAGACAGATGCCGAAGAAGGGGACCTTCCGCGTCCGCGCGTGCCCGATCGCGGCGATCTTCCCCTCCACGCCCCTGTACCCGAAGCCCCCGGGAACCAGCACCCCGTCGCAGTCCGCGAGGACCGACGCCGCGTTCCCCGGATCCACCTCCTCGGAATTCACGTACTTGAGGTCCACCGCCACGCGGTTCGCGACGCCCGCGTGGACCAGCGCCTCGTGAAGGCTCTTGTAGGCCTCGTGCAGTTCCACGTACTTGCCGACGATGGCGATGGTCACCCGGCCCTTCGGGTCCCGGAAGTCCTTCATGAGCTGTTCCCAGGCCTCGAGATGGGCGTTGCGGGCCGGCAGGCGCAGCATGATCGCGACCTTCTGGTCGAAGCCCTCCCCGTAGAAGCGCAGGGGCACCTCGTAGATGTTGTCCACGTCCACGGCGGCGAACACGGCGTCCTCGTCCACGTTGCAGAAGAGGGCGATCTTGCGGCGCATCTCCTTGGGGATGACGTGCTCGCACCGGCACAGGATGATGTCCGGCTGGATGCCGATGGACAGCAGTTCCTTGACGCTGTGCTGGGTGGGCTTGGTCTTGTGTTCGCCGGCGGCCCGCAGGTAGGGGACGAGGGTCAGGTGGATGTTCAGGCAGTTGTCCCGCCCCAGTTCCGAGCGCAGCTGCCGGATGGCCTCCAGGAACGGCTGCCCCTCGATGTCCCCCACCGTCCCGCCGATCTCGATGATGGCCACGTCCGGGGCTTCCTCCCCCTCCGCCAGGGAGAGCACCCGGCTCTTGATCTCGTCGGTGATGTGGGGGATGACCTGGACCGTGGCCCCCAGGTAGTCGCCGCGGCGTTCCTTGGCGATGACCGTGTTGTAGATGGCGCCGGAGGTGGTGTTGTTCTTCCGGGACATGGGGACGGCCAGGAACCGCTCGTAGTGCCCGAGATCCAGGTCCGTCTCCGCCCCGTCGTCGGTGACGTAGACCTCCCCGTGCTGGAAGGGGTTCATGGTGCCTGGATCCACGTTGATGTAGGGATCCAGCTTCTGGATGGTCACGGAAAGCCCCCGGGTCTGGAGCAGGGCCCCCAGGGACGAGGCGGCCAGCCCCTTGCCGAGGGAGGACAGCACCCCCCCTGTCACGAAGATGAATTTCGTCCGTCTGCCGTCCTTCATGCGCCCTTCCTCCTACCGGAAGCCCCGGTGTTGCCCGTCCCGTCCGGCGTCCGCCCCCGCGTCCGCCCCCAAGCCATGCGCCGACGCCCCGCCGGCGGCCCTCCCCCTCACTGCTGCAGCGAATGGCGCTGCAGGTTCCGGGGCACCCACCATTCGTCGAAATTGTACATGATGCCCGCGATGGTCGGCTTTATCCCCCGGAACCGACGCTGCACCACGGGCAGCGCGTTGGGCACGTAGAGGAAGCAGTAGGGCTGGTCCCGCGCGAGAAGTTCCTGGAACCTCGCGTAGAGCTCCGCCCGCCGCTCCGTGTCCGGCGTCTGGGCCGCCCTGGTCAGCAGGTCGTCCACCTCCGGATCCACGTACCCGATGAAGTTCAGCCCCCCTTCCACCGTCCCCGAGGAGTGCCAGATGGGGAGTATGTCGGGATCGACGGAGATGGTCCATCCCAGGATGATGGCGTCGAACCGCCCCTTGTGCACGAACTCCCGTATGAACGCGGCCCACTCCACGGTGCGGATGGCCACGTCGATGCCCACGGCCCGCAGCTGGGACTGTATCACCTCGGCCGTCAGGATGCGCTGCTCGTTCCCCTGGTTCGTCAGGATGGTGAAGGCCAGGGGCTTGCCGTCGCGCTCCACGATGCCGTCCCCGTCGGTGTCCGCGAAACCCGCCTCGGCAAGGAGCCTGCGCGCCCCCTCCACGTCCTGGGCCACGGGCCGCAGGGTCGGGTGGTAGGCCCAGGTGCCGGGCTTGTAGGGGCCGAAGGCGGGCTCCCCCTCCCCCAGCAGCACCCCCCGCACGATGTCCTCCCGGTTCATGGCCTTCGAGACCGCCCATCGCACCCTGACGTCCTTGAGGACGGGGTGCCGCAGGTTGAAGCCGAGGAACACGTAGCTCGAGGAGAGGTACCGGTACTTGCCGAACTCGGTGTCCCAGGGGGGGCCGGAGGTCTGGCGCCTGTACTGCAGGGGGCTCAGGTTCGTGCAGTCCAGCCGGCCCGCCTTGGTCTCCAGGAAGATGGAGGCGCTGTCGGGGATGACCCGGTAGACCACCTGGTCGATGTGGGGCCTGCCCATGAAATACGTCGGGGAGGCCTCCAGCACGATGCTGCTGCCCGCCTCCCATTTCTTGAGACGGTAGGGGCCGGCCCCGATGGGATTGCGGGAGAAGGGGGTATGGCGGATGTCCTGCCCCTCGAGAACGTGCTTCGGCAGGATGGAGGCCATCCAGGACTCAACGGCCCGGGCGTAGAAGGACTCGTAGCGGACCTCGAAGGTGTACCTGTCCAGGACCCGCAGCTCCTTGACCCGCATGAAGTCGTCGGCGTAGGGGCTCGCCGTCGCCGGATCCACCACGATGCGGTAGGTGTACTCCACGTCCTCCGTGGTGAGCTCCTTGCCGTCCTCCCAGAGGATCCCCTTGCGCAGCGTGAACCGCAGGAGCCTGCCCTCGTCCTCGACGCTGAAGGACTCCGCGGCCCAGGGCTCCGTGCGCAGTTCGGGATCGTAGCGCAGCAGGGACACGAAGATCAGGCCGGACACCTCGTGGGAGGAGGCGTCCGTGGACAGGAAGGGGATGAGGTTCGAGGCCTCGCCTATGGTTCCGAAAAGAATCCGGTCCCCGTCGTCGGGAGGGCCGTCCGGGGAGACGGGCGCCTGGGGGGCGGACGCCTCGGGGACCGCGGACCGCGGCCCGTCCGGGGCCACGTCGTCGCCCCCCGCCGCCCCGCGGGGCAGAAGGAGCGCTGCAGTCAGCAGAAGCGTCCCCGCCAGCCGGGCCACACCCCCGAGAATCGACGTCCCGAGGGCGTCATCTCCCGTGCACATTCCGTCTCCGGTTGCCTTTTTCGACATCCCTGTGGTATTTTTTATGTATGAGCCGCGCCGAACATTCAATCGCGTCCGAGATGTGTCGGGCCTTCCTTCAGGAGAACGTCCCCGAGCACATCCGCGATGCCGGCCACTATATCCTTTCCCGCAACGGACTGCAAAAAGTCACCGTCCAGGAAGGGGAGACCTGGACCATACAAGGGACGATCCAGGGGGAGGAGGACCTGCAGAACTACACCCCCTCCCTGACCCTCACCCTCACCGACCGCAGCCACCAGGCCCGCTGCAACTGCTCCGACGCCTTCTCCGGCACCTGCAGCCACGTGGCCGCCCTCTGCCTCTACCTGCTCGAGGAACTGCGCAAGGAGCAGGGGGATGCGGAGGAGTCGGACGCCAACGCCACCACCGAATGGAAGCAGACCTTCAGGTTCTTCTTCTCGGCGCAGATGGAGCCCGAGCCGGGACGCCACTACCTGATCTTCCGGCTCCACCCCGAAGAGGGCCGCCTGCTGGTCTCCTTCTTCCGCAGCCGGCAGAACAAGTCCGGGATCTCCTCCGTGCACACCGAGGTCACCCTGGAGCAGATCATCCAGAATCCCGACTGGTGCGAACACTCCCCCCAACTCCCCCTGGTGGCGAAGCAGATCGGCCGCCACCTCGACTACCACGGACACAGGATCGAGGTGCCCAACGGCCTCATCTCCTGGTTCTTCTGGGCCATACGGGACGAGTACTACCTGCTCTGGAAGGACACGGACATCCCCTGCCAGATCGAGACCATGTCCGTGGCCTTGAAGCTGCGACCCAAGCTGGTGGACAAGGGACTGAGCTTCGACGTGCTCCTCGTCCGGGAGGGCCGCCCCCCCGTGACCGTCGAACCCCCCAGGGACGAGGAGGAGAAGGAGGACGACGCGGAGGACGACGACTGGCACGCCCGGCGCGCCCCGGTCACCTTCCACGGCCAGATGCCCCTGTGGCTCTGCTTCCGCCGCAAGTTCTACCCGGTGCAGACCAGCCTTCCCCAGGCCCTGATCCACAAGCTCGTCCACGACCGCCCCGTCGTGCCCAGCCCCGACATATCGGAATTCCTGGACCGCGTCTGGGCCCACCTCCCCGCCACCGAACTCTACCAGCCCCAGAAGTTCCTGCGCCTCATGGCGCCGATCTTCCAGCCGGCCACCTTCAACCCCAAGCTCTTCCTGGACGAGGAGGGAAGCCTGCTCACCCTCGAGGTGGACAACATCTACGAGACCAAGCACGGGGAATTCACCATCAACGGCCCCAATCCCGACTTCCAGACCGGCAGCTACGCCTACCAGGGGAAGACCTACCTCGTCCGCAGGGACCAGTCCGAGGAGGCGGCGCTCATCGGCGAACTCACCTCCATGGGGTTCCAGGCCAGATCCACGAAGCTCTGGTTCCTCGAGCCCGAGGAGGCCATCGCCTTCCTCCTGGACAGCTACCCGAAGCTCGTGGAGAACTACCGGGTCTTCGGCGAGAAGGCCCTGCACCGCTACAAGGTCCACACCTCCCAGCCCAACGTCGTGGCCCGTCTCATCTCCCATCCCGAGGACAAGTGCTTCTCCCTGGACATCTCCGTGGACTACGACGGGCAGTCCCTGCCCATCGAGCGGATATGGAGGGCCTGGATGCGGGGGAAGCGCTACGTCCAGCTCAAGGACGGGGCCTACACCAGCCTGCCGGAGGCGTGGCTGACCAAGCTGGCCCACCGTCTCGAGGCCCTCGGCTTCGACCCCTCCAAGCCCCCCCAGCGCATCTTCCGCCAGTACGAGGCGCCGGTGCTGGACAACATCCTGGACGACGTGCCCAACGTCGCCACGGATCCCTTCTGGGCCGACCTGCGGGAGCGCATCCGGCACTTCGACAGGATAGAGGCCATCGACGCGCCCGCTGGACTGCACGCGACGCTGCGCAGCTATCAGGAGATGGGCCTCGCATACCTGAACTTCCTCTCCGAATACGGCTTCGGAGGCATCCTCGCCGACGAGATGGGCCTGGGCAAGACCGTCCAGACCCTGGCCTTCCTCCAGCATCTGGCCGAACAGGGACACAAGGGGCCCAACCTCATCGTGGTCCCCACCTCGGTCCTCCCCAACTGGGAGCGGGAGGCGGAGAAGTTCGTGCCGGGCCTGCGGCGGCTCATCATCTACGGCGCCCGCCGCGTCTCCCTCTTCGCCCAGGTGGAGGAGTCGGACCTGGTGATCACCACCTACGCACTGCTGCGCCGCAACCTGGAGGACATCGAGAAGTTCTCCTTCGACACCGTGATCCTCGACGAGGCGCAGAACATCAAGAACCCCAACACCATCACGGCCCGGGCCGTGCGCAGGCTCAACGCGAGGATGCGGCTGTGCCTCTCCGGGACCCCCATCGAGAACAACCTCTTCGAGCTCTGGTCGCTGTTCGAGTTCCTCATGCCGGGATTCCTCGGCTCCCAGCACGCCTTCCAGCGCGGCGTGGTCAAGCCCATCAAGGACGGCGACGCCGAGTCGCTGGACTATCTGCGCTCGAGGGTGCGCCCCTTCATCCTGCGCCGCACCAAGTCCGAAGTGGCGAAGGATCTTCCGCCGAAGATGGAGAACGTCACCTTCTGCGCCATGGAGGAGGCCCAGGCCGAACTCTACGCCGCCCTCGCCAAGAAGCTCCGGGACCAGGTCATGGCGGACGTCGCCGAAAAGGGCATGGGCAAGAGCCAGATGTCCATCCTGGACGCCCTGCTCAAGCTCCGGCAGATATGCTGCCATCCGAGGCTGCTGAAGATCGACCTGCCCGGCTTCAGCAACAACCTCCCCTCGGGGAAGTTCGACGCCTTCAAGGACATGGTGACCGAAATCGTGGCCGGGAACCACAAGGTGCTGGTGTTCTCCCAGTTCGTGCGCATGCTCCACATCATCCGGCAGTGGCTGGAGTTCAGCGAGATCCCCTTCTGCTATCTGGACGGGTCCACCCGGGACCGCCTGGCGGAAGTGGACAGGTTCAACGACAACGCGGAGATCCCCATCTTCCTGATATCCCTCAAGGCCGGCGGCACGGGACTCAACCTCACCTCCGCCGACTACGTCATCCACTACGACCCGTGGTGGAACCCGGCCGTGGAAAGCCAGGCCACCGACCGCACCCATCGCATCGGGCAGACGCGCCAGGTCTTCTCCTACAAGCTCATCTGCCAGCATTCGGTGGAGGAGAAGATCGTGAATCTGCAGGATTCGAAGCGGGGGATGGCGGAAGCCGTGATCCCCGGCCAGGACACGTGGAAGTCCCTGACGCGGGAGGATCTCGAGCATCTCTTCGAATTCTGATTCCACAAGGACAGCGGGACCGCCGAAACGGCGATGTCAGCATCCGCCGCGAACAATGACCCTCGAATCTGCCGACGCAGGAAGCGTCACTCCACAAAAAGCCGTCACTCCACAAACCCGTCGGACGGCCTGACGCCCCCGACCGGAAGAACCAAGATCATTAAAATGGCAAATTTTTTGCTAAAGATACTCTTCAGTATCGGCAGATCCCTCGCACGATGGCAGTTGGCCAAAAGGCGCCCCGCCGGCGCAACAGATGGCCCTACATGGCGGGAGGTTCGGGAACGCTGCGAGGCCATGGGGTTGACGCTGATGGAACTAGTGAAGCCCACCTTGGCCCCGGACTCCATCGATCCCAGCATCATGTGGCAGAATGAAAACTGGATAATACCGATTGAGGTGGAGACATTCCTGGTTGCCGAGGAGATTACATTCGATAATCAAGTGAAAAATCTCACCAAGCAATTCATCAAGAAGTACAAGAGAAGGATTGAAGGGCTCCAAAAGAAATCCAAAGAGGAAGGATTCGATAATATTGAATGCGAACTTGGCGCATATGGAGTGCTTCGGGTCGTGGACCCAAGAGACATCACCTACATATACACAGTGAAGAAGCTGAAGCCTGTGAGGTACTATCAAGCAGTCATTGATCAAGTTCAGAAACACCTGGTCAAACTGGGCATCCCAGCCAGAATCGTCGATTTCGACCGACAGGCTTTCCTAGCATGGTGCGACGAACAGGAATTCGCAACCGACACGAAGGAGTCCATCGCCGCCTGCATGGAGACATGGACGCAGGTGAGGGCAAGTGAAGACGAGCACTACAACTCCATCGATTCCAAAGCCATGGGCGACACCATCCCCCTGATTCTCCCACCGTCAGACCCTACAATCGTCGCCAAAACGCCGAGGAAGCGGCCACGCCGAATGCGCCGATAGACGACCACGCCGACCCGTGCCGCCGATTGCAATCTTCCTTTGACTTGGCGTCCCGCACGGGCCAGACGCCAGACCATATACGGCAACCTTTCACGGCCATGGCGGTGAATACACCATTTCTCCCTCAACGAACCGGTCGGCCGGACTGACACTCCCCGACCGGAAGAACCAGGATCATCACGATGGGACAACTCATACGCGAAACTATCAACCGTCTGATTGAACCTCTGCTGCGATGGAGATTGGCCCAATTGCGTCCCGCTGATGCAAAGGGAAGACCCACGTGGCGGGATATCCGTGGGCGCTGCGAGGCCATAGGGATGACGTTCATGGACCTGATGAAAATTGGCCTGGTCCCTGACGCCCCCGATCCCAGCTTCATGTGGGAAGACGAAAACAGTGTGGTTCCGTATATGGCTGAAGCATGGCTGGTCAGCGAGGAGCGCACATTTGCCAATCGCGTGCAAGGGCACATCAGGGAATCCCTCAAAGTTTACGAGATGTTGAAAGAAAATTTACGAGTGACAGCCCGAGAGAGAGGGGTAAGCGAGGCGGATTTCGCACCTGTCGTGTATGGACTGCTTCACGTCGTGGACTCCAAGGACATCACGTACGTGTACGGCATAAAGCATCCCGAGCCTTTGGGGTTCTTCCAGACCATCACGGCGCAGGTTCTGAAACGCCTGCTCGAACAGGGCGTCCCGGCGAGACTCGTGGATTTCGACCGGCAGGCCTTCCTTGCGTGGTTTGCCAAGCAGGAGTTCGCGTCCGACTCTAAGAAGGTCATCTACGACAGCATGGAGTTATGGGCACAAGTGAAGGCGAATCAAAACGAATACGGCACTCTTTTCCAACACTTCAAAACCATGAGCAGCATTTTTACCATGGGCAATGTCTCCAAAACCATGGACAACGTTTCCACCATGCGCAATGTCTCCAAAGCCATGGGCAGCGTTTCCGAAGTCGAAGGCAACTTTTCCAAGACTCTGGGGACCGTTTCCAAAGCCGAAGGCAATGTCGTTCGCGAAAAGCCACCGAGAAGACGGCCACGCCGAATGCACAGATAGACAATCATGCCGTCTTCGGCCGCACCCACGGGATTCAATTCATCTTCCAGTAGCCATGCGCCTTGGCCTCCTCGTCCCTGTGGGCGACGAACAAGGCATCGCCAACCCAAAACTTGAGCTTATCCAGGACATCGGCATGTCCGGTATGTCCTGGATGTCCCGACAAGAGCCTCCTCGCATACGAGTCACCCTCTTCAAGACGGGCCAGCAATGCATCGGCAACGATATTCCAGTCATCCTCCGTCCCATTTTCTTCAGTGTAGAGCCAAAAAATGCTGCATGTTGCGCCAGGGGCACGCATTTCACATTCAATGCAGAAGATTAGCCTCTCGGCATGAGACATTGAGGATACATCTAGAGCTTCAGGAATCAATTCAATGCAATCCACCAAGTCTTCAAGGATGGAGTCTGCGAAGTCGTAATCGTATATGAGCATGAAGGAATACTTCAAGATCACATCGCACACCTTGAGGATAGCGTCACCCTCCCCATCTTCCAGAAGCTTGAGCAGTTCACTATAGATTTTGTCAAATTTCGGATCGGCAGTCTCTAAGTTCTCGCACATCCGCTTTACTCCATCGCAAAGACGCTGTGCAATCGCATCTATATCGTTTTTTAGCCGTGCTTCATCGAGAAGCTTTTTTGCGAGTTTGTCGTCCTTCTTGCACATTTCCATGATGAAGGACAGCAACTGATCAGGAGTTTTTTTCTGCAGATACGCTACTATCTTGGATTCTTCGTCACTTGTCATGAAAACTCCTTAATTTGAATCGGGATTTGTTGAATCGTCTATTTTCGGGACGAATGTCACAGAAGCGGGCATGTTCCGCATAAGCATCCCCGATACCGGACAGGAAAAACGGCAATGTTTCGACGACAGACCTTTCATGCCTGGTTCGTCCAGCACGATTTCACATGAGACGCAACGGCAGCCATCTGCGCTCGTATGAGATTGTAAGCGCACGCAAAGGCAGTCGCCCCCAGACTCATATATCTTCCAATTTCAGGCACAAATATCATTGGCAAGAATGCATCGGGGAGACGGACGCGCCGACATGCGATCAGTCCGTCTTGGCATCGGGATCCCATCCAATCGGCCTGTAGCCATACGCCATGGCTTCCTCTTCCCTGTCGGCGAAAGCCAGGGCCTCCCCGACCCAATGCCTGAGCCTTTCCGGGATGTCCTGATCCTTCGCAACGAGCTTGCTCGTGTACGACTCGCCCTCGGCAAGATGGGCCAGCAATGTCTCGGCCACGATGTTCCAGTCCTTCTCTGTCCCCTTCTCGTCGAACCACTCGCTGAAGGGGGATAGCTCGACAGGGGCGCGTATGTCACATTCAATGCAATAGATGAGCCCATCTATCAGAGACATTGGTGATGCCTCAATGGCTTGGGGAATCAGCTTGAAGATTTCCACCAATTCATCGTATGCTTCCTCAGGATAATAGCAATCATAGGTGAACGTGCAGGAATATTTCAATATCACATCGCATACTTTGAGGACAGCTTCCCATTCCCCCTTCAACAGCAAATTTTTCAGCTTCTTCTTGATTTCCTCAAATTTAGGGACATACTCCTCCCTGTTCTCGTACATCTTTTCAACTTTATCGCAAAGGAACTGGATGCTCGCATTGGCATCGTTTTCCCTTTGTTGCGCTTCGTCGAGAAGTTTTTTTGCGGCATTTTTGTCGCTCTCGCAGAACTTCAAGACCAGAGACACTAACTGATCAGAAGTTTTTCTCTGCAGGTAAGCCTTGATCTGGAATCTCTCATCACCTTTCATGATGACCTCATAATTGTAAATGGAATAGGGAAAAATTTAGTGTTTTTCGGAACGCACGTCGCAGAAGGCTGCGGAATCCACGAGAGCCTCCTCTCCATCGGGCCGGAAAACGCTAACGGTTTCAACAGGCAAGCCACCATGCGTAATTTGCCATCCAGGAGTTCACATCAGACTCAGACGGCCGCCAACCTAGACAACGTGAACTTGTGGCACGCACGTATCAAAGCAGCTGAAGATTGGTGCCGTATCTCTCCCAATCCTTAAGTCCGAGACAAGACCATTGGTGAAAGGTAACGAGGAGACGGACGCATCGGTAGACGACTATGTCGTCTCAGGTCACATTGGGATACCCTTCACCTTAAGCCTTGAGCCCTGGCTTCATCTACTCTGCCAGCGTAATTCAGGGCCATCGCGACCCACATATCGAGATCGCACGCGACATCGGGATACTCGGTCACGAGCTCCTTCGTGTACGCCCCATCCAGTGCATGGCGAGCTATCAATGTGTCGGCGACGATGCTCCAATCCTCCTTCGACGCCATTTCATAAAGCCAGACGTCAAATGTCGCTAGCCAGTCAGGGACGCGTGAATCGCATTCGATGGCATGGATGAGACCGTCTATATGGGACATTGAGGATGCCTCGATGGCGATTGTAGCCATTAAAATGGATTCCTCCAATTCAATGCATGTGGACTGCGCACAGTTTTCAGCGGTAACAAACGTGTAGGCATACTTCAAGATCACATCGCATACCTTGAGAGCCGCATCCCCTTCTCCCTTAGATATCAATTGGTAGAGCTCTTCATTGAACTCAGCGAACCTTGGACAAACCTTGTCTCGGTTCTTGTATATCTCTTCGACTTTGTTACAGAGATACTCTACGGTTAAATCTGGGGTGTTACTCGTCAACCTTGCATCTTTGATCAACCTACTTGCGAGCCTGTCATCCTCTTCGCAAGATTTTAAGAAGAGGGACAGCAACTCCTCGTGAGTCTTTCCCTCAAGATATTCCTTGAGCCTGGATCTCTCTCTATCCGTCATAACGACCTCCTGAATTTTTTAAAGAAGTTGAACGGCATCCGGACTTTTCTGGCTCCCGACGCGTAATGCTGCAGGTTCCCTGGAGGCACTCCGCCATCGTGGGGGAAACCGGCACCGGGCGATCCGCAAGCCGCGGGCCCCCGCCGCCCGGTCAATGTCCGCAGCGGCGCCTGTACGCCTGGCAGACGGCATGGGCCGCGGGATCCTCCCGGACATCGGGAAGGTCCCCGCCCCGGGCGAAGTCTCCGAGTTTCGTCACCACGTCCAGAAGCGCCTCGGCGCTGTCCGCCCAGGCGCTGACCGCGCCGTGCACCATGAGCCCAGGACCCTCGAGAGGACCTCGCAGGCCCAGCACGGGCACGCCGGCGGCCGCGGCGAGCCCCACTTCCACGCCCGCGTCCTGCCCCGAGGCTCCGTAGTAGATCACCAGATCCGCCCCGAGGCACGCGTCGCGGCAGAAGGCGTAGACCTGTCCCCCGTCGGTGTCCGTGTCCATCCACTGCCGCCGCTCCAGCGGGGTGAGTCCCGGCGGGGGCACGGCCTTCTCGGTCCAGTCCAGGACCGTCCATCCGAGTTCCCGCAGCCGCGCGCACAGTAGCCGCACGCCGTGCTTGTGCCTGAAGGACGCGGCAACGTAGACCCGCAGTTCCTTTGGGGGCGTCCCGGGCTTGCGTGTGGGCACTTCCGTCCTCGCTTCGAAAGGGTTCGCCCGGCCGCCCGAACCGGCGGGGGCCTCAGAACTCGATCCCGGGCCGGGCCGGGACGCCGCTGCGGTAGTGGTGCTTGACCTCCCGCATCTCCGTCACGAGATCGGCCCGCTCGACGAGCCATCCGGGGGCGTTGCGCCCGGAAAGGACGAGATGGCAGTCCGCAAGGGCGCAGGCGTCCATCGCCGACTCAAGTTCCGTCGCCGCCAGCAGGGCCGCATCGAGGGCGTAGACGGCCTCGTCCAGCACCAGCATGTCCAGGGCCCCGCACCGCGCAAGCGCCCATTCCAGCGTGGTCAGGACGGCCCGCCTGTGCACCGGCCGCTCCGACTCCTCCCGGAAGAATCCGAGCCCCCCCGCGAGGAAGTTCTCCCCGAGCAGGTCGGCGAGCATCCGCTGTTCCCCCGCCTGCCCCGGACGCTTGAGGAACTGGGCGAAGGCCACCCTGAGCCCCTGTCCCAGGGCCCGCAGCGCCTGGCCGACGCAGGCGCAGCTCTTTCCCTTGCCCTCGCCGGTGTAGACGAGAAGCATCAGCGCCAGACGCCGGGGATCGCGGTGCCGCAGGAGGAGCACACCCCGGCGGTGCCGTGGACGCGCGTCCGGTAGCCGCGCCGTTCCACATGCAGCATGCCGCACTTGGGGCAGAAGGTGTTGCTGCCGATGGCCGACGCGACGTTTCCGACGTAGACGTAGGAAAGGCCCTCCTCGCGCCCGATGCGCCAGGCCATGTCGAGGGTGGTCAGGGGCGTCGTGGGGCGGTCCGCCCACCTGTACGCGCCATGGAAGGCCGACAGGTGCCACGGCGTCTCGTGTCCCAGCTCGTCCCGGATGAACCTCGCGATGTCGCGCATCTCCTCGGGGCTGTCGTTGGCGCCGGGGATGACCAGGGTCGTCACCTCGAGCCACCAGCCCATTTCCCGTATGTTCCTGAGGGATTTCAGGACGGGCTCCAGACGGCCGCCGCAGTAGTCCTTGTAGAAGGAGTCGCGGAAGGACTTCAGGTCGATGTTGGCGGCGTGGATGAACTGGCCGAGGGCGTGCAGGCAGTGCTCGGACATGAACCCGTTGCTCACGAGCAGGCAGCGGATGCCCGCCACCTCGGCCAGCTTGGCCGTCTCGCTGACGAGTTCGTAGAACACGGTGGGCTCGTTGTAGGTGAAGGCCATGGAGGGGGCGCCGTAGTTCTCGGCCTGGCCGACGAGTTCCGCGGGATCCACGTGCTTGCCCCTGATGACGCCGTTGGGCGGCACCTGGGAGATGGTGTAGTTCTGGCAGAAGGCGCAGCTGAAGTTGCAGCCGACGCTGCCGATGGAATAGGTCTGGGTGCCGGGCAGGAAGTGGAAGAGGGGCTTCTTCTCCACCGGATCCATCTGCACGCTGGACACCACGTCGGCAACAAGGGAAACGAGTCTCCCGTCGGATGCCGCACGCACCCCGCAGCGCCCCTTCTGGTCGTCCTTCATGCGGCAGCCGTGGGCGCACAGCTTGCATCGGACGACCTTCTCGTCGACGAGTCTCTCCCAGAGCGCCCCTCTCATCGTCCACCTCCGGCACCGGAAGTCCGGGTCCCGCCATGGATTCCCGACCCGCGGGCCGTTCCGGCGGAAACTCCCGTCCCCCCTCTGGAGGCGCCGACGAAGTCGGGGGGAGGCGTCTCGCCCTTCTGGGCACCGACGAAATGCGGGGATGCGGGATCGCTCACCGCGCCGCCATGGGGGCCGGCGTTCCGGGACTCCCATGGGCCGAGCCCGAGCCCGCCCGTGGACACGCCATCGTCGCCGCGAGGGGGACGCGCATGGTGCGGGGGCGGAGGCAGGGGCACCACGAAGACGTCGCCGTGGCTCTTCGCGTCGCCGGGGTTGGCGGGCGGCGCCGTGACGCTGGTGATGATGTCGCCGGTGGCGGGATCCACCCAGGTCCCCATGCCGCCGGGCTGGCCCGTCGTGGTGCTGATGAAACCGCCGGCGCCGGCGTCGCGTCGAAGCGCCGCCTCGTCGCCGGACTCGCATCGCCGACAATCCCCCTCGGCCCGGACGTTGCCGACGACACCGAAAATCGCGCAGCACACTGCCAGAAGACGAAACATGATGGACATGGACTTCCTTCCTGAAAATTCCCTTGGGCACCCTTGCCGCGCCACGCATGGCGGGACGCAGGGGAGCGTCGGCGACAGGATGCTCGCGTGCGCAATCGACGGGGGGCATTGATCCGCGGACGATGCGCCCTCGACCGGTCCGGCACGCGTCCCGCGTCCTGCAGGGTGCGGACGCCTGCGGGATCCCGTCCCGCAGGAAGTCGCGCCGAATTCCCACGCGTGCCCTGCATGCGACGGAAACGACCGGCCTTTTGCGGGACGGCCTCGACATCGGCCAGGGTGCCCTTCAACAAAAAAACATCTGGCAGCATAGTCCGATTCGCGGCAATCCGTCAATCGGCCCGGAATCGAGGAAAGACGTCGATGCCCCGTGTACCGCCACGCAAAAGAGGGGACAAGGCGGAAAAACGCCGCGGCGCCCTGGAGCGGGCCGCGGTGGCGCCCCTTGGGACGGACGGGAAAACGTGCTATGCTGGGCAACCGGCATCCCCCTCGGCCGACGGACCGTCCCCCTCGAGGGGGGCGTTGTGACACGATCCATCCCATCCCCGCGATTGCGGAACACAGCACGGCAGGCGACATCAATATGAATCTCGACAGGGCGAAGGCATACACCGAGGCAGGGGTGAACATCCAGGCCGGCAACGCGTTCGTGGACCGGATCAGGGGGCTGGTCGCCAGCACCCACACCCGCGGCGTCGTTTCCGACATAGGCGGATTCGGGGGACTGTTCCAGCCGGACCTGAGCGGCATGAAGGAGCCGGTCCTGGTGGCATCCACCGACGGGGTGGGAACCAAGCTGAAGCTTGCCTTCGCCTTCGACAGGCACGACACGGTGGGCATCGACCTCGTCGCCATGTGCGCCAACGACATCATCGTGCAGGGGGCCAGTCCCATCTTCTTTCTGGACTACTTCGCCACCGGGAAACTGGAGCAGGAGACGGCCCGGCTGGTCGTCAGCGGCATCGCCAGGGGCTGCCGCTCCATCGGGTGCGCCCTGCTGGGGGGCGAGACCGCGGAGATGCCCGACATGTACGGCCCCGGCGAATACGATCTCGCCGGCTTCTGCGTCGGGATCGTGGACAACGAAAAACTCGTCGACGGCAGTTCCATCCAAGTGGGGGACAGGATCATCGGCATCGCCTCCTCCGGGCTCCACTCCAACGGCTACTCCCTGGTGCGCAAGCTGCTGGCCGAGAGCGGCCTGCAGCCGGACGACAGCTTTCCCGGCATGGAGAAGGCCACCGTGAAGGACGTCCTGCTCGCGCCGACCACCCTCTACGTGGAGACCGTGCGATCCCTGCTCCGGGACATCCCCATCAAGGGCATGGCACACATCACCGGGGGCGGCTTCTACGACAACATCCCCCGAATGCTGCCCATGCAGGTCGAGGCGAGACTGTCCTTCGGCAGTTGGGACATCCCCCAGGTCTTCCACTGGGTGAAGGGATCGGGGGCGCTCTCCTGGCCCGAGATGCTGCAGATATTCAACGTGGGCATCGGCTACGTCCTCGTGACGCCGGCGGACGTCGTCGAGGAGACCATCAACCGCATCAACGCCTTCGACCTGCACGCGTGGTGCATCGGCGAGATCGCGCGGCGCTCCCAGGACGGGACCGGGGAGCAGGTCGCCGTCGCCTACTGAACCCGGGCGGAGCCTCACGGCCCGCGGATCCCAAATGGCCTTCGAACTCGCAGCGGCCTTCATCGCCATCGTCGCGGGGCTGGTTCTCTGCTTCCGCCTCATGCGGCGGGGGATCACCACCCTCGACAAGGACAGGGCGAAATACCTGGAGCAGATCAGGGATCAGCAGACGCACATCGAGGAGGACCTGCGGGGCATTTCCTTCAGGGACAACATGCAGGTGGCGCGGGCGGCCGCGGAGGACATCCTCAGGCTTGCGGACGCCCCCGAGGGATCCGGGGTGGAGGTGCAGGGGGCGCGGCTCGAGGTCGAGATCCCGGCGGGCCGATGGACCATCGCCCTCGATCAGCCGTCCCAGGCCCTGCGGCGCACGGGCAAGGTCCTGCAGGGGCGCCCCGAGTGGACGGTTTCCGGCCCGGGAGGCGAGCATAGCTTCACGGACATCGGGGAACTCATGAGACATCTGGACGCCCGGGTGCGGGAGGCGCTGGGCAAGACGGCGCCCCCGGAGCCTCGGGACGGCGACCGTCCCGCCCGGGACGAAGGCGTCCCCGCCCCGTCCGCCGGGACAGGACGGGGAGGATCCGCTCCGGAGTCCGGTCCCGTGCTGTGGCCGGAGGACGAGGATCTCAGGTTTTGGGGGCAGGGGAGCGGGGATTCCCCTCCGGATCAAGGAAAAGATCCCTGAACCAGCCCGGAACGCCCACGGGACGCCCATCGCCGTTCACGAGGGCGTGTTGCGTCATCCCTTGGGCGAGGAGGGTTTTCTTGTTCTCCGCCAACATCTCGTATACAAAGCGCAGCGATGCGCGACCCCATTCGCTGACTGCAACGCGGACAAACACGAGGTCGTCGTATCGGGCCGGAACGCGGTATCGGCACTGGGCCTCGCGCACCGGCAGGAAGAGCCCTCGCCGCTCGATGTCGGCGTAGCTCACGCCGAAGTGGCGTATGTAGGCGCTGCGTGCGCGCTCGAACAGATGCAGGTACTCGGCGTAATACAGCACCCCCATGGCATCGGTCTCGCCATAGGAGACCCTGTGGGGCAGGACAACATCGGGAGCGGGAAAATCGTGCACTGTCTCTTTCCTCCTTGTCTGCGGATGAACGGCCTGGCGTCCTTCGCGGGCCGTTTGCTGCTGGTGGCGCTGCTCACGTGCACCCTCGTCGCGTGCGGCAAGAAGCCCGAAGAGAAGCCACCGACGGTGGACTTCGGCCCCTCCGTCTCCATCGCGGAAAGCCCCGACCTCTTCGTGAAGTGGCTCAACCCGCGCAACCAGGGACTGGCCAGTTGGCAGGACATGCGCCCCGTCCTCCAGAAATCCCTGCGCTACGTCTCGAACAAGCCCCCCGAGGCCGTCGTCGTCACCCAAGGGGGGACGGTCATCACGTGGGGACAGCTCGGCCGCACCCTCACGCGCCTCATGGACATGCTGCCGCAACTGGACGCGGACCCCGGACTCCTGCAGAAGAATTTCCAGTGGGTGGCCATCCCCGGCGGCATCAGCTATTCCGGGTACTACGAACCCACGATCCGCGCAAGCCGCACCCGCAAGCCGGGCTACGAGCAGCCCATCTACCGATGTCCGCCGGAGATCAAGCGCGTCAACAAGGGCCGGGGCTCGAAACGCTCCCCGACGCGCCGTTCCATCGAGGAGGGGCGGATTCTTGCCGGACGGGGGCTCGAACTCGCCTGGGCGGCCGATCCCGTGGACTCGTTCTTCCTGGAGATACAGGGATCGGGACGCCTGCTCTTCGACGACGGCACCCAGGCCTTCGTGAACTACGACTGCCAGAACGGCCACAAGTACAAGAGCTCCGGCAGGATCATGCGGGAGAAGGGCCTGCTGAGGCAGGGCCACATCTTCGAGCAGCGGGAGTGGCTGCGGAACAATCCCCACAGGGTGCGGGAGATTCTCAACGAGAATCCCAGCTACGTCTTCTTCCGCTTCGGGGACAAGGGCCCGACGGGCGCCATGGGCTACGAGGTGACGCCATGGCTCTCCCTGGCCACGTCACGGAGCCAGATCCCCCTGGGATCGGTCGTCGCCTACGCGGTGAACGCGCCCGACGAAACGAGGGGCAAGCGCCCCCTCCGGGGCATCGGTTTCGCCCAGGACGTTGGGGGCGCCATCAAGGGCCGGCGGATCGACGTCTTCTGCGGCGCCGACGAACACGCGAACTTCGTGGCCAGCCATCTGGACGCCAAGGGTCCGGCCTGGATCCTTCTGTCCAACGACGTCATGCCGCCCATCACCGTGTCCCGGCGCGGCCCCTGACGCACGGGGCCGCACCTTCCGCCCCGCGTCCGCGAGAGGCCGTCCGGGAGCGAACCGCCATCTGACGGTCCGCCTCAGCGGCAGGCCTCGTAGAAGGCCCTGTAGGCCTCGAGGGTCCACCACAGATCCACGCAGCTGGCCAGTTCGAAGGGGCTGTGCATGGAGAGCACGGCGGGGCCGAGGTCGATGACCCGCATGCCGTAGGCCGCGAGGAACAGGGCCACCGTGCCCCCGCCCCCCTGGTCCACCTTGCCGCATTCCGCGGCCTGCCAAGGGATGCCGCGGGCGTTCAGCAGGCCCCGGATCGCCGCGAAGTACTCGGCGTCGGCCTCCGACGCCCCGTACTTGCCCCCGCTTCCGGTGAACTTGGAGAAGCAGGGGCCGTACCCCAGCAACGCCGCGTTGTTCTTCTCGTGCACCTCGCCGAAGTCCGGGTCGAGGGCCGCCTGCACGTCCGCCGAGACCGCGCGGCTCTCGAGGAACATCCGGCCGGGGGACACGGCCGGTTCCCAGGCGGCGGCCACCTCCTCCATGCAGTACCTGAGGAAGCGGGATGACGCCCCGGTGGCGCCGTCGCTGCCTATCTCCTCCTTGTCCCAGAGCATGAGGGCGCAGGGGGCGTCGGGATTCTCGACGGCGCACAGGGCCTCGAGGGCGAGGAAGACGCATATGCGATCGTCCTGGCCGTAGCCGCCCACCAAGGCCCCGTCCAGCCCCACGAACCGCGCGGGTCCCGCCGGCACGACCTGGATCTCGGCGGTGACCAGATCCTCCTCCACGATGCCGTACCGCTCCTCGAGCAAAGCCACGACATGCTCCCGTATCCGCGGCTTGCCCTCCCCCTCGTCCTTGGCTTCGTCCTTGGCTTCGTCCTTCCCGGCCTCGGACGTCCCTTCAGCCGGAGGCGTCCCGGCGTCCTGCGCCTTCTCCTCCTTCACGGCCGGGCTGTGGGCCATGACGATGTTGAGCTTCTCCCCTTCGAAGACGTCGTTCAGCGGGGTCGATCCCTGCTTCTTCGCGAGATGGGGCAGCAGATCCGCGATGCAGAAGACCGGATCCCCCGGTTCCTCCCCTATGCACAGCCTCACCACCGTCCCGTCCTGCCGCACCACCGTCCCGTGGATGGCCAGGGGGCGGGCCAGCCACTGGTACTTGCGGATGCCGCCGTAATAGTGGGTCTTGCCCTGGGCGATGCAGGCCTCCTCCACCAGGGGGCGCTGCTTCAGGTCGAGACGGGGGGCGTCCCCGTGAACCGCGATGATGTTGACGCCTTCCGCGAGGCTTTTCGCGCCCCTGCGTATCGCGAAGAGAGCCTTGCCCCGGAAGGGTCGCAGGACCCTGTCCCCGGAGGCGTCATCCCCGTAGCCGGCCTGGGCCAGCCGGTCCTGGACGTATGCGACGGTCTCCCGCTCCGTCTTGCAGGCGGAGATGAAGGCCAGATAGCGTTCGGCAAGGCCACGCACGCGGGCGCGCTGCTCCGCGTCCGCCTGCTCCCAGGCGTTCCTGGGCTTGTAGAGTCGTTTGTCTTCGTCCTTTTTCGTGGGCATGGGCACCTCGGTTGCAGAGACTTGTGCGGACGGGAACGACGCGGCCGGCGTCAGGGCCAGGCGGATGACGGAGCGTTCCTCGGGGACACGGTCGGGATCCGGTGCCGGAGGGCGCGATGCCTTCCGCGACGGCCGGATCGTGTCGCGGCCTGCTATAGGTCAGGATGCCGCGGAACTCAAGCCGGGGACTTCCCGTGCAGGGCGGTCGCATGAAAGGACGGCCGGCACGCCCGTCCTTTGCGAAAGGCGCTGCAGAGGCCGCGAGGATCTGGGGCGAAAACGCAACACGTGGCGATCCGTGCCGCACGCGTAGTGTCTCCATCGCCTCGGCGCCTTCCGTCAAGGATCCTGACATTTTTTCGAGGTTGCCGTTCCCTTCTGTCCGGCGTTTTCGGCCGAGATCGCAACGCGGTGGATCCCTTCGGCTCGCGCGTGATGCCTCTGGGCGCATGGAAGGCGACCATCGTCATGTCCGCTCCGGTTTCCACGGTGGCCCCGTGCCTTTTTGGCCTCCTTCTGGACGATCCGCGGAGCCGAAGGTGATGTCTTTATATGGTCGGAGCGGCCTTCCATGTTCCAGGATGCGCCGCCCTCCCGAGGGATGCCGGCCCGCAGCCTTCAGTCGGGAGAGTGCCTTCTGGGGTGGGCGGGCTTGTGGCAATCACCGCCCTGCCCTGTCTTCACCTCGGTTGTCCTCGGTCCGAGGCCTGTGGCTCCGGGATCCCCTCACCGATCCCTCGGCCCTTCCGGGCTCGCCCCGCCCCTCCTTCCGTCCCTCCCCGCGGCCCCTCCCACAGGGTGGTCCGCCAGTCGGATATCCACGCCAGTTCTTGCTATCGACCGAATCTGAAAAATGATTAGCCAAAGTGCAAAGCTTTTGTTGACAAGGTCTTGAAACGGCCCTACAAAGGCCTCTGCATCGTGTCTGGGGCGATTGACACGATTCTGATGGAAATCGTGACAAGTCCTTCGGGTTGACACGATTCCGTTGAAAATCGTGACAAGGTGCAACACTTGTCACGAGAATGGAGGTTTTCGTGTAGGTCGCTGCAACGGCAAACTAAATTTGCCGTTGCAGAAGGTGTCGATGGAACGAGCCATTCGTGGACGGTGAATGGATGTGCACGCTTTTATGGAAAACCGTGCAGTGCCTTTTGCGGTCAGATTGGTTGCCATACATCGACGTTGAATCAGGTATCGCGAGATGTCTAGAAAAAATCTAGACACTCGCTGGTGGGGGGAGTGCCTGAGCATGGACAGCCGCGGAAATGAGGCGGTGACACGCATGCCGGTAGGAGGGCAGGGTCGGCACGACTCTTGCACCTACCTACCTGCCTACCTACCTACCTACCTACCTACCTTAGCTCCGCTCCTTTCCCCGACCGCGCTGGCCAAGTAGTCCGCGCGGCCTCTGGCGTTGCGCGCCAGACATCCCTCCCCCCCATCCCTTTCCCGTCTCATCCGGACTCAAGACCCCGGGCGGACATGTCCATCCGTCCGAGGGCCTCCTTTCGTACATCCGCATCCCTGGAGGAACCCCCATGTCCGCAAAACGCATTGCAGGAAGCCCGTCGTCGTGGCTTCTCGCGGCATTCCTGCTGCTCCTGCCCCTGACCGTTTTTTCCGCCCCCACCGGCGGCAACGTCGTCAGGGGGGCCGCCGACATCAAGCAGTCGGGGACCACGACCAACGTAAACCAGTCCACGGACAAGGCCGTCATCAACTGGCGCACCTTCTCCATCGCGCCGGCGGAGACCGTGAACTTCAACCAGCCCTCGTCCCGGTCCATGACCCTGAACCGGGTGACCGGCAACGAGCGGAGCCTCATCGAGGGCGCCCTCAACGCCAACGGCAAGGTGTTCCTCGTGAACTCCGCAGGGATAACCATCACGAAGGGCGCCAGCATCAACACCGCAGGCCTCGTCGCCTCGACCCTCGACATCGCCGACGACGACTTCATGAACGGGAAGTACACCTTCAAGGGCAACAACTCCGGCCTCGGCGAGGTGGTCAACATGGGGCGCATCGAGGTCGCCGAGGGCGGCTACGTGGCCCTTCTCGGGGACCAGGTGCGCAACGAGGGCGTCATAGTGGCCAAGCGCGGCACTGTTGCCATGAACGGGGCCGAGAAGGCGACCCTGAACTTCAACGGGGATTCCCTGGTGAGCGTGAGCATCGAGGAGGGATCCCTGAACGCCCTGGTGGAGAACAAAAACGCCATCGTGGCCGACGGAGGCAAGGTCATCCTCACGGCCAAGGGTGCGGACGAGGTCATGGGCGCCCAGGTAAACACCGACGGCATCGTGCAGGCCCGGACCCTCGCGGACATCACCGGGGAGGAACCCCTGAAGGGGTCCATCGAGGTGAACGCCCTCGGCGGCACGGCGAACATCGCCGGCACCCTTGACGCCTCGGCCCCGGACGGCGGGGACGGCGGTTTCATCGAGACCAGCGGAAAGACCGTGAAGATCGCCGACAGCGCGAACATCACCACCAAGTCGGCCAAGGGGAAGACCGGGACATGGTTGATTGACCCAGAGAATTATACCATCGCCGCATCTGGCGGAAATATGACAGGTAAGCAATTCAGTGATGCCCTAGTATCAAACAACTTCGAGATCAATGCTGCGAATGGAGATATCAATATTGATGACGAGATCACTTGGGTAGACACAATGTTGAAATTAATTGCCAGCAACGATATCAATATAAATGCCCCGATTACAATTACGGGCCCATCAGGTGTGCTTGCAATGGAGTTCGGTGGAGACTATAATATACGCACAAAAGCAAGTTACGCAGGAACGGAACTTGTAGATGGTAGCCCTGTAGCAATTCAAGATACAAGTGGTGGAGTGTATGGTAAAATAATCTTTACAAATTCAAGTAATAATAATGGCTTGAAAATAAATGGACAGACATATACACTTATTCATAACATAGCACAGCTTGACGCACTAGATGGAGATGCTGGATCCACTCCTGTAAGTGGTTACTATGCAATAGCTAATGATATGGCTGGCGGCACATTTAACAAGAATTCACTGATATCTGAATTTACTGGTACTCTGACGGGCATTGGAAATGACATAACGGGCCTTACTATTGTTGGCACTAGTAATGATATTACAGGATTTGCAGGAATAATTGGTGAAGCTAAAGCTCAAAGTGTTCTTCGTGATATAAATTTAGTAAATGCTAAAGCAGTTCTTAAAATGTATAATGCGGGCTCAGACTTTAGCGGAACGCTTGTAGGCAAAGCCACATCAACTACTATTAGTAATATCTATCTCTCAGGCGAAATCTCCGCCAGTGGTGGAATTGCAGGTTTGATCAACACATCAAATATGTCTAATGTTTTAGTCAAGGCAGATGTTGTAGACTATGGTTATGCCGGAATAGTTAGCCGTGCCAATAGTAGTAATTTGTCTTATGTGAGTTTCATTGGTAGGGTAATATCTCATGATGCTATACAAGGTCAAGGTGGACTCGTTGGAACAGTTCTTACAGGATATATAAATATATCTAATTCATATTTTCTTTGGCCTAATGCTTCAAGTGGCAAGAAGCTAACAACAACTGAGGATTATTCAGAGACAGGCAAAATTGAAAATATAGATATCCTTTCTGGAAGTGGTTTGGTTGGCTTATTATATATAACAGGGGGAAATACTGCTACCATTGAGAACTCTTTTGTCTTAGCAAATATTGCTGCGGAATCCCATAATAGTTATGGCGGATTAGTCGGCCAACTAAATCCACAAGAAACGGATTGTCAGTTTGTTTTAGATTCCAGTTATTTTTATGGCGATATTCACAACTATGTTACCACTACGTCTACGGCTGTAGGGGCTACCATTGGCGGATTGATAGGCTATGTTAAAGCGAGTACCCTGCCAACTCCTGGTATTACCACATTGTCAATAAATAATTCAGATGTTATTGGTAGTATTGAGCATGATGGGACGGTTACCAAGGGCGGAGTTGGTGGTATAATTGGTGCATTTACAGAACATAATAATATTCAGAGTGATGCAAATATAATAAATAACGTAGATGTCAAAATAGATATCACTGCAAAAAATGTTGCTTATGTTGGTGGTCTTATTGGACTGTCCGCATTGGCACAGATAAATTCTGTGTCAGTTGAAGGAACAGTACATGGTGGCACTCGAGTTGGTGGACTTATAGGACATCAAATTCCATATACTACAAATAAAAATTCCGGGTTATTGACTAATTCATATTTCAATGGTAATGTCGATGGCAATTCAAATTACGTTGGTGCTTTTTTTGGTTCACTATCTGGAAATCAAGAAATAACGAATTCCTATTGGAACAATGAAAATTTGTCCGCATATGTAAGCGCATATTCAACCTCAAGTCCAAATGTTACTGGTACAAACGTATCAGCAATTGATGCAGAAATGTTTGCTGACAGTTACGCTAAAGCCGCAATCTTAAAAGGCTACGACCCTGTCGCAGCCTATGAACTGCATCAAGAGCAGATTCGTCAGGAACAACTCCGTCAGGAGCAATTGCGCCAGGAACAACTCCGTCAGGAGCAATTGCGTCAGGAACAATTGCGTCAGGAGCAACTCCGCAACGAAGCCATCGAGGAAGCCTCTCCCGTGTCGGTATCCCAGTTCAATATGGCCACGGAATTGACCGCCGAAGCCAGGAAGGAATACTCATCCGACGATGACGAACGTCTGCGCACCACCCCCGTCTCCCTCTCCGACGCCATCCGCAACCTGGACGAGATCGGCCAGATGGGGCCGAACATGACGACCACCTATACCGCCAGCATCAAGACGGTGGTCGCCGATGGCGTGACCTACATAGTGGACGCCAACGCCGAACCGGATGCGGAATCCGGCCCCGGGGCAGGCTCCGCCCTGAGCGGTGACGCTGACGACGCCGACCCCGCCGGCCTGACCGACGAGGAGGCCAAGGAAAGGGCCAGACGCAAGGCGGCCCGCCGCCGCTAGACCGGTCTCTCCAGACTTCGCCGTTCCAATTCCAGTCAGGGCCGCCCGGCATGCGCAATCGCGCCGGGCGGCCCCGGCCAACTCCGTCCCACCATGCCCCCTCACAAAAGGAGCCGCCATGCGCCCCGTCATCATACTTGTCTTTCTGATTGCCGCGACCTTCCTCGCCTCGCCGCCCGTCCTCCATGCCGCGGCAATCCCCAACGTCCGCCGCCCCGACATCGGCTCGGCCATGCAGGAGGCCCAGAGCGCCCGGCCGGCGCCCATTCCCCAGCGCCAGACCACGGACATCGGGGGCGAGGCCCCCGGGAAGCCCTCCGATGCCGGCGGCGCCACCATCCACGTCAACGATTTCAGGCTCGAGAATGTGCAGTTCATAAAGGAGGCCGAGATCCGCAAGATCCTCGAGCCCTACAGGAACCGCGACCTGACCCTGGGGCAGCTGGAGGAGGTCACGGCGAAGGTCACGGAACTCTACCGCCAGAAGGGCTACGTGGTGGCCCGGGCCTATCTGCCGAAGCAGAAGGCCGCGGACGGGGTGATCACGATCAGGATACTCGTGGGATCCTACGGCCCGACGGGGCTCGAGAACAGCTCCGCCGTGCGGGACTGGCTCCTCGAGCGATCCCTGCGGGCGAACCTCGCGGAGGGACGCCCGGTGCACAGGAGCGACCTCGAGCGTGCGGTCCTGATCATCGGGGACATGCCTGGCGCGGCCCAGCCCACCCTCAGCATGGGACCGGGGCAGACGCCGGGCACCACGGACTTCTTCGCCCAGGTGCCGAAGGGCAAGCGCGTGGGCGCCTTCCTCATGAGCGACAACATGGGATCCAGGTACACGGGCAGGTGGCGCTTCGGGGGCGGGGCCGAGGCCAACTCCCCCCTGGGGCTCGCGGACAAGCTTTCAATCTTCGGCCTCACCTCGGACACCGGCGGGCTGAAGAGCTTCGCCATCAACTACGCCTTCCCCCTCTCGGCCAACGGGCTGCGTCTCGACCTCGGCTACTCCCGGGTGGACTACCGTCTCGGGGAGGACTTCGAGGATCTGGAGGCCCGGGGCAAGTCCGACGTCTTCGAGGGGACGCTGAGCTACCCGATCGTGCGAAGCGCGACCCACAACCTCTATGCCAGCCTCAACGTGGCCCGCAAGAACATGGAGGACCGGTACGACGTCTTCGACTTCGTCAGGCGCAAGCAGAGCACCCTCGGGAAGCTCTCCCTCCGGAACGAGAACTGGTTCACGGTCTGGGGGCTTCCGGTGTACGCCAGGGTCGGGGCGGGGTTCACCTACGGGAACTTCCACTTCCCACAGGCCGAGGACCGGGAGGAGGACGCGGAGGGGTACCGGTACGAGGGGGACTTCACCTATCTCTCGGCGGAGGCCATGGTCAACGTGTCCTTCACGGAGCGGTTCAGCCTGAGCCTCTCCGCGGCGGGGCAGAAGTCCCTGGGGAAGAACCTGGACTCCAGCGAGCAGCTCAACGTGACGGGCTCCAACGGCGTCAAGGCGTACAGGGAATCCATCAGCGGCGACAACGGGTACGTGTTCAACGCCGAGTTCCGCTACCGGCTTCCGGACGTCTGGAAGGTGGAGCACTATCTTGGGGCCTTCGTCGACCAGGGGGGCTGGAACTACCAGCGGCCCATCGGCGTCGTGAAGCATCAGGACGCCCTGACGGACATCGGCCTCGGCTACTACCTGACCTGCGGCCCCCTCTCGGTGAAGGCCCAGCTGTACCACGCGATCGGGACATACCCCGAGGAGTTGAAGCGGGAGCCCCAGACCGGGGTGTCGCTGCTGTTCATGCTGAATTTCTGATCCGCGGGAGCCAGGGCGGCCGACCATGGGACCAGAGCGGTCGGTCATCCATGGGACCGGGCCAGCCGTCCAGGGACGAAGTGGTCGGCCTTGGCTGCAATAAGCCGGCCTTGGATGAAATCGGTCGGCCTTGAGGCCGATCGACCCCGGGACGGAAGCGGCCGGCCGGAGAACGAGTCGGTCGATACGCCTGGAAACGGCGCCCCCGAGCAAGGAAATGCCCGCGGGGCCGAGGATATAGTGGAAAAACCCTCCTCAGGTTTCTGAGGTGAGGGTCGCACTCCAAAGAGAGGATCGACGACATGGAATGGCTGGACGCGTTGGTTGACTACGGGGTGATCGGGCTCCTGGCGCTTCTGAGCGTCGTCACCGTGGGGGTGGGGATCGAGCGGTGGTGCTTCTACCGGGGGCTGGACGTCGGAAAGGTTGACGACGCCCGGGAACTCGAACTCGCCCTCACGGACCGGTTGCACGTGCTGGCCTCCATCGCCAGCAACGCCCCGTATCTGGGCTTGCTTGGGACGGTCCTCGGGATCATGCTCACCTTCTACCGCATGGGGCTGGACGCGGCCATCGACACGGGGAAGATCATGATCGGCCTCGCCCTGGCGCTGAAGGCGACTGCGGTGGGGCTGCTGGTGGCCCTGGTCGCGGTGACCCTCTACAACGTCCTGCGCCGCCGGGCGCGGGTGCTGACGCTCCAGTGGGAGATGCGCCATGGCAATGGATGACGGGCCCATAGACACCCTGAACATGATCCCCTTCATCGACATCATGCTGGTGCTGCTCACCATCGTGCTGACCACTTCGAGCTTCATCGCCTCCGGGCGCATCCCGGTGCAGCTGCCCCAGGCCTCGGCGAGCGAGCCCGACACGAGCCAGCGGGTGACCATCGAGATCGACGCCCAAGGGGTGGTCCACCACGAGGGGGACGCCGTGGAGATCGAGGAGCTGCGTGGCAGGCTGGCGTCGCTTCCCAAGGACACGGCGTATCTGCTGCGGGCGGACAGGACGGTGGCCCTCCAGCGCTTCATCGACGTCGCGGATCTGCTGAAGCAGCTCGGCTTCTCCCGGGTCGCGGTCCAGACCGAGATAACGGGCCGGTAGGCATCGTCGTGGCTTCAGGTCTCAGCAGCACCCGCTGCACCCTGACGCGCGGCCTCGCCCTCTCGGCGATGCTCCACGCCCTGCCCTTCGTGCTCTGGATCGCCTGGGGCATGCTGGTCTGGCATCCGAGGCCTCCGGCAAACGTGCAGACCCTGCAGATGGATCTCGTGGGGATGCTGAGCGACGTGCAGGTGGAGGAGCGGCACAAGGTCGATGAGACGCCTCCGGAACCCGAGGAGGAGACCCCGCCGCCTCCGCCTCCCGTGCCGGAGCCCGAGAAGGAGAGCGTGCCGATGGAGCAACCTAAACCTCCGCCCTCGAAGGCGCGGCCGAGGATCGACCGGAACGTCCCCCGTGGCGAGGAGCAGGTGCAGCGCACCGTGCGCAGGGAGGACGCCGAGGCCTCCGCCATGCGGAAGTATCTCGCGGAACTCGGGCTCCTTCTACGCTCCCGTCTCGTCTATCCGGTGAAGGCCAGGGTCAAGGGCTGGACCGGGGTGACCACGGTGGCGTTCACGGTGGACGTGGACGGAAGCGTGGTCCAGGGCTCGGCGAGGGTGGCAAGGAGCAGCGGCTATCCCGATCTGGACGATGCCGCCATGAACGCCGTGCGGGGCATGGGGCAGGTGCCTCCGCCGCCGAAGCGCACCGACGTCTCCATCGCCGTGAATTTCCGGGAGGAGAAGGCGCAGGGCCGATGATGCGTCCAAAAGTTCCCATTGCCGCGACCTCCCCCACGGCATCCCATGACTGGCGCCGAAACCGGCCCCCAAACCGGACTTCTTCGCCGTTGCGATGGTCTCGAACTTCCGGACGATCGCCTCGGGGGCAGACCCGATGGCCACTTCCAGTGTGGTGGGCACCCGGCACGAGTCATTCGGCACGGGGCTGCCATGCCATGCACCTCCTGCATCAGGCTGCGAAAAGGCGATTTTTTGTGCAATCGCCCTGCTCCCCGTGCCCCATGGGGCGTGTGGGGCGCAGCGAAAAAAGAGAATTTTCGCCACGAAAAATGAGAATCGCGACGGGGTTCGCCCTGCTTCCCGTGCGGGTCATGGGATGCGTCCGAATCGATCCGATGGCCGTGTCGACTCCAAATCGAGAGGATCATGCGCCGAGGCGTTTCCACGATAGGCCCTTGTTGGTCCATTATCGTGAAATGCTGTGCTGGCAGTCGACACCCGACTTGATGCAAATCCCGCCGAGCCGCTCTGGATGCGGAAATTGCAGGATGCCGCCGACTCCGTCGAAGGACTCCTCCGGCGGAACGCCTTGTGCCCGGCATCCCTCACGCTGATGCCAGGCCGTCTGCGAGGCCGCGAGACGGCTTCGGTGCATCCAGACATATCCACCAGCACAACCCATCAGCGAATCTGGACCATCGCAGCGAATGTGGGCCGATCGTGGAATTTTTTTCTGGAATCCCGGTCAGGGGCTGGACGGCGCCGCAGTCCACGCATTCCAAGGCGTGAAGGGAGACCTGCGCGACGGACTTCCCCACTGCGGGCTGGCCAAGGACGCCGGGCGCCCGCGGGTTTGACACACTGCAATGCGGGTTGCTAAGAGTGCCGCCGACATCCAAGGGAATTTCCATCCCGCCCCGCCGCGACCCTGGCGTCACCCTCCCGGGAGCCCATCCCATGCGCATCACCTTCCTCGGAGACAGCCTGACCTTCCGCAACGACTGGAACCGCGCCCTGCCCGACCACGATGTGGTCAATCTCGGCATCGACGGGGACACCACAGCCGGAGTCCTCGCCCGCGTCGACTCGGCCATCGCCACACGGCCGGACTGTCTCGTGCTCATGATCGGCATCAACGACCTCATAGGCTGGGACGCCTGGGAAGGGGACGGCCTCGCCAGGGACATCGCCTTCGAGGAAAGGCTCCTCGCGACCCAGGCCGAAATCAGGGCCCACATCGCCCGTGCTCTCCCGGAATGCAGGATCATCGTCTGTTCCCTGCTGCCCACGGCCTTCCTCTGGGAAGACTCCGACCTCGCCAACGAGATCGTCCGCTCCTTCAACGACCGTTTGCGGTCGGCCGCAGCAACCGAGGGCCACGTCTTCCTGGACCTGCATGGAGCCATGGCCGACGACCGGGGCCGCCTCGCCAGACCTTACAACCAGGACGGCGTCCACCTGCTGCCGGCGGCTTATGCCCTCTGGCTCGAACGCCTCCTCCCGCTCCTGCCCTCCATACGATGACAGCCGCCTTGCGTGACCCGGTTCCCGACACTCGATGCGAGGCGATGCAGGGACCTCCCCACAAGCCTGCCCCGGGGACGTCCGCCCTTCAGGAAGGTTCCACCATGGACGACGAGGCCGTGGCCAACGTTTTCGCGAAGCTCAAGAGCCGCGGGATGTTCCACATGGATCTCACCCTCGACCGCATGCGGAGCGCTTTGCACAGTTTCGATCTGGAAAGGCCCTCCTGCGTCACGGTGCAGATTCTCGGCACCAACGGCAAGGGTTCCACGGCGGCATTCCTGGAGCGGTTGTGCCGGCGCCACGGACTGCGCACGGGATGCTACGCATCCCCCCACTTCCTCTCTCCCGCGGAGCGCATCCGCATCGACGGCATTCCCGTCTCCCCGCGCCTGATGGCCGCACAAGCTCCCATTCTGGACTGCGTCGCCGAGGACCTGACGTACTTCGAATGGCTGACCTGCTGCTGCCTGCTGATCTTCCGGGAAAAACGTGTGGACGTGGCGATCCTCGAGGCGGGCCTCGGCGGCCGCAACGATGCGACCACCGCGGTTGAGGCGGATCTGACCTGCTTCACCCCCATCGCCATGGACCACTTGGACGTGCTCGGGGGCACGCTTGCGGACATCGCGTCGGACAAGGCCGATGCGATCCGGCATCGCGTGCCGGCCCTCAGCGCCCAGCAATCCCCCGTCCCGCTGAAGATCCTCGAAGATGCGGCGGCAAGGAACCGGACGTCCCTCGAATGCATCGAACCGCTTCCAGGAACCATGCCCTTGGGCCTGCAGGGAGGACACCAGCGGCAGAACGCCTCACTCGCCCTCGCCGCCTGGCGGGCCCTTGCGCGAAGCATGAACCTGCGCCCAAACCGGGATCTCGAAGCCGATGCACTGGCGGCGACGATCCTCCCGGGCAGGCTCCAGAGCATCCCGGGAGACGCCGAAACTCCCCGGATTCTGCTGGACGGAGCCCACAACCCCCACGGCGCCAAGGCCCTTGTCGCCCATCTCGCCGAGGCCTGCATCACCCCTTCCCACATCGTATACGCCTGCCTCGCGGACAAGGACTGGCGAGGCTGCCTTGCGCAACTCGCCGAGGCGATGCCCGGGATTCCAGTCCTCGTTCCGGGGCTTTCCTGCGAGCGTGGGGCAGACCCGGAAGAGGTAGCGGGCTTCCGTCGGAGTCTGGGCTATGGGCACATGCAGGGCATGGCGGAAACGGCGCCAAACGTCGCCACCGCCCTCACCCGGATCCTGTCGGAGACCGGCCCGAGCCAAGGCAGCGGGGATCGGCGCCCGGTTCTTGTCACCGGTTCCCTGTATCTCTTGTCGGAAGTCTACGCCTTGCATCCCGACTGGCTCGTCTACGCCTGACGCCTGGTCCGCCCTGCATCAAGGAAGATCACGTGCGGGCGGCGCGGCCTGCCGTACGGAATCCGCACCAAGCGCAAGGCCTCACCACCCCGCGATCCACGCCATCCGCAAGCCCGCCGGTCTCGGAAAGTCGCTCTTTCGCCCTGCCTGGGAGAAGACTGACAACAAGGCATATATACACTATTAAGCGCATATACTCATGCTTTTGCGCAAGATTATCCCGGAAAGGGATGGGGCTGTCAGGAATCTATGGTCGTCGAGCCCGTCTGTCTAGGCTAATACGAGATATATGCATTTCGGTAGACACGTCCATTACTGGAACGCACCCCGAGCAGATCCGTACGTGCGGAGCTACCGCATACGGCTCCTTGTCAGAAGTTCAGCTTGGCGTGCAGTAAATCTAACGGATGG
>JAISTH010000086.1 GCA_031272715.1 Desulfovibrio sp.
CACTACCAGGGGATGGGTCCGGCGGAGATGGCGACGCTGTGCAGACTCTCCTACCTCCCCCAGCTGGCCGCATAGGGTGGAGGGGGAATTATATAAATTCATGCAGGCAAACCCTATGATGCATGACCCTCATGGCCCTTTGCGCATGGGGCCCGGTCGTGCGGCGGGGACTGCTGCGTCCGTGCCTCGCACTGGCGTCGCCAGTCCCGGGAGAGAACCACGGGGAGCGGGAGAACGACTCGGCTTGAATGGATGGAGTTTCGCTTCGGGCCTGCCGGTTCCGAATCCGTGACGCGTCCATCCCGCATGGGAAACGTAAAGGGGGTGAAATTTTTCCAGGGAGATTGTGCCGGCGATCAAAACGTCAAAAATTGTAACCCGGCATCAGATTCCAAATATGTTGTTCTTGCATTGGTATGACGTAAGACTTTATGTTTTTTTTGCGACTGAGCAAAACTATTGCACAAATCCAATGAACACTGACATCTAGCCAATAGTAACAGGAACATATCTTATATTCAACTTCCAACACAGGAGAAAAAATGTTCTGCCCACAATGTGGCCATGAAATCCAGGAAAGTGCAGCGCAATTCTGCCCTGAATGCGGAGCCTCGCTCTCCAAGAATGCGAGCAGTAAAAGCAAGATCGTCGCAATACTTCTTTGCTTCTTCCTTGGATGCCTTGGCATACATCGTTTTTACGTGGGCAAGGTGGGAACGGGCATCCTGCAGCTTCTGACTTTTGGCGGGATTGGAATCTGGGCATTGATAGACTTGATAATGCTGATCCTTGAAAAATTCACCGACGGCGAAGGCCGCCTGCTTCTCAACTAAAGATATTTAAATTTCCTTAAATCGGAGGTTCCTGCTGAATTCGTCACAAAGAAGTGCAGACACAGTGTCATGAAGCAATGAGCGATGGCTCTAAAAACTCTACCTGGCAACGACAATATATCCACATGGCTCATTGATCATCCCTGAAACTTCAAAAAACTGGAGTTGGCAATGACACCTGGGCTAAGGGCTAAATACATCACGTACATGAAAATCTTTTATCTCTTGCTGGTGCTCTTCCCCATTGCCACCATCATCTGCGACTATATGCTCCGGAAGGAATTCAATGAAGACTCGGTCCTCAAGTCGCACTGCGCCTATCAGATAAACACGTGCTGGGCGATCTTCGCAGTCTGGATCATATTTATGTTTTGTGGCGGGATACTGGCTTTCATGCTCGGTGCGCTTGGATCAGGGTTGCTATCCTTGCTTTACCTCGCCATGGGTGCTTGGGTCATATATAGGGCAGTCAAAGGCTATCTTGCACTTGACAAGAATCTGACGATTAAACCTCAACTGCTATAACATCTGATATGCTTTTAGTTTTGTAAATTTTTCGCTTCATTGTTTTTCATACGACATGTCAATGGCAATAATCTGATGTGCATCCATCGATAGTTGCGACATACAACAAGGAGTACTGTTCGCTTTTTCATTTTTTTATTTGCATATTTTTGCAACAAATTGCGAGGCATATGTCTATCTACGGAACGACTATACCTACGCAATACGACAAGCACGATAAGGGCACACCCCATAAAATATATTGGAGGCATAAAATGTTACATCAACACTTACCTTCAAATACGTCTTTATTGTTAATGCTTGCCTGCATTCTATGTGTTGCAATACTTCTGGTGGCTTGCGTCAATGAAGCCCCGGTAGAACAGAATCCCTTGTTCGGGACATGGAGCGTCAACTCGAAGACAAACTGGGGGAAGGAGACCAACGAGGGGGTATGGGAACTCACCAACGATGGTGCGGCGGTTCAAATCGGCGACCGGAAAATAAACAGGATGGTCCGCTACAAACTGGAACCCAACACCAGAAATTGGCAAATAAACATCAGAAGCAACCCGACTAGATTTGGCACGAAGGATTTCTGCGATGCCGTTTTTGACGGGAAAGACAAGTTTACCGCTACGGATAACGAAATCGTCTTTACCTTTACACGAACAACGCAAACTCGCACGACTGGAACCTAAAGCTTCAACTGAAAACTTTTTGGGCTGCACAATGCAGCCCCAACCACTTACCGTCACCCAAGGAGTCCAGGATAAAAAGATTGCCGTTCGGTTTAATCTTGATTCTGACATTCGTACTGGTATTTGCAACTTCAGGTTGTCATTACCACAGTGCGATTCAGGCTGGCAGGGACGCCTGGCAGGCAATGACACTCAAGAAGGAGGATGTCGCGGCATATGCATCGCAAATGATAGCCGCATCGGATGCAGAGCATAAGATGCCAAAGTCAGGAAGCTCGTATGACAGAAGGCTGAAGAAAATTATCAAGACATTGGGGAGTGAAATACCTGACTCCAATGTCAACTTCAAGATCTATGTCGACAAGACGCCAAATGCCAGTGCATCTCCAGATGGCTCGATTCGCATTAATACGGGACTATTTGACATCATGACTGACGACGAGGTTCTCTTCGTTCTCGGACACGAACTCGGACATTATATTGATGGTGATACTGTCGACAAAATGAAGGCATCGCTCATAGCATCTGCGGTGCTTAAGGCAACGACAGCCGTTGCCGAAAACGTAGGCGGAAATGCTGGAACAATAGTGGCGCTCACGAGAGGACAGGCAGGCGAGCTCCTCAAGAGATTCACAGAATCCCAGTTTTCCCAGAAACAGGAATACGATGCTGACAAGTATGGATACCAGATGATGTTAAGGTTGCACAAGGATCCGAGGGCGGCGATGACCGGACTGAGCAAGCTGAGCAACTATTCAAGTCTGACGGCCGTCATAGCGATGGCGTCACACCCTGCCACGAGCGACCGGGTGGCGGCCATTGAACGGATGATCGAAGGGAAGGAGGATCCAAAGAAGAAGAGTTCCGACGATAACGATGGAAACACGTTCGGTGTTTCGGACGGCGGCTAGCCAATGATGTGTCATGACCTGCGGACACGCATGGCCACTTGACGTCGCCGCAACAGGAAACGCTTGGCGACAGCCGTAAAAACGAAACCGTCCGCTAGGAGAAATGTCATCATATGCGCAGACCTCGACGATAGCGAAAGACCTTCTTCCGCCAGGATCTCCGGACGACATCGAATCCATTGACGTTTCTTCGGCATCCTGGTCGGACACGGTCCCATGCACCGACAACGGCGCTCCATCGGCGGCTTGAAGCCCGCCGATGGAGCGCCGTTGTCTTTTCGTCACGTTCCGCTGTTGTGCGGGTCCTGTCGCCCATTTCCAGGACGGGACGCAAGGCGTCGGAGGATCGCCCGGAATGGGTCAAGCTGAGGCCCCGTCCGCTTGGGAAGCGGCCATGGGCCCGTCCCCTGAGGGCGGCAGGACGAGTTCGGCCAGCTTGCTCGCAGCGATGAGATTGTTGTCCATCATCCACTTCAGGAAGCGCCGGGCCTCCAGCAGTCCCGGGTTCAGGGAGAGGCTCCGTTCCAGGAACTGCCGGCAGCACTCGATGTGCCTGTCGATCAGCGGCCTGCTGATCGGGCTCTCCCGCTCTATGTACATCGCGACTTCCAGGTGGAGCCTCGCGATGTTCAGGAAGAGGTTCTCGTCGTCGGGGGCGAGGGCGGCGGCCTTCCCGTAGTACTCCATGGCCTCGTTGAACATCTCGCTCTTGCGCAGGGATATCCCGAACTCGTTCAGGAGATGCTTGTGCTCCTCGTCGAAGCCCAGCTCCTGGCTGATGATCCGGTTGAAGACGTCCTTGGCCTTGGCCGTGTCCCCAAGGTCCAGGTAGGTCATGGCGATGCCGAAGTTCGCCCGGATGTTCTCCACGTCCACTTTCAGGGCCCTGGCGTACTCGAACTCAGCGGTGAAGAGGTTCCCCTCGGTCCTGTTGGCGTCCGCGCTGTCGTTGGTGCCGGCCAGTTCCCGGAGGACGGGCAGGACCTCCTGGGTGTAGACGTCGGGTTCCGGGACGAAGGCCTCCATGAACTGGGTGAGGGGCACCTCCTCGGCCTTGCCCGTGGGGACCATGTTCTCGTTCAGGGGGCGGCGCAGGACCGTGTTCCCCCGCTGTTCCAGGTGCCAGAAGAGTTTCTCCCCGCGTTTGACGGTCTTGACGTTGAAGCCGATCCTGTGGCGGTCGTCGGTGGAGAAGACGCCCCGCAGCCGGGTGTCGGCGCCTCCCGGCATGCCTTTCTGCCAGGGGAGCGCTCCGGGCAGCTGGAACCGTGCGGCGATCTCGTCGGCGGTGGCGGTGGCGAGGGGATCGACGATCTTCTTTCTGGAGGGACGCCAGGACTGGGGAAGCCTGAACAGGGCCAGGTTTCCGGTCAGATCGGCGTCGAGTTCCGCCTTGTCGTCGCCGGCTCTGGCCCAGTGCGGTCCCGGGATGCGGGGGGCGGGGAGTTCGCCCTCCCCGTCCCAGTCCGTGTCGAAGAAGTCGTCGTCGAGCTTGTCCTGCCGGGTCCCGGAGGACGGCTTCCCCGGGGCGCCGATTCCGGTCTTGAGGGGGCCGCCGGCGCGTTGCTGCGGCGTGGCCGCCTCGTCTTGGGACTCCCAGTCCGTGTCGAGGAAGTCGTCGTCTCTGGTGAAACCGTCTTTCAGGGACTGGGGGGGCTGTCCGGTCTGGGCGGCCAGTCCGGGCTTGCCGGATTTTCCTGCCCGTCCGGACTGCTCCTGCTGCTTCCGCCAGACTTCGCCAGTCATCGCGCCCAGATTGGCGGGTCTGCTCTCCGGTTCGGGCCGTGCGGCGGGGGGCTGGGAAGCGGGTTCCAGGCCGTCGTCCAGGAGCCCGTCGTACTTCTGGGGACGGGGGGCATCGACGTACTCGCCATCTTCGAAGAGGCTCGTGTCCCTGCGGTCGAAGTCCCCGTCGAGGACGTCGTCCTTTCTGGTGACCCCGGCGGTACGATGTCCGAAGGCGCCCTGGGTCTTGGGCGCGGATATGCGGGTGGCGGCGCCCCGATCGGGGGGCATCGGCGCGCCCGTGGAGAGTCGCTGCCCCGTGGACGAACCGTCGGTCCTGGATCCGGCAAGGCGCGTGCCCATTCCGTGATCGAAGGACGTCTGACCGCCTCCGGTTGCGCCCTTGCCGGCCCGGCCGGCCTGCTGCGTTGGACGCGCGCGCCATATCTCGCCTTTCAGCGCGCCGAGATTCTTGGCCGTCTTGGCTTCGGTGCCGCAGTCTTCCGCCGAGATGCGGGTGGTCTTGTCGCCTGACTGGGCTTCCGCCGCCTTCGCCAGTTTGCGGGAGGGGATGAAGGGGGTGCCGGGCCGCCTCGGCGCGGGACGCCATATCTCGTCCGTGCGCCCCCCCTTCTGGGCGGGTTCGCCGCCGTCCATGGGCATGCCCCGGTGCGCCGGAGCGTCGTCGCCCTCCTCTGCGGACTCGTCGTCGAAGCCGGGAAGCCCGTCCGGGGCCGACGTGTCGTCGAAGGCCTGGGCCATTGGGGAATGCGAGGATCCGGCGTCCTCGACGTCGTCGTCGAAGAGGGAGCCTTCGTCGAGGAAGGCGGATTTCGGACGGGACGTGGGGGCCATGCGTGGGGACATCCTGAGGCCGTCCCGGCCGGGTGTCGCGGCCGTCTCCCGGGCGTTCCCGCCTCCCGGGGACGCAACGTCGTCATCGTCGTCGAAGAGGGATCCCTCGTCGGGGAACGCGGATTTCGTGCGGGAGGCGGGGGCCATGCGGGAGGGCATCCTGCGGGCGTCCCGGCCGGCGGGAATTGCCGTTCCCCGGGCGTCGCGGCCTCTCCCGGTCCCGTCGATCTCCTCCTCGTCGTCGAAGAGGGTTCCGTCGTCCAAGTGCGCCGCGGCGGTGCCCCTGTGGGATGCCCCTCGGCCGTCCCGGCCGGCGGGAATTGCCGTTCCCCGGGCGTCGCGGCCTCTCCCGATCCCGTCGATCTCCTCCTCGTCGTCGAAGAGGGTTCCGTCGTCCAAGTGCGCCCCGGCGCCGCCCCTGGGGGAAGCTCCTCGGCCGTCCCGGCCGGCGGGAGCCGCCGTCTCCGGGATCTTCCTGAGGACGCGGACGCCGTTTGCGGGGGATGCGGGGGGGCCGGCGGGGGCTTCGTCGTCCAGGTCGTCCACCGGATCCGGGGATGCCTGGGACGCGGCGTTGAAGCCGGCGAGTTCGGCGAGCTTGTCGATCTCGGCGGCCTCTTCCGGAGTGATGTCCTTGCGGATCTTGGACTGCGCCTTCTTGGGCGGCGGGACGAGATACCGGACTTCGACCCCGTGATCGATGCCCTTGGTCCTGGCGGGTCTCGCGGGCTGCGGGGCGGGCGGGGCGGACGCGGGGGCAGGCTCCTGCTTCTGCCGCATTATCTGGCTGTAGGACCGGCGCAGGCTCTCGAGCATGGAGCTCCGCCGCTGTCCGGTGGACCCGTCGCCCTTTTTCGTGTCGTTCTCGGCCACCGTCATCCCTCTCGTCGAAGGCGCCCGTCCCCGGCCGCGTGCGCGTTTCACGCGCGTCCCATGGATGCGCATGCCCCGCGGCAAAAGATTGCGCGGCAGGCCCGGAACTAAAATGTACCACAGGCCACGAAATCTGACAACCCGAACTCGCGGTCTTTTCGCGCCGACCGGGAATCGGGGCGAAAGGAGCCGCCGTCAGCCGCTCTGGCCGCGACATTTCTCGCCGTTCTTCCCCGAGGGGCCCTTCCCTTCAAAGGATCACTTCCCGTCAGAGGATCACTTCCCGCTCCCCGTCCTGCCGTGGCGGGGGGGCTCCCCGGAGGCCGCGGCCGCGGCCTCGTCGCACCGGTCGCAGGCGGCGCAGCATGCGCCGCGGTCGTTGAGCATCCGCATGACACCGCATCCCTCGCCGTCGCCGCTCCCGTCGCAGGCGTCCAGCATCCTCTGCAGATGCCCCTTCAGGTGCCCCAGGGAGGCGATCTGCCTGTCAAGCTGCCGTATCCGCTCCCCCACGAGCTCGCATATCCATGTGCAGTCCCGCTGGGGGTGTTCCCTGAAGACCAGCAGACGCCGTATCTCCTCGAGTCCCATGCCGTGCCGGCGGCAGTGCATCACGAACTCCAGCCTGTCCAGGTCCGCGTCCCCGTAGTCCCGGTAGTTCGCTCCGGACCGCTCCGGGGCCGGCAGCAGCCCCTCGGCCTCGTAGAAACGGATGGTCACCGCCTTGCAGCCCGTCCTGCGGGCGAGCTCGCCTATGCGCATCTCCCCTCCCCCCGGCGTCCTTGCGGGACCCGGCACATGGCGTCCTCGCGGGACGCCGTCCTTGACGTCCTCGCGGGACGCCGCCGGCATGCCGGCGCGGGATCCCGCGTCCCGCACCCCGCGTTCTGTCACGAAATCGAACAGTGCCCCTTCCGCGGCGGCCACTCCAGCGGCATCCGCTACGGCATCCTACCGCAAAAAACCTCCCCCTTCCAACCGCGGGAGAGCCTCCGTCCGCAAACGCCTGCCGGAAGAAGGCAGACCCGCCTCCGATGCCCACTCCACCAAAAAGGTCCATCGTCCGGAACCCCCCGCCAGCCCCCGCTCCGGACCGCCTCCATGGCCACGATTCCCATCTCGCGAAAAAAAAACTAAAAAATCGCGAAGCGGTACTCGACAAACGTGCACGCTTCTTGTACATGTATCGTTTCCGAACACGGCGAAGGCCGGAATCGCGTCCACCCCCGGGGACGCGCCCGACTGGCGCCGTAGATCGCCGATTTCCAGACATCCGCGACTGCCAACTCCAGCTTCCGGGAGAGACCATGCGCTTCAGTTTCGACAAGGCGGCCTGCCAGAACATCCGCAGGGCACTGCGCAGGGAATGGCTTCTGACGAACGGTCTTGGGGACTACGCCAGCAGCAGCATCCTGTGCTGCAACGCCCGCAAGTACCACGGCCTGCTCACCGTGAACACCCCGTTCGGCCGGCACGTGCTCCTCTCCACCATGGAGGAGTCCATCAGCGGGGGGGACAAGGAGTTCGCCATCTCCACCCGCCGCCACTGCGGCGGCATCGCCCCCTTCGGCCACAAGTACCAGGAGGGCTTCACCCTCGACGGCTGGCCGGTCTTCACGTACAGGGTCGGGGACGCCAAGGTCACCCGGGAGGCGATCCTCATGGAGGGGGCCAGCGCCCTGCTCCTGCGCTACACCATCAGGTGCCGCAGCGACCTCCCCCCTCTCCCTCTCACCCTGCGCCTGAAACCCCTGCTGGCCTACAGGAACTTCCACAAACTCACCCACGCCAATCCGGACCTCGACGCCACCACCAAGGTCCTGGGCAACGGCTTCACCCTGACCCCCTATCCCGGCCTGCCCCCCCTGTGGGTCCAGGCCCAGGCGAACTGCTCCTTCACCCCCTCCCCGGTCTGGTACAGGGACGTGGAGTACTCCCGGGAGGAGGAGCGGGGCTACGAGTGCGTCGAGGACCTCTTCATGCCGGGGATCCTGGAGATCCCCCTGACCTGCGCCGAGGACGTCTACCTGTGCGTCTCCACGTCCTCCCGAAAGGACCCGGAGAAGCTGTGGAAGGCCGAGGCCGCCCGCATCGAGGCCAGACGCGTCCCCGGCGAGCGCATCATCGACACCCTGACGGAGGCGGGGAGGCAGTTCCCCATCACCACACCCTCAGGGAATCCCGCCATCATCGCGGGCTACCACTGGTTCGACGCCTGGGGCCGGGACACCCTCATCGCCCTGCCGGGACTGACCTTCTACAGCGGCAGGACAGAACTCGGGCTCTCCCTGCTCAAGCGCATCGGGGACAACCTCCACAACGGCCTCGTCCCCAACATGTTCGGCGAGGGCGGCGACGACGCCTACAACAGCGCGGACGCCGCACTGTGGTACGCCTTCGCGGTCCAGTGCTACCTCAAGCGGCATCCCGACGGACTCGCCTGGGTCAAGGAGAACGCCTGGAACGCCATCAAGTCCATCATCAAGGGCTATCGCGGCTCCCCGGGCATGGACATATACATCGACGAGCGGGGCCTGCTCCACGCCGGCACCGCCACCACCCAGCTCACCTGGATGGACGCCCAGGTCAACGGCAGGCCCGTCACCCCCCGGGGGGGATGCCCCGTGGAGCTCAACGCCCTGTGGTACAACACCCTGGCCTTCGCGGAGTACCTCGCCCGGAAGTTCAAGGAGAAGCCCCCGGCCACCGGGGAGCAGCTCCAGGCCCTGCGCAACGCCTTCGGCGACTACTTCTGGGTGCCCAGGGGCAACGGCTATCTCGGGGACGTCTGGAGCAACGGCATCCTCGACAAGACCATCCGCCCCAACCAGATCCTCGCCGTCTCCCTGCCCTACCCGGTGCTGGACGAGGAACTGCGCACCTTCGTCGTGGAGTGCGTGTGCAACAACCTGCTCACCCCCTACGGCCTGCGCACCCTCTCCCCGGACAACCCCGCCTACAAGGGCCGCTACGAAGGGGCCCCGGAGGTCCGGGACGCCGCCTACCACCAGGGGACCGTCTGGCCCTGGCTGCTGGGGCACTACGGGGACGCCTTCCTGCACGTCACCTACGACTTCAACGGCGCGGCCAGGGCCCTGCTGGACAAGATACTGCCCCTCTTCACCGACCATCTCGGCGACGGGGGACTGGGCACCATCTCGGAGATCTTCGACGGATCGCCCCCACACAGGTCCCACGGCTGCATAGCCCAGGCGTGGAGCGTCGCGGAGTGCATCCGGCTGCTGACGAACATCCGCGAGAAGGCCCCCCAGGTGTACGAGGAATGGGAACAGCGCCTTGCGCATCTGCTGGCGCACCCCGTCAGCGGCGACACGGCGGGCGTGTGCAGGGCGTCCTTCACCCCGGCGTCCGGAGAATGATTTCGGGGCCCGTGCGGGCCCACCGAGGAGCTTGAAATATGCGAATCCTGATGCTGGGTTGGGAATTCCCGCCGCACATAAGCGGCGGGCTGGGGACGGCATGCCACGGCATGACCCAGGCCCTGGCGAAACGGGGGCAGCAGGTGGTCTTCATCCTGCCCCGGGTGCGGGAAGGCGCCCACGTATCCTTCCTTGAAATGATATCCGCCTCGGGGACGCCCATCTCACCGGACATGGACAGACGCATCGCCTGGTCCCAGGCCCACGTCTGGGAGGATCGTCTGCGCACCCAGGCCATCGACGCCTGGCTCGTCCCCTACGTCACGCCGGAGACGTACCACGAGGCCCTGATGCGGATGGGAGAGTCCACGGACTGGCTGACCGAACTGCCCGGGGGAGGCTACACCTACAGGCTGTACGGGGGCTACGGGCCGAGCCTGCTGGACGAGGTGCGGCGGTTCGCGCAGCTCGCGGCGGCGGCGGCCATGCAGGAGACCTTCGACGTCATCCACGTCCACGACTGGATGACCTATCCCGCGGGCATCCTCATCAAGCAGCTCACGGGCAAGCCCCTGGTGGCCCACATCCACGCCACCGAGTTCGACCGCAGCGGCCTCAACGTCAACCACCTGGTCTACGGCATCGAGCGGGCGGGCATGTGGATGGCGGACCGGGTGGTGGCGGTGAGCGAGCTCACCCGGCGCACGGTCATCGAGCACTACGGCATCGATCCCGAAAAGGTGCAGGTGGTGCACAACGCCGTGGCGCGGCACGAGGTCGTCCACCGCTACAAGGTCCCGGAGCGCATCCGCCACGAGAAGCGGGTGCTGTTCCTGGGGCGGATCACCTTCCAGAAGGGGCCGGAGTACTTCATGGAGGCGGCCAGGCTCGTGCTGGACAGGGTGCCGAACGTGCGCTTCTTCATGGCGGGGAGCGGGGACATGCTCCCCCTGCTCATCCGGCGGGCCGGCGAGCTGCGGATAGGGAGCCGGTTCCACTTCGCCGGATTCCTCAGGGGGGAGGACGTGGATCGCATCTACGCCCTTTCCGACCTCTACGTCATGCCCTCGGTCTCCGAGCCCTTCGGCATCACCCCCCTGGAGGCGATGCTCTACGACGTCCCGGTGCTGCTCTCCCGGCAGTCCGGCGTCTCGGAGATACTCACCCACGCCCTCAAGGCCGACTTCTGGGACACCAGGGACATGGCCGACAAGATATGCGCCGTTCTCACGTACCCGTGCCTTTCCCGGGAACTGGTGCGGAACTGTCACGAGGAGATGCGGAACATACGGTGGGAGAACTCGGCGGACCAGCTGATCGCGATCTACAGCTCCCTGGCGGGGAGGTAACACATCATGCCCAACATTTGCCTGTGCTTTGTCGTTCACGAACCCTATCGCTTCCGTCGGTACACCGTCTTCGACATGGGGCAGAACGCCGTCTACGAGGACGACGACCGCAACGGCGACATCCTGCTGCGCAACGCCCGGCGGTGCTACCTGCCGATGAACGACCTCATGCTGAAGCTGCTGAAGAGCCACGGCGGGAAGTTCCGGGTGGCCTACTCGTTCTCGGGGTCGGCCCTGGACCAGTTCGAGCAGTACGCCCCCGAGGTGCTGGAGAGCTTCCAGGCCCTGGGGAAGACGGGGCACGTGGAGTTCCTGTGCGAGACGGGTCCCCATTCCCTGGCGTTCCTGTACTCCCGGGAGGAGTTCGACAGGCAGGTGAAGGAGCAGCGGGCGCGGATCGCGGATCTCTTCGGACAGACGCCGGTGGCCTTCCGCCACACGAAGTGCATCTACAACAACGACCTGGGGCTCGCCCTGGAGGAGCTCGGATTCAAGGGGGTGCTGACCGAGGGGGCCGAGCACGTCCTCGGCTGGCGCAGCCCCAACTACCTCTACAAGACCATGGAGGGGAAGGGGATAGGGCTGCTGCTGCGCAACTCCTCCCTGTCCCGGGACATCGACCTGAACTTCGGCAACCGGACGTGGTCCGAATGGCCCCTCACGGCGGAGAAGTTCGCGGGATGGATCACGGGGCCCGGCATGGACGGGGATCTGGTGAACCTCTTCACCGACTACCACTCCTACGGGCTGCGGCATCGGAAGGACACGGGGATATTCCAGTTCATGGAGGCGCTGCCTGGGGTCCTCATGAAGCAGGCGGGGGCGAAGTTCCTGACGCCCGGGGAGGCGGTGGCCAAGCTGCCCCAGGTGGGTCGGGTGGACGTGCCTCAGTTCATCTCCTGGACGGACGAGGAGCGGGACCTGACGTCGTGGCTGGGGAGCGACATGCAGAAGGACGCGGTCCACTCGCTGTACGCCCTGACCTCCCGGGTGCTTGCGCTGAAGGACAGGGAGCCGCAGCTGCTGCACGACTTCGAGCGTCTGCAGATCGCGGACCATTTCAACTACATGTCGACGAAGTGGTTCTCCCAGCCCTTGCCGGACCGCGGGTCGCCCTTCGACAGCCCGTACGACGCGTACATCACGTACATGAACATCCTCGGGGACTTCGAGTTGCGGCTGCAGGCGGCGGAGGCCGCGGAGAAGGCCGGGAAGGAAGGGAAGGCCGAGGGCAAGGGCGAAACGAAGGCCGAGGGGAAGGGAGCGAAGGCCGACGACCCCAAGAAGGTCGCGGCGGTGGCGGCCGCGAAGGCGGCGGCCCAGACGGCGGTGCGGGCGGCGGTCCAGAGCGTGGAGGCGGCCACCGAGCCGAAGGCCGAGCCAAAGGCGACGGCCGCGGCACCCAAGGCGGAGTCCAAGGCCGAGCCCAAGGCGGCCGCCGCGGCATCCAAGCCCGAGCCGAAAGCCGTGCCCAAGGCGGAGCCAAAAGCGGCCGCGAAGGCCGCACCCGCCAAGGGCAAGGAGCAATCGGCCAAGTCCGGGGGGAAGGGCAAGAAGAAGTAGTCCGCATCGGCCGAAGGCCTTGCGCAAGGGCCCGGACACTCGCCTCTTTTTGCAGGGGGATGTCCGGGCGCCCCTTGATGTTCGGGCCAGAGATGCATGGGCCTGAGGGACGGACGACATTTAGGCCGGTGGAGGCCGCGTCCCAAGGCCGATGCCCCCGGAAGGGACACGCGCACCGGGATTGCACCGACAAGGCGCCCAGGCCCCTGCGGACTTTCCGTGCCCCACTTGTCTCGCGGCACATCCGCCCCTGCGCAACGCCGCAGACCACGGGCCATGGGAGCCACGCATCCCGGATCTTGCAACTTGCCGCAAGGTGGCGTATGCACGCGTTGGTCGCCATGCCATCTGTTGCGTGGTCGCCCGGCATCGGGAATAGAGGCTTGACATCGCCCCCGGAAGTATCATCTTAATAAGTATGTATCGCGGCGCATCGGCCCCTGCACCACGATGCAGACCGCGAGCCATGGGAGCCCCACACGTCCCAGAATGCACGGGAGGACTGCCGCTCCGGCGCATCGTCATCGACTGGAAGGATGCGGGGCGTTCACTTTGGGAGACGGTGCAGGGCGATGTCCGCCTTGTCCGCACCTGTGCCGCCGCAGGCGGACGGACGGTTGGGGCGGCGCACCGTTGGGCGAAAAAATGATGGCGTTCGGAAAGGCCGGCGCATTCAGGCTGCAATGGCAGGCATACAGAAAAAGGATCAACGCATTTGTGGACTTTAGGCTGTTCTGGCATTCAGACTGAATCTAGATTTGCAAGGAGGTGACAGGCGCAGAAAGAGTCATGGCATTTTGCAATGGTTCTCCCGGATGAGGCTAACACGCCACTTCATGGAAGCATGATGCATGGGGCTGTGTCGCCAGACATCGGGATATTGACTTTGTCGCAGATCAGGTCATACACACTAAAAAAGGAGTGTGCATGCAAAGAACAACGCCCCTTTCTTGTGGTGGGCAAGGCCTTATTCCCCTGACAAGTGATTGGGGGGTCAAGCGTTGTTTTGGCTCCAAAGGAAGTGAAGGGATTCTTGTACTACTTATTAACATTATCCCTTACGATTTTCCTTTGAACGTTAAAACTGTTAAATTCCTGCCCCCAGCATCGACAAGGAGATATACGAAGGAAAGAACGTTCAGCTTGACATCCGAGCAAAGTCCAACAATAACATCTCCTTTGACATTGAAATGCAGTCGAGGTTTAGAGATTATTTAAAATTTCGCAAGATGTTTTACTTGGGGAAGATGACAGACGAACTGCTCGGCGGCAAAGACAACTACCCAAAACTCGGCAAGGCTTTTTCAATTAACTTTTATAACTTTTCATATCACGATAATGCTACTTTGCCCGTGTATTTCGGTAGACACGTCCATTACTGGAACGCACCCCGAGCAGATCCGTACGTGCGGAGCTACCGCATACGGCTCCTTGTCAGAAGTTCAGCTTGGCGTGCAGTAAATCTAACGGATGG
>JAISTH010000092.1 GCA_031272715.1 Desulfovibrio sp.
GCCGCCCACCTTGCGCTTGTGCTTGGCGACCTTGCTCTCGTAGTTCCCGTACCCCGTCTCCTCCACGGCCATGCGGGCGAGGATGTCGACGTTGCGGTCGTTGTAGACTTCCCAGCCGATGGAGAGGCACACCTCGTCGATCCGCTCCTGGGTGACGTCGCGCACCTGGGCCTGGGCCTTGCGGGCTGCCTGCAGCAGTTCGTCCACGCTTTTCATTTGAACATACCTCCGGCACTCGGAGCGGGGGGTTCGTCGTCTGTCGCGGGTGCCATGCGCCCCGTCGTGTTTTCGGGTTTCGGGCAAGTCCGGCGCAGGCGTTGCGGCTCCGGGGGCATAGGGGGCCGCCGTCCCCCGATTCCGGCGGGGTGTTTCCCGCCGGAATCGGGGTCTGCGTCGGAGGGTGCGAAGGGCCTATTTCTTGACCAGGGTCTGCAGCAGGACCTCGAGCTTGGCCTTCTGGGCCTGGAACATCTTCTTGGTGTCCTCCCTGTTCAGGATGTGCAGGGGGCTGCCGCTCTCCTTCATCTTGGCGGCCACCATGGGGTCGTTGAACATGCGCAGGCTCATGTCGGCGGCCTTGTCCACGATCTCCTGGGGAACGCCCTTGACGAAGCAGAACCCGCGGAAATTGACGCTGGCGTCGTCGACGTCGTAGCCCAGTTCCTGGAAGGTGGGGACGTCGGGGAGGAAGGGGTGGCGCTTCACGTCCGCGATGGCCAGGACGTTCAGGTTGTCGGTGTTGCGGAAGGCGTCGGCCAGGTTGTTGAAGCCTGCGATGACCTTGTGGGAGTAGACGGCCTGGAAGGCGTCGGTGCCGCCCTTCTCGGGGATGTAGGTGAGCTTGATGCCGGCGGCCTTCTCGAGCTGCAGGGTGGCGATGTGGTGTCCCACGAGCAGGCCTGCGCCGTTGACGGTGACCTTGCCGGGATTGGCCTTGGCGTACTCGACGAGATCCTTCACCGTCTTGTAGGGGCTGTCCTTGGGAACGATGAGCACCGCAGGATCGGCGCCCCAGTTGGCCAGGGGCTCGAAGGACTCAACGGTGAAGGACGGCTTGTTGGCGATGGCCTGGGCCGCCAGATGGGGCATGTTGTAGGAGATGATGGTGTAGCCGTCCTTGGGGCCCTTCTCGACGCTCCAGTTCCAGCCGGTCATGCCGCCGGCGCCGGGTTTGTTGACGACGACCATGGGCTGGCCGAAGTACTTCTTGTCGCTTGCGAGCATGCTCGCGATGCGCGCCTGGAAGTCCGTGGCGCCGCCGGGGGTGTAGACCACGACCAGACTGATCGGGCTCTTGGGGTAGTCGGCGGCGGCGTCCGCGGCATGGGCGGCGATGGGGCCGAACAGCGCGAGAGCGAGCGTGCCCAGCAGGAAGGCGAGTTTCTTCATGACGGTTCCTCCGGAAGGCTGATGTTGGGGGGTGGAAAGAGGCCTGTTGCACATTGCCTGATCACAGGAAGAGGCCCTTGGGGATCTGGACGCTGAGCAGGATCGAGAAGAGGACGTAGAGGAAGGCGAGGCAGGCGAAGATCGTCCCCGCCCGGATGGCGAAGTTCTTGGGGGAGCGGGAGTCCTTGTCCAGGGCCACCGTCGTCAGGAGATAGAAGAAGAAGCTCGAGAAGTAGAAGCCGAGGGGCTCGATGGCAGCGATGTATGCGACGACGCCCGCCAGGATGCCGATGATGCGCAGGAAGGGGAAGGGGATCGTCCGGGCGACGATGTCCTTCTTGGGGTAGAGGATTTCGCCTGCGGCCTTGATCAGGGTCAGCGCGAGGAGCAGGACGAGCATCAGGGCCGGGAAGATGGCGGCGCCCTCGGTGCTGCCCAGGGGCAGTTGGACGTAGAAGAAGACGATGACGGCCAGCATGCCGAGGATGCAGAGCCATTCTGGCCGGGTCGCCTTGGTGAAGATGGGGCCCTGCAGCTTGGGACGGGGCAGTTCGACGCGGCGGTTGTGGCGGGAGAGGATGCCCCAGCCCAGGGACACGACGACCAGGGCGATGAGCAGCAGGTTGATGCCGCCGGTGAAGAAGTAGGAGAAGACGCCGACGTCCGTCTCGGCGATCAGCTTGCCCCGCAGGAAGTTCTCCTCGGCGATGGGCCCCAGGATGATGCCGAGGACCACCGGCGCCGAGGGGAAGTCGGCCTTGATCCCCATGTACATGAGCACGCCCAGCACCATCATGATCACCACGTCCTGCATGTTGTTCTGGACGCAGTAGGTGCCGATGACCGCGAGGATCGTCACGGCCGACATCATCATGAGGTTGGAGATGTTCATGATGGCGTGGGAATATCTGGAGAAGAGGAGCCCTATGCCGCACATGGAGAACTGGGCCGCGAAGAGTCCTGCGATGAAGGTGTAGGTCACCGCGGCGTGCTTGGTGAAGAGGTCGGGACCGGGGAAGAGGCCGTGGATCAGCAGTCCCCCCAGCAGCACGGCCGCCGTGGGGGAACCGGGAATCCCCATGGAGAGCAGGGGGATCATCGCGGCCCCGACGGTGGCGCTGTTGGCCACTTCCGATGCCACGACGCCTTCGGGGTGGCCCGTCCCGTATGCCTCGGGCTCCTTGGACATCTTCCTGGACTGGTCGTAGGAGATCAGCCCTGCGACCTGGCCGCCGGCGCCGGGGATGATCCCGATGATGACGCCGACGACGTTGCCCACCACCACCGTCTTCCACCACTCCTTGAAGCGCAGCAGCGTCGGCAGGAGGATGCCCTTCTTCGGCACGTACTTGTTCTGGGTGACCTGGACGTGGAGGTCCTCGGCAAGCTCCAGAACCTGGGGGATGGCGAAGAGGCCGATGAGCGCTGGGACGATGGCGATGCCGCCGGTGAAGGCGTCGTGGAAGACGAAGCGGGGGGCTCCGAGCATGGGGCTGTAGCCGATGCAGCTGATGAGCACGCCAAGGAGGCCGCCGAAGAGTCCCCGGATGAGTTTGCCCTCGGACAGGCCCGCGATGACCGTGATGCCGAAGAGGCTGACCCAGAAGAGTTCCGATGGGCCGAACTTCATGGCGAAGGCCACGAGGGGCGGAGTCAGGGCGATGAGGGCCAGCACCCCGACCAGGCCTCCGATCAGCGAGGAGAAGAAGGCGAGGTAGAGCGCCTGCTGTCCCTCGCCTTTTTTGGCCATGGGGTGGCCGTCCAGCATGGTGGCGATGCTGGCCGGGGCCCCGGGGATGTTGATGAGCACTGCCGTGATGGCGCCGCCGGCGACGGCCGAGGTGTAGACACTTCCCAGAAGGATGAGGCTCGTTGCGGGATCCAGGTAGAAGGTGAAGGGGACGAGCAGGGCGACCGCCATGGTGGGACTGAGCCCGGGCATGGCCCCGAAGAAGATGCCGCCGACGGTGCCCAGCAGCAGCACCAGCATGTTTGACAGCGTGAGCAGGTCCCCGAAGTGGTAGAGGAAGTCGAACATTGATTCACCTCCCGGAAGCGGCGGGTTCGATGCCCCGGCCAGAGCAATATGCATGCCTCGCCCGGGATCGGCTTGGAACCTAGCATTTCGGCGGGTGTCCCGGTGTGCCGCATCGACAGGATCGGTCAAAAGTGTTCGGAAAACTTGACAGGTGACCGCGAACCGGCGTAGCATTTGCGAACCGCGTGAAGGATTTCACAAGCTCGCGAGGACAACTGCGATGGCGAAGACGGCGACGGCGGACATCTTCCGCAATCCCCTGGGGTTTATGGAACGCATCCTGGACACGCTGACCAACGGCATCCTCGTCACGGACGAGAACTGCATCGTGCGTTTCATCAACTCCGCCTATGCCCGCTATCTCGGTGCGCCCAAGGAGGACATCGTCGGCAGTCTCGTCACGACCTTCATCCCCGACACCCGGGCACCACACGTCATCGCCACCGGCAAGACCGAGATGGGGGCTCTGCGGACCTTCAAGGGCGAGAGCGGGGAACGGACCATCATCGTGAACCGGTTCCCCTTCCGTGACGGAAAGAGGGTCGTGGGCATGCTCTCGCTGGCCGTGTTCGGCTCCAGGGAGGAATACGACGCCATCACGGGACAGATCGAGGCCCTGGACAAGAGGATCGTCCAGTGCACGCGGCGGATGCGCAGTGCGCTGGCTCCGCGCTACTCCCTGAAGTCCATCATCGGGCGCGGACAGGTCATGACGGCGTTTCGCGAGAACCTGATCAGCTACGCCCGGATGGATCTGCCCGTGCTCCTCACGGGGGCCACGGGGTCGGGCAAGGAACTTGCCGCCAATGCCATCCACTGCGAGAGCGACCGCAGGGACGGGCCTTTCGTGGGCCTCAACTGCGCCTCCGTGCCCAAGGATCTTCTCGAGTCGGAACTCTTCGGCTACGCCGCCGGCGCCTTCAGCGGCGCCCACAGGAACGGGAAGATCGGGCTGATCGAGCTTGCCGACGGGGGAACCCTCTTCCTGGACGAGATCGGGGACGCCCCGGCGGAGGTGCAGGCCAAACTCCTCAGGGTGCTGGAGGAGAAGACCCTCTACCGTCTGGGGTCCACGCAGATGCGCACCTGCGACTTCAGGCTCGTCTCCGCGACGAATCTGGACCTGAGGAAACTGATGACCGAAGGGGCCTTCCGCCAGGACCTCTTCTACCGGATCAGCGTCCTGACCCTCCAGACGCCCAGTCTGCACGAATGCCGCGAGGACATCCCCCTGCTGGTCACCACGATGATGGAGCGTCTGGGCAAGGGGAACCTGACGATATGCGAGAGGGCCATGGAGGCCCTTGTCGCCTATTCCTGGCCCGGTAACGTCAGGGAGTTGCGCAACGTCATGAGCCGCGCCATAGGCCTGTGCGACGGCGACCGCATAGAACTGCGGGATCTGCCGAGAGAGGTCGCGGCGGAAGGCCGCCGGGCCGGCGGCGATTCCGGCGACGGCACACTCCACGCATCCATGGCGGTCAGCGAGACGCAGTTCCTGCTGGAGACCCTGCAGGAGGAGGGGGGCAACGTCTCCCGTGCGGCCCGCAGACTCGGGATATCCAGGACCGCCCTCTACAGCAAGATCAACAAGTACGGCCTGCGGCGGGACACGGACTTCCGCCGGGGCGCGGACGGCTGACCCTCCCCCATCCCCGCGAAACGGCCGTCATCCCTTTCCGCATTCCTCCTGCGGTCCGGCATCGCACACCTGGATAAACACCTGTCAGCCCCATTGGACAGTTTTCGGGATGAGGGTCGTCCCCCGGAAGAGGATGCCTTCCCCGATGGACGGCACAAGGCCCTTCCCCTGCTCGTGGTATGCCTCTTGCTCAGCGTGGGGAGGGACGGGACCCGGACACGCCAGTCGCGGAAGACCTTCGCGGGGCGCCTGTGCCTGTGCCCGACACAACGCAACAACGTCACGGAGGACGGCGACATGCCCAAAATGACCCCCAGCGAGGCGATGGCAGAGGTGCTGGTACAGGAGAAAGTGACCCACGTCAGCGGCATCGTGGGCTCGGCCTTCATGGATCTTCTCGACCTGTTCCCTGCGGCGGGGATCGAGTTCATCTCGGTGCGGCACGAGCAGACCGCCGGCCACATGGAGGACGCCTACGGGCGCCTGACGGGCAGGGCGGGGGTGGTCACGGGGCAGAACGGCCCCGGGAT
>JAISTH010000096.1 GCA_031272715.1 Desulfovibrio sp.
GCGAGAGTCCGGGAGGAGACCTTCAGGAATGCGCCGCCGGACCCGTCGGTCTTCTCGCGGCATTTTTCCTGGTAGGCTCCCGGAGCCCTGTTCGCTATGCTCCTGCCGTGCCATCCCTTCTGCCATGCCTTCACCGACACGTCCTCGCAGACGTGGTCGGCGCCCATGGCGTTCTGCCAGTTGGCGAGCCGCCCCCGCTCGGTCTCCCTCGCGGCGGCCTCGCGCCTGTCGATCTCTGCGAGGCGGGCCGCCAGGCGGTTCCGCTCCTTCGAGAAATTCCGCAATCTGCTTCCGGGATGCGCTTGCCGAGCTTCCGGATCCTGCGGCCTCCGGGCCCCGTCTCGTACCTGGTCGGCTCGTAGCATCGGGGAGGAAGCGTCCGGCCTTCGGCGGCGGCCGACGCCTCCTCACGCCGGATGTCATCTTCCGTGTCGTAGCCGCCGTTGGCCGAGCGGTCGCAACGGTCGAGCTTCCGCTGGATTCTGCGCTTCTCGGCCTGCAGGTCCTTCACCGACGCCGAGATGGCCTGCAGGGACGCCACGGCGACGTGGACGCCGTCGTCCTCCCGCATGACCGCGGCTCCCGGCGGAAGATACGGCGCGGCTTTGGGCTTCGGGAGCGGGAAGCCTTTCCGGTAGTGGCGGTCCACCGTCTCCCAGCCGTTGACGAGGGCGTCGGCCCTGTCGGCCACGAAGGTCGGCTGCGTGTCGTTGTTCCCGTCGGGCCTGCGCACGCGGCAGATCACGACGTCGGAGGCGATCCAGTCGTCCGTTTCCAGAGCGGCGGCAAGCTCCTCCCTCGTGGGGCAGGACAGGTAGTCGAGACCGATGGTTTCCGGATCCACGTTCCTCGCGACGATCGCCGTGGTCGAGACCCCGAGGTCGAAGCCGACGGTGCCGGTGCCGGCCGGGCGCTTGCGCAGCGGCCGGCCTTCGTGGACGATCTGGAGATACATGGACTCCTTCCCGTTCACGGTCCTGAAGAGGATCCTCGCCCGCTTGAACGCGCAGGACAGGGCGTGGGCGACCTTGGGGTCGGAGAGATCGATCTCGGCCATCGCCTTGATGCCGCACCAGACGCACCAGAGACGCCGGCCGTCGAACACTGCCCGGAGGCCCTGCTTCGGGCTCTTGCCCTCCATGGAGCGCACGTCCGACAGTCTCCGGAAGCGCGGGACGCCACGCTTGCCCTTCAGGTGCTGGTCGAAGCCCTTCCATACCCTGTCGGAACACTCCTGGACGGAGTTCGCGTCGAGATGCGCGGCGATGGTGCCGGAAGCCTTGGCATGGGCCTGCGCGACCTTCTGGAAGGCGAACTGGTTGAAGCCCTTCTCCTTCTTCACTGCGTTGAAGATCTGACGCCGCTTCGACGCCCTCGTCTCGAGTTGCCTCTTCGTCCACCGGGCCTTGACCTTCTCCCCGGCTTCGAGACGCTTGGCCCGTTCCAGCCGTTCCTCGTCCTCCTCGGCCATCTCGGCGAGACACGCCTGCCACCTGGGATCGGACCGGCAGGCGGAAAGCGTCTTCCGTCCGTGGTCCACAACGACGTTGCGAAGCTGCTGCCGGCACCACCGGCGTTTGCCGACCGCCTTCCGGAATTCCGGGGAGGGACGGAGCAGGAAGGTGCTGACGAACCAGGCGCCGGACTCTCCGTCATCGTCGATGGACGGAGACGGCGCCCCGACGGCTGCGGCCTCCTCGTCGGACAGGGGCCCTTCGACGCGGAAAAGAGGCCCCGAGGACGGAACGAGGGACACGACCATGACGCCATCGGCGGCATCGGCCGCATCGATGGACGGGGCGGCGCCCTCCGGCGTCCGCTTCGTCGTGGTCCTCTTCTTCCGTCCCTTCGTCGCCATGGTCCCCTCGCAGGAAATTTCCGCGATCCTACGCCTTTCACGGAACGCCGTCAAGCGTCATCCGCATGCATCGGCGAAATTTTTTCGGGCCGCAGTCACGCCGGGGATGCGTCGGCCCAGCCTATCGGGGAGATGCTTGATCCCCGGACTGAAGTCCGGGGCCACAGGGATTATGGGTGTGGTCGATGTCCGTGACCATCCGCCGGATGAACCGCGTCTTGTCAACGTATATGGCGCCTGCCTCGCGGAGGGTCTTGAAGGACTGCCCTCCCGTGGACAAGGGCGGAAGGGGCGGCGACGGCGAGTCGGAGGGCGAGGACATGGGGTGACGCCTCGTGATCGAAGACGGTTGGATGGGCCATGCGCAGGTCGCAAGGCCCTGGCGATGCCGGCTACGCAAGAATCATGCCAAGGCGACCGCCGTCTGCACGGCCGTGCCCCACCGCCATGGAACGTCCGCATGGGCGGTGCCCGTCTGGCTTGCCGATGTTCCCGGGCAACCGACCGGGGACAAGATACATCAACTTGCGAAGGCGGTCAAGATCTTTGGGCGAGGTCTTCGCGCACCGTCTTTCGGAGGTTTCCTGGCGCCGGAGACGCCCTCGCGACCTCGAGGGGGCGGTTGACAGCCTGCCACGGGGCTAACCCGCCTGCGCATGTTTCCGAATGTCGCGGGGACGGCGTCCGGAGAGATGGGCATCGATTCGGCGAGGATCCTGGGCAGGGGAAAGGTTGGGCCGCCGGATCGGCTGCCCGGCATCCCGGCCACGAGGCGGTTGGCGTCTTCCGCGTTTTGGGGTATAAGACGAGACATCGCGGCATTTCCCAAGGAGTGCGCTCATGTCTCACGTATCGGACAGGGACGTCCCCACCGCCGGTTGCACGACATGTCGTCCCAATGCGGCGACGCCGTTCGCATCCGTCCTTGCCCCCCTTCTCGCGGCAATTGTCGCGATGACGCCCTTCGCGGCCCATGCCGCCCAACCCGACACGGACATCGGGACGGTCATGGCGGGGCCAGGTCGCCAGGATGCACGCGCCTTCTCTCCCGAACGAGGACCTGCGGACGCCTTCCTCCAGGACTCGCCGGTCTCCCTGGACGCCGGATGCCTCCAGTCGAGCTACCCGGACCAGGTCGAAAAGATCACCACGGATGCGGAAGGGACGTGGGTGGTGCTGCGGACGGGGCAACGGATCCTCTACGCGTCGCCGGGCGTCCAGACCGTCACGGCCGTCGACGACCACGACGTCGACGTGCGCACCAGCATGCGGCAGATATATCCGCTGGATCCCGACCGTCCCGACACCCCCGTCGGGTTCGAGCCGGGCCGCCTGCGTTCCTACGCCCTGCTCAGGGCGCTTTACGGCGGCGATCCGGCACAGGTGCGCCGCGGACTGACGTCCGTGGACTTCTTCGGGTCCAGCGTTTCGATGGCGCGGCCGGCCGCCCGGGCCCTGGAGAGGGTTCGGGGGAGGCTCTTCCCCGTGGTGGCGAAAGACGTGTCCCTCCTGGAATGGCTCCACCCCGCGGGCGGACAGATATGGCGGAAGATCGCCGGGGAGTCCCGGCTGAGTCCCCATTCCTTCGGCATCGCGGTGGATCTGGCTCCGGACCGGAGCGCCTACTGGCGTTGGGCGAAGGTGTCCCCCCACCCGCAGCAGCGCAGCTACCCCGAGGTCATCGTGTCCGCCTTCGAGGAGGAGGGGTTCATCTGGGGCGGGAAGTGGCACGAGTTCGACACCATGCACTTCGAGTACCGGCCGGAGCTGATCTGCAAGGCGAGGCACCTGCAGGGCGTCGGCACGACCCCGGAGGAGTCCCCGGAGGCCGGGGGCGAGGGGCCGCGGACGAAGCTTTCGACATCCTTCTGACGAGCGGGAGGATGCGCCGCCCCCCCCCCGCCGATGGCCGGATCGGGGCGCAGCGGATCGGTCCGTCCCCTCGGGAGCATCGAACCATATGGAATTGCAGCGCGCCATGCTCACCTCGCCCGGGAAGATCACCCACGTCGTAATGGACGTGGACGGGACGCTCACCAGAGGCGACATCTGCTACGACGGGAAAGGCGACGAGCTGAAGACCTTCTGCACCAGGGACGGCGTCGGGTTTTTCGCTGCGAGGTGGGCCGGCCTGCACCCGGTCATTCTTACGGGCCGGACAAGCGTCGCCGTGGAGCGGCGGGCGGCGGACTTCGGCGTGGAGTTCCTGCATCAGGGCGTGGACGACAAGCGCCGTTGGCTTGCGGACTTCATGGAGAGGAACGGTTTCGGCAGGGAGCGTCTGGCGTACATCGGCGACGACCTGAACGACTATGGGGCCATGGGGCTGGCGGCCTTCGTGGGGTGCCCCCTGGACGCCTGCGAGGAGGTGCGGGCCCTGGCCAACTACGTGGCGGCATGCAAGGGCGGGGAAGGCGCGGTGCGGGACGTCCTGCGATGCCTCTTGCGTCTGCGCGGGCAGTGGGACGAGGCGCTTCGCGCCCTCTATGGGGTCGAAGGGTCCCGGTAGGAGGAACGCCCTGCCCGCGTTGGCGTTATGCGGACAAGGGGACAGATGCGCGCATCATGGGGCGCGGGAGACGGTCGACGGTTGCGGTGCCTGCATGGGAAGGCGAAATCGGCACGTATCAATCCAGGCGCAGGCATCTCAAATCCGCCAGGGGAGCGGGTACGCAAGGGGCGGGGAATTTCTTGTCGGAATTGATACGCCATGATGTGCTGCGTAGACTGACCTCCCTATCCGGATGACTCCGGCTTGGCCTTGCCGGATTGTTGTTGTGCATCTGGCGAGGGGACGGCGCAGACATGGCTTCAAGACAATCATTTGCTCAGGCTAACATCTGTAAAATCGTCGAACAATGTGGCGGCCAGTTGGGCGGAATGTTTGGTGAACTTTGCGTTATTGTGCCTACTCGTGCATATTGCGCAGGCGAGAGTGGATAAGGTAAGAGTTTTACGTTATCAGTTTCTTGTCTCTGAGGCGATTTGCGCTGACCAGTAAGTCTTGATCTATTTTTTCATTATCGAATGTCAGTGATATTTTGATTTATTATAGTTATTTAATGTAAAGAATTGGGTCAACAATGACTTCCTGTATTATCTTTTCTCCCTCATTTTTAAAAACGATCAGAAGCTTTGAGTGTTTTTCGTTACAGCCAAAGATCGATGTGTCTTGATTGCCATTGCTATCGATAATGGTTACTTTCGCTCGGCGTATACTGGAGCCCAATAACTGCGGACAACCAAAAACGTAGAGCGCATAGTTTTCGTAGGGATTGGTTCTGTTAAATCCCTGTGTGTGTCGATCTGGATTTGGAAGCATTTGAAATGCTTCGAGACTGGTGGTTCTGCCTATTTCAAGTGTTGCGTGTTCTAGTGGTGGTATAATTTCGTTGACACGTTTCACTTCGAAAGTTGGCGGAAAAGGCTCATATTCCTGCCGTGTCTGCTGCGGCTCCTCGGGCGGCAGAGGGCGCTGTCCCAATGGCTGGTGACTCGGTTCTGGGAGTGGTCGCAGATTGCGTCCATAAAGTCCCATCATTTCTTGTCTTTCTTTATTTGTTGTCTGCTGGACACATGCTGAAAGCAGGCAAACCGCAAAAATCAACACGCAAAACAAACTTACCAATTTCATGTCGTCTCCAAATAATTTCTGATTGATTTGTGAGCATGCAGTGATGAATTTGTCTGCCATTTGGCGACAAACTGTAGAGATGATCTGCTCCCCAACGATGATGGGGTAATGGCGCGCAGTGATTTCCGCGTTCCGGGTCGCCGTTTGAGAGGCGTGCCGCGGCCCGTCAGTTCCGCGCCTTCGGCCGCATCGCGAAGATGCGCTTGCGCAGGCGCAGGGCATTCTCCCCGAAGGGTGGAGGCATGGCGTCCTCGTCCGCCGCGAGGGCGACCCGTGCGACGCTGTGTCCATCCTTGCCTCCCGTCATCTCGAGAACCTCGTCGCCGACCCGCTCCGGGAGCGTCCCGTGGCGTGCCGCCTCATGGGCCACCGTCCAGCCGTCCTCCAGGGCGATGTCCCACCTGTCGAACCACTTCGGCAGACAGCCGTGCCTGGCGCAGTGGAAGGCGAGGGGCGCCGGGGGATCCGACTTCTTCAGTCCCTTCTCGACCTTGACGTCCCAGTCGTCGAACCCCTCGGGCAACCGGCCGAGCATTGCGGCCTGGAGCGGCAGCGGCACTCCGCACGGAGGCTTGACGTCCCACCACGCCCGGAATCCCTCGGGCAAGGGACGCAGATACAGCCACGTCTCCGCGACCGTCGTCCCGTCGTCGTCCAGGAGATGCCAGCCCCCGAAATCCTCCGGCAGCCATCCCCGCATCGCGGCGAAGTGGGCGACGGTCGATCCCTGGACGTCCTTGAGGGTCCAGTCGGCGAAACCCTCCGGGAGCCCGCAGGTCCAGGCGGCCAGATGGGCGTGCGTCATCGAGCCCCTGTCGTCGACCGGCTGGCGGAAGACGGGATCGTCGGCGTTCATTCTGTCCAGCCTTCCCGTCATCGGGGCGGTTTCTATTTGCGCAAGGCGCTTCAGGCGTCCCCCGACGATTTCGTCGATGCGCTTCCCGTAGCCGTAGAGGATGCGTTTCATGGTGTAGTCGTCTTCGTCGAAGGCTTCCCGAACCATGAGCCGGAGGTCTCCGGACGGAGACCTCCATGTTTTTTTCGAGGTCGCCGCAAGGATCATTCCGGGGGTGACGCCGCAGGAATCCTCGAAGGCCATGGCGTTCCCGGGCAGCATGTCCGTCTGGCATGCGGCGAGGGCGCATGCGTGGGCCACGGTCCAGCCTCTCTCGTCGGCGAGCTCCCATCGGTCGAAGCCGGCCGGCAATCTTCCGGCCTCCGCGGCCTCGTGGGCCGGGGTCTTGCCGTAGTCGCCCCGAAGCTCCCATCTGTCGAACCCTTCAGGCAAGGGACCCCGTCTCGCGGCATGGTGGGCGACGGTGTCGCCGTCGTATTCGATGATGTCCCATGTATCGAAGTCTTTCGGGAGCGTCCCGGCCAAGGCCGCGTTCGCGGCCACCGAGATGCCCTGCCCGTCCCTCCACCGCCACCCCTCGAAATCCGCCGGCAGGACCGTCCCGCTGGATGCGGCGAAGTGGGCGACGGTCGAGCCGTTGGGAGTCTTCCATCCCCACCCGTCGAACCCCGGAGGCAGCAGAAGCATTTGGGCGAGGGCGTGGGCGACCGTTCCGTTGCCGCTTTCGTGCCTGCGCTTCAACTCCGGGGAGTCCGCCGTGGCATGCAGGTAGACCCACGGCTCGACGGGGGTCGCGAACAGTCTCGACCCCGACTGCCTCGCGAGGTCGCGGCGCCGTTCCTGCCGGCGGCGGGTCGACGGGGTCTTCTTCTTCCTGGATTTTTTCCGTGCCATGCGAGACCTCGTCTATCCCGGGCAGCACGCTGCGCGAGGGAACGGGTGCATCTTTGCGCCGTCGTCGGCACTGGCGCCTTTGCGTCCGTGACGGGAATCCGTTCCCGGACCGTCCGGGATCGCACCTGAAGAACGGCGCTCATCCCGGGGCCGCGGCGATGGCCGTCCTGGCCGTGGCGTGTCCCTTCCCGCCTCCCGCCAATCCGGAAATCCCGTCGCCGCCCCGATCCGGAACATCCCCGGGGCGATGCTTCAGGGGGCGTGGTCCAACGTCCCCGGGCGGTGTCCCCATCGAACCCTTCCGGAAGACGTCTTGGCGCGGCCCATGGCCGAAGTGTCGCGGATGCGCATTGAGCCTTCATGCCCCGGAGCGGTTCCCGTTCGACCGGCGACAGAATGGAGGATACCCCATTGCCAATGCAAGGTCACGATTTTTCTGCAGGGTGGGTCGGCGTCGCGTTCGCCTTGGGGCGTGGCGATGGCGGGCGTTTGCCCGCCATCGCGTTTGCAGTCGCGGCCCGGAGATGGGCGTCGGGATGCGCCCTCGCCGGCGAGCCGGGACGAGGGCGTCATCGGGCGGACGGCTATGCGGCGGCGGCCGTCGCGTGGCCGGAGGTCGACTCGGTCTCGTCCTTGGAGAGGAGTCTGTCCAGATCCAGGAGGATGAGGAGCCGATCCGCCAACTTGCCCACGCCGTTGATGTAGTCGGATTCGAGTCCGGCCACCACGGGCGGCGGCGGTTCCACGGTGCTCGCCGGTATCCGCAGGACCTCGGACACGGCGTCCACCACGAATCCCACGACCAGCGTGTGGATCTCGATGACGATGATCCGGGTGTGCTTGTCGTGCACCCGGGGATCCATCCCGAACCTGCGGCGCAGGTCCACGATGGGGATCACCTTGCCCCGGAGGTTGATGACCCCCTCGACGAAGGCCGGGGCCCGGGGGACCTTGGTGATGTCCATGGTCCGGATGATCTCCTGGACCTTCAGGATGTCCACGCCGAACTCCTCCTCGCCGATGCTGAAGGTCACCAGCTGCAGGAGCTGGCCGGCCTTGGCCGAATCGCTGCCGTCGGGGGGCTGCTTTGCGGCGGCGTGGGGATTGGGGGACCGTTCCGTTTGCGTTTGCGCTTGCGTCGGTTCGCTCATGGCGGCACCTCACAGGATCTGGCTGTTGTCGCCGTCGGGTCCGATATTTTCGTCCATGCGGATGTGGCGGCCGCGATCCCCTCGGGGAGTCGCAGGCTCCACGGCCCGCTGGCGGACCTTGGGCCGGGGGGACGGGAAATCCTGCATTGCGTTTGCACCGCGCCTCGTCGCGCCCTTGGCGTGGTCGCGTCCTTGACTCCGTTTTCCGCGCCCGACCGGTTCCAGTCTGGGCTCTCGAGGCATTCCCGCCCAAGGATGGGGAGGGCGTCGGCCACAAGAGACGGTCGCGGACCGTTTCCGTCCTGCCTTGCGTTGCCGTCCTCGCCGCCGGCAGGCCTTTAGGCGGCATGGACCGTTGCGGGGCATTTCCCGCATTCCCACGATATCCGGTCCCCAAATGGCCGTCAACGGATGCGGGAAGGGTTTTTTTTCACAAAGTCCCGTCGGGGGCTTTAAGCATGAAAGCCGCCTGCCGGTAGGGCGGGAAGGATGCACCCCTGCGAATCGGGAGGGCGAATGCGATGAGATTTCCGAAAAGATCTCTAGACAGTGTTCGATATTTGAGGCATGCAAGAGGTGGGGGCGCAGGGCGCATCTCGACATGGGACGCGCTCGACGGAGGCGATTTCGCCATCATGGGGCAGGGCCCGGGATCCACGCCGGCGAGGTTCGCCCGCACATGGTCCGGTTGCGGAGATTCTCGCAAGGGATGTCCTGTCGACGAGGACGGTCCCGTCGACGGCGGAGTCCACGCCGATGGCCGCGGCCCGGGCCGCCGCCCATGCACGGCATGCACTTCGGGGCTTTCGCGGCGCAGGCGTCGTCAGGGACCGGACAGTCGTGATCGTCGGGGGTTGACCGATGCCAACGGTTCCGGAGTCGGGATGGGATGGGCCATGGAGGGTGAGGAGGGCGGGATGGGGCATAGGACAGGGGGGTCCATGTCAGTGCGCCGAAATTTTCCACGCATCATTGCAACAGTTCGAGGATATTCTCTTCGTAGCGTTTTAGCCGCTCCTCGTAATCTCCTTGTCCAAGGTTTTCAAAGTCTTCACGGGCCTTCATGAAGTTCTTGCAGATTTTTTGCGCAACGGAATTCGCTTTTAAAAACCCGTCAGTGAACTTGATGATATTGAACCCTATATCTTTCCCTTTTTTATTCTCCACGGCAACGAAGAAACTTTCGCTATCTTTATAAACAGATTCAAATAATTTTACAGAGAGCGCGCAGCCCCAAAAAGAAAACTCATTTTGAACGTTTAAATAAGCTGGCAAATCTTTGATGCCAAAATCATTTTCAGACAATATTTTGCAATTCAAATGCTGTTCACCTTTGAAAAATTTTTTAAGCTCCTTTACGTAGAACGTCACGGATATCATTCCTACAACAGAGCAGTCATCATCTTGAGAATATGTGACGGTAAATTCATCTATCTTGTCGCCGGTAGCGACTTTAACTTTTTGTGCATCCTGATCCACACTGACTTTCCACTTTCCGTATCTCTGGCTGATTTCCTTGGACAAGACTGTCGTATCTGCGCTAAGTGTTATTATTACCATGAAAAGAAGTGCTATTGCGATTCTCATCTCTTGTCCAGCAATTGAGTGGTATTTATAATAAATGAATGTGAATTGTAACGGTAATTACTGATTATGATATGAGAATTGTCTTTATGCAGTTCATGGACCCATGTTTACGATATTTGATTCGAGAATTTTATAAAATGCTGATACTGTGTTTCGCGGTTTAAGTGCTATATCGCAAAAAAATGAATACGATATTAATTGGTATGTGAAATGGTCTATTCAGAAAGCACAGTGACTTTTTTAGCTACATAAGAATCTTCATTTGACATCTTGCTGACGCATACGCGAATAATTGATTTGTCCTCAGTGTAATCCTTGTTCAATGTATTCTCCACAACAGAAGTATCTCCGATTGCAAGCATGAAAGTTTTTTTATTGCTGAAGTTGTGGAATTCATACCACATTGCTCTGGAAGCGCCATCCCCACTGCCAGGTTTGATCGCACCGACGAAGACCCCGTCACATTCCATGCGGCCGGTTTTGTCTTCAATATAAGAAATAAGGTAATTCGCGGCCACTCTCCCATCCATGCCTTCAATGATATTGTTTTCTAGCATAGTTTCAATCTCTTTTTTGATCTTCAATTTGGTTTTTACACTGGCTTTGTCAAATGACTTTTTCACTGCATTGGTTTCGTTAATGTCAGAGTCCGCGAACACATCTATTAGTTGCATCGCGATGTCTCTGGCTTTTTTGTCAGATGCAGACACGGCGTTTGACGCAAAGGCAAACGTGGCTACTATCATTAACAGTGCAAGTGTGGCTTGAGCCAATGCGTTCATGGTCTAGGTATCCTCGATGTGCTTAATGGTTTAAGGAAAAGTAAAAGCGTCATATTGTTACTGTCGTTCCATGACAGTGCTGGGTAGAGTTCGGCATGGGAGACATCGCGGACGTTTGCAGGACGCCTAATGAGATTTTATTTCCTTTTGGTTTTTCGATTGCCTTCAGGTTTTTTTGTGTCTTCCGTGATCTCGTCACATTCACTGGAATCTGGAGAATCCGGCATGTGCGGCGGTGCCGTGTCCTCATATACCAGTACATTGGAACGTTGCGGGGATTTACGGTAAACTATGGTGGCAACGGCCTCGCTCTCCATGAATCCGCCGATCACGGAGACTGCGATGGCGGCCTGATTGGCCGATGCATTCGAGAGAAGAAAGTCTATGTCACGCTCAAGGCATGCGATGTCAATAGCTTTATCGTCAATGAGCAACGAGATGTAGTGGAACGTCAAAAAGATTGTGTATATTGATATGTCCCTGTATTTGAGTTCTTTGAGGATGAATTCGTCAATTTTCTTGAAGATATCAGTAAACGACTTGTCCTTTGTTATTTGGTTTGTATCGAAGTTCACGGAGAAGTTTTGCGCATTGCCGCTTGCGAAGTCTTTCAAATTTATCTTGTCTCTGAATGCCTCGAATTTCCTGTCGTCACACACGAGCACCCTGAGCACGCCAAAAGTCATCGTGAGGGGGTAGGTGAGTGTCCCCAAATATTTTTTCCTCACTGCGTCCGCATTTTGAAATTTATCGTCAAAAAGAAGGAATGGCAGAATCTCGGAAAATTCGCGGTAGTCCGGTGCGGGAAGGCCGTATGCCTGCGCAAGCGCGATGCCTTTGCGTGCGGCGTCAGACTTCCGGTGTGCGGCTACCCAAGTGTCCCACAGTTTTTCGTAAATGGGTTCCGAAAGCCGTACCGATGCACGACGCGCGTCGCTTCGCAGGATCGTCGCCCCTCGTTCGGTCAAGGGGATGAATGCAAGCACGTCGTCCATGGCAATAGTGCGCTGGATGATGCCTGCCATGTGATCGTAACATCCGTCCATGTATTCTGATGGGTATGAAGCGATGCATCTGTAATTTGGCGACATCCCGCCAGAAGTCCTGATCGCGCTTCTGCGCAACTGCGTGATGACGAAAGCGCCATCGTCGTCCCGCGACATGTCGGGAGCCAAATCCATGAGCAGCGAGAAGCTTTCTTCGTCAAGACCGCTGTTGACGGAGATTATGCGATTGTTGCAGCTCAGGCGCATGTTCGCGATCAGTGTCAGCCACTCCTTGACTGTCAAAAGGCAGTATTCCATCAGAAGATACCTCCTAGATCGTCGTCTTCATCGTCGCCGCCATCTGCTTTATGTTCTCCCGGTGAATACAAACTAATAACATCGCCACAGTTGTCGATGATATTAGAGATGAAGTCATGGGGGTGACGAGACGTATAGGATATGAAGAGATTTTCCCGACAACGTGAAATCGCCACGAAAAGAAGTCTTTTCTCAAGATTCATGGCAGACTCAGCGTCACCGGCATCGTGGGAAAAGATTCTGGTCGATGCATTAAGGCAAGGCAAATAGACATTCTTGAAATCCAGCCCTTTTGAGCTGTGATATGTCATCAAATAAATAAGTGGCCGTTTATCGCTTTCCGCTATTGAACCAAATTTGCTCCCTAGATACATTATCGGCAAGTCCTTTGCCTGCATGTATTCGTTGAATGGTCTGTAATCGCGCTTGCCATTGATATATCTGATCCTGTCGGGAGGTGTGATTCCCAGCGACATGGCGAGGCTTCTGGAAAAATCGTAAAGCAAGTCATGGGATGGGAAGAGAATTGCGCTGGGGTCAAGTGGCCGCGCATGGCTTTTTGCGCTGTTGTACATCCAGGCGGCCTCCTCCTGTAAATCATCGCATTTTATGATGTCGATGGAAGCCTCGGCGGTCTTGTTGGTCTTGACGCCCTGCGCGATTCCAGGGTCAGGCAGGACTGCCTTGAGGACCTTCAGCAGGTTCTTGGTGAGCCTGAAGATTTCATCAAGTTTGATCCGCTGCGATGATATTATCGACGCTATGTCTCTTTCGTCGGCGCCGTCCCTGTATATTTTCTGGTCAGGGTCGCCCGCGACGAACAATGCCCCTGCAAGGTTCTGGATGGTTTGTATTTTTTCAATGCTTATATCCTGTATCTCATCAAGAAATACGCAGTGGTAGCGATTCCTGTAATATCTGAATGCGGTTTCTGTCATGACGTGTATTTTTGCAGCAATATTTCTTTCATGCACGGTCTCGGAAATGGCGAATTTTACAACATCTACCAAGGCATTTGTGAAGGTGACGTAACAAACATTAAGGTTTGGGTTAAGTTCGAGGATTTTTTCCATGCAGTGTATTAAGACCAGTGTCTTGCCGGTCCCGGCGAAACCCTGGATCCAATAGGTATTATTTGGATTGTTGCTAATTTTTGCAACAGTGTCCAATTGCTTTGCGCTAAGCTGATTATAGGGGATGTAGAATCTCATCTTATCTCATCCGGGACAGATTCGAAGGGTTGATGGAGGCCACCAGATTCCTTTCGTCATAAGGGGACAAGTTCTTATTATTTGCGAGTTCATCCCTCTTGGCGGCCGCAAGTGCGGCCATATCCTTCATGTCGAGGGCTTTCGCGGCACGGATGAAAAAATAACATTCGTATTGTGTGAGTTGATCTCTGTCATATTTAGACTTTAAAATATGTATCGCCTTCAGTAAAAGCCCCCTGCCTTCAGGTTTGCGCTCTGACTTCAGCAGTAATTCTCCAAGCGAAACCAACACATTCACTTCGTTCTCGCCATAACTCAATGCCTCCCTCAGGAGTTGCTCTTTTTTCGAACCTGTTTCATGTAGTGATAAATTGAATGCACTCGTCCTGCTCGGCCTTCGCCTATATGCCTCTTTTGCCCATTCGTAAGACTCCTGGGTCTTATTTAATTTTGAATATGAATAATCTATATTAACTGCATGGTCCTGATTTGGATCGATCCTCTCTGCCGCCTTGAACATTTCAACTGCTAGTTCATAATTTTCAGCATCAAGAGCAGCTTGGGCGTAATTATTTACAATAAATACTGGAAGTTTTGAGCCAAATTGCAGCCTTGCAGTGTTAAATGCTTGTTTTGCCTTAAGAAGCCTTGTCTCTTCTGGCGTAAGCTCTTCATTTGACAGTGGGTTCATTAAGTCAGTGGCTACAGATATACCTTTGACTTCAGCCGCAATTTTCAAAAGCTTCTCGTGTGTGACGAGTGCGCTTACGCTGACTTCGTCACCTCTGTTGAAGCCTAAAGTGTTTTTTGCATGTATTTTAAGTATCCCTATTAGCTTCGATTTCTTACCAACACAAATGGGCAATTCGACAACCGATTGACCATCTCGTGCAATTTGCAATTTTGTAATCTGCTTCTGTTTTGATGGGACTTCAGAGGATGCTGGCAGGATTTCCGCCAAATCTTCATCTCTAGTGATGATGCAGATTCTTTCAGGGGTGATCGGGCAGATGAGGTCATTGTGATAAGCGTTATACGAAAGACTGTGTATAGCTGCGCCGAGAGAAACGTGGCTCTGCAGATTGTCTGGGACGATCTGCTTGACGCTGTCAGGGAGCTGCCGCATGACCGCCTTGCGCACAAGCTGGTTCTCGCAGCTTCCTCCGATGAAGAGCACGGCGTCAAGGTCAGATTTTCCTTTGCCCGCTTTTTCCAACGCATCCACGATCGGAGCGAACACGTTTTGCCTTCGTGTACGCGGGGTATAGTCTTCTATGAAATGACTCGTTGCATCAAAGAACTCTTCAATTGTCATGTGCGGATCATTGAGCGACAATTCAAATTTCTCCCCGCCTTCCGTTATGGAAAATTTGGGGATGCCATTGTCATGAATCGTATGCTTGAAATGAATGTTTGCCTGTTCGATGGAATTGATGCCTTTCGCATCCAGCCATCTGATGGCGGCGATCTTGAGCCGTTCTGCAGCAGGCTGCAGCCTGGGGACAAGGTATTCCTCAATGCGTCGTGACTCGGGACTGTATCCAGGACAGGATTCCAACAACTGATCAAGAAGTATGTCTTTTGCGATGGCCCTGTCTATGTCGTCTCCGCCCAAAGCGGTAAATCTGGATATCGCCATGTTTCTTGAGTGTGGAAATCCATCTTTGTAAGTGATCTCAAGAATTGATATATCGCATGTTCCCGCGCCAAAATCATACACGAGAATTATTGCGCCAGACTGTTGCATCTTCTTCAAAAGTGCCCAGTCAGAAGGATCGTTCTTCTCCTTGATATCGTTCACGAAGCTCAGGAATGCGGCGTTCGGCTCATCGACGAGACATCCCTCGTCGACATCAAGTCCAGCGGACGTCATTGCATCGATAAGGTCTCTCCGTTGGTTCGCCTCAAAAGATGCAGGGACGGTCACCGTGCATTTATAGTTTTGGGGAAGTCCATCACGTTGCAGTGACGTGCGCACGCCACCCAGCAGCTTTTTGAAGAATTCGGTCGTGGCGTCCTTTGCGGACTCGATGACATATCCCTTGTTCGCTTTTTTGCTGAGAAGCGTGTCGGGGTAGGTCGGGCCGACGTCGATGCCGAGTCGCATTTTGAAGGAGGAGAAGACGTTCCGTCCTTCGAACATCTCCTGCTTGAGTCTGTATGCGTCGCGGCCCCAGAGCAGGTTGCCGTTTTTCCAGGCGAGGACCGTATTGACGAGCGAGTAGGCGATCGTTCCGGATGTCTCCTTCGGCTGTTCGATGTCAAGGGGGTGAAGCGTGGGGACGGCTTCATCTTCGGATTTCCAGATGTAGCTTACGACACTTGTGGACGTGCCGAAGTCGATGCCAAGGTAGATCGTGTTGCGGTAGATGTCTTTGACTTCATACGGGATGTTTGAGGTGTCGAAGAGCACCAGCTCCGACTGTCCCCCTGTCGCGTTGTGGCTTGCCATATGGATCCCCCGCCTTGTTTTGGCGTTTTGATTTTTGTCTTGAAGGTTTTTGAGATGCAGTTCCACCTTGGCACTAATTTACGATTTCCGTTGAGATTGATGGAGAACAAAAGGAATGGATTGGTCTTCTGTTGGATTTCTTGCGTCATGCCACACGTTACATTCTTGCAAGGCAAGCTCATAATTTCCTTGGCTTTTATCAATTTCGAAAATATATACCTATTGGCTTGCGTACATTTAAGCCAGAAATCCCAAATGGTTACAATGGCAATACGTTCATTTGCCGATGCTGTCCGTAGATGTATACATATCAAGTTGGTGTCTTTAAAAATCCCTGCCTCTTCTTCTGAAGTAAGTTCGCATTGTTTTGAATTTTTCTGGATGCTTCTTGCTTATTATTGCAACGGCAATCATCGCGGTGATAAAATCGCAAACGAACAATGACACAACGCTGAGCAATGCCACAACGAGCGGGTTGCTGAAAGTTTCAAATTGCGGGTAGAACTTAAAAAACACCGTCACAAGACATATCAACGCTGCAAACATCGACAGAACGGACCTTGTATTGTAGAGACAGCTGACATAGTGGTGGTATGTGCGTATCCACATGCCGATGACAAACAAGGCCAACACAAGTATCTTGAAGAAGTCCATGATTCAACTGTCCTCTATAAAATTTTGATAAATGTTATTAAGTAGTGGCATTGCAACGTTTTCAATGTCCATTCCTGGGTCTTCACGTCTTCGGCGGGCGTTTTTTCGTGCCTGCATGGTTGGGCCGGCGACGCATCTGCGCGGCAATGCGTTGTTTATCGATGGCGCAGCGGCTCTTGTCAAAAAATCGATCGCTGTCAGGCCGTCTTGCATCCTCGCCCGGGTTATCCTTTATATATATGGGCCGGCCCCGAACGGTCCCGCGGTGTGCCTCGTGTGGCGGAGCCGCGCCGTGTCGGGCGTTCCGCCGCTGCGCCTGGTCATGCGTCCACATGGCGACCCTTGTGCGGGATCCGGAAGAGGGGCAGGTCTTCGGGGACCCCTCCGCATCGTGCCTTCTCCTCATGGGGTGGCACGGGTCTCATGCCCCCGGGTATCCCTTCCCGAAGGAGGGGCCGGGGATCGCATCCTTCGATGTCGCGAACGGTTCCGGGCCATGGGCCGCATGCGGTGGTGCCATTCGGGTCCTCCTGCCGAAGGGGGCGGTCCGTTTTTTTGTCGTGGAGAAATATACGGCAGGGGAGAGCGGTTTGCAAGCGAAGAAATTCGCCTTGTCGACGAACGTTTGATGATCGTGTCATATCGCGCTACCATTTCGATGACATGATTGAATCCGGCGATATGCCGCATCATGTCGCTGTTAGGCCGCAAAGCCGTCCGCCCGAGGGTTGTCCGAGGATATCCTCTATTTTCTTGACTTTCTTTGCGCCTCTTCCCCGGCATCCAGGCATAATCATATCGTGCGCATTGATGCATCCTGCTGACCGAGGATAGCGAGCACAGGCATTTCATTTCGTGCCAATATGTTCAACATGCGTATTGATTGGATCGTTTCCCCGGCATGCCCCGCATCCGCCCGGTCGGACGCGGGGCATGTCGGCACACCGTTTCGCCTTCCCGCGTCCCGCGCCCGCAATGCGCCCGTCGCCGATGCCGCGGCCGCATGATGCCGATGGATCCCGTGGCCCTTGGCCGCCCGCGCAAGAACGTTCCAGTCGGAGAACGGGCCTTCGGTCCGCCGGGAGGCCGGGCCTGCACGTCAGGCCTGCCGCGCCGTCTTCCGGCGCAGGCCTTTCCCTGGCCGTGCGGCATGCCACGTGTCGCCGTTTCCGGGGATCCTCCCGAAGGGCGGTCCTTGCCGAAGCGCGGTTGCAGGCGTCGGGCGAGGTCGTGGCGAGCGGGTCCGCCCCGCGGAAAAAACGTTTTCGGGGCAAGGATGTCCTCCCCTGATGGCGATGCCCGGTTCCCTTCCCCTGTCCCGCGGGGCGCAGATGCCGTCTTCCCGGCCACCATGGCGTCCCCGGAGCCTCTTCCGGAAAACTTTCTTCGCCGATGCCCCAAAATCTTCAGGGCGTCTTGCAGGATGTGCGCATTCGATGTATAGTTCTCTCCTGGCGTACAGTTCGTCGCCCGACGGGACCGTCCTCCGGCCCCGTCCCGCGGCGTCCGTGACGCCGCCACGGCATTGGCGTGCCGTGGGGTAGGGGGGAGCATCGCGCGCACTCGCGTGTCGCCGCGTGTCTTCCCCGACAGCCGCCAAGGGAGGCACCTTTGAACCAGTTCAGCCGCAACCTGATGCTGTGGGCGGTCATCGTCATGGCCATGGCGATGATGTTCAACGTCGTCCAGCAGCCTCAGGTCGGGCATCAGCGCGTGCCCTACACCGATTTCCTCGACCGGGTGGAGACGGGGCAGATTCTCGCCGTGACCATACAGGGGCACACCCTCATCGGCAGGTCCCCCGACGGCAAGACCATACAGACCTACGCCCCCCAGGATTTCAGCATGGTGAACCGCCTGCTGGAGAAGAAGATCGAGATCAAGGCCGAGCCGCCCGAAGAGCAGCCCTGGTACATGACCATCCTCATCTCCTGGTTCCCCATGCTCCTGCTCATCGGCGTGTGGATCTTCTTCATGCGCCAGATGCAGGGCGGCGGCGGCAAGGCCCTCGGCTTCGGCAGGTCCCGCGCCCGCGTGCTCAACCCCGGAGGCGCCCGGGTCACCTTCGACGACGTGGCCGGGGTGGACGAGGCCAAGGAGGAACTCTCCGAGGTGGTGGAGTTCCTTTCCAACCCCCGCAAGTTCACGCGCCTTGGCGGCCGCATCCCCAAGGGCGTCCTGCTGGTGGGGTCCCCGGGCACGGGCAAGACCCTGCTGGCACGCGCCGTCGCCGGCGAGGCCGGCGTCCCCTTCTTCTCCATCTCGGGATCCGACTTCGTGGAGATGTTCGTGGGGGTCGGCGCGTCCCGTGTGCGGGATCTCTTCGTGCAGGGCAAGAAGAACGCCCCCTGCCTCATCTTCATCGACGAGATCGACGCCGTGGGACGCCAGCGGGGCGCGAACATCGGCGGCGGCCACGACGAGCGGGAGCAGACCCTCAACCAGCTTCTGGTGGAGATGGACGGCTTCGAGAGCAACGAGGGCGTGATCCTCATCGCGGCCACCAACAGGCCCGACGTCCTGGACCCCGCGCTGCTGCGCCCGGGCCGCTTCGACAGGCAGGTGGTGGTGCCCATCCCCGACCTGCGGGGCCGCAAGCGCATCCTCGAGGTGCACACCAAGCGGACCCCCCTGGAGTCCGACGTGAACCTCGAGGTGCTGGCGAGGGGCACTCCCGGCTTCTCCGGCGCGGACCTCGAGAACCTCGTGAACGAGGCCGCCCTGCAGGCGGCCAAGCTCAGCCACGAACGCCTGGACATGCGGGACTTCGAGTACGCCAAGGACAAGGTCCTCATGGGCCGGGAGCGTCGCAGCCTCATCCTCTCCGAGGAGGAGAAGCGCATCACGGCCTATCACGAGGGCGGGCACGCCCTGGCGGCGAAGCTCCTCCCCGGGGCCGATCCCGTCCACAAGGTGACCATCATCCCCCGGGGGCGCGCGCTCGGCGTCACCATGCAGCTGCCCGAGGAGGATCGCCACGGCTACTCCCGCACGTACCTCAGCAACAACCTCGTCGTGCTGCTGGGAGGCCGGACGGCCGAGGAGATCGTCCTCGGCGACGTCACCACCGGGGCCTCCAACGACATCGAGCGGGTCACCCGCACCGCCAGGAAGATGGTGTGCGAGTGGGGCATGAGCGACGTCGTCGGGACCATATCCCTCGGCGAGACCCCCGACAACCCCTTCCTCGGCCAGGACTGGGGGATGACCAGGAACTTCAGCGAGCAGACGGCGAAGCTTGTGGACGACGAGGTGAAGCGCATCGTCGACGATGCCCACAGACGCTGTCGCGAACTGCTGGAAGAGAACATCGAGTTGCTGCACCGCATCGCGAAGGTTCTCCTGGAGCGGGAGACCATCACCGGGGACGAGCTGGATCTCGTCATCGAGGACAAGGAGCTTCCGCCTCTCGAGCCGCCGCCGAAGCCGGCGAAAAAGCGTCGCAAGGCCCGCCGCAAGGCCGAGGACGACGAGGACTTCGCCATCGAGGAGGACGGAGGCGCGGACGCCTCGAAGGACGCCCCCCCGTCCAAGGACAAGGACAAGGACAGGGACAGGGAGGCCGGGCGTCGCCGTCCCCGGGACGATGACGACTACTTCGACGGGGAAAGGCCATAGCGGCCTTCGCCGCCGGTTCTCCGGGAGGCGCGTGGACGGTGATGGGCGGGAGGGTGCTGGCTCCCGACGCCTTCGGCGTCATGGGCATCGTCAACGTCACCCCGGACTCCTTCTTCGACGGAGGCGTCCACGCCACCGTGGAGACCGCGTGCGCCCACGCAGGCGCGCTTCTCCGCGACGGGGCGGACGTCATCGACATCGGCGGCGAGTCCACCAGACCCGGAGCCGAGGACGTCCCCCCGGAACTGGAGATGGAGCGGATCATGCCCGTCCTCGCCAGTCTGCGCGACCGGCTGCCTGACGCGGCGATCTCCGTGGACACCCGCAACGCGCGCACCGCGGCCGCGGCTCTCGAGGCCGGCGCCGTCATCGTCAACGACGTCTCCGCCTGCCGTCGCGATCCGGAACTCCTGGACGTTCTTGCGCAATACGGGCCCGGCTACGTGCTCATGCACGACGGAGGGGGGCCCGGGGACACGGGGGAGCGGGGGGAGTGCCGGAACGTCCGCGGCGAGGTCCTGCGGTTCTTTTCCAGGGAACTCGACCGGCTCGTGGCCGCGGGCCTGCCCGAGGACCGGATCGTGCTGGATCCGGGGATCGGCTTCGGCAAGACCCTGGCCGACAATCTCGCCCTGCTGGCCCATCCTGAGGACTGGTTCGGCTTCGGCAGACCCATTCTCGCGGGGATTTCCATGAAGTCGATGTTCGGCGACCTGCTGGGACTGCCCGTGGAGGAACGGGGGGCGGCCACCCGGACGGCGGCGGCCCTTCTGTGGGAGCGGGGGGTCTTCTGGCACCGCGTGCACGACGTCGCGGCGACCAGGCAAGGCCTGCTTCTGGCCCGGGCCGTCGGGGAGGGGAGGGCGCATGGGGGAGCTTGACCTCGGCCTCATCGACGTTCTGGACATCGGCCTGGTCACCGCGCTGCTCTACCAGCTGCTCCAGATGCTGCGCGGCTCCCGCGCCATGGCCGTCCTCTTCGGCCTGGGGCTGCTCATGGCCCTGTACCTCCTCGCCGCCCAGCTCGGCCTGTCCACCGTGATCTGGCTGCTGCAGCACGTCTTCAGTTCCTTCTTCATCCTCATCGTGGTCATCTTCCAGACGGACATCCGCCGGGCACTGGGGGAGATGGGCACCGCCAGGCTCTTCAGGCGCAAGACCCCCCACGCCGCCCTCGTGGACGAGACGCTGACGGCCTGCAAGGAGATGGCCCGGAACAGGGTCGGCGCCCTCATCGTCCTCGAGCGGAGCATGCATCTCGGGGACGTGGTCAAGCGGGACGGGGTGACGCTGAACGCACAGCTCTCCGGCAGGCTCCTGCGGAACATCTTCCACCCCGGCGCGCCTCTCCACGATGGAGCGGTCATCCTGCGCAACGGGAAGATACTGGCCGCAGCCTGCATACTGCCCCTGGCCGTCGCGGAAGGGCAGCACTTCGGGACCCGCCACAGGGCGGGCATGGGCGTCACGGAACAGAGCGACGCCGTGGCCATCGTGATTTCCGAGGAACGGGGGGAGATATCCGTCGCCGAGCGGGGCAAGCTCCGCCGTTCGTTGACGCCGAAGGAGCTGCGGGAGGTGCTGGATGCCAACCTCTGAACCCCGGTCGACCTTCCAGTGGCGGGGATGGATGGACCCCGTCTCCCTGCTCGTCGCCCTGGTGGTGGCCACGGGCATGTGGTACGCCGTCACCCGCATGGACAGCATCGAGGCCGAGGTGGAGATCGGGCTCGACTATGTCGGCACCCCTCCGAACTTCGTCGTGACGGAAGGTCTGGTGGGCAGGGCGAAGGTGCGTCTGCGGGGATCGAGCACCATGCTGCGCAGCGTCCTCTCCCAGAACCTGAGCGTGCCGGTGTCCCTGGCGGACATCCGCAAGGGCGAGACCCTGATCCCCCTGGAGGACAAGGTCGCCGGGCCGTGGTTCAAGCATCTGGCGGTGGTGGAGATACAGCCCGCGAAGATCGAGGTGCGGGCCGACATGATCGCCGAACGCACCTTGCCGCTGCGGCAGCAGTTCGTCCTGGAGATGCCCGGGGCGATGAAGGTGGAGATCGTCGCCATCGAGCCGTCGGAAGTGACCGTGCGGGGCCCCGAGAAGGAGGTGTCCCGCCTCTCCCACGTCAGGGTCAGCGTCCCCGTCGACCTGACGATGGCCGGCAGGGTGACGCTCCCGAAACTCCTCCCGACGCTGCCCCCCTTCGTGACGAGCACTCCTTCCACCGTGAGCGCGACCTTCACCGTGGACAGTCCCCGGACGCAGGCCACGCTCAGGCGGCGGGTCAACCTCCAGGTGGAGGACAGGCGGGGGTATACGGTGGAACCCGCGGAAATCGAGGTGGACGTGGAGGTGCCGACGGCGTTGGCCAAGCGTGAGAGCTACATCTCCCGTTTCCAGATCCGGGCCACTCCGCCTCCGGCGATGACGCCGGGCGTGGGGGTGGAGGTGCCCGTGGCGCTGGTCCTGCCGGAGGGGATGGTGGAACTGCGCAAGTCCGCGTACAGCGTGACGGTGACGAAGAAGGAGACGTCGTCGCGCCGCGTGCAGGACATCCATTGATCGTGGGGTGGATGCCGCCGGCGATTGTGCCGGGAAGCCCAGGGGCGTTTGGACGGTCCGTGGACGGGGCATGGCATGCGGTGGCGGATGGGGGGGCGATGTCGGGAGGAGCTTGACCGAAAGCGGACCGCAAGCCCCCGACTTCAGTCGGGGGTAAGGGACGCGACCGGGACATAAACCTCGGGCATGCCCGGTCAAAAAAACAAAAAAAAAAAACGAAAAATCCCCCGGTTGGTCTTGCGTTTTTCCACGGGACGATGTAGAATGGTTCCCGCATTGCGAATGTCGCAGGCGGACATCCTCTGAGGACAGAATCATGGCGAGAC
>JAISTH010000077.1 GCA_031272715.1 Desulfovibrio sp.
GTTGCACCCAATGGGTGCGAAATCGGCCCATTTTTACATGCTTCCGAAATCCTTACGTGTGGCGGCTCCGACTGTAACGGCATAGAAGATTTATCGAATTTTGGGTCACGGATTTGGGATCTCTTGCAACCGAGTGATCCGGGGCCACCGGAGCTTATTCTCCGTTTTTCGCCCGATGAGCGGCTCGTGCTGCTGTTTGTCAATGCCCGCTATGGGATTTTTCCGAGGGATAGATTGCGTAGAAACATGCGGCGAGACTTTCCCAAAGATCTCAGATTCGGCAATGAAGGAAACCTTCTACCAGCATCGTTTTGTCAAATTCATTAGGGAAATTAGCTGATAAGTACGTTGTCCGCTGCGATCACAGAGAACACAACACAAACCGCAGGCATGCATGGACATGCGCCAGAAGATGCATGCGGACGTGCGTGTGGCAGATATCGGAAAGGCAGAACGCCAACGAACTTGAAATTGAGTGGCACGAATCCGGGCGTCTCAAGGGATCGTCCCCAGAAATGATCCCGCCTGAAGTCCCGCTCCGAGACGTTCCTATCCGCCGGCAGGACGGTGCAGCAGCCTGACGAGATCCCTGGCCGCCTCCTCCGGATCCTTCCCCATCCGTTCCGCAAGCTGCGGCAGATTCTCCTCGGCATCGCTGGGGCGCACGTAGAGGGGCTCCACGTCCTCGGGGAAGTAGTCCCCGTGACGCGCCAAGAGGCACAGGGCCGCGATGGAAGGGATGGACACCTCCGGCATGGGCAGCGTCCCCGCTAGCCCCTCGAGTCTCTCCCGCAGGGCCGGATGACGCGTGAGGGCGCTGCCGCACACGTACAGGGGATGGGTCCCCTCGCAGGTTTCAGCCAAGGCTCGTGCCAGTTCGGGCACATCCTCGGGACGGGGGACGGTGCAGGGCTCGGTGGGCTGCGCCGGGATCTGGTGTCCGAAGGAGACGAAGGGGCGGAAATGCACCGAATCCCTGCGGGCGTGGGTGACGACGAGCACGCGGGTGCCGTAGGGAAGCCTCATGGCCATCGTCGTCGTGGTGGCCAGCGCCTGCAGGTAGTCCAGCGCGGCCAGCTGCGCCCGGCCGGTCCTGCGCAGGGCGGCGGCCGTCGCGAGGACCAGGCGTATCCCTGTGAAGGAGCCCGGTCCGCGCACGCAGGCGATGCGCCGCAGCAGCGAGATGTCCGTCCCGAGGGCTTTCACCATGTGGGCGAGGGCGGGGGCCAGCAGTTCCGTCGCCCGCTCCGGGCGGTGCCACTGCTGGGCGCAGAGGATCTTCTCGTCGTCCGTGACGATGATCTGCAGGGCGCCCTCGGCGGCGTTCAGGATCAGCTCGAGTCCCGTCGAGTAGGTCACGGGGTCGCCTCCCATCTGGATCCGTTACGCGCGTCGGCCATCCGTCCCTCTCGTCATCCGTCCTTGAGCAGGCGCAGCACGTCGTTGAACGTCGCCAGCAGCATCAGGCAGACCAGCACGAATATCCCGGTCCGCATGGCGTAGGTCTGCAGCTTCTCGTTGAGCGGCCTGCGCAGGATCATCTCCATGATGCAGAAGAGGATGGTGCCGCCGTCCAGCATCGGGATGGGCAGCAGATTGAGGATGGCGAGGTTGATGCTGATGATCGCGGTGAGAGCCAGCAGCCCGTTCATGCCCTGTTCGGCCTGCTCCCCCACCATCTGCACGATCATGATGGGCCCCCCCAGCTGGTCCATGGGGATGACGCGCTGGACGAGCTTGACGAAGCCCTGCCAGGTCATGACGAGCATTTCCCACGTCCTGCCCACGCTCAGCCAGGCGGCCTCGAAGAAGCCGCTCTCCCGGCTCTTCACGGCGCCCGCGGCCCGCACGCCGATGAGCCAGACGATCTCGTCCTCCCCGAAGACGGTCTTCCGCGCCGATTTCTGGGGGGTCACCTTGAGATGCACCGTGGAGTAGCGCACGGGCGTCTTGTCGTCCTGGCCGGAGAACTCCGGCCGCGCGACCTCGAGGTTCAGCGTGCGGCCCTCGCTCGCCGCGATGCCGTCGGCGAGTTCGGCCCACGTGTTCACGGGGGCGCCGTCCATGGAGACGATGACGTCCTGGGGCTTGAGCCCGGCCTGGGCCGCCGGGGTGTCGGGGCCTATGGCGCCCACCACGGGCAGGAGTTCCGACGTCCCGTAGCAGAAGACGATTCCCCAGAGCAGCAGCCAGGCGAGGAGCATGTTGGCGATGGGGCCCGCGGCCACCACGAGGAGCCGCTGCCATGCCGGCCGCAGGGAGAAGCTTTCCTCCTCCGTGAAGCCTTCCGGGATGTCCTCGGGATCGGTCTCCCCGACCAGGGCGACGTATCCCCCGAGAGGGACCAGGGACAGGGCGAATTCCGTCTTGCCCGGCTTCCACTTGAGGATCTTGGGGCCGAAGCCCAGGGAGAAGGTGGAGACGCCCATGCCGAGACTGCGGGCCACGGCGAAGTGCCCCAGTTCGTGGAAGAAGATGAGTCCCCCGAGCACCAGGACGACGGCGATGACGGTCACCACGTGTGGTCCCCCTTCGCGGCCGCCTTGCGGACGAGACGCCTGTTGCGTTCGTCGAGGGCCTCTATGCGTTGCGTGATCATTCGTGCCTCCTGAACGAGAAGCCCGAAATTAGCAGGGCCGGGGCCGGTTCGCAAGGGCGGGCAGAAGGGCGTGCCCTCGTCGTCGGGTTCGTGGGCGTCCATGGCGAGGGCGATCAGGCGCGGGATGTCCAGGAAGCCGCACCGCCCGGCGAGGAAGAGTTCCACGGCCGCCTCGTTGGCCGCGTTCATCACGACGCACAGCCCTCCGCGCCGGCGCAGGGCCTGGCGGGCGAGGTCGAGGCAGGGGAAGGCGTCCACGTCCGGAGTCTGGAACGTGAGGGGGGTGCGGGTGAGATCAAGGGGGGGTGCGCCGGAGGGCAGGCTTCGCGGCCAGAGCAGACAGTGTCCCAGAGGCAGGAGCATGTCCGCCGTCCCCATCTGGGCGATGGCGGAACCGTCCCGCATCTCCACGAGGGAGTGGACGACGGACTGGGGATGCACGAGCACGTCGAGGCGGGAGATGTCCACGCCGTAGAGGTGGTGGGCCTCCACCAGTTCCAGGCCCTTGTTCATCAGGGTGGCGGAATCGACGCTGATCTTGGCGCCCATGCGCCAGTTGGGATGGTTCAGGGCCTGCCCGATCGTGACCTGCGCCAGTTCCTTCCGGGTCTTCCCGAGGAAGGGGCCTCCGGAGGCGGTGAGGACGAGACGGGCCGCATCTTCGCCCCGGCCGGCGAGGCACTGGAAGATGGCGTTGTGCTCGGAGTCCACGGGCAGGATGCATGCATTGGTGCGGGAGGCGATGTCCCGCAGCATCGCCCCGGCCAGCACCAGGGACTCCTTGTTGGCGAGGCAGATGACCTTGCCGGCGAGGGCCGCCGCAAGGGTCCCGGCGAGTCCCGCGGCCCCCACTTGGGCGGCGAGCACGGTGGACGCCTCCGGCAGGGCGGCCAGTTCGGCGTAGCCTTCGGGGCCCGTCAGCACGACGGGGCGGTAGTCCGGGGGGAGTCCCGCCTTGAGGCGCGTCGCCGCATCGTCGTCAAGGACGGCCAGATGGGAGGGACGGAAGGCCAGCGCCTGGGGAAGGAGCTTCTCCACGTTCCTCGCGCAGGAAAGCCCCACGATGCGGAAGGCGTCGCGGTGGGCCTGCACGAGGGAGAGGGCGGTCGTCCCGATGGATCCCGTGGAGCCGAGGACGACGAGGCGGCGGGGCCATTCCCGGCTCCACTCCTCGGGGGGCGGCGGGGAGATGTAGGCGATCGTCGGGCCGTCGCGGCCTGGCCACAGGTCAGCCATGGAACACCGTCACGGGACCGTCGACATCAAAAAAAGAAGAACCACTGGTCCACGACGGCCACCATGGGCATGGCGAAGAGCAGGCTGTCGGCCCTGTCCAGCATGCCGCCGTGTCCCGGGAGGATGTTGCCGGAGTCCTTGACGTTCACCGACCGCTTCAGGGCCGACTCGAACAGGTCCCCCAGCTGGGCGAAGGCGTTGACGGCGATGCCCAGCAGCGCGAAGGAGATGATCCCGTGCCTGCCGAAGACGGCCCCGTACACGGCGCAGAAGAGCACGCAGGCGACGAGGCTCCCCACGGCCCCTTCCGAGCTCTTCTTGGGGCTGACCCTGGGCCAGAGCTTGTGGTGCCCGAAACGCGTCCCCACGTAGTAGGCGGCGGTGTCGGAGACGGCGACGGCCCCGAGGACGAAGACGAGCTTCACGTTGGAGAGGTACGTGGCCGGCAGGAGCAGGAGGGGGATGTAGGCCAGCCCCACAAGGAAGATGCCGCTGGAGGTGAAGGCCTGTTCCTCCTCCACCACGTTCCACCGGAAGAGGAAGCTCATGGCGGCGAGGACGAAACCCGCTCCGAGACAGACGAGGGCGTCCTGGGGCCGGTGCATCCACGTGAGCCAGATCATGGCGCCCCCCAGGAGCATGGCGCAGATGCGGCTGGAGATGCGTCCGGTCGGTCCCCAGAAGAGGGAGTAGAATTCCCACAGGCACAGTCCCGCAATGAGCCACACGAAGCCGAGAAGGAGCCACCCTCCCACCCAGAGAACCAGGGCGATGCAGGCGATGAGGCTGAGTCCGGTGGCGATGCGGCGCAGATCCACGTGATGGTTGACCTTGTCGAGCATTATAGTCGATCCTGAATCCGTGCTGGAATGTTCCTGATCCCCCGTCCTTCCGCGGCCGGAAGACAGGGTGGGCGATGGGGCGCGTCCGCCGTGCGCGTCGCGTCCCGTTCCCTTCGCCGGACCGTCCTCTCTCCCCCGGATGCCGGCGGACATCCCGAGGGCCTTGCGCATCGCCGGATCCCGGCGGCCTTCACGCCAGGATCCGCCTCCCCTCCGTCCGGAAGGGATTCCGTCCATCTTCTCTACAGCACCTTGCCGCACCTGTCGAACTGCTTCTTCCCGCCTTCCCGCCCGGAAGGCCCCAAGTCGATCCTGCGGGGGGCCCGTCCCCCGTCCTCGCGTCAGGACGTGTCCTGCGTTGCGGATCCGGTGGCGATCTGCTCCTGTGTCTTGCCGAAGCGGCGGGACCGCGTGGCGAAGACGCTTATGGCCTCCTCGAGGTGTTCGGCGCGGAAGTCCGGCCAGTGGAGCTGCGTGAAGTACAGCTCTGCGTAGGCGCACTGGTAGAGCAGGAAGTTGCTGAGGCGCTGCTCGCCCCCGGTCCGTATGAGCAGGTCGGGATCCGGCAGGTCCGCCGTGTAGAGGTGTCGCCCGAGGGATTCCTGGGTGACCTCCTCGGGGGCCATGCCCTCGGCGATCATGGTCCGGACGGCATGGACGATCTCCGCCCTGCCGCCGTAGTTGAGGGCGAGGTTCAGCGTCATGTCCGCGCCCGCGGCCGTGCGACGCATGGCGTTCTTCAGGGCCGTGCGGGACGCGAGGGGCAGTCCTTCCATCTCTCCCAGCACGTGGAGGGATATCCCCTTCTCGACCATGAGGGGGACCTCCTTGCCCAGGAATTCCAGCAGCAGGTCGAAGAGTCCGGCGATCTCGGTCTTGGGGCGCTGCCAGTTCTCGCTGGAGAAGGTGTACAGGGTGAGATGGGGGATGCCGATGGACCGGCAATGGGTGACCACGTCCCTGACGGACTCGGCTCCGGCCCTGTGGCCGGCCGAGCGGGGCAGACCACGGGCCTTGGCCCAGCGGCCGTTGCCGTCCATGATGATGGCGATGTGCGTTGGCAGGGGGCGTGGCGCTGTGTCGTTGTTGGTCACGGGATCGACCGGAGGCGATGCTTGGGGTTGAGGGGTGCGGCCGGGACCCCGGCGTTCCGGGTCCGGCGTCAGGCGTCCGACGGGGCGGAACGCGTCAGATGTCCATGATCTCCTTTTCCTTGGCCGCGCACTTCTTGTCCGCATCGCCGATGAACTTGTCGGTGAGCTTCTGGACCTCGTCCACGGCCTTCTTCAGTTCGTCCTCGGTGATGGCCTTGTCCTTCTCGAGCTTCTTCATGGCCTCGTTGGCGTCCCGGCGGATGTTGCGCACCGCCACCTTCGTCTCCTCGGTGTACTTCCTGGCCACCTTGACCAGTTCCTTGCGGCGTTCCTCGGTCAGGGGGGGGATGACGATGCGGATGATCCTGCCGTCGTTGATGGGGGTCAGGCCGAGATCGGACTTCAGGAGGGCCTTCTCCACGGGGCCGATGCCCCCCTTGTCCCAGGGCTGTATGGTCAGGGTGCGGCTGTCGGGGACGGCCACCGAGGCCATCTGCTCTATGGGCGTGGGGGTGCCGTAGTAGTCGGCCTTGATGCCTTCCACGAGGGCCGTGGTGGCCCTGCCCGTGCGCAGCTTGCCGAAGTCCTTGTCCAGGGACGCCGTGGCCTTCTCCATGCGATCCTCGGCGTCGAGCAGTACGCTGTCCTTGTCCATGGCGTGCATTTCTCCTTTTGGTCGGGCCCCGAAGCTGCGGGGTGAAGGGGCGTCCGGCGATGTTCATGGGGATGCGTCGGCGCCGCGAGGACGGAGCGCATCCCGGAAGGGGGATCAGCCGCCGTGGACGATGGTGCCCACGGACTCCCCAAGGACGGCCCTGCCGATGTCGCCGCCGAACATGCGGCAGACGATGATGGGGATGTTGCTGTCCCGGACGAGGGCGAAGGCCGTGGCGTCCATGACGCCGAGGTGCATCGCCAGTGTCTGGTCGTAGGAGAGGCTGTCGAACTTGACGGCATCCTTGTTCGTCGCGGGGTCCTTGTCGTAGATGCCGTCGACCTTGGTGGCCTTGATTATGGCCTGGCACTTGAGTTCCATGCCCCGGAGGGTGGCGGTGGTGTCCGTGGTGAAATAGGGATTCCCCGTCCCTGCGGCGCAGATGACCACGCGCCCTTTCTCCATGTGGCGCATGGCGCGGCGGCGGACGAAGGGTTCGCAGACCTGCTGCATGTTGATGGCGGAGAGCACCCGGGTGGGATGGCCCTGCTTCTCCAGCATGTCCTGCACGGCCAGGGCGTTCAGGACGGTGGCCAGCATGCCCATGTAGTCCGCGGAGGAGCGCTCCATGCCCTTGGTCGATGCCGACAGGCCGCGGAAGATGTTGCCCCCGCCGATGACCAGCGCCATCTCGACGCCCATGTCCAGCACGGTGCCGATTTCGTGGCAGAGGGTGTCCACGGTTTTGGGATCGATGCCCATTCCCTGTTCGCCGGCGAGAGCCTCGCCGCTGAGCTTCACGAGAACGCGGGTGTATTTCAGTCCAGTGGGTTTTGACATGTGCCGATAGCCTTGGCGTGGGGGGTGCGTGTGTCCGGAGGCGTGGGTCCCGATTGCGCGACACCCTTAGTAGCAGAAACGGCGCGTTCCCGGAAGCCCTTCGCTGCAAGGGAGTGGATGCGCGAAGGCGGCGGACGGCCCCGGACGTCCCCGGAGCGGGCCCCGCCGTGGTCCGGGGACCGGCCTTCGCCCAATGGGCGGGTTCCATCGCCCGTCCGCAGGACCGGCTTCTCGGCATGCTCTGCCCACCGGCATGCGCCTGATCCTGCCGCCCTTCCGCGAAGCGGCCTCCCTCTCGTAAAGCGGCCTCCCTTCCGCAAAACGGCCACCCTTCCGCAAAACGGCCACCCTCCCGCAAAACGGCCTCCTTCCGCAAAATCGTCTCGCTTCCGTGAAACGGCCACCCCATGGTTGAAAAATCTTCGGGGCGGTATATATTTGAGAGTGGCGTCGGCGCCGACCCTGCGGCGCCGCTTCACCACACCATGGAAGCCGGACGTTCCCGCCCCGCGGCGGCGTCCGATACCCACCGACGCGTCGGCCGTCCCGGACGGCCGACGGCCTGGACTCTTTAGCAGTCGGAAGGCGACAATGCTCTTCAACTCCTATTCCTTCCTCTTCTGCTTCCTCCCCCTGCTGGTGCTGGCGGCACACATGGGGAAGAGGCTGGGAACCCAGTGGCCGGCCGGCGTGCTCCTGGTCTTCTCCCTCGTCTTCTACGGACTCGCGGGATCCGGCTTCCTCCTCATGCTGATCGGCCTCGTGGCCGTCAACTGCTGGATCGGCCACCAACTGGCCCGCCCCGACGGGGAGATCGCCCAGGCGACCCGGGGACGGCTCGACCGCAAGGGAGCCCTCGTCCTCACCCTGGTGCTGAACCTGCTGCCCCTGGTCTGGTTCAAGTACTCCGGGTTCCTCGCACAGAACCTCTCCCTGCTGCTGGGCACGCACCTGGACATCGGGTCGGTGGGACTGCCCCTCGGAATATCCTTCTACACCTTCATCCAGATCGCCTGGATCATGGGCGTGTACCAGCGCAAGTTCCAACCCCCGGGACTCTTCCGGCACGTCCTGTTCTCCTCCTTCTTCCCCTACGTCATCTCGGGCCCCATCGTCCGGTACGAGCAGATGGGGCCGCAGTTCGACGCCTTCGAGGGGCCGGACGCGGACGGGATGGCCAAGGGCCTGAGCCTCTTCAGCATGGGGCTGGCCAAGAAGATCATCATGGCGGACAGCCTGGCCGTCTACGCAAACTACGTCTTCAACGCGGCCGACGGCGGCCTCCCCCTGACCGGCGGCGAGGCGTGGCTGGGCTCCCTGGCCTACACCTTCCAGCTGTATTTCGACTTCTCCGGCTACACGGACATGGCCCTGGGCCTCGGACTGATGCTGGGACTGAAACTGCCGGAGAACTTCGACTCCCCATACAAGTCCACGGGCATCGTCGACTTCTGGCGCCGGTGGCACATCACCCTCGGCGTCTGGCTCAGGGACTTCCTGTACATCCCCCTGGGCGGCAACCGGGCCGGCAAGCTCAAGCAGTACCGCAACCTCTTCCTCACCATGTTCATCGGCGGCATCTGGCACGGCGCCGGATGGACCTTCATGATCTGGGGCGCGCTCCACGGCCTGATGCTGGCCATCAACCACTACTTCCGGGCCCTCATCAAGGGCAGGCCCATCGAGACGATCCTGCGCACCCTCCCGTTCCGGTGCCTCTTCATCTTCATCACTTTCCTGCTCATCAACGGCTGCTGGGTGGTCTTCAGGGCCACGACCCTCGAAGGCGCGATGCGCATCTACGGGGCCATGGTCGCTGGCGGCAACACGGATCCCGAACTCGTCAGGACGGCCGCCGAAGGGCTGACAGGGTGGGCCGCATGGGTCGCGACGTACCTTCCCAACGGCTACTTCCAGGGATGGACCCCCTTCGTCCTGCTCGGCGCAAGCCTCCTGATCTGCTGGTTCCTGCCCAACTCCAGGCAGATGTTCAACCCGCATCCCAAGGAGACCCCGACGCGGTTCCTGTGGAAGCCCTCCACCGTGTGGGCGACGTGCCTTGCGCTGCTGGTCTTCGCATCCCTGATCCTGGCGTCACGCAAGTCCACGTTCCTCTACTTCCAGTTCTAGCCCGGACCCGGGCTAGAAACGGACGGAAACGGCCCCGACAACGACACATACAGAACTGGACGAACATATGCCTCTGGACAGCAAACCCTACCTGAAGCGCTTCTTCCTCATACTGGGAGCGTGCGTGGCGCTGGCGTGCATCCTGGCCCTGCCGTACACGGTGCTGTGGCTGCACCAGAGCGGCGACGTCGCCGTCGAACGGGCGACCAAGGCCCAGGCGGCCGGCGTGTTCGCCGTCTTCGGTTCCGGCGTCTCCCAGGACTTCGTGGACTACAAGCTCCAGCTCTACGCCGCCGCCAAGCCCCAAATCGCCGCGCTGGGCTCCTCCCGGGTCATGCAGTTCAGGGGGGCGTACTTCCGCCTCCCCTTCATGAACGTCGGAGGCACGGCCGGCAACCTCGCGGTGCTGCGCTCCACCCTCGAGGCCATGCTGGCCAGCCACAAGCCCAAGGCCGTGATCCTCGGCCTGGACTTCTGGTGGTTCATGCCCAAGTGGGAACCCCACCCCTTCAACGAGGTCCCCCCCACCAGCGGTTCCTACAACTACGGCTTCGACAGCCTCAAGAAGCCCTGGACTTGGCTCATGGAAGGCAAGATATCCACGAAGGACTTCTTCGCCCCCGTCACGGGGAACTTCCGCCCCGACCGCTACGGCATCATGGCGCAACAGACGGACGACGGCTTCGGCCCCGACGGATCCTGGTACTATACCGCCGAGATCACCGGACAGCGCCGTCCCTTCGACTACAAGTTCACCGACACCCTCAAGCAGGTGACCCACGGCATCAAGGCCTTCTACTGGGCCACGAAGGCCCCCGGTCCCAGCACGGAACACCTCGACGCCTTCGCGGAGATCTACTGCAAGCTCCGCGCAAGGGGCATAACGGTCTTCCCCTTCATCGCCCCCCTGTCGGTCTCCGTCTACGACGCCATGAAGGAACGCAAGGAACATTACCCCCACCTGTTCCTCCTGCGGGAGGCCCTCGCGGAACGCGGCATCGACGTTGTCGACCTGAGCGATCCCCGGATCCTCGGCGCCAACGACTGCGAATTCGTGGACGGCTTCCACGGCGGCGAGGTCACCTACGTCCGGGTCCTGCGGGACATGGCCGACCGCTGGCCCGCACTCCTCGCCTACGTGAACATGGAGCGCATCGACGCGGCCATCCGCGACTGGAAGGGCCACGCCCTCGTCCCCGACAGCCGCCTGACGGCGCTGCCCGAAGTTGACTTCATGGAGATTGCCTGCGAAAAGAGAACCAAAAAGTAACTAGGTTCGAACGACGATGGGACGGGTTCCGCCTCTTCCCGTGGCCGGCCCGGGGCCGCACCCGGGTCGCCGCGCACTTGCGCGTGCGCTGTGCCTGCTCCTGGGCGCCGCGCTCCTCTGCCTCCCCCTGTACGCCACGGCCGCCCCCCAGGCGTCGGGAACCGGCAAGATCCCCTCCCCGTCGCATCTCGACGACAAGGCCCGGGCCCAGCAGAAGGCCCGGCAGAAACCCATCGACGTCGCGGCCGCCAGGACGGCCAAGAAACCCCAGGCCCAACAACCCAAATCCTCCGGCAGTTCCATGGAGGAGGCCACACGGGCCTACACCCGCGGCGACTTCGCCACGGCCCACCGCATCTGGGAACAGCACGCCAAACAGGGCGACGCCCAGGCCATGAGCAACCTCGGCGTGCTCTACGATCTCGGGCAGGGCGTCGAGCAGGACTCCGGCAGGGCCGTCCACTGGTTCGAAAGCGCGGCCAAGGCCGGCCATCCGTCCGGCATGAGCAACTACGGCCGCATGCTCGAGCAGGGCAGGGGCGTCGAGGCCGATCCCAAGGCGGCGGCGGAATGGTTCGACAAGGCGGCGCGCCAGGGCGTGCCCGAGGCCCAGTACAACCTGGGGCTCCTCTACGAGCACGGACGGGGGGTCGCCCAGAGCGACGAGGCCGCAGCGGCATGGTACAGCAGGGCGGCCACCCAGCAGCAGACGAACGCCATGGCCCGACTCGGCCACATGTACAGGCTCGGGCGCGGCGTCCCCAGGGACGAGGAGCGGGCGACGCTCCTGCTCTACGGCGCCGCAATGAACGGCATCCCGACGGCCATCGCGGAACTCGAGGAGATGGCCGGGTCGGCCATGGGCTCCCCCGCGGGCCAGATGCTGGGGCAGCGTCTGGACAACGTGGACAGACCCACCATGCGCAAGGTCCTGCGGGAGGCGGGGGCCATCCCGATCAACGAGGAGAACGACCGCATCTGCGACATCTACGCCCCCAACAAGTTCACCCCCGGCGCCAAGGAACTCTCCGCCTGCTACGGCAGGGGCGACTCCGCACCTTTGGGTTTCGTCAAGATCGACTACCCGGTGCGGGACAGGCAGATCGCGGAGAAGCTCAAGGAAATGATCGAGGAGCGCTTCGGTCCGCCCTCGGCATCCGAGGGCGAGGACTCCCAGCTCTGGAATCTCGGGTCCGTGGTCGTGGCCTCGCGGTACGTGCCGACCCACGGACAGATGAGCCTCATGTACATGATGCCGAGAGTCTACTTCAAGACGAGACGCCCCTGAAAGGCGACGGGATCCCGGCCCGCCTCCTCCCGGCGGCGGGCATCCTTCTTGCATCCGAATCGAGTGACACGCCGTCGGTCGCCGCCGCCTCGCGCGAGGCCCGGGTCGACGCCGAACATCGAACCAAGGATGTACTGCGATGAACATCTCCCTGAGCGGCCGATCATGGGCCTTGCCCCTCGTGCTGGCGTTGACGGTCGCGTTCGGCGGATGCCTCGACAATCCGGTGAAGTCCGCGAAGGCCGAGAAGGCGTCGGGCGCCTCCTCCCTCGCCGTGGTGAGCGTCGAGCGGATCATGAAGGACTCGAAGGCCGGGAAGGCCGCGAAGGAACACCTCGAGGCCGCGAAGGCGGCGCTCCAGAGAGGATGGGAGGATCTGCGGACGGCGGCGGAGTCCGAACCCGAGGAGCAGCGCAAGCAGACCCTCGCCCAGGGCCTCGCGACGCTGCAGCGTCAAGTTCTTGCCGAGGAGGCGGCGGCGCGCGCCGTGGTCAAGGATGCCATGGTCGCGCAGATCAAGAAGTACCGGCAGCAGCACGGCGAAATCACGGCAGTCGCCCCCCTGGAGGGCATGCTGGACGTCTCGACGGCCCTGGACATCACCCAGGCCATCATGGACGCCATGGACGCCGTGGAGGTGACCTTCCCCGATCTGCCTGAGGTGACGATCCAGCAAGGGGGCGCACAGAAGGCCGAGGTCGCGGAAACCCCCTCCCCCAAGGAAGCCCCCTCCCCCAAGGAAGCCCCGTCGCAAAAGGGGACCTCGTCGCAGAAGGATGTCCGGCCGAAAGCGCAACCGCAGCCCTCCACGCATCCCGGAGAAGTGCGCAGACCCGTGCGTCCATCTCCCGTGGACTGAAACGCCGCGCCTCGACCGGCGCACGAAAAGTCTTCCCGCGCGCCCCCCGAGGGGGAGAGCCATGGCATCGCGCCCCCCGGCGCCATGCCATGGCGTCGCCGTGGAGTCCCATCGAACCCCGGGATCCGATCCCGCACGCAACGCGCGAGACCCCCCAAGGTATTCCCCTGCGAGCCCCATCCGTGTAGGATGTGCACGCCCATCTCGTCCTCCGTCAGGCGACTGCTTCAAACGTGAACGGAAATCCACCGTCCACGAAACCCAGGGGGTCCCGTGAAGACGGCGCGTCTCGCCTTCCTCTGCGCTGCCATGTCGCTCCTGCTCCTGCTGCCGCAGACATCCCGGTCCTCCTGCACGACGACCGTCGTCACCAAGGGCGCCAGCGCAGACGGCTCAATGATGGTCAGCCATTCCGCCGACAACGGTCTCGCCGATCAGGCCATCGTCTACGTCCCGGCCCGGGACTGGCCTGAAGGCGCAATGCGCCCGGTATACAACAGCGCCACCGCAGTCGGCCCCGACCCCGCCACGAACACCTTCGACGTGCCCAGGCTTTCGGATCCCGCCCGCGCACCCGGCTACAACCACCCGAGAACGCCCCGCACGATCCCCCTGGGATACATCCCCCAGGTGCGACACACCTTCGCCTATCTCGACAACACCTACGGCGTCGTGAACGAACACGGCCTCATGTTCGGCGAATGCACGGACGGCACCTTCCACACCAGCAAGGCCGAACCCGGCAAGCGGATCTTCTATTCCGCCGAACTGTCCCGGGTGGCCCTGGAACGCTGCAAAACGGCCCGGGAGGCCATAGCGCTGATGGGGTCGCTCATCGAACGGTACGGCTACTACGGCACGGGAGAGACCCTGCCCGTGGCCGACAAGGACGAGGCCTGGGTCATGGAGATGGCCCCCTCCCCCACGGGCACCGGCGGACTCTGGGTGGCCCAGCGGATCCCCGACGGCCACTTCTTCGTGGCGGCCAACGAGTTCCGCATCCGGGAGATCATCCCCGGCAATCCCGACCAGATGTACGGCAAGACCCTCTTCGAGATCGTCGAGAGCCACGGCATGCGCATGCCCAAGGATGCAGGGGAACCCATGGACTGGCTGTCCACGGTGAGCGAAGGCGAGTACGGCCACCCGTACTATTCCCTGCGCCGCGTGTGGCGGGCGCTCTCCATGGCCGCACCCTCCCTGGCCCTCTCCCCGTGGGCGGAGAACGGCCTGACCCGCGCCTACCCCTTCTCGGTCAAGCCCGACAAGCCCATGAGCATCGACGACGTCAAGCGCATGCACCGGGACCACTACGAGGGGACGGAGTTCGACATGACGAAGGGGGTGGCCGCAGGCCCCTTCGGAAACCCCAAGCGTTTCGCAGGCCCGAAGGATCCGACCGGAGACGTGACTCCGGCCAGGAAGATCGAAGGCGCCTGGGAACGGCCCATTGGCGCATGCTACACGGGATACGCCACCATCGCGCAATACCGGCCGGACGTGCCCGCCCCTCTCTCCCTGCTGTGCTGGGTCGCCCTCGGACCGCCGGCGGAATCCGTGTACGTGCCCCTGGCCGTGGCCCCCGTGCCGCCGTCCTACGAGAAAGGCGACCCGCGAAAGTACTCCGAGGATTCCGCATGGTGGACCTATGCGATGGTGAGCGAGTTCGCGAACACACGCTACGACGCGATCTCCAAGGACATCCGGGAGAAGGCCGGCCTCATGGAGGACGCCTTCGAAGCCCGCATCGACCTGCTGTACAAGGAACTTGCGTCAAGGGCCAAATCCTCGCCCGCCAAGGCCCAGGCGGCATTCGCCAAGGCGCTTCGCTCCCAGGCGGAGGCGGCGCTTCGTGGCTGGCGGGTGTTCTTCCCGCAGCTCGTCGCCAAGTATTGCCAAGGGTTTCTCAATACGCCTGAAAAGATGGCGCAGCCGATAGGGTATTCCGAAACATGGCTGCGCGAAGCCGGGTATTATAATGGGCCGGTTTCCTATCAGAAGCCTGAGAAGCAAGAAACACTGCAAAAGAACTGATACAGGAATGCCAAAAATATCCACATAATATTTATTAACAAAACCGAGACACTTGCATGGAAAAGCCAAAAATTTCAGTCATAATACCTGTATATTCTGCCGAAGAGACGCTCAACCGTTGTCTGGATTCCGTACTTTGTCAAACACTGCCTGAAATAGAAATTATTTGCATAGATGACGCAAGTACGGACGGCAGTTGTGAGATATTGCACAACTACGCATCTGCGGATAAAAGAATCAAGCTGATCGAATTCACGGAAAACAAAGGTGCAGCGGTCGCGCGAAATTCGGCTATTAATATTTCAAAGGGCGAATATCTTGGATTTGTTGACAGTGACGATTATATCGACAAGGATTTTTATCTTGACTTATATATGAATTCAGATAGTGGAAAAGCAGAGATCGTCAAAGGGCCGAATTTTGAGGTGGTTTCATTAATTGGTCACAAAGCGATAGACGTAGTAAATGACAGGATACGTCAGTTTAGAACACTTTTTGCGCAGTATCAGACAGCGATATTCAAAAGAGATTTTATTATTTACAATAAATTGGAGTTTCCTTGTGGCTTTCAAGTTAGTGAAGATGCGATCTTTGCAAAAAAGGCAGCGATACTTGCAGATAAAATAAATATATTTGATACTGGTGGAAGGTATCATTATGCTAGACGAGCAGATTCTTTGAACTCCACTTATTACTCTGAAAAAAAGTACAGGACTATTTCGCCTACGTTTTTACAATTTTGGAGTTCTTCGATGAACATAGTACAAAAATTACCAGCGGCGACTACCTCGCATTTCTTGTGCTCGTCTTTAAGGAGGCACACACTATACAGATACAGAGAGATGTTGATTTTAAGGTAATATTTAATTATCGCAAGAAACTTAGAGATTTTGCATATGACAGGAGGTATGCTGATATTGCGGATTTCTCAGACATTTTAGAAAAGTGGATTGATAAGGCATGGGCATGTGAGCAGGGGAAGCACATCCTAATGAAAGGAATGGCTGACATGATGCGTAAGCACAATATATCATGGCCATAATGTGGCTGATATTCTAACAACTTCAACATGGGAGATTGAAAATGCCTATAGCTGAAGAACAGTTTGTCAATGCGCTGAAGGCGTCATTCATAAACATGAATGCTGCATCTTCATCGGATTTTGATTACATGCCCCGCATGGTCATCAATGACCCGGACAGTGGCAGAAAAGTCATCAGTGAGCTGAAGAATGAATTGAACGGTTGCGATGCATTCGCAATCAGCGTTGCCTTCATCACGCAAAGCGGCATCACGCCATTGTTGCAAGTGTTCAGGGACCTAGAAGAGAAAATGGTCCCTGGAAAAATATTGACAACGAATTACCTAAATTTCACTGAGCCGAAAGCGCTAACAATGCTTTCCCGTTTCAGCAATCTTCACATAAAAATGTATGATGTCTCCGGGAACCCGGATTTCCATGCAAAAACCTACATCTTTCAAAAAGATGGATTATATAGGGTTATTCTCGGCAGTTCCAACATGACCGATCGTGCACTGTCGGTTAATCATGAATGGAACGTGCGTCTCGTTTCATCGATTTCAGGTGACTACGCCCATCAATTATGTGCTGAGTTCGAGAAGCTCTGGAATCAGTCGGAAGACATCGAAACCATCCTTCCGCGATATGCCGATCAATATAAACAGAATCGAATGAAACAAGGCGCTATTGCTGAATTTCAGGAGCTGCTGGCTAAGGCTGAACAAGTCCAGAAACTGATTTCGCAATTTTCCGATGGTCTAATCCAAGAACATGCCTTGCCGACCCCGGCCGACAAGCTCAATGTATTTGCAGACGACCTCAAGACCAGTTTTGAGCGATACATTGCAGCCTACAAGGCGCGCCGACACCCCATCTTCGAGGCTGCGACATTGCCGGATGGCGGGTCTTTCAAGCCAAATGTCATGCAGATGCGTTTCATCGAGGAGATCAAGAAGCTTCGTGCGGCCGGTGAGAAAAGAGCTTTGCTTATATCGGCGACAGGTACCGGAAAGACCTACGCATCGGCTTTTGCTGCAAAGGACATACTGGCGGATTCTCCCCACAAGCGCATGCTGTTTCTGGTCCACAGAGAACAGATTGCGAAACAGGCAATAAAGGCCTATCAGAATGTCTTCGGCAACAAGAAGACCTATGGCCTTCTGACGGGAAATTCAAAAGAGGACGACCGGGACATCGTCTTCTCGACCATACAGACCATGTCCAAGGAAGATGTCTTTAAAAAAATTCCGAAGGACGAATTCACCTTCATCATCATTGACGAGGTTCACCGGGCTGGCGCTCCTGGCTACCAGAAAGTCATGGACCACTTCACGCCCGATTTCTGGCTTGGCATGTCGGCGACCCCGGAGCGGACCGATGGCTTCGACATCTTCAGCCTTTTCAACCATAACATCGCCTATGAAATCCGACTCCAGCTTGCCATGGCGGAAGATCTCCTCTGCCCATTCCATTACTTCGGCATAACAGACATCTCTCTTGAAAATGCATCAATAGACGAGAAGGATGAAGTCAACTTCAGCAATCTTGTGGATGAGGGTCGGGTAAAACATATCATTGAGACTGCGAATATCTACAATTTTTCGGGAGACCGAGTGAAAGGGCTTATATTTTGCAGCAGAAACGAAGAAGCAAAAAAACTTTCCGAAATGTTCAACGAACGTGGCTATCACACCATTGCACTGTCAGGAAGCAACTTGCAGAATGAGCGTGAAGACGCCATAAACAAGCTCGTGTCAGGAGATCCCAATGATCCATCGGGGCATTATGAATATATCTTCACTGTCGACATCTTCAACGAGGGTGTTGATATTCGCGAGATCAATCAAGTTATCATGTTGCGCCCGACACAGAGCGCCATTATTTTCGTCCAACAGCTTGGGAGAGGTCTGCGCAAATACCCAAACAAGGAATTCGTCGTTGTGTTGGATTTTATTGCCAACTATAAAGCGAATTTTCTTATCCCCATTGCCCTCTCTGGAGACAGAACGTACAACAAGGACGATATACGTCGATATCTCATGGATGGCCACAAAGTCATCCCCGGGTGCTCAAGCATAAACTTTGACAAGATCGCAAAGGAGCGAATTTACGCTGCCATTGACAAGGCAAAAATCAACACATCGAAATTCTTCAAGGAACAGTACCAGCTGTTGAAATACAAGCTCGGTCGCATCCCCTCCCTGACGGACTTCTACGAGCACGGCGAGGTCGACCCCTTGAGCATACTTGCAAATGCTCCTGGAAAGACCTATCATCAGTTCCTGTTGAAGCACGACACAGAGTCATACGCAAACATCTTCAGCGAACAGAAAATAGCGTATTTGCGCATCTTCTCTGACAGGATTGCAAATGGCAAGCGACCGCATGAAGCAGTCATACTTGAAATACTTCTGTCTGACGAGATAGTCACTATAGAATCTGTTTGCAATGTTCTTAAAGATCGCTATAACTTGTTAAACCAAGAAAAGTCGGTTTTGTCCGCATTTAGGTTACTTTGCGGCGAGTATTCAATAAAGGAGGAAAAAGAACGTTTCGATGCTTATGGCGCACCTGTCATTAAAATGCAAACACCCAAGACATATAGCAAAAGCGAGCCATTCACGAATTGCCTACGCGACGCTTCATTCAAGACACATGTACGAGACATACTCAGCCTTTGCAGAAAAAAATATACAGATGAATATGCCTGCGAGGGTGTCGATGCATCTGGCTTTGTCATAAACAAAAAATATTCTCGCAGTGATATTTGCCGTATATTGAACTGGGAGAAAGACGAGAATCCACAAAATATTGGAGGCTACCGCATAAAGTATAACACATGTCCGATATTTGTTACATTGAACAAGAAAGAGGATATTTCAAGCAGCATAAAGTATGAAGATAAATTCATCAATCGCAAGACCTTCAGCTGGATGACAAGATCCAATGTCAGGCTTGATGGCAAGGAGCCCCAACAGATAATCCATCATGAAGATACAAATCTTGCGATGTATCTTTTCATCAAGAAGAGCGACGATACTGACGGTCATGATTTCTACTATCTTGGGAATGTCATCCCAGTGCCCGATTCAGCCAAGCAGACAGTACAGCCTGATGATCATGGAGGCGAACTTCCCATAGTGAATTTCACTTTCGATATCGTGCATCCTGTCAAGGAAGAGCTCTATGACTATCTGACGGACGGTGCGTGATGTTTCTTGGCGCTCTCTGGCCAGCATTACACATGTTGACTCCGCTCATTGCCCGTTGAGTTCAGATCGTTGCCAGTAATACCTTCAAAAAAACAGAGGTAAATCATGACAATGGAAGAAATAAAAGAAATTAAGGAAAGAAATCGAAATGTGTTGTACTTGAAGGCGAACGCTATGTCCAACCGAGAAGATGGGATTGTGGAAGGTTATTTTGAAGAAGTTCGGCAAGTTATTTTAGACACATTACGCAAACGTTTCAGTACTTTGCCGCCAACGATATATGATATGATCCAGGGGATCAATAATTACTATATTTTGCTACGCCTTCTTGAAATGGGAATGCAAGAAGAGTCAGTTGCGACATTCGAAAAAATGCCATAATGTTATTAATTCGTAATATCAATTTAGAATGTGAATCCGATCCGGAAAAAATGCGGCAGGCAGATGAAGACATGAGTAATTCTCTCAAGCGTGTCGCTGGCGGAGTAATTTGTGTAGACCATAGTTATTTTGTAAAATTAATTAAATATTGTCAAGATAATGTTGGCATGCGATATATGAATTTACGGAAAAATAATGCAATAAGGTTGATATATGCGGCGAATATATTAGAAGGCATTAAGGAATGCCATGATAATAGCCATAAGGTCGTTTTAGTACGTTAAAAAACAGCCCGCAAACCTGTCGCAGAAGATTTATGATACGACACAGGCCGCTGATGATCATTACGCCTTCCATTGTATTTTAAAAATTTTTCCTGAAGAAATGGAAAGACTTTATGAAGATGATAAAAAATATTGCACTCTATAGAGAGATCATTTGATTTGGATTATCGTCAAATCTTGAAAGCTATACAAGAGTATGTTGGTAAAGATGTCTTGATGGATGACGATCAACACTATGTCGGTAAAGCTGCAATGACGTACGGGGAGAACAGTGATAAAATTACCAACATCTTCGTTTTGACTGCGAATACTCTCGTAGGACTTGAGGAGTGACGCATTAAAGGAACTCGCGACATTGTATTTGATATATTGCATAGGCGGTTCAATGATCTGTCTCAAGAAAAAGTTGAAATAATTCATTGGCTCAATGATTGCGACACATTGCGACGCCTTCTTGATGTCAGTTATAAGGCAAAGACCGCAACATCCTTCGAGAAGAAGGCTCAGATGATCCTAGTCGAGGCAATCTAGAAATCCATCCTTGTCATTTCAATTTAGACGCAGTAGATACAAAATATATTGCGGTTATGTTCAAGATATCAACTTTTGCTTGGATACTTGGATTTCTTTATGTGGAATGCATAACTATGGAGGTAAATTTGCCATGACTTTCGAAGAAATCAAGAAAAGGAATCTGAGAAAATTTGCCGAAATTGCAGTATTTCAAGAGGGCCGTGCAAAAGGCCGCGAGGAAGGCCGCACGGAAGGCCGCACGGAAGGCCGTATGGAAGGACGAGAAGAAGGCCGTATGGAGGGTCGCGTAGAGGGAATGCAACAGGTGCTTTTCAATAGTTTGCGCAAACGATTCAACGATTTATCGCAAAAGACTTGCGACACGATCCATGGAATTCACGATTTTGACATCTTACTGCGCCTTCTCGATGTCAGCTATAAGACTAAGACCGCAACATCCTTCGAGAAGAAGGCCCAGATGATTCTAGTTAGAGCAACTTAGAAGTTCATCCTCGTCTTTTTTTAATTTACACGCAGACACAAAGATACAAAATTTGTTATGGGGTATATTCAAGATATCCACTTTGGCTTGGGTACTTGGATTTCTTTATGTGTAATACAAACTTAGGATGTAAATTTGCCATGACTTTCGAGGAAATCAAAAAAAATAATCTGAGAAAATTTGCCGAAATTGCGGTATTTCAAGAGGGCCGTGCAAAAGGCCGCGAGGAAGGCCGCGTGGAGGGGATGCAGCAGGCACTTTTCAATAGCTTGCGCAAGCGATTCAATGATCTGTCGCAAAAGATTTGCGACACGATCCATGGAATTCACGATTTTGACATCTTGCAGCGCCTTCTTGATGTCAGTTATAAGGCAAAGACCGCAACATCCTTCGAGAAGAAGGCTCAGATGATCCTAATTGGAGCAATCTAGAAGTCCACCCTCTTCTTTTTCGGTTCGACACCGGGTTACGAACCGAAGTGAGTGGAGGAGGTTTGTCTTTTTTCAGGTACGGCCGTTTGTGAAGATGATGTGCCATATTTTGCGTCCATTGATGCCCATCCCATATATATTGAATATCTACTGTTTATAAATATGTTGAGGTTCTAAAAATAACCGCCCCACGAACGCTGATTGATTACCTACTTCACCTATCTTCCTATTGAAAATACTCCGTCTTAAAAATCTTGAAATTAGAAAGTAAGATTGAAAAAAATCACGACCACCAGGCAGAAGTTGTCCAGTGATGGGGAAATAAATATAGAATTACAGGATATATTTTAGGCGACTTCTTTAATTCGCTGGATTTTTTTAGGATATAATGTATACCTGAGGATGTGAAAACGGCATGACAATCGAGCAAATAAAGCAAATATTGTGCCAATTTTCGCGCGGGGCACGCTACTCCCTCGCTTACGCTTCGTCCTTGCGCGCCACAGAGTCCGCCGTTTTTTGGTTTTTTGCAGGGACGACTAAATACTGTCAAAAAACTCTTTGAGTACTTGACGGCCGATAACATATTCTCAGTGGAATAAATCATCATAAATATGCCAATGTCATGCATGCACACTCATAGTTGAACAAAACAACATCAGAATAAAAAAGAAGTGGAGACTTCCCGGGAAGCCTCCACTTCTTTTTTTATGCAAAACCGTGCGATTTGTAGATGCTATCTGCTCCTCTGGTACGCGTCAGCGGCATCGCTTATCGTCTTCTTGAATCGCAGCGGGGAGCTGATGGACTTGAAGTGCAGGAACTGGTTCCCCGTCCCCGTCACGACCACATCTCCAAAACCGAAGATCCTGCCGAGTATCCCTTGGTTGATGTTGATGCTCTCGATCTTCCAGAGGGGCATCTCGTGGGCGGTCCTCGAGATCAGACCGACCTTGTGGATGATGCGTTCGTTCGTGACGGCCATTTCAGTCGTCCACCGTTTGATGAAGGCAAAAATGATCAGGTTGAACGGATTCAGGTAGATGTATCCTGTGACCTTCGCTCTTGCGATGACGTTCTCGTTTGCGGTCAGTGCATCATTGATATAGCTCATCACTTCCTCCGAAGCATGTCTGCTGCAGCGTTGTGTCCGCACCGTCCGCTTCCGCCGCGAGTCCGCGAAGCTCCGATGCCTCCCCCAATCCCCCACAAGGAAGGCCGCGGACGCCCTGACGAGGTCCGCGGCCTGCTTGCGTTGTCCATGCGGGCTCAGGCCGCGCCGGGAAGGGGGCTATCCCTTCCCGGCATGGCGTTGCGTTCCCGCGTCAGCGTTTCAGGTTCTCGGCGAGCAGTTCCGAGATGTGCGTCACCTTGACGCCGAGCTTCTGCTTCTCGACGCCGCCCTTCAGCTGCATGACGCATCCGGGGCAGTCCACCACAAGCCGCGAGGCGCCCGTGGCGCTGACGTTGAGCAGCTTCTTCTCCAGCAACTGCGCGGAGATCTCGGGGAACTTCGCGGAGTAGGTGCCGCCGAAGCCGCAGCACACCTCTTCCTCCTCGCAGGGCACGTACGTCGCCGCGCTGGCGATGAGGGCCCTCGGGGCCTCCTTGACGCCGAGGCCGCGGCACAGGTGGCAGGAGGCGTGGTAGGTGACCTTCTCGCCGGAATTGCGGAAGTTGTCCGGCCCCAGCTTCAGGACGTCGTGGACGTAGGAACTGAAGTCCGTCACCTTCTCGGCGAAGGCCTTGGCCGCGGCGAGGACCTGGGGCCTGCCTTCCAGCAGGTTCGGGTAGTTGTGCTTCAGGTGCGAGGCGCAGCTGGCGCACAGGGTGATGATGGCGTCGTACTTGCCGGCGGCGAAGGCCCGGACGTTCTGTTCCGCCACGTCCTGGGAGGTCTTGCGCTGCCCCATCATCTCCAGGGGCAGGCCGCAGCAGGTCTGGTCGAAGGGGAACTCCACGGCCACGTTGTTGGCCCCCAGCACCTTGACGCAGGCCTCGAGTTCCTCGGGGTACACGAAGTCCTGGGCGCAGCCGCTGAAGATGGCCACCGTCTGCGTGGGATTGGGCACGATGGGCTTGATGGATTCCCACCGGTCGCGGAAGGACTCGGAGGCGATGGCGGGCAGGGCCTTGAAGCCGTGCTTGCCCAGGAAGATGGCGGGCAGGTGCCGCTGGAACTGGGTGCCGCCGGTGAAGGGTTTCTGGGCGTACTTGGCGAATTTCAGCAGGGAGTGGAAGAGCTTGCGGCTCTTCATCACCGAACCCAGCAGCGCCGCCTGGGTGTCGTTGCCCAGCTCGTCGTTGAGGCGGCTGCGGATCTCCCGGATGAGCCTCGGGAGGTCGATGCCGCCGGCGCAGACGTTCTTGCAGGCTTCGCAGCCCACGCAGTTCTGGCAGAGGACCTTGGCGATGTCCTTGCCGTGGAAGAAGTAGGTGAGGATCAGCCCGATGGCGCCGATGTAGATGTAGCCCATCTTGTGTCCGCCCACGAGGCGGAACACGGGACAGACGTTGGCGCAGGCGCCGCAGCGCACGCAGCGGAAGACCTGGGAGAACAGGGGATCCCTGGCGATCTCGGTGCGGCCGTTGTCCACGAAGACGATGTGGAGCGTCTTCTTGCCGTTGGGGCTCGCCTGGCACTCCCCGGCGCCGTGGATGAAGCTCACGTAGGTGGTGAGGCGCTGGCCGGTCGCGTTACGCGGCAGCACCAGCAGGGCCGTGAGGGCCTCCTCGAGGGTCGGGGTGAGCTTGTCGAGGCCGGCGATCACCACGTGCACGCGAGGCAGCGTGGTGACCATGCGGGCGTTGCCCTCGTTGGTCACGATGGTGCAGGTGCCGCTCTCGGCGATGGCGAAGTTGCAGCCGCTGACGCCCATGTCGCCGGCGATGAACTTGCGCCGCAACTGGACCCTGGCCACCTTCACGAGCTTCTGGATGTCGGTGTCCTGCTTGGTCCCGGTGACCTTGGTGAAGTCGTCGGCGACCTGGTACCGGGAGAGGTGGATGGCCGGCATGACCATGTGGGACGGGCCCTCGTGGCGCAGCTGGATGATCCATTCGCCGAGGTCCGTCTCGTCGACGATGAGGTTGTCCTTGAGGAGCCGCTCGTTGAGCTGCGTCTCCTCGGCGGTCATGGACTTGGACTTCACGACCCGCTTGACGTTGTTCTCCCTGGCGATGCGGGCGATGATCTCGTTGGCCTCGTCGGCGGTGGCGGCCCTGTGGACCTTGACGCCGAGCTTCTCCGCCTTCTCCCGGAACTGGATGAAGAGCTCCTCCATCCGCTGGCAGGCCTTGTCCCTGGACTCGGCGATCTGGTTGATGAGGGCGCGCTCGTCGACTTCCTTGAAGATGGTCTCGCGGTTGGCGCGGTAGGCCACGGCGAAGGTGTCCAGCGTGCGGCGCAGGAAGTCGTCCTGGAGCGCGGAGTCTATCTGCTTGCGATAGTCGGAAAGGCTGTTCGGAGCTTCGTGCATGGTGCTAGTCCTCCAAGAGAATGACGTGAAGTTCCAGGGGACCGTGCACGCCAACGGCGGCGACGCGCTCGATGTCGGCCGTGCGGCTGGGGCCGCTGATCAGGGTGGTGTATGTGACGCCCTCGCCGATGCGCTGCCGCAGCTGCGACGCGATGGACGGCAGGTCGGGATGGATGGTGGACTTGCGCAGGAAGACCACGTGTATCTCGCAGATCATCCCGGCGAGGCGCACGTCCTCCTTGTCGCAGTTCACCATGCAGGTGCCGCTGGCGGCGACGCCCAGGATGCCCGTGGAGACGCCGACGTCGATGCCGGCCAGATGCTTGCGCAGGCCGTTGCGCAGACAGATGAAGCCCTTCGCCTCGCAGGCGGCCGAAAGGGTCGCGAAGTCGGCGTCGTCGAGTTCGGGGGCGGCGACGATGCGCTTGACCCGGGTGGGCATGTTGTTGGGCCCGGGAGGGCCCTGTTCGGCGTCGGGCTCGTCGGCAAGTATCTCGGCCGGCGACTTGCTGGCGCAGACGTCGACGATGTATTGCAGCGCCGCGGCCTTGGAGGGGACCTCCTGGACGATGGCGTTCACCGCCTCGGCCTTGGCCCTGAAGGTATCGACTACAGTCGTTTTGACGGAATCCCCGGGGGACATAGGCAGCTCCTTGGAGTTGCGGGTTTGTGTTGCAGTGGCCTCGCGTCGGGCTCACAGCCCTTCGGCGTACAGTTCTACGGTGTGCCTGACCTTGACCGGGTCGGCGTTGTGGGAAAGCACGTCCTCCAGCTGCATCATGCAGGCGGGGCACCCCGCCGCGACGATGGAGGCGCCGGAGGCGACGACGTTGTCCCGCTTGCGCTGGCCGATCTTGCGGGAATGGTCGTAGTGGAACAGGTTGAAGGAGCCGCCGCAGCCGCAGCACACGTCCGCCTCGGCCATCTCCTTGTGGACGTAGGCCGGGTTGGCGCCGATGAGGGCGCGGGGCTCGGAGACGACCCCCAGGGACTTCCTGAGGTGGCAGGAGTCGTGGTAGGTGACGGCCCTGGCCCCCTGGGCGGGTTCCTTGCGCTGCACTTTGAGCACGTTGACCAGGAACGCGTTGATGTCCATGGCCTTGGCGGCGAGGTTCTGGATCCTCCTGCGCAGGATGGGTTCCACCCGCGCCGCGTAGAGGGGCCAGAACTCCTTGATGGCGGCCGTGCAGGAGCCGCAGGGGCTGAGGATGTAGTCGAAGTCCTCCCCGGCCAGGGCGTCCATGTTGGTCCTGACCTCCTTGATCATGCCTTCGGCGTCGCCGGAGGCGAGGGCGGGCAGGCCGCAGCAGGCGAGGTTCTTCGGCATGAAGACGGCGACGCCGTGGTGGCGCAGGACCTTCAGGCAGGCCTCGCTCATGTCGGTGTACATCTTGTCGCCCATGCATCCGGGGAAGAAGGCGACCCTGGGGGCGTCGCCCCTTCTGGGCTCGTTGATGCCGGGATGGGAGACGTGGAAGGCCGGGCTCGCGAGGTTGCGCATGTGGCGGTCCCCCAGCATGAAGTTCAGCCAGGGCGCGCACACGGTCTCCTGCGGGCTTCCGGTCTTGCGGAAGACCAGGCGCTGCATGGGGGCGCCCACCCGCATGGTGAAGTTGAAGAGCCCGGGATTGGGCAGCAGGGTGCGGAAGATCATCTTCTTCACCGGGTTCAGGCCGACGTAGGCGGTGACCACCTCGCGGGCCTCCAGGAAGACCTCCATGATCTTCACCCCGGGAGGACACGCCGCCTGACAGGAGCCGCACAGCAGGCATCTGCCGAGCTTCTCCAGCACGGCGTCGGGATTGCTGATCATCTCGTGGGCCAGGTTGTTCACGAGGGCGAGCTTGCCCCTGGCGACGTCGGCCTCCATGCCGGAGGACCAGAACATGGGGCAGACGGCCTGACACAGCCCGCAGCGCATGCAGGCCACGATCCTGTCGTCCAGGGCCATCAGCCGATTGGCGAGTTCGTGCAGGGTTTCCATGACTATATCCCCACGATCTTCGAGGCGTTCAGCAGACCCTTGGGATCAAGGGCCCGGCGCATGCGCTGGGAGAAGAGGATGGTGCCCCTGGAGGTCTCCTTCTCCATCCACCGGGCCTTCGCCGTGCCGATGCCGTGCTCGCCGGAGAGGGTCCCCTGGAGCTTGATGGCGATGTCGAACATCTCGTCGATGGCTTCCTCGACACGCTTGAACTCGTCGGCGTCGCGCTTGTCGCACAGGAAGGTGGGATGGAGGTTGCCGTCCCCGGCGTGGCCGAAGGTGCCGACCTCCACCCTGTACTTGCGGGCGAGGTCGTTGATGGCCTTCATCATGGTGGGGATCTGCGACCGCGGGACGGTGGCGTCCTCCAGCACGGTGGTGGGACGGCATCGGGCGAGGACGGGCAGGGCCATCCGCCTGGCTTCCCAGAGCTTGAACTTCTCGTCGGCGTCCTTGGGAACCTTGACGTCCGTGGCGTGGTTCGCCTTCAGCACCTTCTCCACCGCCGCGGCGTCGTCCGCGACCTGGGCGGGATGGCCGTCCACCTCGATGAGCAGGATGGCGCCGGCCTCACGGGGCAGCCCCGTCTTGGTGAAGTCGTCGACGCGGACGATGGTGTTGTTGTCCAGAAGCTCGAGGGTACACGGGACGACGTGGGCGGCGATGATGCCCGCCACGGCCTCGGCGGCGTGCTGCACGTCGGCGAAGACGGCCATCAGGGCCTTGGACGCCGCCGGAGGCGGCACGAGCTTCAGGACCGCCTGGGAGATGATCCCGAGGGTTCCCTCGGACTGCACCAGCATGCCCGCCAGGTTGTAGCCGGTGACGCACTTCACCGTGCGGGAGCCGGATTTCACCAGGGCGCCCGTGGCGTCGAAGAATTCGACCCCCATGACGTAGTCCTTGGTGACGCCGTACTTCAGGCCGCGCAGGCCCCCGGCGTTCTCGGCGATGTTGCCGCCGATGGTGGAGACGGCCTGCGAACCCGGATCCGGGGGATAGAAGAGGTTCTTCTTCGCGACGGCGGCGGCGAAGTCGGCGGTCACGACGCCGGGCTCGACGACGGCGTAGAGGTCGGCGACATTGATTTCCAGTATCTTCTTCAGTCCGTTGGTGAGGATCACCACGGTCTCGGACTTGTCGGGGATGGTGCCGCCGGAGAGGTTCGTCCCGGCGCCCCGCACCGTCATGGGAATGCCGTTCTCGTAAAGCTTGGCGACGCATTTCCCGAGCTGCTCGGTCGTGACGGGGCGCACGACCAGCGAGGGAACGACGGGGTTGAGGACGGCGGAGTCGTAGGAGTAGCTCTGCAGGTCCGCCTCCGAGCTGAAAACGTTCTCCTTGCCGAGCATGGCCTCGAAGTCCTGGATCAGGGCTTGGCTTGTCATTCTGTTCCTCCTGGAAGTTACGATTGTCCTGATGTGCGAACTATTGGAACAACCCCGACCGGCTTCTTCCAGTGTGATGGCAAGTGGTTGAAGTCGTGGGGATGCGGTCCTGGTCGTTGGTCGCCCGCCGGCGTGCAAGCGTGCACGCGACGAGGGCGACCGCGTGGGAGCGGCTGCGGGTTGGGATCGGGAACGCGCAGCGTCGGTGGGGGCAGCAAGACGGTCGGCGGGTGCGCCGAGGTGGTGCATTCCTTTGCCGCACAGTCACCTTACCCCATTTCCGTCGGGCGTGCAACGTCAATTTGTGGTTCGGCGAGGAACCGCCTGTGGGGCGAATTTCCTGGGCCGATCGGGACGGATGGGTATGCCGCATGGGGAAGGGGTTGGAGAGCGGGGGAAAACAGGGGTGACATTGTCGCGAAGTCGTGACGTGGTCGGGAGGGCGTGCGGACAGGTAGGGGCTCGGGCGGAGGGTCAAGGGGATCCGCGCCGTGAGGCGGATGCCGCATGGGGAGTCCGGTGTCCGATGCGGTCAGGCCGAGGTCTTGGTTGCGGGGCGCGACGTTTTCGCGTCCTGCCGGACCGGGATGTTCTCCGGGGGGCTTGTCGACCATGATGATGTCCTTGGGGCCTTCTCGGCCTCTGGGCGCAATATCCCTGGTGTCTCCGTCCGATGGGGATCTGTCCCGTCGCAGGGAGCGGGTTGCGTGGGGATGTTGCGGCGGTCGGGACGGGACCGGGACCGCGCAGGGAGGAACGGCCGACGAGTCATGGGAGTGTCGGTCGAGCGGCCTTGGAGACCGCCCCCGCAGGCCGCGAGCTCAAAACCGCACCACTGGGTGCATGGGAGGGCCATGGACGGTTTGACCCAAATCAGTGACCAAAATTTGGTACCGTTTAAGTAACGTTACAGTCAGACCTTTATTTGGCGCGGGTTTCCGAGCCATATAAAAATCGTCTTTTTTGCACCCATCGGGTGCAAGGT
>JAISTH010000035.1 GCA_031272715.1 Desulfovibrio sp.
GCCATTAACCTGCTGATTCTGTGGCGCCATTAGCCTGCTGATTCTGGCTCCGTCACCCCGTGCCACCCTGGCGCCATTAGCCTGCTGATGGGTGGCGCCATTAGCCCGCTGAGCAACACTCCGACTCTCGGAAGTCTTGAAATACCCAGCCCCATGCAACCACGTGAACTTGGGTGCGATGTAAATCCCGGTCTGACTGCTGTCAGCGTAGGAATTCTGTGCGCCAAGCATGATCGCCATTGCGAAGATTGCAACCAGAATGCACTTTATCCTGAGCATGAGTATTCTGCCATGTAGTTGAAGTTTCTTCAAGTATAGAATAATAGACTATTGACACTGAGTTTAGATTATAGGCGGACCCCGCTCATAGCGATATTTCTTTGATCTTGTGCTGGCGGATACGCATGCCAACAATCCATAATGTTGAGTATCGTGCCAAATTGCCACGATATTTTTGGTATTGAAATGCAAAAAACCGCAATGGCCAGATAAGCCAATGCGGTTTTTTGATATAAGAACGCAGGGATACTGCGAAATATTAACTTTGGAAACTAATCCATTGTGAAGTAGGGTGGGGGCAGCGTTTTCATTGTTCTTTGTCTTTTCAATAAAGTTATTGGGGCATATTTTGTAAAATATGATTGTTTGTCAGTACGGGCTCTTCGTTATTAGTTGTAATTGGGGTTTCTGGTATGTCATGGGCGCCCCTCGGCAACCTCCGCCACCTCCGCCACGCTGGCGCCACTGTCGCTTGCGGCGGTGGAGATTTTCGAGAAAAACGCACGAAAGTCAACATCTTTTTTCGCCCTTGTCAACATTTCCTGGAAACCTTCGCCCTTGGCCAGTTTACGGGCATTGGGCGGAGAAGCGCAAGGTCGGGCCGGTCCGCACCGCGCAGTCGTCAGGGCGGCAACCATAGCAAGGGTGACATGTCCCGAGGGATGCCCAGTCCTCGCCTGCATGAGGATCGTGGTGCGGACGTTTCCGACACGGTGGGAGGGCGGGTTTCCCAAACATCGCCCGGTCTCCTCGTGTTGCGGGTTGTCGGGGCAATGTGGTCCACCACTGGCTTCGGGCGGTCAAGGTCTTCATGAACCTCCCGTCCCCATGGGCGCAGTCGCAGTCGTGGAACCTCTCGTTGTTCCTCTTCTTCACCGGCTTCCTGCCGCACACGCAGACCTGCGAGAGCCTTGCGGGGGACGTCGGGAACTCGTCCGGCCAGCCGCCGGCCCATTCTGCCTTTCTGCGGAGGGCGGCCAGGAACGTGCCCGGCGCCCTGTTGGCTATCGACCTCCCGAAGACCCTCTGCCAGGCCCTGAGACAGACCCTCTCCGTGTGCAGCATCACGCCCACGGCGATGATGGCGTTCGCGAGGCGGCCGTGGGCGCATTTCCCGGCGGGACAGGCACTGGTCGGCCAAGTCGGCCGTTCGTTCATGCAATCGTCCTGCATCCCCGAAAGGTCCGGTGGACGTTTTCGGGGACGAAGAGTATCCCCATGCGCCATCCCTCAGGAGCCTTCCCCTATCACGCCCTTGGCCTGGCCGGAAGCCATGCCGGCCTCATCTCCCCGGATTACGGTTTGGGCACAGGACTTGCAAGTCGTTCTCCCATCCGAGGAACCGTCATGCTCGCATACATCCACGTCCCTTTCTGCCGCACCAAGTGCTCCTACTGCGCCTTCCACTCGGTTCCGCTGGGACGCGACGCCAGCGCCGCCACGTCCCCAATGGTCCGGGACTACGTCGACACCCTCCTGATGGAGATCGCGACGTGGCGGGACCGTCTGGGGAATCGACGCATCCAGACCGTGTTCTGGGGCGGGGGGACGCCGAGCCTGCTGCCCCCCCGCATCGTGGGCGTCGTGCATGAGCGCCTCGCGAAGCACTTCTCCCTGGACGCAAACGCCGAAATCACCCTCGAGGCCAACCCGGAATCCCTGACGAAGACGGATCGCGCCGCCGGTTATCTGGCGGCGGGCGTCAATCGCCTGTCCATCGGCGTCCAGGCGCTGGACGACGTGACGCTCCGCCTGCTCCGCAGGCCCCACCGGGCGAAGGAAAGCCTCCATGCCGCATTCGTGGCCAGGGAGGCGGGCTTCGCCAACATCGGCCTGGACTTCATGTGGGGACTGCCGGGACAGGGCGTGCGACAGTGGCTGCAGACCCTCAAGGACGCCGTCAGGATGGCCCCCGACCACATCTCCACCTACGGTCTCACCCTCGAGCCGGGAACGCCCATGGAACGGGACTGCGAGGAGGGGCGCATCGAACTGCCCCGGGAGCGGGAGCAGCAGACGATGTTCATGGAAGGGGCGGCGTATCTCGAGGAACAGGGCTACATGCAGTACGAGATATCGAATTTCGCCAGGATGGGCTTCCAGTGCCGGCACAACATCGGCTACTGGGAAGGGGAGGAGTATCTGGGGCTGGGGCCCTCGGCCACGTCCACCATCGGGGATCTGCGGTGGACCAACCCCTCCGTCCAGGAGGCGTGGGACGAGAAGACCCGGCAGGGGCGTCTCGGGGAGGACGCGGAGCATCTGGGTTCGACCACGAGGGTGCTGGAACTGCTCATGCTGCGGCTGCGCATGGCCAAGGGGCTTCCCGTCAGGCTCTACCGGGAGCTCACCGGACAGGACTTCCTCAAGACCCATCACAGGTTCGTCCAGGCCCTCCACCAAAACGGCCTGATCCGCATCCGCAACGGCTTCCTGCGCCTCACCCGCAAGGGCATGCTGGTGTCGAACGCCATCCTCTCCAATCTCTTCGAGTGCATCCCCCCGTCCCTCGTCGCGAACTCCGCGGGAGCCAGGGTCCGGCTCGCGAACTGACGGGGCGCATGCGGAGGCAGGCGTCAGCCGAGCCGTCCCGCGAAATCCGTATAGCCGAAGGCGTGTTCCTGCAGCACGTCGATGGCGTCGTCCTTGCAGTGCACGACGAGGATGGCAGGCAGCCGCAGGCCGTTGAAGGTGGTGGTCTTCACCATGCTGTAGATGGCCATGTCCTCGAAGACGAGGCGCTGGCCGGGCTTGAGGGGGGCGTCGAAGGAGTAGGTCCCCACGACGTCGCCCGCGAGGCAGGACTTGCCGACGAGCCGGCAGGTGAAGGGCCGCTCCCCGGGGGCTGCGGCCCTTGTGATGGACGGGCCGGACTCGTGGCAGACGGAGGGCGTGTAGGGCATCTCCAGCACGTCGGGCATGTGGCAGGTGGCCGAGACGTCGAGGAAGGCCACGGGGATGTCCGAGGCCGAGACGTCCAGCACGGTGGCCACGAGCCAGCCTGCGTTCATGGCAACGGCCTCGCCGGGTTCCAGATATATCTGGGCGCCGTATCGGTTCCGCCATGCGGTGAGGGTCCGGCACAGCAGGTCCAGGTCGTAGTCCTCCCGCGTGATGTGGTGCCCTCCCCCGAAATTCAGCCATGAGACCTGGGGCAGCCATCGGGCGAACCGTTCCTCCACGGCGTCGAGGACGCGGACCAGGGCGTCGGCGCCGTTTTCGCACAGGGCGTGGACGTGCAGCCCGGTGATGCCCGGCATGAGGTCGTCGGAGAAGTCCTTGGCACGGATGCCCAAGTGGGACGTGGGGGAGCAGGGATCGTAGATGGGGGTGGCCACCTCGCTGCGTTCTGGGTTGATGCGCAGGCCGTAGGCGACTTTGTTCCGGGGCCTCCTGACGGCCTTCGGGGCGTCCCGCCATCGCAGCCACTGACTCGGGGTGTTGAAGATCACGTGGTCGGCGACGTTGTGGAGTTCCCGGAGTTCCTGGAGCGTCCATGCGGGGGAGAAGGCGTGGATTTCCCCCCCGAAGCGCCCTCTGCCCAGGCGCGCCTCGTCGACGGAACTGGCGCAGACGCCCCAGAGGGGGCCGTGCCCTCCCCGGAATCGGGAGAGGGTGTCGAAGGTCCGCCAGCACGAGTAGCTTTTCAGGGCCAGCAGGACTTTCGCGCCGGTGCGTTGCTGGACCTGGTCCAGCACGGCGACGTTGGCCGCAAGGCGGCCGACGTCGATGACGAAGGCAGGCGAGGGGATGTGTGCGGCCTCGAAGAGGCCGGCCGGGGGCATGTCAGGTGGTTGGGCCATGGCGGTTCGGATGGGGCCGCGTCAGTTCGCCGTGGGCGTGGGCAGTTCCTGGCATTGCCAAGGCAGTCCGTATGTCGCCAGATCCTGCAGGAACGGATCCGGATCGAACTGTTCCATGTTCCAGACGCCGGGGGTGCGCCAGACGCCTTGGGCGACGAGCTTCGTCCCCACCATGGCCGGGACGCCCGTGGTGTAGGAGATGGCCTGGGAGCCCACCTCGGCGTAGCACGCCTCGTGGTCGCAGACGTTGTAGATGTATAGGGTCTTTTCCTTGCCCCCCCGCAGGCCCTGCATCCGGTTGCCGATGCAGGTCTTCCCCCGGGTCCTCGGGCCGAGGGAGGCCGGATCCGGCAGGAGCGCGGCGAGGAACTGGACCGGCACGATGTCGCATCCCTGGAACCTTACCGGGTCGATGCGGGTCATCCCCACGTTCCCCAGCACCTTGAGGTGGGTGAGGTAGCTCTCGGAGAAAGTCATCCAGAATCTCGCCCGCACGATGCCCTTCAGGTGGCGCACGAGGGATTCCAGCTCCTCGTGGTAGAGGAGGTAGCAGCGTTTGGTGCCTATGCCTTCGGGGAAGGGGAAGTCCATGGACCAGGACAGCGGATCGGTCTCGATCCATTCTCCCCGCTCCCAGTAGCGGCCCTTGGCCGTGACCTCCCGGATGTTGATCTCCGGGCTGAAATTCGTGGCGAAGGGCAGGCCGTGGTCGCCGGCGTTGCAGTCCACGATGTCCAGGACCCGCACCTCGTCCAGCTCGTGCTTCATGACCCAGGCCGCGAAGACGTTGGTAACGCCCGGATCGAAGCCCGATCCCAGCAGGGCCGTGAGGTTCGCCTCGCGGAAACGGTCGGCGTAGGCCCACTGCCACTTGTATTCGAACCGCGCCGTGTCCCTGGGCTCGTAGTTCGCGGTGTCCACGTAGTGCACCCCGCATTCCAGGCAGGCGTCCATGATGGCGAGATCCTGATAGGGCAGGGCGACGTTGCACAGGACGTCCGGCTTCGTCTCCTTCAGCAGGGCGCGAAGCTGGGCCGGGTTGTCGGCGTCCACCTGGGCGGTGGCGATCCGCGCGCCGATGCGGGCGGAGATGCTGGCGGCCACGGCATCGCACTTGGACAGGGTCCGGGACGCGAGGACGATGTGGCTGAAGACGCCTTCCCGCCGCATGGCCTGGGCGCACTTGTGGGCGACGACGCTGCCCACCCCTCCGGCGCCGATGATGAGGATTCGGCTCACTGTTCTTCTCCCGAGGACGGATCGTCGGTTTCGATGACGAGGACGTGGGCGTACCGGCTGTCCTTCGCGGCGTCGCGGGCCGTTTTGTGGCCGAGTTCGCGGCATGCCGGGCAGCTGTAGCGGGGGATCTCGAGACACAGGGAGCGGGAGACCCGGTCGGAACTGGTCTCGGTGACGACGAGGCCCGAGCAGTCGGGGCACAGCCGCCATCGCTGGTCCTGCCGCTCCCTGATCATGTCCGTGTCGTAGAAGACGTTCCGGCGCCGCGTCCACCATCCGTCGGATTCCTGTCCCTCGATGGGTTCCTTGGGGGGATGGCGATACAGTTGGAGGGCCCTGTCGCACAGTTCCTCGATGTACTTCGTCGTCGAGGGGGACTGGCGCAGCGACGCCGGGGAGAATCCGGGCTCCTTGATGTCCTCGTAGGGCAGGCCCGCGAGGGCGAGGCAGATGCCCATGTTCACGTAGGGCAAGGCCCCGCGGATGGAGTAGCCGCCTTCCAGCACGCAGATGTCGGGGTCGAGGGCCTTGTTGAGATTGGCGTATCCCTGCGCGGAGAGGCGCATGTTGGCGAGGGGGTCGGTGAAGTGGTTGTCCTGGCCGGCGGAGTTGATGACGAAATCCGGGGCGAAGTCCTCCAGCATGGGAAGCACGGCGTTCCGTATGGTGTAGAGGTAGCCCTCGTCGGTGGTCTCGGGGGGCATGGGCAGGTTGATGGTGCGTCCCAGGGCGCCGGGACCGCCGCATTCCTGCAGGAAGCCGGATCCGGGATAGAGCGTGCGTCCGTCCTGATGCAGGGAGATGAAGAGGGTGTTCGGATCGTTCCAGAAGATGTCCTGGCTGCCGTCCCCGTGATGGACGTCGGTGTCCACCACGGCGATGCGCAGGGGACGGCCGTCCACGAGGGGCTTCCGGTCCCGCATGTAGTCCGCCATGATGGCTTCGTTGTTGATGTTGCAGAATCCCCTGTTGCCGTGGACCACGCGCATGGAGTGGTGTCCCGGGGGGCGGGCGAGGGAGAAGGCCTTGTCCTGTTCCTTGTCAAGGACGAGACGCGCGGCCGTGATGGCCGCTCCTGCGGAGGCGAGATGGGAGTCGGTGGTCACGGCGGCCACGTTGGGCAGGCAGAAGTGGGTCCTGGAGATGCTTTTCCGGGAGGCGAAGCGGGGGCGGTACTCGGTGATGCCCTCCATGTCGAAGAGCCCTTCCTCCAGAAGTTGGTCCCGGGTGTAGAGGAGACGTTCCTCGCGTTCCGGATGGGTGGGGGAGATGGCCCAGTCGAAGGCCGGGAAGAACACCACGCCGAGGCGTCTCGTCCCCTTGGGGAGGGATTCGCGGTTTTTCATGCGGTTCGGCCTCCGGAGACGGTGGGGATGGCGGCGGGTCCCGTCATCCTCGTCCCATGCGTTGCTGGCATTTTGTGAAGGCGGAGATGCACTGCATCCCGACGTCGTCCAGGGGTTGGGACGCGTCGACGACGGCGATGCGGTCGGGTTCCTCTTCGGCGAGGATCCTGTACCCCTGACGGACCTGTTCGTGGAACCGGATGCTTTCGGCGTCGAAGCGGCCTTCGCTGATCACGGTGCCTTCCTCCCTGTTCCGCTGTCCGGCCCTGCCGAGGCCGCAATTCACGGGCAGATCCAGCAGGAGGGTGAGATCGGGCATGAGGCCGTCCGTGGCGGAGAGGCAGGCCGTTCGGAGCCATTCGACGTCGATGCCTCTCCCATGGCCTTGGTAGGCGAGGGTCGAGTCCACGTATCGGTCGCACAGGACGATCTGTCCTGCCTCCAGGGCGGGAACGATGACCTCGGCGACGTGCTGGGCCCTGTCCGCGAGGAAGAGGAAGAGTTCGGCTCTGGGGGAGAGGTGGCGTGTTCTCGCGTCCAGCAGGATGGACCGCAAGCCGCGGCCGAGATAGGTGCCTCCGGGTTCCCTGGTGACGAGGGGGTCCAGTCCCTGGCGTTGCAGATGGTCGGCGAGCACCTTCAGCGCACAGGTCTTGCCTGCCCCTTCTATGCCTTCGAAGGAAACGAACATGTCTGCCTCATCGGGATGGATTGGGTTCCCACCATGGGGTGGGGCCGGCCTTGGACGGCGCTGGCCTCGGCGAGGACGAGGGCGTTGAGGTGAAGGAAGGGGGCGGCGTCTGCATGGGACGTTCGCGGACCGGTTGCCGCAGGGCCTCGCGGGGCGGCGCCCAGGCGCGGTCCTGGGGCACGGCGGGGGAGGGCGTTGTCGCCGGAGCGGGCGTCGCAACCGGGGAGGGCGTTGCCGCATGTGTGGGCGATGCCGCCGGAGCGGGGGGAACTGCCGGGGAGGGCATTGCTCTCGGTGCAGACGTGGCCGCCGGGGGGGACGGCACAATCGGGGCGGGTCTGGCCGCTTGTGTGGGCATCGCCGTTGGTGCGGCCGTTGCCGCCGGATGGGGCGTCGCCGTCCGTGTGGGCATCGCTCCCGGTGCGGGTGATGCGGCCGTCGCGGCCGTCGCGGCTTGGCCGGTCGTTTGTGGCTGCCTCGAACCTGGCGTCGGCACGAGTCTGTGGAGGGCGCAACCGAGACTTTGTACTTTGGCCGTCCTGTGTTCGCTCTCCTTGAGCTTGGCGTACTCCTCCCGACATGTGGCGAGTTTGGCGTCCAGATTGTCCGCGAAGTGCAGGGCGAAGGCCTCGGGCGTTTTGGGGAGGCAGACGGCGCCGTGCTCCAGCGTGCCGTGGTGGCTCAGTATCAGATGCTTCAGATGCAGTTCCAGTTCCGGCTCGAGGCCGACGGCCGCGAAGTGGGGCGCAAGCATCTCGAGGGCGATGGTGGCATGGCCCATCATGTCGCCCTCCTCGCTGTAGTCGAAGGAGAGCGTCCCCTCGAACTCCCGCGTCTTCCCCAGATCGTGGAAGAGGGCGCCGACGAGGAGCGTCTGGCGGTCGAGTTCCGGATAGCCGTCGGCCATGCGCATGCACGTGCGGCAAACGGAGAGGGTGTGCTCCAGCAGTCCGCCGGGATAGGCATGGTGGACGAATTTCGCCGCCGGCCGCCGCATGAGGCGGGTGCGTATGCCCTCGTCGCCGAACACCGAGTCCAGCAGGGCGCGCCACTTGGGGTGGCGGCATTCCGCGTCGACCAGTGCCTTCAGTTCCCGGAACATCACTTCGGGGGCGGGGCAGGGCGGGGTGACGAAAAGGGAGACGTCGAGTCCTTCGACCTCTTTCGGGGCGAGCAGATCCAGGGCGTTGACCTTCACCTGCAACTGCTCGTTGAACATGTCCCCGGTCCCATCCACCAGAACCACGGAATCCGGTGGGAAGGACGGGAACTCGTTGCAGAGCGGCGACCAGACCTTGGCATCGACGGTGCCCGAGCAGTCGCCGAGGGAGAGGGTCAGGAAGTCGTGCCCGTTCTTCGTTCTGCCCCGGAGCGCGTTCCGGACCAGAAAAAGGCCTTTCACGGGGACGCCCGGGGCGATGTCTTTGACGAAATGGCCTTTGTCCATGTAGCATCCAGGGTTTTGGGCGTTCTGCCGCAAGCCGGGGAGGAAACCGCCATTGTCCTTCTTGCGGCCCGTTCTGTCAATGCGCGGGATGCGCGGCGGATCTCTCGGGGCCGCGTCCGTGGCGGGGCGGCGGAGCGTTTGCGCACTTGGGGGGCGTCCCCCCGTCCGCGCGGCGCCACATCCCGGGCGCACGCTTCGGGGTATGGGGGCGCCGGACCCGCCAACAGAGGGGCTTTCACGTTATGAAAGGGGGGCTTTCGCGATATGGATGTGCTGATCACCAACGATGACGGGATTCGGGCGCCGGGGCTGCGGGCCTTGTACCGTGCGGTGCGGGAGGCCGGCCACACCCCCAAGGTGGTGGCCCCCATGCGGCAGCAGTCCGGGGTGGGGCACTCCCTGACGGCCTTCGCGCCCTTGAAGGTCATGGAGATCCGGGAGGAGAGCTTCGAGGGCATCGGCGTCTTCGGCACCCCCGCCGACTGCGTCAATCTCGCCCTGTCCGTGCTCCTCCCCGAAAGGCCCGGCCTGGTCCTGTCGGGGATCAACGCCGGCCCGAACGTCGGCCCGGACATCCTCTACTCCGGCACCGTGGGAGCCGCGACCGAGGCCGCCCACGAGGACCTTCCCAGCTTCGCCGTCTCCCACGAGGACTTCAAGGCGTCCGTGGACCTGCTCCCCCACGCCCGGCACGCCGTGGCCCTCGCCTGCAAGGTGGACTGGACCCGCATCGCCCCACGCAGGGTGATCAACGTCAACTATCCCATGGGGCCGCTGGATCGGGCCAAGGGCGTCAGGATTTGCCCCCAGACGACGGCCGTGTGGAAGGACAGCTACGACGAGCGCACGGATCCCCGCGGGGACCTCTACTGGTGGATGGTGGGGGAGATACCCGCCCACACCATCGAGAGGGACTCGGACAAGGACATGCTCGGCCGGGGCTACATCACCGTGACGCCGCTGCGCTTCGAATTCACGGACGAGGACGCCATGACGGCCCTCAAGGACATGGGCCTGGGCTGATCAGGCAGGGAAGACGAAGGCCTCGTACCAGAAGATCTCGGCCCCCGGCGCCTTCCAGCTGCCCGGGGGAAGGCCCGCCTTGTTGCAGAGCTGCTCCAGATACATCAGTCTGTCCCATCCCTGTTCCACCGGCACCTGCGGCAGGAACACGCCGCTGCGTCCGCCGAGCTGCAGCACGAGTCCGTGCTTCCCCACCTCGATCAGTCCCGGATCGGGACAGCGGGTGAGTTCGTCGAGGACCGAGATGTGCACATCGCAGCTTCCCCACTCCTGCGCCGTGAGAGGGTGGAACCTGTAGTCGTCGAAGGCGGCCGCCACGGCCATGCGGACGACGTTCTGCTCCAGCGGCTCCCGCCCGACGATCGTGCCGATGCACCCCCTGAGGTTCCCGTTCCGCGTCAGGGTGACGAAGGAGCCGAGATTTCGGCCCAGGGTCTGGCTCTGGGGCCGGGCCGGGATCGTCTGGCCGGGGATGCCCAGCCGCTGCGAGATGGCGTTCTTCGCGATGTCCAGGAGGTAGCGCTGTTCCTCCTGGGTGAGGGAGAAGGTGATGGGCATGGGACCTCCGAGACGGGGCCACCCGTGGCCGCTGGCGGTGACAGGAGACGGCCCCGGGGCGGACGGGGCCGCCGGGGATTTGTGGCTGGTGCCATCGGGATGCGCAAACAGGGACACCCCCAAGCATGTGCCCCGGAGGTGGCGGAGACGGCCGCCGCCGCAGGGGCGCATGCCTAGGGGGTCACCCGAAGGCCGTGCCGACGGGGAGCATCGACGGGACTCCCGGCGAGGGCGATCCCTCTGCCCGGGAAACCTGGCCTGCTTCTAGCTCTCGCCCTCGGCGCCGGCCTGCTTGCCTGAGCCCTTGAGGCCGTACATCGTGGTGGAGCCGGAGGACCAGAACTCCAGGATCTCCTCCTGCACCAGCTGGGTGAGGAGCTTCTTCACTTCCCTCGGCCCCTTGTCGGGGAAGAGGTCGGTGAAGTCCTTGAAGTAGTGCTTGGACTTGGTGCTTTCCTTGCTCTTCAGGTACTCGATGATGATGTCCTTGTCTTCGGGCATGGCGATCTCCATGTCCCGGCGGCGCCCTGCGGCGCCGCCGGGTCTGCGGGAATGGACCTAGAACTTGAACTGCGTGCTCTGCCGCCAAGTGTAGTAGGCGGGATCGCGGAAGTCGTCAATGAGGTGGTGGGTGAACTCGAGGCCCGTCAGCTTGAAGAAGGTCTCCCAGCCGATGCGCTCGGCCCAGTCGCCCAGACGCTCGTACTTCCTGGCGTTGGCCGCGTAGACCTCGACGATCTTCTTCACGGTCTTCGTCAGCGTGGGCCAGCGGGGCGGCTCGTTGGGGATGTACCCCACGACCACCTTGGAGAACTTCGGGAAGGAGATGCGGTTGGACACCTTGCCCCCCACCATGATGGCGATGCCGTCGCCTTCGCCGTCGGAGATGGGGAGGGCCGGGCACATGGTGTAGCAGTTGCCGCAGTACATGCACCGGTCTTCCTTGATGCCCACGGACTTCACCTTCGCGCCCTTGTATTCCACCTGGGTGGGACGCACCGCCGCGGTGGGGCAGGCGGCCACGGCCAGGGGGATCTCGCAGAGCTTGTCCGCCCACTCGTGGTCCACCATCGGGGGCTTGCGGTGGATGCCCACCAGGCCGATGTCGGAGCAGTGCACGGCGCCGCACATGTTGATGCAGCAGGCGAGGGCGATGCGGACCGGGGCCGGCATGCGCATGCTTTTGAACTCGTCGAAGACGGCGTCCATGACGCACTTCACCGGGCCGGAGGCGTCCGTGGCCGGGGTGTGGCAGTGGACCCAGCCCTGGGTGTGCACCATGTTGCTGATGCCGGCGCCGGTGCCGCCCACCGGGAACTTGAAGGAGCCGCCGGGGAACTTGCGTCCGTTCAGGTCGTCCCTGAGGGCCTTGGCGGCGCCTTCGTCGGTGACCATGAACTCGATGTTGTTCCGGGTGGTCCAGCGCAGGAAGCCGCCGCAGTGCTTGTCCGCGATGTCGCACAGTTCCCGGATGTGGGAGATGGACATGGTGCGGGTGCCGCCGACGCGCACGGTGTAGACCTTGTCCCCGCCCTCGGCCACGTGCATCAGTATCCCCGGCTCGAGGATCTCGTGATAGAGCCACTTGCCGAAGTTCTTCTTGATGACTGGCGGGAAGTAGGTGTCGTATTTGTGGGGGCCGATGTCGGAGATGCGGTTCTCCATCGGCTTCTGGGGATTGTACCCCGTGGCGATGAATCCCTTGTCGTTGCGATCCATGTTCGTCTCTCCCTTAGCGTTGATGTCGGCTGCGGTAGGCCGCGAGATCGCGGGACCATCCTCCGGGCACCTCTTCCTGCTTGAAGAAGATGTAGGGGTTGGATCGCGGTTCCTTGATGTGGCACGGCGACGGAGGCGTGTTGGTGACCTCCAGCAGCTTCTGGAAGGAGAGGCGCTTCATGGTCTCGCCGACGCGCTCCCGGTTTTTCCCTTCGGCCATCCACCAGTTCCAGATGTTGTCGATGACGTCCTTGACCTCGTCGTAGGGGTGCTCGCAGCGGACGAAGGGGACGAGGAGGGAGCCCATCTGGGCGCCGTCCACGACGGGGGCCTTGGCGCCCACGAGGATGCTGGCGCCGCGCTCGTCGCCGATGCGCAGGGCCTGGGGCATGGTGTTGATGCAGTGCATGCAGCGGACGCAGTCGGCCGTCTTGATGGAGAGCTTGGAGCCGTCCCATTTCATGCAGTGGGAGGGGCAGCGGTCGACGACTTCCGCCTGGAGGTCGAACTTGCCCCAGTCGCGGCCGGAGTGGGCGCCGGCGTTGGGCTTGATGGCGCCGCCCGCGTATGCCTTGACCTTCTCCTGGTCGATCTTGATGTCGTCCTTCCAGGTCCCGACGACGGCGAAGTCGGAGCGGGCCATGGCACAGACGCAGCCGTTGGGACAGCCGTCGAACTTGAACTTGAACTTGTACGGGAAGGCGGGACGGTGGAGTTCGTCCTGGAAGTCCATGGTCAGCTGGTAGCACATGTCCTGGGTGTTGTAGCAGGCGTACTCGCAGCGGGACATGCCGAGGCAGGCGGCGGGGGTGCGGAGGTTGGAGCCGGAGCCGCCGAGGTCCACGTTCATGTTGTGGGTGAGTTCGAAGAAGATCTCCTCGAGCTGGGGCGTCTGGGTTCCGAGGAGCACGATGTCGCCGGTGGAGCCGTGCATGTTGGTGAGGCCGGAACCGCGCAGATCCCAGATGTCGCACAGGTCGCGCAGGAACTTGGTGTTGTAGTACTTGCCCGAGGGTTGGGCCACGCGCATGGTGTGGAAATGGGCCACTCCGGGGAACTTCTCGGGCTGGTCGCAGTAGCGGCCGATGACGCCGCCGCCGTACCCGAACACGCCCACGATGCCGCCGTGCTTCCAGTGGGTCTCTTTTTCCGTGTAGGAGAGCTCCAGTACGCCGAGCAGGTCTTCAGGGCAGTCCACGGGCACCTGATGCGTGAGTCCCTTGGGATTCTTCGCACGGTTGTCTGCCTCTTGTTTGATGTCGGACACGAAGCTCGGCCAGGGGCCGGACTCGAGCTGGTCCAACAGGGGAGTTTTGTGTTTCGCCATTGCCATTCCTCCACGGGTTTGTTGTGCCGCGTGCCGGGCAGGGGTCCACGCGACCTGTCGGTCGGCGGTTTCCCGGAAGGGGTGCGCGCCGGACCGGATTGGGGGCACTAGTCTTTATCCCGCAAGGTTATACACCCGAAAGGGCGTGATGACAACAGGGTCCGGGAAAAATCGTCGAAAGATTCGCCACTTTTCCGCCTCGGGGCATGCGCCGCGACGGCCTTCTTCCCTACGGCCTTCGTTCCCGAGGGACGCATGCGGGCCCCGTCCGCGGGGCCGTCTGACGGGTCGGGGCCACGGTCCGTCGCCCTGGGCCAGGGTTCGGCGCGCTCAGGAACATCCCTGTCCAGCGGCCCCTCCGGGATCTCCGTCCCGCAACCGCTCCCGGGACCGCCCCGCCACGAAAAGGCGCGGGCGCAAGGTCGAAACCCTGCGCCCGCGCTCGTCAAGCCGTGTCGGACGATGGAACCGTTACGGCGTTACCAGCGTCGGCAGCATGCCGTGCAGCGGGTAGGCCTGGAGGTATGTGATGAGGCACACCACCAAGGTCATCGCCAGTGAATGGAGGATGGTGAAGCGGAAGAGGTCGCCCTCCTGTCCGACCATGCCGGTGGCCGAGGTGGCCACGGAGATGGACTGCGGCGAGATCATCTTGCCGGTGACGCCGCCCGAGGAGTTCGATGCGACCATCAGGTATTCGTCAACGCCCACCTGCTGCGCCGTCGTGGCCTGCAGGTTGCTGAAGAGGGCGTTGGAGGACGTGTCGGACCCCGTCAGGAACACGCCGAGCCATCCGAGGATCGGCGCGAAGAAGGGGAACGCCGCGCCGGTCTTGGTGAAGGCCAGACCGAGGGTCGAGCTCATGCCGGAGTAGTTCATGATGTTGGCCAGGCCCAGGATCGTGGCGATGGTCACGATGGGGAAGCGCAGCTGGTAGGCCGTGCGGGAGAAGCAGGCCATGGCCTTGCCGATGTTGTAGCCGGGCATGATGAAGGAGGCGATGATGCCGGCGAGGAAGATGGCCGTGCCGGCGGCGCTGATGATGTTGAAGTTGTACTTGGCCCCGTATGCAGATGCCTGCTTGACGATCGGAACCGTTTTTTCAATGGCATCGTGGAGTCCGGGCCACGGAATGCCCAGTCCGAATGCCTCGATGGGCTTGACGGCGGCCTTGAAGGTCTGCAGGCCCCAGATGGTCACGAAGACGGCAAGGATGATGTAGGGCATCCACGCGCGAAGAACCTCTTTGACGCTGTATTCAAGCTTGGTGGTGGAAGTGGGCTCGGGTTCACCTTCAAACCTGAAGATGTTCTTGGGCTTCCACACGCGCAGGAAGAGGATCAGACCGACGATGGTCACCATGGCGGACAGGATGTCCGGCAGGTAGGGACCGTGGAAGTTGGAAGAGAGGAACTGCGTGCAGGCGAAGCAGCAACCCGCGACGAGCAGGGCCGGCAGCACTTCGAGGGAACGCTTGAAGCCGCACATGGTCACGGAGACCCAGATGGGAACGATGATGGACAGGAAGGGAAGCTGTCTGCCCACGATCTTGCCGATGTGCATTGCGTCCAGTCCGGAGCTTTGCCCGGCCACAAAGATCGGGATGCCGATGGCGCCGAAGGCAACAGGCGCCGTGTTGGCGATGAGGCAGATGCCTGCGGCGTAGAGTGGCTTGAAGCCCAGGCCCACCAGCATGGCGGCGGTGATGGCCACGGGCGTGCCGAAGCCGGCCGTGCCTTCGATGAAGGAACCGAAGGCGAAGGCGATGAAGATGGCCTGGAGGCGTCTGTCATCCGTCATGCTGGCCAGGGAGTTCTTGATGATCTCGAACTCCCCGGATTCCACCGTCATGTTGTAAATCCACACGGCGGTGATGACGATCCAGATGATCGGGAAGAGGCCGAAACAAGCGCCATAGATGGTCGAATTGATGGCGAGCCCAGCTGGCATCTTCCACACGAAGATGGCGAGGAGGATGGCGGCCAGCGTGCCTGCGAAAGCCGCCCAATGGCCCGCCGTCCGTTTTATCGCCAGCATGTAGAAGAGGATATACAGCGGAATGGCGGCGACAAGAGCCGAAACGAGATATTCCGGCGCTGAGGCTACCTTCAGCGGATCATAGATCTGTGTCCATCTTTCCATAACTACTCCTTTAGTGATGGGGGATTTGTTCTACACCTTAACAATCGGGTCACTAAAACGACTGACAAGAGGAGATGGGAATGCCGCAAGGGCAGGAAAAAAATTTCACCGTGCGTTCGACCTCCCTGACGCAATGCGGTCTGCTTGTTGTGGACGGAACGGTTCCCCACCCTTCCGCATGTTGGCGACACAGTCTCCCACGGGGGGAACCGGGGTAGACGTTGCGACACGTTGCAGTGTCTGGGATCGCGACCTTTATCTTCTCGGCGGGTCAGGCCGTTGCTGCAAAACAGGCGAACCCGAGGTGTGCTCGACGCCTCGCCAAACCGGCGACGGGTCGCCCGTGGTGGCGCGATGCTCGGGATTGCCGCGCCCCCGTCGATTTCCTTTCCCCTCCCGGGGCCGATTCCTGGACAGTCCTTCGGCGCATCCGCCATGCGGAATCCGGGGCCGCCAGCGGGGCGAGGCCTCCGGATCCGGCCGGGCACGCGACCTGCCGGGTCCGGACAGGGGCGCGTCGGCGTTTGCGCGTGTAGAGAAAGGCTGAACCTTCTTTAGCCAAATTCGTCCAGAGCGTCAACCATTGCGCCGAGTGCTTCCTACCGCTTTCGCCAAAATCGTTCACGAGATCCCGATAAGGGGGCGCGGCCGGCTTTGGGGACGATGTCCGGCATTTTTGTCACGTAATTTCATGACCGCTGCCGGACGGACCGCCCAACGGAACCGGAAAGGAGCGTTCGGCCATCTACATACCACCAATTTTCGCCAACGTCAACAGGCGCGCAAGTGCCGACTTTCCGGCCCTCATGGCCGCCCTCCTCGGCCAGACGATGGGCGGACGGCAGGTTCGGGAAACTGCAGTTGGCATCTTTGTCACGGGATTTTCCGTCAGCTATCTTTGTATCGCGCTCCGGTGGACGCGGAACTGACGAGCCGCGCGTACCTGCGAAGAACCGGGTAGGGGACGTCCCGTTGCGGCGGACGGATCTCCCGTGCGGCGAGTTCCTCCGGCGGGACCAGCAGATCCAGGGTGCGGGCGTGGATGTCGATGGCGATCCTGTCCCCCTCCCGGACCAGCGCGATGGGACCGCCGTCGGCGGCCTCGGGGGAGATGTGGCCGATCGCCGCCCCGTTGGTGCCGCCGGAGAATCGCCCGTCAGTGAGCAGGGCGACCTCCTTGCCGAGCCCCATGCCGGTGATCGCGGCCGTGGGGGAGAGCATCTCACGCATGCCCGGGCCGCCTTTGGGACCCTCGTACCGGATGACCACCCCGTCGCCCGGCTGTATCTTCCCCCCGAGAATTGCCTGCATGGCATCTTCCTCGCTGTCGAAGACCCGCGCCCGGACCTCCCGCTGCATCATCTCGGGCGCAACGGCCGACTGCTTGACCACGGCGCCCTCCGGGGCGAGGCTCCCCTTGAGGATGGCGATGCCGCCCTGGGCGGAGTAGGCCCTGTCCGGGGATCTGATGACCTCGGGATCCTGCACCCCGGCCTCCATGGCCTCGAGATTCTCCCGCACGGTGCGTCCCGTGACGGTCATGCAGGACGTGTCGATGAGTCCCAGCTTGCCCAGTTCCGTCATGACGGCGGCGATGCCCCCCGCGTTGTCCAGGTCCACCATGAAGTGGGGACCGGCCGGGGAGAGCTTGCACAGGTTGGGCGTCCTGCGGCTGAGGTCGTCGAAGATGTCGAGACCCAGGGCCAGCCCCGCCTCGCCGAAGATGGCCGGCAGATGCAGGACGGTGTTGGAGGAGCATCCGAGGGCCATGTCCACGGCGACGGCGTTGGCCACCGACGCGGGGGTGACGATGTCCAGGGGGCGGATGCCCCGTGACAGCAGTTCCATGACCTTCATGCCGGCCGTCTTCGCCATCCTTACGCGGGCCGCGCTGACGGCCGGGACCGTGCCGTTGCCGGGGAGGGCGACGCCGATGGTCTCGGCGAGACAGTTCATGGAGTTCGCGGTGAACATGCCGGCGCAGGACCCGCAGCCGGGACACGCCCGCTCCTCCATGCGCTCCAGGTCCCGAGGCGTGATCTTCCCGCTCTGGAGTTTGCCCACGGCCTCGAAGACGGTGATCAGGTCCCCCTTGACCTTCGGGCCGAGGTGGCCGGGCAGCATGGGGCCGCCCGAAACGAGGATCGAGGGCAGGTTCAGCCGCATCATGGCCATGAGCATCCCCGGGACGCTCTTGTCGCAGTTGGGGAGGAAGACCAGGGCGTCGAAGGCGTGGGCCCGGGCCATGATCTCCACGGAGTCCGCGATGAACTCCCGGGAGGGCAGGGAGAAGCGCATGCCCTCGTGGTTCATGGCGATGCCGTCGCAGACGGCGATGGCCGGGAACTCCAGGGGGGTGCCGCCGGCCATGCGCACCCCGGCCTTCACGGCCGCGGCCAGCGTGTCGAGGTGCACGTGTCCGGGAACCACCTCGTTGGCGGCGTTCACGACGCCGACGAGGGGGCGGGAAATCTCCTCCCTGGTGAGTCCCAGGGCGTAGAGGAGCGACCGGTGGGGGGCCTTCTCGGGGCCGTCCTTCATCTTGCGGCTGATGGCGTCGTCCATGGGGCGGAACTCCGTGCCTCTCCCGGCGATGGGGAAAGGCGTTGCTGGATCGATGTTGCGAGTGCGGATCCCGTGGCGCTTATGCGCCCTGCCCTTCGGCGTTGCGGACGATTCTCGCCCACGTGTCCCGCAGCGTGACGGTGCGGTTGAACACGGGGTTGTCCTCGGTGCTGTCCCTGTCCTTGCAGAAATACCCCACCCGCTCGAACTGCACCGTCTTGCCGCAGCCGACGGCCGCGAGGGCGGGTTCGACGAAGCCCTTGCGGACCGTGAGGGAGTCGGGATTCAGGTTCGCCAGGAAGGTCTCCCCCTCCGGGGCGTTCTCGGGATCCGGGACGGCGAAGAGCTGGCCGTAGAGCCGTATGGTGGCCGGCACGCCGCTGCGGGCGTCCACCCAGTGGATGGTCCCCTTGACCTTCCGTCCGTCCGGGGTCCGTCCGCCCCGGGTCGCCGGATCGTAGGTGCAGCGCAGTTCCGTCACCTGTCCCTGGGCGTCCTTGACGACGTCCCGGCACGTGATCATGTACGCGTAGCGGAGCCGGACCTCCCTGCCCGGCGCCAGCCTGTGGTACTTGGGCGGCGGGGCGAGGCTGAAGTCCTCCCGCTCGATGTAGAGTTCGCGGGAGAAGGAGACCTTGCGGGAGCCGAAGGCGGGATCCTCGGGGTGCAGGGGCATGTCGAAGGTCTCGGTCCGGTCCTCGGGGTAGTTCTCGATGACGACCTTGACGGGGTCGACGACGCCCATGAGCCGGGGGGCCGTTTCGTTGAGGGCCTCCCTGATGCAGAACTCCAGCATGGCGTATTCCACGGTGGAGTTCACCTTGGCGATGCCGACCCGGGAGCAGAACTCCTTCAGGGCCTGCGGCGGCACGCCCCTGCGGCGGAGGCCGCAGAGGGTGGGCATCCGGGGGTCGTCCCAGCCGCTGACGTGGCCGCCGTCCACGAGCTGGATGAGCTTGCGCTTGGAGAGCACGGTGTAGGTGACGTTGAGCCTTGCGAATTCCGTCTGCTCCGGGCGGTAGACGCCCAGGGTCTCCAGCACCCAGTCGTAGAGCTCGCGGTTGTTGGCGAACTCGAGTGTGCACAGGGAGTGGGTGATGCCCTCGATGGAGTCGGAGAGGCAGTGGGTGTAGTCGTACATCGGATAGATGCACCACGCGTCCCCGGTGCGATGGTGGGAGGCGTGGCGGATCCTGTACAGGGTGGGATCCCGCATGACCAGGTTGGGGGCGGCCATGTCGATCTTCGCCCGCAGCACCCGGGCCCCGTCGGGGAACTCCCCGGCCCGCATCCGGCGGAAGAGGTCCAGGTTCTCCTCCACGCCGCGCTCGCGGTAGGGACTCTCCCGGCCCGGCTCCGTCAGCGTCCCGCGGTGCTCCCTGATCTGGTCGGCCGTGAGGTCGTCGACGTAGGCCTTGCCCAGGACGATGAGCCGTTCCGCGAATTCGTAGAGCCGCTCGAAGTAGTCCGAAGCGTAGAACTCCCTGTCCTCCCAGTCCCCGCCGAGCCACCGGACGTCCTCCCGGATGGAGTCGACGTACTCGACCTCCTCCTTGGTGGGGTTGGTGTCGTCGAAGCGCAGGTTGCACTTGCCGTGGAACTCGGTGGCGACGCCGAAGTTCAGGCAGATGGACTTCGCGTGTCCCAGGTGGAGGTAGCCGTTGGGCTCGGGGGGGAATCGGGTGTGAACCCTCCCGCCGTACTTGTTCGTCGCGTTGTCGGCGATGATGATGGCGCGTATGAAGTCGGTTCCCGGCCCCGCGCCGTCCCCGGAAGAGGGGATCGACGGGGCGTCGTCCGTTGCGGTCTGGGACATGGTTCCTCCGATGGCGTGTCGTGGCGAGGAAAATACGCAAGGAGGCGGGGTCGGTCAATGCGTCGATCCGTCCCGTGGCGGTTCGTCGCGGGATTTTCGAGGAGGGCCTTTCGGCCGGGGGCGGCGCGGACCGCCACGGCGCGTGGCCGGCCCTCTTGACAGGGCCCCGATCCATGGCTACATAGGTAGACAGCCAGCGACCCGCAGGATTCCGTGGGCGCACCGCCAAGGACGGCTCCCTGAGGGAGGGTGTTTGGCGGAGTGCGTCGCGGTAGCGGGTTTCCGCATCTTCGGAGAGGTGTCCGAGTTGGCTGAAGGAGCTCGCCTGCTAAGTGAGTGTGGGGCCATAAAGCTCCACCGAGGGTTCGAATCCCTCCCTCTCCGCCACCGTTTCGTTCCAGCGTTTCTCCAAGTCCCCTGAAAGCCGCCGTCCACGGGGCTTCGATGTCTCCTTGCGTCCGTTCCTGAGTGGGATGGGAGTGCCCCCTCGCAGCTTTGCAGTCTCCGGCGGGATCGGCAGGGGCATGGCGGGTGCCGCTGCCCGTTGTCGCGCATGGACTGCCACTGCGGCATCTCCGCTACCTCAAGCCACTGGCGAAGACGATCGCCTCCACGTCCTCGTCGGCCAGGAGGTACTCGATGTCCTCCCACTCCGGGTCATCGTCGTCGGATCCCTCGACTTTGGCGGGTATCATGTGGATGCTGCTGTACTGCCGCCCCCAGGCGAGGGATTTTTCGGCGAAGGCGTAAGCCGCCAGCATGTTCTCCACCGGGTTGCCGCAGTCCATCTCCGCCTCCATGGCGGCGTCGAAGCCCGTTCCGAAGTCGGTGACGCCCTGCGACAGCATTATCCGCTTGACGCCCCACCAGTAGGGCCCGAACATGCGGTACTGCCGGGGGGATTTGCGGATGATCCTGGCATAGCCATTGGCCATGGCGGCAAGCCACTGCTCTTCGGTCTTGCCGGTGGCGAACGCCTGCTTCCGAAGCCCGGCCAGTTCTTCACTCGTGGGTTTCCATATCTTGCGCACGGGGGCACTCCTTTGCGGGTTGGTTTGGACAGCGGATCATACACGTTCTGGACATCCGCGGAAGGCGGGGCAGGCATCGATCGGGATCCAGGCGGCGTGCGCCTCGGCATGATTGACAAAATCGTCGAAAAAGGCAGGGATGGAGGCAGGATCAGGTCACGATGCCTTGAAAATGCTGGCGGGGCGCAAGGGGGCCGGAACGTCCCGCATGCGGCAAACTCCCCTCGGCATGTCCGCCCGCACCTCCTCCCAGAAGGCGCTTTCCTCGAGGTCGGCATCGAGTTGGTCGACTGCTTCCGGAAGTTCCTAGGTCTTCAGTTACACGCCAGCGTTCGAGGTCCACGCATCCATGTCGGCCGGGGACACGTAGCCAGGGGGAGCCGGATTGAAGATGGCGGATCCCATTGCGCAATCCTTTCGCAGTGGAGGCGGGCGCCCTCATGTCTTCCAGCGCTTCACCCCCACCGCCGCAAGGCCGAATCTACCGATGTCGCGGTTCATTCCCCGCTGCGGATCGCGGCGTAGGGTTCCATCCGCGTCGCCACCAGGGCCGGCCAGAGCACCGTCAGGATTCCCACCGCCAGCGTCAACCCGGTGGTGAGGGCGATCCTGCCGAGGATGAAGGTGAGGGTCGCCGAGGAGAGGAGGCTCTTGCCTGCGGTTCCGCCCTCGGTCAGCGCAAGCCACAGCAACGAGAGGATGCAGCCGACGACGATGCCGATGAGGATGACGACCATCGCCTCCAGGAGGATCAGCCTGAAGACGAGGAGGTTCCGGGCTCCCATGGCCTTCAGGAGTCCCAGTTCCCTCCGGCGTTCGTGCACCACCAGCGCGAAGATCGCGCCGACGACGAGCATGGCCGCGATGACGATGAGCACTGTCGTCACGCCGAGCCCCTGTCCCTGAGTGAGTCCGTCCAGCTGCTCGCTCAGCGTCCTCAGCACTTCGGGACGCATGATCACCTCTATGGAGGGGATGTTCATGGACAGCCTGTTGACGGCGATGTCGATGGATGCGCCGGGTTTCAGGCGGAGCAGATACCAGGAGACGTCGGCATCCTCTGCGTCCGCCCGGGGCATGAATGCCGAGGTGTCGATGAAGGAGCTGGCCTCGCCGAGCCTGCCGGCCACGGTCATCTCCCGTCCGAGCATGCGCACCGTGCCTCGCAGGGGCGTGTCCGGCGCCACGCGGTGTCCCAGCAGGACATGTCCGCCGTCCTCGGGGATGCTCTCGGCGATCCGCGTCGCAATCCAGGGGCTCACGACGAAGTCCGTGGCCGGGTCGTAGGCGATGAGCGCGACCGGCGTTCCGCCCACGTTCTCCTTCTCCAGCAGCTGCTGCCCCGTGCATTGCACGATCTCGGGGAAGGCTGCGATATCCCGCCGCACGTCGGGGCCGAGGAGGGCATGTCCGGGCGGCCCCTTCGTGATGTAGAGCTGCCCTCCCTCCTTGGTCCCCTTCGGGACGACGGCGATGTCCGGGCCGAGCAGCCTGCTGTTCCGTTCAAGTTCCTTCCGGACGTCTCCCGTCAGGATCGTCGCGTAGAGCGCCGCGGTGACGGCGAGGGCGACGGCGGTCGCCATGATGACGGTGTACGCGAGGCGTCCCCGCAGGTTCCAGAAGATGATCGGCCACATCCCGCGTCCCTCACCAGACCGTTCGGGGCTTGTCGGATGGGGTGGATCTCCGGCGGCGCCGCAGCAGGAGGAGTCCTGCGGCGATGGCGCACAGGACCGCGGCCAGGATGGCGTATGTCGCGACGGGGCGGCTTTCCCCCGCGAGCTGGGCCGGGGCGGGGGAAGTGTCGACGTAGCTCAGCAGTCCGTATGTCGTCCCCCCCAGCAGGATCGGCGGGGTCAGCGGCAAGGCGAGCACCTTGTGCAGGAAGGCGTTGTCGAGGCCCTCGTTGATGTCGTCCCAAGTCGCGCCGCCATCCATGCTCCGGTAGGCGCCGCCCCATGCGCCGGCGTACACCACGCCGGCATGCTGGGGGTGCGCGGCGAAGGAGAAGATCGTGGTGTTGAAGAGGGACGTCCCCTGCCAGGTCGCGCCCTTGTCCAGGGAACGGAAGACCCCGCCGCTGGCGGTGCCCACGTAGACGTCCGCAGGGGACGCCGGGTGGTACGCGCCCGCGAGGACCGCTCCGTCCCCGTTCACCTGCATCGCGAAGATCGTCAGGCTGCTCAGTCCGGCGTTGCTGTCCTTCCAGGAAACCCCCCCGTTGCCGCTCACGTAGACGCCGGAACCGCCGCTGCCCGCATAGAGCCGCTGGGGATCCTTCGGGTCGATGGCGATGGCGTTGACGTTCGCCCGTTGCGGAAATCCCGAGGTCATGTGCCAGTGTTTTCCGGCGCTGGTGGTGATGGCCACGCCTCCCATGACGCCCGCGTAGACGAGGTTCGGATCCCTGGCGCTGATGACGAGGCATCGGACGCTCATGTTGGGCAGACCGTCGTTCGCGGGCCGCCAGGACTCCCCGCCGTCGACGCTCTTGAAGACGCCCAGGCCGTCGTAGCCGAGATACATCTCCCTGCTCTTGCGGGGGTTGACGGCAAGACTGCTTGGCGGTTTCCCCTGAGGCAGTCCGGCGGTCCGGGGGGACCAGTTCCGTCCCCGGTCGTCGCTTCGCATGAGTCCGTCGGGAGTCACCGCGTAGACGGTGGAGGCCCTTGCCGGATCCACGGCGAGATCGATGACGTGCGTGCCCTCGAAGGCGATCTTCTCCCAGACGTTCTCGGCGCTGGGAGCCGGTGTCGGGGCGAGGTGAAGGAGGAATGCCAGCAGGACGAGCAGAGGGAGAAGTTTCATCGCGATGTCGGCCTCATCACGGATGGAGGATCTTCCATTCGCGTTTGTCGCGGACCAGATCGATGACGGACTCTGTAGTGAAAGGGCCAAAGTTCATGGGAACTATAATGCGGGCTGTGACGGATGCCTTCGTGTCATTGATTGTTTCTCCAGTGATCTGCACGCTCATTTCCGTTGAGTAAGTCTTCATCCTATCGACAAATTGATTATACGAATCGTGATAGTACTGCTGGCTGACGAACGCATAAGCATTCTTGTAGTCTTCAGACTTGACCGCTTCGAAATATTTCTCAACAGTTGTGCTCGGTGTCATTTCCGGCAACTTTATGTTGTCGAGATAATAAATGTATCCTGAATACCCAATAAATATAATAAAAAGGAAAGCGAGCGCTATGAAAATTTTTTTCATCTTTTGCATTTGCTTCTAACTCCTTATAGTGAGACGCTGTTCGCAGACACTTCTTGCGCATCGTAAGAGGAAATACGACCATTTTTCAGTGTAAATGCTTGGCCGTATTTAAGATAATCTAGAGCATGCGTCACCATGATTACCGTTTTTCCATCTTCGTTTACAGTATGGAAAAGATGCATGATCTCGGCTTCCGTCCGTTCATCAAGATCGCCGGTCGGTTCATCAGTGAGGATGATTGATGGATGATTTATGAGGGAGCGTGCTATTGCGACGCGCCGTTGCTGTCCACCGGATATCTGTGAAGGATAGAGATGCAAGGTGTCCGAGAGATTGACCATTTCTAGTAGGGACTCTGCATACTCCTTGTCTTCGATGCAGGGCGTGCGACCGCCAAGCGCGATGGGCAGAAGGACGTTGTCCAAGAGATTAAGGGTCGGTAGAAGGCTCGGGAACTGGAACACGAATCCCAGCTTCCTGTTGCGCAACTCGGCCAATGCGGGTTCTGAAAGCTGCCAGATGTCAACATCATCGATGATGACGGAACCCTTGTCAGGTTTCGTCAGGCCACCGATGACACTCAAGAGGGTTGTCTTGCCGCCGCCTGATCGGCCTGTCAGGATGACAAAACTCTTGTCCTCGATGGTCAGATCGATGTTGTTGAGGACAACGTGGCCCTTGTATATCTTCGAGACCTCGGAAACATGTACCATGGCGACAAGATCCTTAGGTGTTTCCCTGCCGGATCGCTTCGTAGGGGTCGTATTTGAGGATTCTGCGAGCGGGGATGCCTCCGCCGAGTATGCCGGTCGCAAGGGATGTCGCGACGATGACGGCTCCCACGATCGCGAAGTAGGCATTGGAAGGCCATGTGTAGAGATTGCCGATGGTCTCGAGGATCGCATCCTCGCAGAGCCAGGTGATCCCGATGCCCGCCCCGACGCCCGCAAGCCCTCCGAGGCCTGCGATGATGGCGGATTCGAGGACGATGAGCCGGGAGATGAAGCCGCGGTTCGCCCCCATGGCCCGGAAGAGCCCGAATTCCCGCATGCGCTGGCGCACGCTCAGGGAGAAGAGCGTCCCGGAAAGGAGGATCGCCAGCACGCAGAAGACGGAACCGGCGATCATCAGGGCGTGGACGAGGCTTTGCAGGTGCTGTCCCACGGACTTCGCGAGCTGGCTGACGGTGAAGGTGGCGACGTCGGGCACCGTCCGCTGGATGTCCTGGGCGACGGTCTCGGGATTGGCGCCTTTCGCGACCTTGACCAGCACGGTGGAGATCTGGTCCTTCTTCACGGGGGTGGGGTAGAGGGGCGTGTTCTGCGTGAGCCGGTAGGCCGTGTCCATGGGGAGGAACACGGTGTAGTCCGCCCCGAGTCCCGTGGGTTCGAGGATCGTGGCGACCGTGAAGGGCTTGCCCATGAAGTTCAGGCGCTGGCCTATGGCCTTCGTGGGCGTGCCGACCACGGCCGATATGACCTTGGCGCCAATGATGATCATGTTCTCCCGCAGGGGGTTCCTGAGCTGCTTGAGAACCCATGGGACGATGGTGAAGTCCTTTGCGGGGTCGAAACCCACCATGGCGATGGGGGCTATGCAGCAGGGGGAGTCGAGGCTGCGGAGGTAGACCTGCGTGCAGGTCTGCTGGACGCCCGGGACGTTCCCGACCTTCTCCTCGATGGACGCCGGCATGTAGAAGGATGTGGGGTCGCCGGAGATGAGCGCCGCCTGCGCCTCGATCCGCGCGTCCCGTGGGACGACGACGATGTCGGCGCCAAGGCGCTCCTGGGTCGTCGCGATGGTCGACTGTATCCCCCGGGAGAGGACGAGGGCTAGGAAGAGCGTTGCGCATGCGACGATGATGCTGCACAGCAGCACGCATGTGCGGAATTTCTTCCGCTTGAAGTGCTGTTTCACGAGAAAGAGGATGTGTCGCATGATGAGTCCTCTCAGTCCATCGGCAAGTCGAAGCCGAAAGTCTGCGTGTGCTTCCTTCCCTGTTCATCCGCGACCGTTGCGGTGATCTCCCAGTAGCCTCCGTGGGGGTACTGCACGAGTGCGAGATAGCGGCCGTCCTTGTCCTCGTTGAAGGCCAGCTCGGCAGGATAGCCCTCCATGGGCATGGTGGGCATGCGGATGGAGCCTGAAATCTCCCTGCCGACGAGGGGCTTCCCCTTTTCGTCCTTCAGGAGGAGCGAGACCTGGACGAGTCCTATCTTTATCGGGGATTGCATGCTCCAGACGTATCCATCGCCCTGTCGATCGACCCTTGCGGTGACCACCTTCGATGCGGCGAATGCGCCGTACATGGGAGGGAGGGACGCCAGCAGGGTCAAGGCCATGCAGACGGTGGTCAGTTTTCGGATAAACGGCATCGCTGGTTCCTGTGAAAGGCGTTCTTCAGGACGGTTGCGTTCATGATGGCTACCATGCCGGGATGTCGCCACCCATCATCCAGAAGAACTGGGGATAGCGATAATGCATGGCGAGCCATTTGTTGTCGTGGCGCACGGAGAATGCGGCGAGGGAATGGGGCGCGACGGCGAACTTCTCTCCGAAACCTTCCTTGTGGCATGCGGGGCAACTCCACAGGGGCGTCGTGCTGCAGGTATGGTAGGTGACGTATCCCCATCCGACGAAGACGGCGAGACATGCGCCCAGGATCAGCCATTTCACGCATGGCTTGCGGCGTTGCGCCCTGTCGAGGAAGGGGAGCAGGACAAGGAAGGCGAGAAGGGTCGCCGGCAGCCAGAAGACGCCCGGCATCTCGAGGCCGTCCTGGCAGTACCGGGTGACCTGGAAGAAGGCCATGAAGAGCCAGTCGGGTTGCGGCACGGAGGACGTCGTGACCGGGTCGGCGGCGTCCTGGCTCTCCATCCCGTAAGCCGCGAGGATGCAGAAGAGGGCGACGGCGGCGAGGGCGGCGATCCCGTTGCGCAGGAACTGCCCGGGCCAGAAGGGGGTCGCGTCGTCTGGGGCGTAAGTTTTCGTCTGCATGTGTCAGGCCCGGATCATTCGGGTTTGCGCACGCCGAGCCTGCGGACCATCGCGAAATGGAAGAACAGGAGGACTGCGGTCAGGATGGGGAGGACAATGGCGTGGAGGACGAAGAACCTGCTCACGGGCACGTGCCCCCAGAGGGTGTCGCCGGCCAGGAACCATGCGATGGAGTCTGAGAGGATCGGGAGGCTTTGGAGCCAGTTCGCCATGTTGAGGGTGATCCAGTAGGCCCGCAGATCCCAGGGGAGCAGGTAGCCGGATATCGCGAAGAGTCCCGTGAGCAGCAGGAGCCCGATCCCTGAGAGCCAGTTGAGTTCCCGGGGCGGGCGGTAGGAGCCGTGATGGATCACGCGGAGCATGTGGAGGAGGACCAGGAGGAAGGCGAGGCAGGCCCCCCAGCGGTGCATGGATCGCAGGAAGTGGCCCAGGGGGAGGTTTCCCTCGATGAATTCGATGCTTTTCCAGGCGGCCTGCGGGTTCGGCTGGTAGTAGCAGGCGAGGTAGAGGCCCGAGGCGGTCTGGAGCAGGAGGGCGAGGAAGGCGATGCCGCCGATGCAGTAGCGCCAGTCGACCCAGCGCGGGACTGCGGGGGTGGCGCGGATCGAGGCGAGGAAGGACGCGAGGCCGAGGCGCTCGTCGAGCCAGGTCTGGAAACGGCGTTCGCCGGGCATGTGGCGGACTTCCTCCTTACGGTGAAGCATGTCCCGCGAGGCGCGGGGGAGGGGTATCTCCTCCTCCGCGCCGGCGGGACCGGATGTCGGGCTCAGGCTTCGACGATGAACCATCCCCGCATCTCAAGATGCAGGGGACCGCAGAAGTACGAGCAGAACATGGCGAACTTGCCGACCTTGTCGGCCGTGAACTCGAAGACCACGGACTTGCCCTGGGGAACGCCCCAGTTGGTCTGCTGGCCGTACTCGTTGATGATGAAGCCGTGGACCGGGGCCGGATCGTTGGTCAGGCCGGTCGCCTTGTCGATGTTGGTCAGGATGACGCGGACCTTGTCGCCCTTCTTCACCGTGACCGTGTCGGGCTTGAAGCCGTAGCTGAACTCCTGCAGGCGCACTTCGACCACGCCGTCGGCGGTCTTCGTGACGCCCGGGGCCCCCTTGTCCTCGGGGATCAGGCGGGCGACGACCTTCGGATCCTTGTGCGGGGCGTAGAGGGCCGCATACCCTTCGGGCGGGAGCTTGGCGTCGAGGTAGCCGACGATGGCGTCGGCCTTGATGATCTTCGCGTTGTGGGGTTCGGGCACGGTCGGAGCCCGGGCGATGACCTCTTCCTTCTCGAGGTCGATGAGTTCGACGTTCGTGGGATCCTGGTTGGAGGTGGATCCAGCGAACAGCCCCGTGGAGTACTTGTTGAAGACGGCGATGTACTTGCTGTCCGGGGTGATCTGCAGATGGCCGGGACGGTAGTGCACGGGGATCTTCTTCACCACCTCCTGCGTCGCCACGTTGATCTTGGCGACGGCGTTGTCCACGAAGAGGGTGGTGTAGGCCCACTTGCCGTCACCGGTGAAGACGGTGTGGAGCGGGCCGGGGGCCGGGCTCTTGGGGAAGCCGGCCACGGCGGGGGTGAGGTCGATCTCCTTCACCACCTCGAGCTTGGCGATGTCGATGATGGGGATGTTCCCGGAAAGCTTGCCCGCGACCCAGGCCTGCTTGCCGTCGATGGTGATGTCGATGCCGTGGGGGTTCTTCCCGGCAGGGATGAACTTGATGTGCTTGAAGGTCGGCACGTCGATGACGTGGACGCCCGAGCGGTAGTAGTCGGTCGCGAGGCAGTACTTCCCGTCGTGGGTGACGACGAGGTAGTCGGGGGCCGACTCCTTGCCTTCGGAAACGTCGATGACGTCGACCTTGCCGCTGGCGATGTCGATCTTCGCCATCTTGCCGGAGAGTTCGCCGGTCGCGAAGAGCGTCTTTCCGTCGGGGGTGATGGCGATGTGGTGGGGACCGAAGGGAGCAGGGATGTTGATCTTGCGGATCAGCTCCAAGGTGGCGATGTCGACGATGCCGACGGCGGAGTCGCCCTTGTCGTTGATGTAGAGGTACTTGCCGTCCGGGGTGCCGTTCGTGCCGGGGGAGTTCGTCCCGGAGAAGACGGGCTCGTGGGTGTCGACGCCGATCGGGATGAGCTTCAGCGTCCGGAGGCTGGGGAGTCCGATGACTTCCACCGTTCCGGAAATGCCGCCGGAGGCGAAGATGATGTACGGATCCTTCTCCGGGGTCTTGCCTGCGATGGCGGGGACGCCGGTCTGGGAATCGGCGGCCTGGACGTTCCAGGCCGCGGACAGCGTCAGGAGCGCCGCGAGGAGCAGGGTGAGGGCGAAGGCGCCGGTTCCGCGAAGTTTTGTGGGCATGAGGACCTCCTTTGGTGGCAGGGACTGCTGAAGCGTGTTTCCTTCCGGGGGGTGGACTGCCAAGGACGTATGTGGGGGCCGGCCGTGCGCGGACGCCGTGTCGGCCCGAATTCGCGACGCTATTTCTTCCTCGAAAGATACGCCGAGACCTCGTGTCGTTCGGCATCGCTCAGGGGGACGATGGACATGATGCTGGACGGGCTCACGATCTTGGGGTTGATGATGACGCGCTCCATGTACGTGCGTCCGGAGCGGGAGCCGATGTGGGTGAGGTCGGGGGCCATGAAGCCGCCCTGGCCGTCCATTTTGTGGCACAGGATGCAGAATCTGTAGAAGATGTCCTTTCCGGCCGCCACCTGCTGATCCGTGACGGGCGGCAGTTTCATCGAGTCGTCCTCCTGGTAGGCGACCACCGTCAGCAGGATCATCGCGGCGATGGCGAGGACTCCCGCCGTGAGGGAACGGGGGCGCTGCAGGACGCCCCGGGCGGGCTTCCTGTCCAGGAAGGGGAGGAGGACGAGGGCCGCGAAGAGCAGAAGGGGCAGGACGAAGGTTCCGACGACGATCAGGGGCCCGTGGAAGTACTTCAGCAGCTGGAAGTAGAAGAGGAAGTACCATTCCGGGCGGGGGACGTAGGACGTGTCGCTGGGGCTGGCCATCTCTTCCAGCGGGACCTGCCACACCTGGGAGACGAGGAGGATGGCCAGCAGCACGATGACCGCAACGATGCCTTCGACGAGGAGGTGGTCGGGGTAGAAGGGATGGCCGCTGTGGCCGTTGCCCGATGTCTTGTCTGCTGTGGTCATGGCGTTCCGCTCGGTCCTCTAGAGTGGCTGCGAGATGCCCTGTCTGCGGATCATGAAGAAGTGCGCGGCCAGGAAGACCAGAAGCAGCGCCGGGAGGAACATCACGTGGATGACGAAGAACCTGACGAGGGTCAGGGCCCCGACCTCGCTGCCGCCGCGCAGGACGTTCGCGAGGAAGTCGCCGACGAGGGGCACGGTCGCCACGAGGTTGATGCCGACGGTGGTGGCCCAGTAGGCCTTCTGGTCCCAGGGGAGCAGGTATCCCGAGAACCCGAAGCCGATGACGATCACGAGGAGGAAGATGCCTGCGATCCAGTTCAGTTCGCGGGGTTTCTTGTAGGCGCCGGTGAAGTAGACCCGCATCATGTGCAGGAAGACCATGACGATGGCGGCGCTGGCCCCGACCCTGTGGACGGCCCGCACGAGGGAGCCGAACATGACCTCGTCCTGGATGTAGGTGACGCTGGCGTAAGCGTGGTCGGGGGAGGGCACGTAGTAGAGCATGAGGAACATGCCGGTGACGATCTGCAGCAGGATCAGCATGAAGGCGATGCCCCCGAAGCAGTACATGAGGGCCTTGGGGGTCTTCAGGGGGTTGGCGTGGTCGGGGACGGGATGGTCGGCGATGGCCCGGACCAGAGGCTCGAGGTTGAGACGGTCGTCGAGGAACGCGTAGATCCTGCCCACGGCTACGCCTCCATGACGAAGAGCTTCCGCCCTTCGATCTTGCAGCCGAGCTTCACGAGGGGCCTCGGCGGCGGACCTTCGACGACGTTACCATGGGCGTCGAAGACGCCCCCGTGGCACGGGCACTTGAACTGGTTCGTCGTGGCGTCCCAGTCGAGTCCGCACCCGAGGTGGGTGCATCGGCTCGCGAACACGGTGTAGGCATCGTTCCCTTCCTTGACGACGAAGGCGGTCTTCCGGGACTCCGTCGTCATCCATCCGTCCTTGCGCCTGTAGTGGTAGGTGATCCGGGTGGGCTTGTCGTCGCTGAGATCCCCCAGTTCCGCCGCCTCGATCCAGTCGTGCTTGTCCTTCTTGAGCGCCGAGGAGATGGTGAAGCCGGTCAGAGGGATGCCGAGGGCGAGGATGAAGAAGCCGGCGATCGCCTTGATGCCGTTCGCGAGGAAGTTGCGTCGGGATGTTGTCGTCTCTGCGATGGTGGCGGTCACCGGAGTCACCTCGTGCCCTGCTCGGGCGCTCGCATGGTCGCCAAGGTTCAAGGGGGAGGACGATGGGGATCGTGTCCCGGTTGGCCTGGACGACGCCGTGGTCCATGGCGCATGGACACAAGGAATTTCCGTGGACGAGGAAATCCACGCATGTCCTGTGGCCACGGTCGCCGATGTCCCTCTAGCCCCCCGGAGGGATGTCGCGAAAACGATGGTTGCCCGGAAATCCGGGTGACGGTGCGGACCCGATGGGGTGTTCATTGCCGCGGGGAGGCGGCAGGCCGGGGGGCGCCAAGGGAGGCAGGGCGCAGGGCCGTTTGCGGACCTGCGTGATGCGCCATGCCGATGGAGGGACTCTATGCCCGGGAGGCGCGCGAAGTCAAGATTTTCTTCAGGATCGGGGAACGGGGTCGCCCGTTTTGTGCAGATGGTGGCCAATCGTGGCACCGGAGCCACTTTTGGGGGAGACTGGCTTGCGTGCGGGGCTACGGGATGCTTTGTCCCGCATCCGAGTCGCGCCGTGCCGGGCATCTTGTCCCATGCGTCTTTGTGCCGATGCCGTGATAGCGGTTCCGGGATGGCATCTTCGGGGGCAGTGCTTCCGTGTTGCGTGATCCGGCGGCGGCCGGCATGTCCACACGCCCGCCATACATGGGGCGACAAGCCGTACGGGCGGCGCATGGCGTGGGTGGTTCCTTCGTCGGCGGGTGTCATGGTGGAAGGTCGCCCGGTCCGTCTCCCGGAATTCCCTGTCTTGGTCATACGCTTCATGAAGGTTCGCGGAAGGCGGGACAGGCATCGATCGGGACCCAGGCGGCATGCGCCACGGCATGATTGACAAAATCGTCGAAAAAGGCAGGGATGGAGGCAGGACCAGATCACGATGCCTTGAAAATGCTGGCGGGGCGCAAGGGATCCGGAACGTCCCGCATGCGGCAAACTCCCCCAGGATGTCCGCCGGGGTGACCCGGAGGAAGCGCCATGAACACCCGAAACGTGAAGCAGGACAACGGTCCCGTCCCGGTGCAGGCCGTGGCGGACTTCTTCCTCGCCTACGCCGGCCCCGACGACACGGTCACGCAGCCCAAGCTCCAGAATCTCTGCGCTTACAGTAGCCGCGGGAAAGCCCGGGCCTTCAGGCCCGGGATGAGAGCGGCCCAGGCGAAACCCTTGCGGCGTGACCTGGGGGGGCGTGACCCGGCAGGCGGCGCCCGGCCACGCATTCACCCCCGCTTCGGGGCGCCGCCTCTCCCCGATTGCCCCTGGCATTCCTCCAT
>JAISTH010000031.1 GCA_031272715.1 Desulfovibrio sp.
GGGGGAGGAACGTCGCCAGGTCGATGGGCCGGGACAGAATCCTCCGAGGCCTTTCGCAATCGCGTGCCGAAGTCCGATCGTACGAGGGCGGACGGCGGGTCGAAGAACCGGCGGCGGAAACCGTCCGGGGGGATCCGACAACGCCCGGGAACGGTCATGTTCCGCAAGGTGCAGTGTCCTCCGGGTGCTCCCGGAGGCATGCCCGACGCGTGGCGTGACCGGCTTCGGAAACCCGGGCCTTCAGGCCCGGGAGGTTCATAAGTCCGTCTGTTCGGGCAATGATTGCGGAATGTTTTTTCGGGCCTTGCAGGACGATAGGTGCGGCGTGGAGCAGGGGCAGATTGGGCCACGTGGGCGGGGCCGGGCATGAACGAGGGAAGGAGGACGGGCCGGAAAGCGTGAGGCCGTGGGCGAGGCGCACAAGACCGGGGCAGGGCTTCGGGCGATGGGCGTGGACGGTCTCCAGGGTTTCCGCAAAGGAATCGATCTGCGGCAATGTTGCGGAAAATAGACATTGTGCAACATCAGTGACTCGGCAAAAAAATATGAAAAATCATATTGTGCAATGATGCTGTATCTTAATGATCAAAAGTACTATCAAACGCAAAGTCCACAATTTTTAGATATGCCATGATGTGTCTTGCTCTATAATTTCTACAATAAAAAACTTGAAATGTCGGACACCTAATCAACAAGTGACATGCGTATATATAAATCAATAAAACAAATAACATTTCAATATATACAAGGCATGGTGCAAAATGACAACGAACCCCGATGACGCCATTCTGGCCGAAAATCAGGCTCCTCGCTCTCCGTATGCGTATCCGAGGACGCTCGTTGAAGTTGCCGAGCTCCACTTGGTTGATATGGAAGAAGGCTGGACGGAGATCCCCGAGCGGGAGTTCGCCTTCGCTTTCTACACTGCGCCCCACGAAAAGCGTTACGGGATGATACGTGACGAACCACAACTCACCGGTCACGACATCTTCGATGCATACATCGCAGGAGCCGCCGAGGAGTTCGCTGGCTTGTACGAACTGCCCGTTCCGGAATGGACGGAAGGACCGAAGAGGTTTCTTGACAAACCGGAATTTCTCATCAAGGCCTGCTACACGCATAAAAAGCTCAGGGATTTGCTCCTTTCGGGCACGTCCCGTCCATATGCCCGGAGGAACGTCTTTGCAGGTTCGGATCCCTTGGGGCGGGTCGTGAAGTTCCATCCACCGCACATGGTGGACAAGAAGAAGTGCTTTGCGGCTCTCAGGACAAAGGAACCTCGTGTCCTGCTCCACTTCACGTACAAGGGGATCAAGGAGACCGCCGACGTCGCCGAAGAGTGGCTTTCGCGGGATTATCCGCACCTTATCGAGCGTGTGCCCAGAAGAGGTGCCATACACGACCCGTACTATCTTTCCATGGCCATCAACGAACTCAAGTTCCGGGGTGGCGAAAAAGGCTGGGACGCCGCAATGCGTCTCGTCGACATGCTCGTAGCCGCGCAGAAAAGACGAGTTGCAACTCGACGGCATCACAATGAGGCTGCGCTGACATATGCCAAATGACGACACGACACCCAGGCCAAAAATTGTCAAGCTCACACGGGAGTCGATGCGTACCGGCCTCTCCCGATTGGACGAAATCGCAAAAGCCGGGGGAAGGCGCATTGAATTGGTGATTTATGGCAGCGGGGCCATTATACTGACTTGCGATACATTTCAAAGAACAACAAAAGATATTGATGCAACTTACAATAATGATGAATTCATAAAAAATGCAATAAATCGAATCGCGGAAGAATTTGGTTTTGACGAAAGATGGCTGAACAATGCCATACAGCCCTTCCATCCTCCCACATTCGGCATCGTCCCATCGGACATGTTCGTCCCCGACGAAAACGGGTGCGGACTTGTCGTGAAGTTCGCCTCAAAAGAACTGCTCGTCGCCATGAAGTGCATGGCATTCGATGACCCATTCAGACGACACGACTTCGACGATTTGGAATATCTCATCCGTCATCTCGGATTAACTTCCGTCGATGAGGTCCTCAAGATAGTGAGGACATACTATCCAGACGATCCCCTCCCAAAAAATCTGGTCCTCGGCATCGAGACGATCCTTGACTGCATCGCCGAGGAGAGCGATCCCTGATCGATCGTTCTCTCCCTCCACCCGGACCTGCATGCCCTCCAAGGCTCTTCCCTATGCCGCGGACATCCTCGGCATAGGGCGAGAGTCCTTCGCCAGCGAAACCGTCCCCGATGCCGACGATTTCGTCCCGCAGCACGGCGTCGGCGGCATGGCCGCCGCAAAAAATCGGCAGGGACCGATGCCGATGCGCCCTCCGGGATCGTCGCGGCTTCGCCTTCGAGCCGTGACGGCCAACCCGGCAAGACCGGCGCGACGGGGAACGGGAGAGCCACGGCCGCCACGTCGACCTTCTTTTCGTAATGCCCTGCGGCCCAGTATCCTGCAGCCCCGCACCCCGCACCGTCCGCCTTCCCCGTCGCCGACAGGGTGGGGAAGGGCGTGCACGCCCATCCCAAAGACGGAATCAAGCCCGGATGCCGGCGGACCCTGAAGCTTTCGCCCCTTGCCATCTCCGTCCCCTGCACCGCATGGGTGCCCGCAAACTCCCCGCCCGCCCCCGGACGCCTCCCATGGAAGGCCGAACTGGGGAGCACGCCATCCTCCATCGGAAGGAAGCGGACCTCCGGCCCGCCTCCACGCTCCCGTCGAAGGTTCCGGAACCGGCGAAGTCCGGCAATGCACCAAGTCCCGACCTGCACTTGCGAATCCCCCAAATGGCCACAGGTCCGCGATGCGCCGACTTCCCCGGACACGGCCCGCCCCCGTGCCGGCACACCGGAAAAACGCCGACCTTCTTCCGCGGCGATGCGCCGGCGGCCTTCTTCCATATATGTCCTGCGATTCCCGATACCCGCGGCAACGCCGCGACCTGCGCCTCGGCCACGGCAGACGGTCCCCCGGGCATCCTCCCCGTCCTCTCCCTCTTCCGCCGCAACGCATCCCGGCGCAACGCCCCATCCTGAAAACATGCGATCCGCCTGCACCGCCTCCGGAAAAACCGCCTCCCTCCCCCCGCCCTTCCCGTGCCCCCTTGCCGCTCCTACCCGCCCCCGCCCGCCCCGGAAGGCGACGGGACCGTTTTCTTCGAGGTCTTGCAGGAAAATCGAAATTCCGCTTGCCATGATGTGCCAAAAGCGTTATTGAGGGGTAAACTTCCAGCGAGGAGCACGACGTCGATGGCGGATCGTTTTTTCGGCACGGACGGACTGCGGGGGACGGCCAACGTCGCCCCCATGACCGTGGACACGGCCTTGCGCCTCGGCCTTGCGGCCGGGGTCCGCTTCCGGCGGGGAACCCCGCCCCACAAGGTCGTCGTGGGCAAGGACACGCGACTCTCCGGCTACATGTTCGAATCCGCCCTCACGGCCGGCCTGTGCGCCTCCGGCATGCACGTGATCATGACCGGCCCCCTGCCCACCCCGGCCATATCCTTCCTCACCCGCAGCATGCGGGCGGATCTCGGGGTCGTCATCTCCGCCTCCCACAACCCCTTCTCCGACAACGGCATCAAGTTCTTCGACGCCGACGGCTACAAGCTTCCCGACCAGATCGAGAACGAGATCGCCGAGATGGTCCTGACCCCGGACATGAAGTGGCCATACCCCGACTCCCGGGGCGTCGGCCGCGCCACCAAGATCCCCGACGCAGGCGGCCGCTACATCGTCTACACCAAGAGCTGCTTCCCCTCCCACCTGACCCTGGCCGGACTGCGCATCGTCGTGGACTGCGCCAACGGCGCGAGCTACAAGGTGGCCCCCCTGGCCCTGGAGGAGCTCGGAGCCGAGGTGTTCCGCATCGGGACCGACCCCAACGGCACCAACATCAACGACCACTGCGGCTCCCTGTGCCCCGAGGTCGTGGCGGCCAAGGTGCGGGAGGTGCGGGCCGACGTCGGGCTGGCCTTGGACGGGGACGCCGACCGGCTCATCGTCGTGGACGAGCGGGGGCGCATCCTCGACGGGGACCAGCTCATGGCCATGTGCGCCCAGGCGATGATGGCCCGGGGCGAACTCGAGGGAGGACTGCTCGTCTCCACGGTCATGAGCAACATGGCATTGGGGATATTCATGGAGGAGCACGGCGGCCGCCTGCTGCAGGTGCAGGTGGGCGACCGGTACGTCGTGGAGGCCATGCGCCGCGAGTCCGCGACGCTGGGCGGGGAGCAGTCGGGGCATCTCATCTTCCACAGGTACAGCACCACCGGGGACGGCCTTCTGGCCGCCCTGCAGATACTGCGCATCGTCCAGGAGAAGGAGCGCCCCCTCTCCGAACTGGCGGGCCTGCTGACGCCCTTCCCCCAGCATCTGGTCAACGTCCGCGTGGAGCGGCGCGTCCCCTTCGAGGAATGCCCCGCCATCGGCGAGGTCGTGGCCAGGGTCGAGGCCGCGCTGGGGGGAAGGGGCAGGGTGCTGCTGCGCTATTCCGGCACGGAGTCCCTGTGCCGGGTGATGGTCGAGGGGGAGGACGAGGCGAAGGTGCGGGAATACGCCGCGCAGATCGCCGAAGTCGTGGGAAGGCAATTGCGCTAGGCGTTCGACGGCGGGGTTCCGCCAGCCGACAGTCAACCCGGCGGTCATGCCGGATGTTCCCTCAATGGGGAGGAAGCCATGAACGAGGTTCGCAAGGTCGTTATTCCCGTGGCCGGTTGGGGCACCCGTTCCCTGCCTGCGACCAAGAACATCCCCAAGGAGATGCTCCCCATCTACAACAAGCCCGTCATCCAGTACGTCGTGGAGGAGGCCCAGCGGGCGCGCATCCGGGACGTCATCTTCGTCACCAACAGGGACAAGAGCGTCATCGAGGACCACTTCGACTACAACCTCCAGCTGGAGGGCGTGCTCGAGCGGGCCGGGAAGCTGGACAAGCTCGAGGAGATCCGCAAGGTCGCGGAGATGGTGAACATCATGTCGGTGCGCCAGAAGAGGCAGCTGGGCCTGGGCCACGCGGTGCTCTGCGCCGAGGAGCTCGTCCAGGACGCGCCCTTCGCGGTCATGGTGGGCGACGACCTGATGTTCGGCGGCGTGCCCGCCATCGGCCAGCTCATCGAGGTGGCCATGGCGGAGAAGGTGTCCGTGGTGGGGGTCGTGGAGGTTCCCTGGGAGAAGGTGAACCGCTACGGCATCATCGACGGCGAGGAGACGTCGCCCGGGGTGTACCGGGTCCGGGGCATGGTGGAGAAGCCCAGCAGGGAGAACGCCCCGTCCCGTCTCGCCATCGTGGGCCGCTACGTGCTGACCCCCAACATCTTCACCTACCTGAAGCAGGTCAAGCCCGGCCACGGCGGGGAGATACAGCTCACGGACGCCATGCAGTCCCTTTCCCAGCACCACGGGATGATGGCGGTGCGGATGATGGGGATGCGCTTCGACGCCGGCGACTGGGCTGAGTTCCTGACGGCGAACATCTACTTCGCCTTGCAGGACGAGGAACTGCGCTACGATCTGCTTGCGCTGCTGAAGAACTTCGTCCAGTTCACCTAGGCCGGCGGCTGGGGCGGGTCGCGCCCCGTCGATCCAGGCTTTCGTCCCCTGCGCGGCGGGTCCGCGCGGGGGACGGCGCGCCCCCGGACGATTCCGCCCCGAAGTCGATGCGACATTCCGAAAGAAAATGCCCATCCCCGTATCCGTCATTATCCCCGTCCACAATGTCGAGGCGTATCTGTGCAGATGCCTCGACTCCGTCTGCAACCAGACGTTGAAGGACATCGAGATACTCTGCATCAACGACTGCTCGACCGATCACGGCCTCGACATACTCAAAAAATATCAGGCAATCGACGCGCGGATTGTACTGGTCGACTTCGAGAGGAACATGGGGGTTTCGGTTGCGCGGAACCATGGCATAGACATCGCAAAGGGCGAGTATGTGGGGTTCGTGGATTCGGACGACATGATAGATCCGGACTTTTACGAAAAATTGTATGGCAAGGCGATAGAGACAAATGCCAATATAACAAAGGGAATGATGGCGCACTTCGACGATGGTAAAAACGAACCGAAAGGTTTTGGCCTGTCGGCTAATGATATTTCCATCGCTCCTACGAATTTCATCGGCGAGTTCTGGTCCGCGATTTACAGGAAAGAATTTTTAACGGTCCACGGCATCAGATTTCCGGTCGGCGTGAAAACCGGGCAGGATCTCGCCTTTCTCTACAAGGCCATAGCTCTTGTCGGTCGTGTTGCAACAGTCGACAATGTGTATTACAGATATTATGAAAGAAAGGACTCTTCAAGTTCCGGGACGTTTGACAGGCAGAAATATATTTCTATTTTATCCGCGATGCATGATGTTGCAAAATTTCTCAATAGCAATTCGATCTCTTCAAGTACTTACGATAAATTGTACTATCACATTCTTTTGCATTGCCTCTCAATGCTCGGGCGCACGAGCGACCGCTACGAGTCATCCGTGCATTGTGCAGGGGTTCTATTGAAAATGTATAGCAACTGCAAACGCCTTGCACAACTAGACAGGATACTCTTATCGAATTTTCCAGAGTTGTATGCTTGCCTCCATTCACGTGATCTGGATAAATTTGTACGTGCACTTCATGCTTCTTACGAATTGCAAAAGAAGGAAGAAGTCTGAATACATGACGTATATTCGCAGCTTGCCTGCATTCCATTGAGTGTCTGGCTGGGCATGGCTTATGCGTGATAACATCAGAGGTAATTCCTCCGTTTCGGCCCTGACTTTTTTGCCAACCTCCGACATCTTGCACAGATCGCAAGGCGTTTTGCACAAATATGGAATTTCCGGTATCCGTCATAATCCCCGTTTACAATGTCGAGGCGTATCTGTGCAGATGCCTCGACTCCGTCTGTGGGCAGACATTGAAGGATATCGAGATAATCTGCATCAATGACGGCTCGACGGATCACGGTCTAGAAATACTCAAAAAATATCAGGCAGTCGATGCACGGATTGTTCTGGTCGACTTCAAGAAGAACATGGGCGTCTCGGTCGCTAGGAACCACGGCATCGACATCGCCAAGGGAGAGTATGTCGGGTTCGTGGATTCCGACGACATGATCGATCATGACTTTTACGAAAAACTCTACTGCAGGGCAAAGGAAGAAAATGCCGTTGTAGTCAAGGGCATTGCAGTGCACTTTGACAATACTGGATCACTTCCAAGATCTGTCGGATTTCTGTCGCCGAAAGACATTTCCAACGACCCCACGAATTTCTTCGGCGAGTTCTGGTCCGCGATTTACAGGAAGAAATTTCTCATTGACAACAATATAATATTTCCGGTCGGAGTGAAGACCGGCCAGGATACGGCATTTCTTCTAAAAGCCATATCTTTAATTGACCACGTTTCCACAGTTGGCGATGTGTATTACAGATACCACGTCAGAGACGGATCTTCAAGCTTCGGGAGATTTGGTAAATCGAAATATCTTTCTATTTTATCAGCTATGCAAGATGTCGTCAAATTTCTAAATACGCATTCCATTTATTGCGACAGATACGATAAAACATACTACCATCTTTTTATGCATTGCCTCTCCATGCTTAAGCAGACAAGTGACGACTACAATGAATCATCAGCGCATTGTGCAGGTGTTATGCTGGATTTATACAAAAAATGCAGACGCCGTGAACAGCTGGACAAAAAGCTCTTGTGCAGCAAGCCAGCACTTTATCATTGTCTTCATTCCGGGGACTTGCCTAAGCTTCTTGTCATGCTTAAGAGTTCCTTGGACTTGATACAAAAACAGGATGCCTGACGACTGCAGCCGCAAACAGGTGCCATGCCCGACTCGTTGCATGCCATCCCGATCCCCCATGTCCCAGTGCCCCCGTCCGTCCGTCCGGACTTCTCCCCCGATGCGGCCCCACGTCCTGCCCCGCGCGTCGATGCATGGCCGTTCCGCCAGCCCGCCCGGATGATGTCCCATGCAGCACGTGCTCCACACCATAGGCGCGTCGGCCTATCCCATGGACGTCTTCGTCGAGAGGCTTCTCGCCCGGGACATCCGCGCCATCGCCGACGTGCGGTCCGTCCCCTATTCCGCCCACTTCAAGGATTTCTGCCGCGAAGCGCTCAAGGACGCCCTCGGCCGGAGGGGCATCGAGTACGTGTGGATGGGGCCGCAGCTGGGTGGCAAGCCCGACGACCCCGAGGTCTACGACGCGCAGGGGCACGTCGACTTCGGACGGCTCCGCGGCCGGCCCTGCTTCGACGAGGGAGTGGAGCGGCTGCGCAGGGGGCTCGGCCGTTTCCCCATCGCGCTCATGTGCGCCGAGAAGGACCCCATGCACTGCCATCGCGCCGTTCTCATCGCCGAGACGATCCACGCCGAGGGACTGCTGGACAACGAGATCTGCCACATCTGGCCGCATCCCGGGCCCGACGGCGTCCCCGTGGACATCGAGGGGCACGGCGGGCTTCGGGACCGGATCCTCCGGCATCACGCTGAACGGGACATGCGCATCGCGGGGCTCCCCAAGGCCCAGGCCGTCGTCGAGGCGGTGCGCCGTCACAGGGAGGCGATGGCGGCGTCCTTCGTCAAGCCCGGCATGTCCGGGAACGCGCGAGGCCGGGATCGGGACTGAAGGCCGCGTCGGGGCGGCCAAGGTGACGGTCCCGCCCCGGGAACGACCCGCGGAGGACGGACGTGCATGCATCGGTCCCGGGAAGCGGCGAGGTCCGCGGACGGAGAACGCGCCTCGCAAGTCCCCGACTTCCGCCGGGAGCCGCCCGGCAGGCCGTCCTTCCCTGCCCGGGCCCCGGCCGCCGTGTTTTCGAACCGTCCCCTTGCGTTTTTTTCCGAAAACGCTACACTTCCGGCAAACCGGCGTCGGCGAGGAGGAACGGATGCGTCCCCGCGGTCGTGCGGAGTGGTGATGCAAACCATCAGGGCGGCGTCCTTCGGACGTCCGCGCCTGCACCTACACGGGGAACACCCGAGGACGCGATCCCCCCTGGCGGCGTTCCGCCAGGCCGTCGCGAACGAGACCCATGCCGCCTGACGAAAACGCCCCGAATCGCCGCATCGTCCCTCTGGACGATTTCCTGTACAACGTGGAGGGCAAGGACACCTTCCACCTCGATCTGCCCCTCTACGGCTTCCAGGAGTCGGCCCTGCTCATCGTGGCCGCCCGGGCCCTGCAGGTGGGGATGGGACAGGCGAAGGACTCCCACCATCAGGCCGTGGTCCTGAAGCTCCACGAGCTTCCGGAACGCCTCTTCGCCGGGGTCGACGCCGACGCGCTCGTGGGGCGGCTCATGGACGGCCGCTACGTGCGCCAGGACCACATGTCCAGGAACGTCATGCCCCTGGTCGAGCACATGCGCGTCCTCATGGGACGTTCCGGCGTGCTCCCCGTGGTCGCCCTCACCTTCAGTAACTCCGTGGCGTCCATCATCTCCAAGGTCCTCGCCAGGGCCGGGGTGCTGCATCTTCTCGACATGTGCACGCCGATCCTGGGGGACGACGCGCAGGTGCTTCTCGCGGACGTCCTCGCCCTGTACGCCGGGGTGCAGTGCTACGTCTTCGCCGGCGCGGACCTGGACGGGAGCCTGGCGGAACCGTCCAACGTGGTGATAGGCAATGAAATGCTTTCGAAGATGTTGAGCAAGGGCGACGGGAAGGGCTCCTCCGGCGACTCCATCGAGCGTCGCCTCGAGATGGCCATGGCGTACATCGCCGCGACCGACGGCATCAGGAGCGAGGTTTCGCTGTATTTCAGGAACGGCCGTTTCGAGAAGGCCGTCTTCTCCGACATCACGTTCTAGGCGCCCCGTCCCCGGACGGGCCAACGGCCGCGCTGCGCGGCCCACGGCGGCGGACGTCCGCCGCCGGATACCATCGATTCCTGGAGGAATGCCTTGAAGGTCGCGATGATGCAGTGCAATACCGTGGTGGGGGACATCGAGGGCAACGTCGGGAAACTGTTGTCGGGCTACGAGCATGCCGCATCCAACGGCGCGGACATCTGCGTCACCCCGGAACTGGCCGTCGTGGGCTATCCGCCCCGGGACCTGCTCCTCTACCCGTCCTTCCTGAAGAAGGCGGAGGAGGCTCTGGGGACCCTGACCCAGGCCACGGCGGGAAAGAGGACGGCCCTGGTGGTGGGCACCATCGGCCCGAACACGTCCGGCCAGGGCATGCCCCTGCACAACGAGGCCGTCTTCCTCGAGGCCGGCACCGTGGTGGTGCGCTACGCCAAGCGGCTGCTGCCCACCTACGACGTCTTCGACGAGGCGAGATACTTCGAGCCGGGGGGCGGACCCTGCGTGGTGCAGTTCCAGGGCAGGCGGCTGGCTCTCACCGTGTGCGAGGACATCTGGCACGACGGAGCCTACAAGACCTCGGTGCCCAACTACACCGTGGATCCCCTCCGGGAACATCCCCCCTTCGATACGCTGGTGAATCTTTCCGCGTCCCCCTTCTGCGTCAGGAAGCAGGAGGAGCGTCGCCGGCTGCTGGGCGCGATCGCCGCATCCCGGGGCATCCGGGTGTGCTATGTCAACGCCGTCGGCGGCAACGACGAACTGATCTTCGACGGGCGCAGCCTCCACGTGCTGCCCAACGGCGCCGTGGGCACCGAGGGCCAGGCCTTCGCCGAGGACATGCTGATCGTGGACGTGGACGCCATGGGCAGAGGCGCGCCTCCGCTGCTCGCCCCCCCGGAGGAGGCGTGGCGCGCCCTGACGCTGGGCCTGCAGGACTACTGCCACAAGACCGGCCAGAAATCCGTCGTGGTGGGACTCTCCGGCGGGGTGGACTCCTCCCTGACGGCGGCCCTCGCCGTGAACGCGCTGGGATCGGAGAACGTGACCGGCCTGCTCCTCCCCTCCCAGTACTCCAGCGGCCACAGTCTCGTGGACGCCCACGCCCTCGCGAAGACCTTCAACCTCCAGACGGCCGTGCTCCACATCGAGTCCGTCATGCTGGCCTACGACCGCATCCTGGCGGAACTCTTCATGGGCCGGCCGCCGGACGTCACGGAGGAGAACCTGCAGGCGCGGATACGGGGCACGTTGCTGATGGCGTGCGCCAACAAGTTCGGCAGGCTCCTGCTGACCACCGGGAACAAGTCCGAGATATCCGTCGGCTACTGCACCATCTACGGGGACATGTGCGGGGCCCTCGCCGTGATCGGGGACCTCTACAAGACCGAGGTCTACTCCATCTGCCACTGGATCAATTCCCGGCATCCCAGCTGCATCCCCGAGCACGTGCTGTTCAAGGCCCCGTCGGCGGAACTGCGTCCGGGGCAGACGGACCAGGACAATCTCCCCCCCTATCCCGAACTGGACGCGATGCTCCGGGGCATCCTCGAGGAGCGGCTCGGGGAGGAGGAACTCGTGGCCAAGGGGCACAACCGGGAGACGGTGCGGAAGGTCGCGAAACTCGTGGCCATGGCGGAATTCAAGCGGCGTCAGGCTGCGCCGGTGCTGAAGATCACCCGGAACGCCTTCGGGATGGGGTGGCGGATGCCCATCGCCTGCCGGCAGGCGTACGAGCCCGCCCCGCCGAAGCAGCAGCAGGGGTAGGGCGGTCGCGGGGCATTCCCGCGGGTTCGCCTGGCGTCGTCCCGGGATCTCGTCGGTCGTCCCGCCGTCCCGCAGGGCGGCCGAGGCCCTTGCGCGGTCCGGGAGGACCGACGGTGACGCGGCCGGGAAGTCCCCGGACCGGAAAGTCCTTCGTCCCCTTCGCGGGAGAGCGGTGATGAGCGCGGACGACCTGCCCCTGTCCATAGTCGCGACGACGTACAACGTCGCGCCCTACCTGCGCAAATGCCTCGATTCCGTGGTGCGTCAGAGGATGCCGGCTTCAGCGTACGAGATCATCGTCGTGGACGACACCTCCACGGACGGGACGATCGACATCCTCGAGGAGTACGCGTCGAGGACGGAGAACATGCAGGTCGTCGCGCTCCCGGCGCACACGCCGGGAGCGTCGGGATTCTGCCTGAACATAGGGATGAGGATGGCGCGGGGGAAGTACATCGGGATCATCGACGGCGACGATTTCGCGAGCACGATGATGTATCCAAAAATGCTGAAAGTCGCCGAAGAGACGGATGCGGACCTGGTCCTGTGCAATTACAACGAATATCTCATGCAGTCGAACAAGTCCCGCAGTCATGAAAGCAATGCATTGTATCGCAGCATGTTCACTGAGGATTTCAAAAGACTGCCATTGGTCACGCAGAAGAACTTCTATCTACATATGGCACCGATGGCATGGAGAAAGTTGTTCAAGAGATCTTTCCTGCAAGATGCGCATATCATGAATGTCGTCAATGATTGCTATTACGAGGATGTCGTATTCCACTGGTTCTGCATCGTTCTTGCCGAGAGGATAACCCCGGTGAACGAAGTTCTGATAACGCACAGACTGCAACGAGACGGACAGGTCATGTCTTCGCGGGACCAGCGTGCGATAGTGCAGTGCATGTGCGAGCATTTTCAGACGATACTTGCATTTCTTAAAAAGCACAACGCCTATAAAATGTATAGACTTTCGTTTTACGACTTCATCGATGGATTTATAAAGACATTTCGTCAGTATGAAATGGAGTATTCTGAAGAGGCGATTCTTCACAGCCTCTTCTCCGATGACGAAATCGACAAATACTGGAAACACCTGGAATCCCGTGATGCCAGAGACGTCCTGAGGAAGAAGGGCCTGAAGCAGTAGCCCGAGGATTTCCGCATCGGTCCGTGGCAACGGGCCAGAATCCGTCCCCGCCTTCCCGCGTCCCGCCGTCCAAGTCCCCCGCCAAAACAAGGAGCATCGCCACATGCATCCGCCAGTGCCGTCACCCCTTGCGCTTCTCGCCGCCATCCCGTGTCTCGCGGCGTTTCTCGTCTCCGGCTGCATCCATCGCACCACCGCCGCCGAGGAGTACTACCCCGGCTGCAACGCCGCCCTGGGCAGGCTTCAGGAAGCCGATCCCGCCAATGCCGCGCCGGAGACGGAACGGCTCGTCGCCTGCTACGACGACGCGTACGCCAGCGTCTTCCGGCGGTACAGGGCGGGGTTCCTTTCCCGGGGGGCCGTCCTGCGGCGTCACGAGGAGATACGTCTCGGGATGGTCGCGGCCGCCGACATCCAAGGCGATCCGGACGGTGCGCTCGCGCGGCGCATGGAGGAATGGCGCAAGGCCGTCCGGGACCTGCTTCTGGACGAACCGGAGGGCGGGGTCGTGCCCAGGGACGACGAGTGAGCCTTGCCCCCTGAGCGGACCTTTCCGGGGAGAGAACAGGCGATCCCTCCGTCCTGGGCGCGCCGGGGGCGGTTTCCGTCCCGCGGCCCCCGAGTCCTTGCACGGAACGATCCGTCGTCGCCGGGACGCAAGACGGACGGCCGCACCGAAGAGACGCGGTCGAAGGCCCCTGGAAGTCGGAGGCCGCACATCGTGGCCGAAATCAGGGAAAGGCCTTCCGAAGACATCCACCGAACCCTTGCGGATTTTCCCTCGCCATTCTCGGCGACCTTCGCAAGGTCGCGGATGCCGGACCGAAGGTGGCGCCTGCCTGGAGATGCGGCTGGCAGGGGCGGTCGTTTGGGGAGAGGCCCGGACGGGCGACCCTTGCGAAGTCTGCCATATGGTGCCTGACGAAGCGCTGGACGGGACCGATCGCGGCACGCTCGTCAACTGCGGGGATCCCGTGATGTCCGGGATGCGCCACAGTGAATTTGAGACGTTGCGCGGAGGGTCGCCAATCGATGCGCACTTCGTCGGAAGGAGTCCGTGTCCCGAGGACAGGGAGAGACTCTCGAGCCCGTTGCGGAGACACGATTGCGGCATGGTCCTGTACGGCGTGGAGCCGCCGTTCGACGTCAGGGCGTATCCGGATCCGCACGTCGAGCCGGAATGGACGCCGAGAGGCGACCTCCGGCGATTCGTCGACGCAGGAGGAGGAGATCCCTCGACGAACTGCCGAAGGACGCAAAGGCGTGAAACTCCATGCCTGGCTCATTCATCCCTGAAATGTCAGACGTTGTTCAGGTGGACGACGTTCTCGCTCTCTTCGAGAATGCTCACGGCGACTTGGATACATGTCCCAATGCTCAAAAGCTCCGTCAATTCGCGCATGGCCGCAAGTTGACGGAGCTTCCGCTTCCAGACTCCGGAGGAATTCCGGAGTCGTTTCCCCTTCGTAGTCCTGCACGCAGAGAGGATTGCCGAACCGTTCCCCCTCTTCCAGTCTCCTCGCCTTCCTTCCTCCTGCACTGCATCCACGGGCACGACGATGCCGGCCCGCTCCGGAACGCCGCAAGGGGCGTGCCACACGCCTGCCGCGACCTCGGGTTGACCTTTGCGGCAAAAGCCCCCGGAATCGCTACCCCCGCAGACGGTGGGCGAGCCAGCTGTTGCGCATGGAGAGCCTGTTGTTCCTGACCGCGATGGAAAGGGCCTTCATGTCCCCGACGAGCACCACAAGCCGCTTCCCGCGGGTCACCCCGGTGTAGAGCAGGTTCCGCTGCAGCATCACGTAATGCTGGGTGGAGACCGGAAGCACCACGGCCGGGTACTCCGACCCCTGGGACTTGTGGATGGACACGGCGTAGGCCAGGACCAGCTCGTCCAGCTCGGCGTAGTCGTAGAGCACGTCCCGCCCGTCCATCGTCACCTTGACGTTCTGCGCCTCCTGGTCGATGTCGGCGACGATGCCGATGTCCCCGTTGTAGACGTCCTTGTCGTAGTTGTTCTTTATCTGCATCACCTTGTCGCCGATGCGGTACGTCCTGCCGAAGCGGGATATCTCGAGGCCGTTGGGGTTCAGGGCGGCCTGCAGGCGTTCGTTCAGGGTCGCCGTGCCAAGCACCCCCCGGTTCATGGGGGTCAGCACCTGGACGTCCTGCAGGGGGCTGAGCCCGAACTGCCGCGGGATGCGGTTGCGCACCACGTCCACCACCATCGCCTGCGTGGCCTCGGGTTCCTCGGCGGGGAAGAGGAAGAAGTCCGTGTCCCGTCCCTTGGGGAAGGTGGGCATGTCCCCCTTGATGATGCGGTGGGCGTTGACCACGATGGAGGAGGATGCGGCCTGGCGGAAGATCTCGTTCAGGGTGACCACGGGGACCACGCCCGAGGCGATGACGTCCTTGAGCACGCTTCCCGCGCCCACCGAGGGGAGCTGGTCCGCGTCCCCGACGAGAACCAGGGTCGCCGTTCTCGGGATGGCCTTGAGCAGGTGGTAGAAGAGGACGAGGTCGATCATGGAGCACTCGTCGACGATGATCAGGTCCGCCGCGAGCATGTTGTCCTCGTTCCGCTGGAAGCCCCCCTGGGTGACGCTGTACTCCAGGAGCCTGTGGATGGTCCTTGCCTCCATGCCCGTCGTCTCGGACATGCGCTTGGCCGCACGTCCGGTGGGGGCCGTCAGGAGGATCCGCTTCGTCAGTCTCGAGCAGATGGCCAGGATGGCCTTGATGATGGTGGTCTTCCCGGTGCCGGGGCCGCCGGTGATGACGCAGCACTTCCTGGTGGCGGCGCGGTCGACCGCTTCGAGCTGCCGTTCCGCGAGGGTGATGGAGAGCTGTCCCTGCACCCATGCAAGGGCCTTCGTCACGTCGATGGTCCGCATGGACCTCGGGTGGCGGAGCAGGTCCTGCAGCATGGAGGCGGCCCCGCCTTCGCAGTGGCGGAAGGGGGCGAGATAGACGGCCTCGATCTCCCGGTCCCCGTCCGCGAGGGTCTCCAGGACGATTTTCTGCGAGCCGGCGGCGAGGGAGGCGAGGGCGTCCTCGAGGATGTCGCTCTCGACGGCCAGCAGCTCGGCGGCCTTGGCCAGCAGGTGCTCCCGTTGGGCGAAGACGTGGCCGTCGCCGGCCATGTCGTCCAGCACGTACACGAGTCCCGCCTGGGCGCGTTCGGGGCATTGCAGGTCGAAGCCCAGGGAGCGGGCGATGCGGTCCGCGGAGACGAAGCCTATGCCCCTGACGTCGTAGGCGAGCTGGTAGGGGTTCTCCCGCACGACGGCGATGGCCTCGGAGCCGTAGAGCTTGTAGATCTTCGCGGCGTAGGCCGCGCTGATGCCGTGTCCCTGCAGGAAGATCATGATGTCCCGGACGCCCCGCTGCTCCTCCCACGCCCTGGCGATCAGGGCGGCCTTGGACGCGCCTATCCCGGGAACCTCGCTCAGGCGCGCGCAGGACTTCTCGATGATGTCCAGGGTCTTCGTCCCGAAGACCTCGACGATCCGTCTGGCCGTCACCGGGCCTATCCCCTTGATGAGGCCGGAGCCGAGGTACTTCTCGATGCCCTTGACCGTGGCCGGCACGGTGCACTCGTAGGAGTCGATCTTGAACTGCTCCCCGAACTTGGGGTGGTTCGTCCATTCGCCGACGAGCTTCAGCATCTGGCCGGGGGTGGGGTTCGGGATGTTGCCCACGATGGTGACGAGGCCCTTCTGGCCGTGGACCTTCAGCCTGCCGATGAGGTAGCCGTTCTCCTCGTTGACGTAGGTGATCCGTTCGAGCTGGCCGCGCAGTTCCGTACGGGTGGCGGCCGTGGCCTTGGCCCATTCGCGGTACTGGGGGATGGACGGGGTCGCTGTCATGTTGGCGGTGTGCGTTGGACGGTCCGCCGGGGGAAAATCCCCGGCCGGTCGCGGGTCCGAAGGTCGGGGCGGCGCGATGGGGTCTCATACAGCAACGTGAGGACGGTTGCAAGAGATTCCGGAAGATCCGCCGCGGTTCCCGGCGACAGGTGCGGGGACGTGCCTGAAGGCCCCTGGGCGACCGGACTGCGCAGGTTGAAGCGGATTCCGGGAATTGGATAGTGGGGCCGTGCCTGCAGGCCCCGGAGGCGGCCGGGCGGCGGGATGCCCCGGACCGCGGGTCGGGCGTGCCGGGAGACGGCGCACAGGCGCCCTGGCCTGCCGGCCGGGCGGGGCAGGGTGCCGCAACGGCGGCCGAGGCGATGCCTTGGCCGGCGGGGCGACATGCGCGCCCTCCCCGGATCGGCGATGGCGCCCCTGCTACTTCCGGCCGGACGTCCGTCCGCGCCGTTCGCGCACATTCGGCGCCGGATCGGGGGCGGAGTGGGGCGGGGGCAGCAGATCCCTGGGGATGCCCAGTTCCACCAGGGAGTTGATCCGATCCGCGTCCGGCCTCATCCCGGACAGGGTCATGCTCATGAGCTGGGGGGATATCCCCAGCTTCGCGGCGAGGTGCTTGGAGTTGATATCGTTGAGGAGCAGCCATGCCTTCAGGCGCACCATGCGGGGCCTGTGGCTGTAGTTCTCCAGTGCGAGATCGGCCATGGTTCGGCTTCCTTGGAATGTAGTGGGGGGAGATACATCCTGGCCCCTTGTTAACGAGATTCATCGATCTCGTCAACACTTTTGTCGAACCACGGGATTTTTTTCCCGCCATCATGCGTTTCGGCCGTCAAGGCCGCGCCGCAAGCCGTCGGACAGGGAAATCGCCGGTTTTCCCAATGCCTGCGGAGACGGATGCTCTTCGGACAGGTCGCGGCATCGCAAAAAGATTCGCGATGCGCCCGTGCCCGTCCACCCGTGCGAAGCAGGTTCCCCGCTGCGCGAAAAAGAAGGACGCCGGCCCCCGTGGCGCGGGGTGCCGGCGTCCTTGCATCCGTGCCGGATCCGCCCTCGGGCGGTCCGGGTCAGTTGAGCTTGCCGATGACGGCGTGGAGCTCCTGGGCCATCCGCGAAAGATCCTGGATGGCCTTCGCCGACTGGATCATGCCGTTGCTGGCCTCGGCGGTGATGCGGTTGATCTCCTCCAGAGCCCTGTGGATGTCGTCGGAGGTCGCGCTCTGCTCCTCGGCGGCGGAGGCGATGGTCCCCACCACGGCCGAGTTGGCCGAGGCCATGTCGACGATCTCGTTGAGAGCCGCGCCGGACCGGTTGGCGAGCCCCGTGGCCTCCTCCACGCTCCTCACCGCCCCTTCCACGGCCTGGACGTTGATGCGGGCCGCCTCCTGGATCGCGTGGATCTTCGTCCCCACCTCCTGGGTGGCGTTCTGGGTCTTCTCCGCCAGCTTCCTCACCTCGTCCGCCACCACCGCGAACCCCTTGCCCGCCTCCCCGGCCCGTGCGGCCTCTATGGCCGCGTTCAACGCCAGCAGGTTCGTCTGGTCCGCGATGTCGGAGATCATCCCCAGTATCCCGCCGATGGACTCGGCCTGTCGGCCCAGATTCTCCATGTCGTCCTGCAGCCTCTGGGAGACGCCGTTCACCTCGTTGATGGCCGCCACCACCTGATGCACCAGTTCCGCCCCCTCCGCCGCCTTCTCCTTGGAGTTCGCGCTGTCGCCGGACGCCTTGGACGCGTTGGAAGCCACGTCCAGCACCATGGCGTTCATCTTCGCCATGGCCCCCGCCGTGGACTCGACCCGGGACCGCTGCGTCTCGGCCCCCCGGGACATCTGCTCCACGTGGGCCGCAAGTTCCTCGGCCGCCGCGGCGACCCTGTCGCTGATGTCGCTGGCGTTCTTCGCCACGTCCATCATGGTGCGCTGCTGGTTCTTGATGGCGGAGAGATCCGTGACGAGCTGCAGCACGGCCAGCAGCCGTCCCTCCGCATCGTGCAGGGGAATGGCCGTGTAGCTGATGTCCATGGTCCTCCCGTCGGGATGGGCCACGGTCTCCGCCGTCGCCGGGACGTTGGTCCTCACGGCGATCCCCAGGGCGTCGGCGTCGGTGCCGTCGTCCTCCCGGGCGAAGAGCTCCCTGCAGGCCTTGCCGTCGTAATTCGAGCCGACCAGCTGCTGTCCCGCCGCGTTCAGGTACCGGACCCTCCGCTCTCCGTCCATCATCACCACGGGGGACGGAATGTTGTCCACGATGGTGCGGAACCGCTGTATGATGCCGTTGGTGCCGTCAACGAGGGTGGCGAATCCTCCCTTGAAGGCCTTCCCGTCCCCCTGCGCCGTGATCCTCCCCCGGGAGATCGCCTCGGCGAGGGTGGCGTATTCCCGCAGGATGGCGTGCAGGGCCTCCGGGATCGCCTTGAGGGCCTCGGCCATGTGGCCGATCTCCCCCTTCTCCCGCACCGCGAGAGCGGCGTCGAACTGCCCCGCCGCCACGTCCCCGGCGAAGGAGGATATCCTCTCCAGCACCCTGACGAAGCCGATGACGATGAAGGCGGCGAAGAGACAGCCGATGGCGAGTCCCACCACGGCCGTGGCGAGCATCACCGTCTGCGCCCTCGTGTTGGCCTGCAGTATCCCGCTCTGCACCGCGGTGGACATGCGGGTGACGTCCTCGTTGAAGGCGTGCAGGTCCCTGGACATGCTCCGGGCCGCCAGGCGCGCCGTCTCGACGGCCGCGGCCGTCGTCTCCGCCTCGGCGATGATGGTCTCGGTGGTCTCCTTCAGGACGGCGTAGGCGTCCATGATCACCTTGAAATTGCTGCGTCCGACGTCCGTGGTGAAGAGGCCGCCGAGCCTGTCGAAGCCGTTCTCGAGCTTCTCGAAGCGCGCGTGGGCCTCCCTGGCGTCCTCGACGTTGAGCCCGTTGTAGAATCGGGCGAGAGGGGCGGCGACCTCCACGAGTTCCCGCCATACCTGGTTCAGCACGGCGAGGACGGCGTTGTTCCCGACCTTCCTCGCGGTCTTCACGAGTATCTCGATGGCCCCGTAGATGCTCTGGGTGGCCGGGCGGACCCGGTCGAGGTAGAGCTTGCGCAGACCGCCCACCGCCTCCCCGGTCCCGAGGATCAGGGCCCTCTCCTCCGCGGCCCGCTTCCCGAGCTCTTCCAGGAACGCCTTGCCCGCCTCCTCCGGGGTCTTCTCCCGCATCCTGCGGCAGAGTTCCACGAGGGTGTCCACCTCCCGTGCGGCATCCTGCATCAGGGCGATGTCGTAGGTGCCCAGGAACCTGTTGAAGGCGGTCAGCACCCTGGCGATGGAGGCCTCCATGTCGCTGGCGGTGGTGTCCATGTCCGCATGGACGGCGAACATCTCGAAGCCCTTGGAGGCCTTGTCCACCTCGAGCCAGCCGAAGAAGCCCATGCCCATGATGAGCATGTTCATCACGGCGAAGCCGAAGATGATCTTGCGTTTCGTGGTCATTTCGCGAGGTTCCTCCGGGGGGACGGGGGATCGTCCACCTTCTGCATGGGCCTGCGCGGGCGCGTGACGCGGCCTTGACGGGGCCGGTCCATCATCGCGCGGGCCGTCGGGGGGCGTTTTGCGATGTCGTACGTCTTATCGGCAGACATGGCGGGATGCTGAAGGGGTTGAGGCAAAAAGTTCGCGATCGGGGGAAACCGCCGGGAGGGGTTTTCCGGAACGGGCGGGGAAGGGTGCCTTGAGCCTTCCGCACGGCGGACGATCCGCATTTCTTGCCGACCCTGACGCCGTGTGGGCGGGGCCCATCGTGCGGGATCCGTGGCGGCCGGACCTTCGGGGCATGGCGTCGTTCCCGGGCGGGGCCGACGCGTGGCCGCGCTCGCGGACATTGGCGAGGCTTTGGCGAGGCGTCGGCGGAAGACGCCGGGGGAAGGCGCGAGACCTGCGGACATGGACGGAGGATAGCCCGAAGAAAAGGCTAGGGCAAGGGCCGGTGCGGTCCCTTTTTCGGGAATCGAATCCGGACGGGCGTCGCGGCCTTTGTCGAGGCGAGAGGGCGGGGCGTTCCGGGGTTCCTGCGGATACCCCGGTTCCTCTCACCGTATGCCCCCTGCCGTCCGCGAGACATGCGGTCGTCGGTTCCGCAGGGCATTGGGGCGCAGAGGTTTTTTCCGTCGTCCCCCAAGATCGTCCAGCAAAGAGTCCTGCGTGGTTCCTTCCATACTTGCCACGGCCTTCCCGTCGGCCGTGGAGGCGGCCCGACCTTGGCAGTTGCATGGCATCATGCATGGCTGCTTGCATGCGTTCCTGCATGCCTGCCCCGGCCTTGCCATGGCCCATGGAGGCGGCCCGACCTTGGCAGTTGCATGGCATCATGCATGGCTGCTTGCATGCGTTCCTGCATGCCTGCCACGGCCTTTTATCGGTGCGGCCGCTTCCACGGTTGGCCTTCCCGTCGGTTCCGGGGTCAGGCAAACCCGATGGCTTAGTGGGATTTTACCTCGTCCGAACCCTAGATGGCAGTCCGGCTTGACTACTTGCATGGTTGAGTATATCTTTAATGTACGCTGGCCTTGGTCGCCCAGTTGGCCTGCATGGCGGCTCGGTCTATAGACATGCATGGCCACATGCCCGATTCCTTGCGTGCCGATCCGGTCGCCCCACCCGGTCCAGGAGGGATGCATCGGCCCGCATGGCGGCTCTGCCGCATCCGGAACCCTAGATGGCAGTCCGGCTTGACTACCAAGTGGTGGAATGGGCGCAGCATGTCGCCAGGTGTCAATGTTCCCTTGCGGGCGAGGGATCATCGACAGCATGAAGCGGTTTGTGTAGACGGCACGCACGTCGATTGACATCGACGGCGGGAGGACGATGTATCTCCTCGCAAAGGATGGCATGCATCATGCTATGCAAGGTCGGCGAGCTGTTCTTGAGGGCTTGCAGCCGCACACCCTGAGGGGCAGGTGGCTGCTCCCAGCAGGTGCGAAATCGTGCATTTTTGCATGCTTCCGAAATCTTTATTGTTGTGGCCTCGACTGCAACAGCCAGAAGGTTTATTAAGTTTTTGGTCACTGATTTAGGTTTTAGTTTTTCAATTGGTCTATAACAACTACATTTTTTTAATATTAATTTGGCTCTTGCAACTGCCATATATGCGCAATAGGACATGCATATGGATCTCCCTGTCTCAATTTCAAGTCTTCTGAATGGACTCACCGTTGAGTCAGAGCGACTAGAACTCAAGAAGGGTTGGAACCCGCTTGAAGTCCTTAAATCGCTCTGCGCCTTCGCAAATGACATAAATAATATCGGTGGTGGATACATCATCATCGGTGTTTCTGAAGACAATGGAAAGCCTATGCTGCCGCCCGTTGGCATCACGCAGAAGGAAGCGGATGATATTCAGAAACAGTTGCTGAATCTCGGTAAGTCCGCCATCACCCCTGAGTATATTCCACGCGCAGTGCCATACATCGTTGATGGTCAGTTGGTGTTAGTCATCTGGGCATGGGGAGGCCATGACCGGCCTTACGCGGCCAAAACTTCGCTGAAGAAGGACAGCACTGAGACGGCCTACTACATCCGCAGAAACTCCTGCAGCGTAAAGGCAACAAAACCTGAACTGGATGCACTATTGTCTATTTCTATGTCGCCTCCCTTCGACGATCGAGAAAATTATTTTTCGAAATCAACCGATCTTTCAAAAGAGCTCATCATCGACTATCTCCGCGATGTGGGAAGCGATCTTGTCAAGACTGCAGGGCGATTATCAATTGACGATTTGGGGCGATGCTTGCACATCGTCTCTGGGCCAAAAGAGATGTTGCGTCCGCTAAATGTAGGGCTAATGTTTTTTTGTCTGGAGCCTTGGCGTTTCTTCCCATTGACATAGATAGATGTAGTTTCGTTCCCGTATGACCGCGGAGGAGATGTCATAGAAGAAAAGGAGTTCAAGGGACCTATTCACACGATGCTGCGAGAGGCACTGAGCTACATCCAAAGAAACTACATCTCAACGATAGTCATCAAGCATGAAGACCGTGCGGAATCTGACCGTGTTTCAAACTTTCCCTTCCAAGCCATAGAGGAAGCACTTGCCAATGCCGTCTATCATCGAGGCTACGATGTTAGGGAACCGATCACGGTGGAAATTACCCCTGACGAAATCATAGTGATAAGCCGTCCGGGACCGGATCGCTCCATAAATATGGAAGATCTCGCACAAGGCCGGGCCGTTATTCAATGGCAGAGGAATCGCCGCATAGGAGAGTTCCTCAAGGATTTGGAGCTTACTGAAGGACGAGGCACTGGTCTTCCTAAAATCCATAATGCGATGCTCAAGAATGGTTCCCCTCCCCCAAAATTCCTAACCAATGAGCATTACTCCTACTTTGCAACCATACTGCCGATCCACCCAGAGGCCAAGTCGGCGATCGAGAAGCTGAGATATACTCCAAAGGACGTTCTGGAGGACGAATTTCGAGACTTGCCTCCGAAAATCGCTGCCTTGGTCAAGGTTCTAGCTGGTTGCGAGATGAAGCGTTGTACCCTTCAGAATGCTCTGGGGATCGCCAACCGTGATTACTTCCGAAAGGCATACCTCCTGCCTGCACTCAAGACTGGCTTCATTGAAATGACCCGGCCGAACAACCCAACAGACCGAGGGCAACGATACCGCGTGACATCCGTGGCATTGGCAACAGGTAAGCCTCTCACCCAGCAGATTGCCGCCCTAGTTGCCAGCCTCACAGGAGAGATGACGCGACAGGAACTTCAAGACTCCTTGGGACTCGCCAACCGCGACCACTTCCGCAAGGCGTACATCATGCCCGCCCTCAATGCCGGTCTCATCGAGATGACCAAGCCAGACGCCCCGAACAGCCGAAGTCAACGCTACCGCCTCACGTCGAGAGGAAGAATCTGTCAGGGCAAAGGCCAGACCAAGTGGTAACTGTCTTTTCACTCCACGGGAAGACGGATGACATGTCCAAATAATTCGCGCCGGTCGCCGACCCTCTCTCGCCATCGGCCATGACCCTTGGCGTCTGTGGGGATGCCTTCATCGATCTCTGTCCCGCATTGGCGCATGGATGGCCCCCATCGTCTACCTGACTGGCTTGCGTGTTTTTTGCCTGTTGGTTCCTCTCTCTGTGGACTTGGGTATCCGTCCGGCCCTTTGACTTGCATGGTTTGCTGCATGGCTCGTTGCATGCAGGTCCCGGTCCTCCCGTCGGCCCTGATCGCCGTGATCACGACCCAAAATTCGTGGCTTCTTCACGCCCCAGGAGTCTTTCCATACGCCATGTTTTGGAGGGCCACGGCCACGATGTCCGCTTCCGTGGGCCGTTTCGGATCGTCCACAGGGTGTGCCGTTCAACGGGCGATGTCAGGTGCAAAGCTTGCGGCCGCGATGTTGAAGCTCCCCTGACATCGTGGCCAGACGATGGAGTTTCCAGGGCAACCCTTCCGGATCCATGGCGTGGCCATCCGTGCCACGAAACGCCCACCCCCGTGTCCGGCCGATGCGGGCCGTCTCCATGGGCCGGTTCCGCGGGACGGCCATGGCGACGCATGGACGGGGATGCCGCGGCTTCGCCGAGGGAGCGCTTCCAAGCCCGGTGCGGGGCGATCCCTGCCCCTCAGGCGAAATCCTCCCCCGCCCGCGCGTTCCCCGAAACGCCATGCCTCTCTGCGGGAGACGGGGAACTCCCGCCCGTCCCCTGCCGGGCATCCCGGCCCCTGTGCAGGAGTTTGCGGTTCCTCTGGACTTCCGTCGCGGTCTGGTGTACGATCCCCATCCATGGACAGTCCGTCGAGACGGGGCGTCACGAGGCGCGTCACCCTGGGGAGCCTTGCCATCGGCGGCGGGGCTCCGGTCGTGGTCCAGAGCATGACCAACACCGACACCCGGGATCCGGAGGCGACCCTCGCCCAGATCGCGCGCCTCGCCGCCCGGGGATGCGAGGCCGTGCGGGTCGCCGTGCCCGACGACGCCGCGGTCAAGGCGCTTCCCGCCATCAGGGCAGGCACGTCCCTCCCCCTCATAGCGGACATCCATTTCGACTGGCGTCTGGCGGTGGCCTCCATCGAGGCCGGACTTGAAGGGGCCCGGATCAATCCCGGCAACATCGGCTCCCGGGAGAACCTCTTCAGAGTCGCGGACGCCGCGGCCGCCCACGGGGCCCTCCTGCGCATCGGCGTCAACGGCGGTTCCCTGGAGAAGTCCCTGCTGGAAAAGTTCGGCGGCGCGACCCCGGAGGCTCTCGCCCAGAGCGCCCTCGCCCACGCGCGTCTGCTGGAGGATCGCGGGTTCGGGAATTTCAAGGTCTCCATCAAGTCCTCCAACGTGCTCCACTGCATCGACGCCTATCGCAGGTTCGCCAAGGCGTCGGACTGCCCCCTGCACATCGGTGTCACGGAGGCGGGGGGGCTTCTCAGGGGGACCGTGAAATCCGCGGTGGGCCTCGGGATACTGCTGCACGAGGGGATCGGCGACACCCTCAGGGTCTCCCTGACCGCCGACCCTGTGCAGGAGGTGGCGGTCGCCTGGGAGCTGCTGCGGGCCCTGGGCCTCAGGAGCAGGGGGCCGGAGATAATCTCCTGCCCCACCTGCGGCAGGACCGAGATCGACCTCATGGGACTGCTCGACGCCGTCGAGACCGCCCTTGAAGGTTCCACGGCGGACCTCAAGGTGGCCGTCATGGGCTGCGTGGTCAACGGGCCGGGGGAGGCCAGGGACGCCGACATCGGCGTCGCCGGCGGCAGGGACAGGGGGATCGTCTTCAGGGACGGGCGGGTGGTGCGCTCCGTGAAGGGGCGGCAGGCCCTCCTGGACGCGTTCCTCGAGGAACTGGCCGCGGTCGCGGCGGAGCGCGTTCCCTGACCGGCGTCGAACCCGGGCGGGACCTCGATTCCACGACGGACACACGGAAACAATTAAAGGAGCATGCCGACGATGCGCTTCAGTGCAGCCTACATCCCCACCCTGAAGGAAACCCCCGCCGATGCCGAGGTGGCCAGCCACCAGCTCATGCTGCGGGCCGGCATGATCCGCCGCCTCTCTTCCGGACTCTACATCTACCTCCCCCTGGGTCTCAGGGTCGTCGAGCGGATCGGGGCCGTGGTGCGCAAGCACATGAACGCCGCCGGCTTCCAGGAACTGCTCCTGCCCATGGTCCAGCCCGCGGAACTCTGGATGGAGTCCGGGCGTTGGGACCAGTACGGCAAGGAACTGCTGCGCTTCAAGGACCGGGGCGAGCGGGACTGCTGCCTCGGCCCCACCCACGAGGAGGTCGTCACGGATCTCGTGCGGGACGAGGTGCGCTCCTATCGGCAACTGCCCGTGCGCCTCTATCAGATACAGACCAAGTTCCGGGACGAGATCCGGCCCCGCTTCGGCCTCATGCGCGCCCGGGAGTTCGTCATGAAGGACGCGTACTCCTTCGACCTCGACGTCGAGGCCGCGGAGCGAAGCTACCGGGCCATGTACGACGCCTACGTCGGGGTGTTCACGGAACTGGGCCTCAGGTTCCGGGCCGTGGAGGCCGACAACGGCAGCATCGGCGGCAATTTCTCCCACGAGTTCATGGTGATCGCGGACATCGGCGAGGACGTGGTCTGCCACTGCCGCGACTGCGACTACGCCGCCAACCTCGAGCGGGCCGAGGTGGCCTTCGGGGGGGCGGCGACTCCCGATGCGTGCCCTCCGACCGAATCCGTCTCCACCCCCGGCGCACACACGGTGGAGGCGGTGTCCTCCCTTCTGGGCGTCCCCCCCTCCCGCCTTGTCAAGACCCTCGTCCTCAAGGCCGACGACAGGCCCGTGGCCGTTCTCGTCCGGGGGGACAGGGAGGCCAACGAGGCCAAGGTGAAGCGGCTGCTCGGCGCGGTCTCGGTGGAACTCGCCGACGCGGCCACCGTGCGGGCCGTCACGGGCGCGCCCATGGGCTTCGCCGGTCCCGTGGGACTCGACATCCCCGTCTACGCCGACAACGAACTCCAGGCCGGCACCGACTACGTCACCGGCGCAAACGCCCCGGACGCCCACCTGCGGCACGTCCACCTTCCCCGGGACGTCAGGGTCGAGGCCTTCGCGGACCTGCGCTGCCTGACCCCGGAGGATCCCTGCCCCCGTTGCGGCGGACCCATGCGGCTCACCAGGGGCATCGAGGTGGGGCACGTCTTCATGCTGGGCCTGAAGTACAGCGAGTCCATGCACATGGTCATCCAGGACGAGGCCGGCCAGGAGCGGTTCCCCGTCATGGGCTGCTACGGCATCGGCGTCTCGAGGGTCGCCGCGGCCGCCATCGAGCAGAACCACGACGCCGACGGCATCCTCTTCCCGCCCCCCATGGCCCCCTACGCCGTCCATCTCCTCAATCTCGACCCCCGCAAGCCCGATGTCACCGAGGTCGCCGACCGCATCCACGACCTCCTCGAGGCATCCGGCCGCGACGTCCTGCTGGACGACAGGGCCGAGCGTCCCGGCGTGAAGTTCAAGGACGCGGATCTGATGGGAGCCCCCATGCAGCTCGTGGTCGGGGGCAAGGGACTCGCCGCCGGGATCGTGGAGTGCAAGGACAGGCGCACCGGCGTCAAGGGGGAACTCCCCGTGGGCGACGGCTTCCTCGCGGCCTTCGATGCCTGGGCCGGAGAGGTGGAGGATGGCTGGCGCAGACACAGGGACGCGGCGGAGGGGAGCGCATGACGATCCCACCGACCTTCACCGTCACCGAACTCAACCAGCGCGTCAGCATCTACCTCCAAAGGGAGTTTTCCGAGGTCTGGGTCAAGGCCGAGGTCAGCAACCTGCGCCAGCACTACGGCAACCTCTATTTCACTCTCAAGGACGCGAAAGCGCAGATCGGCGGCGTCTGGCTCCAGCGGGACCAGCAGAACAGGAAATACAACAGTGCCTGCGATCCCTTCTCGGGCGAGCTCTGCGAGGGCATTTCCCCTCTCGCTCCGGCTTCCCTCAGGGACGGCATGGCCGTGGAATGCGCCGGTTTCGTCAAAATCTTCGAACCCAGAGGCGACTACCAACTGCAGGTGCTGCAGGTGCGGGCCGCCGGGCAGGGGAATCTGGCCCAGCTCTTCGAGGAGCGCAAGCGCCGTCTCTACGGCCTGGGGTATTTCGCGCAGGAGCGCAAGCGTCCACTCCCCCCGGCCCCGAAGCGCGTGGCCCTGGTCACATCGGCGCAGGCGGCGGCCTTGCAGGATTTCAAGAGGGTGTCCTCCGATCGGGGGAGCGGGGCCCTAGTCCGACTCCACCACTCCCTCGTGCAGGGGACCACCGCCGCACCCGCCATGGCCCGGATCATCCGGGAAATCAACGAGACCGGCTGGGCCCAGGTCATCGTCCTCATCCGCGGCGGCGGCTCCCTGGAGGATCTCTGGGCCTTCAACGAGGAGGTCCTGGCCAAGGCCGTCTTCGAGTCCCGCATCCCGGTGCTGACCGGCATCGGCCACGATATCGACACGACGCTTGCCGACATGACCGCCGACGTGCATGCGGCGACCCCCAGCCAAGCCGCGGAGATCCTGTGGCGTCCCAGAGCCGATCTCTGGCAGACCCTGGATCTGGTCACGGAACGGCTGCAGCGCATCGCCCTGCGGCGTCTGGACACGTTCGGCGCACGACTGGACCAAATGGTGAAGACCCTGGGCCTGCTCTCCCCGAGTCGCGCCCACCTCCACAGGGAACGGCTTCTCGCCTCGAGCACGGATGCGCTGCACAGGAACGCGCGTCACTGGCTGGATGCGAAGGCGGCCCATCTCGAGGATTTGCGCCGTCGCGTCGCCGACGCCATAGGTCCCCGGAGGTTCGACGGACTGGAGGAGCGGCGCGTGATGCTCCAAGGGCGGATCGGGCAGGCCTGGATGCGGATGGTGTCCACGCGGGAGCGGGAAGTGGCGGCGCTTTCCCAGCGGATCCCCCTGCTCTGGGGGCGGATGTTCGCGGGGAAGGAACAGCGTCTCGAGGAACGGACGAGGCTGCTTGCGGCCCACGATCCCTGCAAGCCCATGGAGCGGGGATACGTGCTGGCGTATGGCGAGGACGGGACCCTGCTGCGCCGGGCGGCGCAGACGGCTCCGGGGCGTGGCGTCGACATCCGTTTCACGGACGGCGGGGTGCATGCGGTGGTGGATCGCGTGGACAGGGCCGATGCCGTGGAGAAGGAGGCGCAGGGCGGGGGTTCGTGAGGCGTTGCGGGGCCGGGGATTCCTGTCGGGATGCGGGAGTGGCCGGTTCTCGATGGCCCATGGTTGCAGGATACTGCAAGACGGCTTGCCCGGAATTGCAAGGGACGCAAATTTTCACTTGCCAAAAATTTTTGGTGCAACGCTCTACGTAGCGCTTATGCAATCAGGTAATTTGGAATGATAATTTCGAATATACGCAGTGGTCTCGGGAACCAGCTGTTCCAGTATTCTACGGGACGTTCTCTGTCAATGCGACACGAAACAGAGTTGAAGATTGAGATATCCTCATTCGGTAAATATCACAATCGAAAATTTGCGTTGCATAATTTTAAGAATATGAAGTTTTCCATAGCGTCGGTTAACGATTTAAATGAATTGAAACGTGCAAAGTCATGTCAGAATCGTGCAAATGAAGAACGCTTATGTGGCACGGGCGATGCATCCGTGAGCAATGAAATTGCTTCAAGCTGGCACGTGACGGACCCAGAGGGCGATTACTGGCCGGGGTTCGAGTTGATCAGCGACAACACCTTCATCGAAGGATACTGGCAGAATGAAAATTATTTCCTGGACATTGCAGAGACAATATGCAGCGACCTTGCCTTCCCGGAACTCCCCAACGAGTACAACCGTATCGCAGACTTCATAAGAAAAAAGGATGTTTACCCAAAAACGGTCGGCATACATATCAGGAGAGGAGACTATTTACGTCATGACAGATTTGGGCCCCTTGCCGGGAGTTACTATCACAAGGCAATCGAGTTCATGATTAGCGAGATAGGTTCCGATCTGTCCTTCATCGTCATCAGCGATGATCAGGCATGGACGAGAAGGAATCTAAACACCTACGATATGCCAACATTTTTTGTCGATTTTCCAAAATCGGCAAGTTGCCCTTGGCATGACATGCATCTTTTGAAGCTATGCCGCCACCACATCGTCGCAAATTCAAGCTTCTCCTGGTGGGGAGCATGGCTTGCACAGCATGCAAACAACACCAAAGACGGCATAGTGTGTGCCCCTAGCCCTTGGCTGTTCGGAAAGGAAGATGAACGATTCTCTCCAGCTCCGCAATCATGGATTAAAATGCCATCTGAACCTGAAGAACCAACATCGAAGGATTGATGTAGATTGAAAGATATGTGTGTCCCAGGAAGTCGATTCCTCAAAACAGAATGGTTTTGCAGGAATGGATGGTGCCATGGGTCCATGCCTATGTGCAGAAATTGCAATGCTTTTTCTCGTTTGTGGTAGACATGGAAAATTTGAACTGCATGCAAAAGAACATGTTGCGCGGGACTGTATCAATGTCTATGGCTTTCCCGCTTTGTCAAGGACGATAGGAGAAACGTGTCGTAACGCTTTGCCATTATGGCCGATGCATTGCTTCCCATGAGATAATCCACATGGACGCTGCCCTGACAAATGGCATGCCCTGTCGCATCATGACCGTTGCAGCCGTCCCCAATGATGCAATGCACGAATTTCGCACCCCGGCAAGGTCGGACCGTCAGTAAATCCCCAAAACGCAAGGCCATCCCCGGGAAATCTGAACCCCTGCGGCATGTCCTGCCGCCCCTTGCGCGACCCCGGAACGGATATCCGATTTTTTTCGTTGCCGGGGGTGGACAAGACCGTCGATTTGCCGTAAAGGCATGCCTTGACGATGACGCGGTTCGTCGCGGCGCCCCTTCCGGGGACGTCTCGCGGCCCCGACGGCGCATCCCGGCCGGCCGGAATGCGCGGTCCGCCGCATCCCGGAATGCCGCGTCTTCCGCAACGTCGTCCGCCACACGACACCACAACAACAGGAGACGTCTCCACATGCTGGACACCAACAAGCGCATCCGCAAAGACCTGCGTCTGACCCACGAAAACTTCCTCAAGGCCTGCGCGGCCGAAGAGGGAGCCAACGCCGCCTATCTCGGCTGCGAACTCTTCTCCTCCCGCATCATCGAGCGTCCCAGGCTCATGGTGCTTTCCCTGGACGTGGATCCCGGCGCCTTCAAGGGCGACCCGGCCCCGGCGCCGCTGCCGGCCGAGGGCGAAGCCCCCGAGGTCGCGATCGAGCGGCCCTTCCGCCTCGACGGGGAGGGATACTCCTCCATCCTGCCCCTGGACCGGCCCGGCGACTGCAGCGGCGCCGCCCTGGCCCTCGTCCGCGTCTTCGAGGGTCTCGGCAAGATGGACATCCTGCGCACCGGCACCGTCTGGGTCAACTACAATCCCTTCGCCACCGGGGGATACCGCTTCACGAACGTGGTGCAGTTCGACGACCCCACGCTGCGCCTGAAGACGATCCTGCAGGAACTCTCCCCGGGCTTCATCCTCTGCGAGGGGGAACTGGCGATGTCCATGCTGCTGGCGGCCAGGACATCCGGGAGGAAGTGGCTCATGGCCCGGAAGGACTCGGTGCGGGAGACCTTCATCGACGACGTGCCGGTGCTCGCCTACACCACGACCGACAGGGACGGCATCTTCAATCCCGATCTGCTGTCGCTGCGGCTGGGCTACGCGATGCGTTCCTGCCTCGGCTGAGAGTCCGCGCGGCGCGTCCTTCGGCCGCGGCCCGGCCGGGCCGTCGGGCGTTCCCTCCGTCGCGTTGCTTTCGACGGCGTCGGCGTATATAATATGGTAGCATGGCATCGTCCGTCGACGCGCGGCGCGACCTGCCGGATCGCGGGTCGTCCGCGGTCTCGCGGCGCGGGCGGGTCGTCCGCGGCTTTGTGGCGCACGGGCGGGACGTCCGCGGCATCGTGATGTCCGCGACGGCGACGCCGGACTTGCGCGTTCCAACATCTTCGTCTCCCGGCAGCGGGAGGCGGCAAGGAGTGGCCCATGGCAAATGCGGCGGAGACGCCCCGGGAAAGGACCTTCGAGGAAGGGATGGAGCGTCTGCAGGAGATCGTGAAGGCCCTGGAGAGCGAGGAACTGCCCCTGGAGAAGGGCATGGCCTTCTACAAGGAGGGCATGGAGTGTTCCCGTCTGTGCCGCGATCAGCTCGCGAAGGCGAAGGTGCAGATCGTCCGGATGCAGGAGATGGACGCGGCGGCGGCGGAAGCGCAGACCGCCCCCCATCCCGTGGATCCGGCGGCGGATCGCAGGCCGCCCCCCATGCCGGAACCGCTCCCGTGGGAGGAGATCGGCGAGAGAGACATGCCCGTCTGACGGCCGGACGCGCCCGGTCCCGCAAGGCCGGGGCGTCCGCTGGAGGAATCCCTGATGGATGACAATAGCAAGGAACTGCTGGGGTGGATCCAGAACCAGGTGGAGGCCTATCTGGAGGCCTGTTTCGTCCACGAGGGCATCCCCCGCCGGCTGGCCTCGGCCATGCGGTACAGCCTGCTCGCCGGGGGCAAGCGCATCCGGCCCGTCCTCTGTCTCGCATCGGCGTCGCTGTGCGGCCTCGAGGAGACCGAGGACATCCTGCCCTTCGCGGCCGGCATCGAGATGATCCACACCTACTCCCTGATACACGACGACCTGCCCGCCATGGACGACGACGACCTGCGGCGGGGCAAACCCTCCTGCCACAAGCGCTTCGACGAGGCCACGGCGATCCTCGCCGGGGACGGACTGCTGACGGAGGCCTTCGTCCACATGGCCGCCTGCCATCGCTGTCCCCCCGAGGTCCTGCTGCGGGCCATGCGGGAGGTCGCCGTGGCCGCCGGGTGCCTCGGCATGGTGGGGGGGCAGCAACTGGACATGGACCATACGGGCCGCGTGGACATGACCCTGCCGGACCTGCAGCACATGCACGCCCTGAAGACCGGCGCGCTGATCCGGGCCGCCTGCGTCAGCGGGGCGAGGCTCGCCTGCGCCGACACGGACCGGATCGCCTCCATCGCCGCATACGGCGAGGCTCTGGGCGTGGCCTTCCAGATCGCCGACGACATCCTCGACGTCGTCGCCGACTCCGCGGAACTCGGCAAGACCGCCGGCAACGACGAGAAGGCGGGCAAGAACACCTACCCCACCGTGCTCGGGCTCGCGGAGAGCAGGGACATCCTCCGGGAACGGTCCGAGGCCGCGCGGAAGGCGCTTGAGGATCTGCCCGACGTCCCCGAGCGGACGCTTCTGACGGACATGGTCGGCCGCATCGCCCAGCGGGCCCTCGAGGTCAGGAAATGACGCTTCTGGAGAGCGTCAAGGTTCCGGGGGACGTGGCGTCGCTTTCCGAGCCCGAACTCGAAAGGCTCGCAGAGGAGGTGCGTCGCCGCATCATCGACGTCGTCGCGAAGACCGGGGGACATCTCGCCCCCTCCCTCGGCGTGGTGGAACTCACCGTGGCGATGCTCTCCATCTTCGACATGTCCCGGGACAGGCTCGTCTGGGACGTGGGACATCAGGCCTACGCCTACAAGCTGTTGACGGGGCGCGCCGGCGTCTTCGACACGCTGCGCACGTTCGGCGGCATCTCGGGCTTCCCCAGGATGCGGGAGAGCCCCTACGACCACTTCGGGGTGGGGCACTCCTCCACGTCCATCTCGGCGGCCCTGGGCCTCGCCGTGGCTAGGGACCTGGAGGGCGGGACCCACCACGTGATCGCCGTCATAGGGGACGGGGCCCTCACCGGAGGGGAGGCCCTCGAGGGGCTCAATCTCGCCGGAGCCGGAGGGCGGCGGCTCATCGTCGTGCTCAACGACAACGAGATGTCCATCTCCCCCAACGTCGGCGCGCTCTCCCGGTTCCTGAGCAGGACCCTCTCCCGGCGTTGGGTGCGGCAGGCCCGCAGGGACGTGCTGGCCTTCCTGCGCACGATCCCCCTCATCGGCCAGAAGATGGCCGTCTACGCGCTGCGGGGCGAGCGCAGCTTCAAGTCCTTCTTCACGGCGGGCATGCTCTTCGAGGCCTTCGGCTTCGCCTACATCGGCCCCGTGGAGGGACACGACATCCCCGCCCTGCGGCGTCACTTGCTCATGGCCGCCGCAGTGGAGGACGGGCCGGTCCTGCTGCACGTGCGCACCAGGAAAGGCAAAGGCTATCCCCCCGCCGAACGCAACCCGACCCTCTACCACGGAGTGGGCCACTTCACCCCGGAGACCGGACAGCCCCTGGCGCGCCGGGGCGACGTGCCCACCTTCACCGACGTCTTCTCGAAGACCCTCGTGGAACTCGGGGAACGGGATCCCAGGATCGTGGCCATCACCGCCGCCATGCCGGAAGGGACCGGAACCGACGCCTTCGGACGCGCCTTCCCGGGACGGTTCTTCGACGTGGGCATCTGCGAGCAGCACGCCGTGACCTTCGCGGCGGGTCTCGCCACCCGGGGGAAGCGGCCGGTGGTGGCCGTGTACTCGACGTTCCTGCAGCGGGCCTACGACCAGATCGTCCACGACGTCTGCCTGCAGGAACTGCCCGTCGTCTTCTGCCTGGACAGGGCGGGACTCGTCGGCGAGGACGGGGCGACCCACCACGGAGCCTTCGACATCGCCTATCTGCGGCACATCCCCAACATGCGCCTGCTGGCCCCCAGGGACGAGGACATGCTGCGCCACTGCCTGTACACGGCCCTGCGCCAGGAGGCCCCCTGCGCCCTGCGCTATCCCAGAGGGGCGGGCTTCGGCGTCCATCTCGAGCCGTTGCGGGAACTCCCCCCGGGCCGCGGCGAGATGGTCCTCGAAGGGGAGGGGGTGCTCGTCGTCGCCGTGGGAACGCGCGTCCACCCCGCCATGGAGGCCGCGGGGTGCGTCATGGACCAGACCGGCACGCGGCCGGCCGTGTTCGACCCCGTATGGCTGAAGCCCCTGCCCGAGGAACAGCTCGCGGAACTTTTCGCCCGGTTCGACCGGGTGCTCGTGGTCGAGGAGGGATCCCTGGCGGGAGGCTTCTCCTCGGCGTTGCTGGAATGGCGCAACGACCGGTTCCCCGCAGGCATTGGGCGGCCGTGTCTGCTGAAACGGCTGGGATTGCCCGACGCCTTCGTGGAGCACGGCGACCAGCTGCGGCTCCGGGGATTGGCGGGACTCAGATGCGGCGACATCGTCGAGGCGACGAAGGAACTTCTGCGGACGCCCGTGCCGTCCCCGTCCTGACGGGGAGCCGGGCGGGCCGGGGTTCGCAGGCAAGGGAACGCGTTCACGGTGGCCATCGGCCACAAACGAGGGACGGGGATGCAGGAGTACCACAACGTCGACTGGCTGCGACGGTTCCGCAAGGAGCGGGACGTTCCGGCCGCACTGGCCGAGCTGCGCCGGGAGATATTCGCCGGCACGCGGGAGATCGTCGAGCGGGGCAGCTACACCACGGACAAGAGGACCGTCTTCCTGCCCCGGGAGCGGCGCGGGACGGTGTGGCACGACGATCCGCCGCCCCTCGTCCCCAAGGACGGCCCACGCACGAAGTTCGCCATCATCGAGGCGGACTGCCTGCAGTCCGCGAACCTGCTGATCAAGACGGGAATGCGTCCCTGCGTCCTGAGCATGGCCAACGCCCGCACCCTCAAGGAGGACTTCCTGGCCGGCGGGGACAGCCAGGAGGAGGATCTGCTCCGGCGCACGGATCTCTACGTCTCCCTCTTCCAGTTCGCCCCGCAGTCGGTCCTCCCCGGCGACGTCAGGCGGCGGGAGGAGTATACCGGAGCCCACGGCGAGGACGGCGGCTTCTACTCCCCGGGAGTGTCCGTCTTCCGGAGCACCGAGAGGAGCGGGTACAGTCTGCTGCGCGTCCCGTACCAGGTGGACATCGTGTCGGTCTCCGCCATCCGCGATCCCGTCGTGGAGTGCATCGACGACACGTGCTTCATCGCCGGCAGCCACATCGCGCATACCAAGGACCGCATCCGGACCATCCTGCGGATCGCGGGGTTCCACGGCCACGAGTGCCTCGTGCTGAGCGCGCTGGGGTGCGGCCACCAGAGGAATCCAGCCGCCCACATCGCGGAGCTCTTCAGGGACGTCTTCATGGAGGAGGAGTTCCTCAACTGGTTCAACCTCGTGGTCTTCGCGATCCTGGACATCGATCACTACAGCGGCAACAAGTACAACCCCGAAGGCAACTTCCTGCCCTTCCACAGGACGTTCCAGGGGATTTGACCTGCGGGTCGCGGCCCGCCGAGGAGAGGGACGTCCATGGCGCAAGACACGACGGAATCCCCGCCGGAGCGGCAGACCGCCAGGACGGTCGGCCTTGGGGGGCTTTCCTCGCCGTCCGCGCACCTGTGCCTGGACGTGGAGCGATTCCTGACGGAAGAACTCGGCCTCGCCCCCGGGATGCGCTGGCTGCTGGCCGTCTCGGGGGGCGCGGATTCCACGGCCCTCGCCGTCGTCGCGACTGTGCTCGCCCCTCGTCTCCGTCTCGATCTCCACGCCGTACACATCGATCACGGACTGCGCCCCGAAAGCGGCGAGGACGCCCGTCACGCCGCGACATGCTGCGAAAACCTCGGCATCCCCTGCATCGTCCTGCAGGCCGATGTCGCAGGATTGGCCGGACGCGAGGGCATCGGCATCGAGGCGGCCGGCCGGGAATTGCGCTACGACATCCTCGGCCGGGAACGGGAGCGGCTCGGGGCGGATTTCATGGTGCTGGGGCACCATGCGGGGGATCTCACGGAGGACGTCTTCCTGCGCCTCCTGCGCGGGGCGGGCTGGCCCGCCCTCGGCGGGATGCCGGCAAGGGACGCGGGGCGGAACCTTCTGCGGCCTTTGCTTTTCCAGTCCCCGGAGCGGTTGCGGACATTCCTCGAGGATATCCGCGTCCCGTGGCGGGAGGATGGCAGCAACGCGGATCCCGCCTTCACGCGCAACCGCGTGCGTCACCGCATCCTGCCCCTGTGCCGCGAAGAGAATCCCGCCCTCGATCGCGCCATGGGGACGCTCCACCGATTGGCCGAGCTGGACGGGGAGTACTTCGAGGGCGTGCTGTCGGATCTGCTCGCGGCCCACCCATGGACCGAAGGGCCCGGATCGATCCGTCTCTCCTGGGAGTCGCTTCGGGCCGTCCATCCGGCCCTGCGACTGCGACTTTACATGGCGGCCCTGAATCGGCTCGGCGGCGAGGGGCAGGCGAGGGGCAGGACCCTTCTCGGCCTGGACCGGGCAGTTGATGCCCGCCGGCACGGCTGCCACCAACTGCCGGGAGAGACATGCGCATGGGTGGATAGGGACGGGGTGACCTTCCGTCTCGGGGAGAAGGATGCGGGCGGCCTTGCGAGCGGAGTTTAGAAAAAATTTCGAAAAAGCGATTTTTCTGCTGGACACGGCATCGGCCTTGGGATAGTGGGTTTTTGCAACTGCACGGCGAGGTCTGTCGGCAGCGGTCATGTCCGGGATGCACAAGGCGTCGATTCGGCCAAGGCCCCGGATCGCGGATCCGCATCTGTGGAATGGCAGGGTTTGCAGGGAGAGAGGGAACGGGGAGAAGGCAATCCGCAGGCAAGCCAAGCGCGATCCTTCACCCCATCGTTTTAAAATAGACGAGTTTTTCTTGAAGGTCACTTTATGTGAAATGAGTCGAATTGGAGCATAACTATCCCTGGAGAAAAACATCCCACTTTTTATGTTTTTTGAGAAAAGAATTTTAAAGCAAAAATATTTGAAGTTATTTTGAAGAAAAGTATTATGAATAGTATCTTTGAATCATCAATTATCATCCCGGTATTCAATCAATGGGATTTCACCAAGAACTGCCTTGAGGCCATCGCAGCAACCACACATCAGGAGTCCGTTGAGGTCATCGTTGTTGACAATGCATCGTCAGACTTGACGCCAACAGATTGCCCGTTGCTTGGAGAAAAACTTTTCGGGAAGTCTTTCCGATATCACAGAAACAGCGAGAATAGAAATTTCGGACCGGCGTCAAACATCGGCGCGGATTTGGCCAGTGGTAACTTTCTCGTCTTTCTCAACAACGACACGGTTCCACTTGAAGGATGGTACCGACCGCTTGTCGAGGACTTTTCCGTATATTCTGACATAGCGGCCACTGGACCCATATTGCTGTTCCCCGATAGCGAACCGTTAGGCCGTACGGTGCAGCATATGGGAGTTGCCGTTACCCCGGACCATAATTTGAGACATCTTTATCATGATATTCCAGCAAGTTGTCCACTCACTAAAAAACGAAGATTTTTTCAGGTCATTACCGGTGCGTGCATGATGTTACGGAAATCTCTATTAATGGATACTGGAGGGTTTGACGAACATTATATAAATGGATTTGAAGATGTGGAACTTTGTTCCCGACTGTCGCATAAAGGTTATCGAATGACAGTGAATCCAAGTGCGACCGTGATGCATTATGGCAGTCAAACATAAAGGCTCCAAAAGTCCAACTTGAACAACTCAAAATATCTTGCTGAACATGGACAGAGATTGCTTGTTCCCGATCTACACAGACACGCAAGAAATGATGGAATGTATTTAAAGTTAAGCAATTGGCTAGAATTTCAAGTGTCATTAAATGATGTGCGCCAGGGAAGACGTATGGTAGTGGCCCCAGACTCGCGGCAAGGCCCGATTACGTCTGTACAGTCGACGGTATGGGCGTGGGTGAAAGTCCCACCTCGCTAGGAGCTAGCC
>JAISTH010000040.1 GCA_031272715.1 Desulfovibrio sp.
CCCGCACGGCCCTCAGGAGGGCAAATCACATATTATTTTTGGCGCCCAGAAGTCGCTCAAAGTCGCTATTCCCTAGGCTCACAGGGGGAGCAGTCACGGAGAAACCCGCCAAGTCAAGACCGCGATATCCCGAACGAGGACACGGCACGTTTCGGGCCGACGTCAGGAATTGTAGAGCACGGCGAGGATCTCCACCTTCCCGTCCCCGGCCGCCCCCACGTGGTGGGGCACGATGGAGTTGTAGTAGATGGTGTCCCCGGCCTTGAGGATGTGCGTGTCGGGCCCGTATTGCACCAGAAGCTCTCCGGAGAGGACGGCGATGAACTCCTCCCCCTGGTGGGAGACCGCCTCGGGTTCCCCGGGCTCCGGGAATATCTCGATGAAGAAGGGCTCCATGTTGCGGTCGCTCTTGCCCTTGCCCAGGGAATGGTACACGCAGGCCGTGCTGTCCCCGTGCCCGGTGTGGAGGGCCGTGTCCCCGCCGTGGGGCGCGAGGCGGGAAATGATGGGATCCCTGGATATCTGGTCGTCCATGAAGGTGCCAAGGCGCACCCCCAGCGCTCTCGCCACCTTCTGCAGCGGACCGATGCTGGGGACCGCGGCCCCCTCCTCCAGCATCGTCACGAACTCCTCCGTCAGGCCGGCGGTGTCCGCGAGATGGGCGCGATCCACGCCCTTCGACTCCCTGAACGCGCGAATTCTCCCTCCAATGGATCCCTGCATGTCGTCTCCTCCTTGAAAAACAACAAATGCGTCGATTCGGGCGATTGCGCCTCGAATTCGGGGGATTCTGCCTCCAACGGCGGCGGATGTCCAGCAGTTCCCGCCGCCCTCCCGGGCCGAGACCACGGTGCCCGCGCCCCCGGCGGACGCGGGACGCCCCTCGTTCCGGGCGGGCCCGGACGCCCTCCCCGCCTTGACGTCAGGGGGCCCAAGGGCTAAACAGTCCCTGCAGTCGGCGGAAGCCGACGCCGCTCCACTCCACCAAGGGTCTTTCCCCTGCGAGGTCGCCCATGCAGCAACAGGATCAGGAACTCGCGGAACGCTGCCGGAAACTGGCCGCAACGACGCGGGACGCCGAACGATGGCTCGAGGAGAACCGGGACACCGTCGGTTCGGAATGCGCCGTCCTGCAGAAGGACATGCGCGCCGCGGCCCGCTTCTTCGGCAAATGCGAAGCGGCGGCGAGACGCAAGATGTGCGTGGGGGTCTTCGGCCCCAGCCAGTCCGGCAAGTCCTACCTGATCTCCGCCCTGGCCCGGGACGCCAAGGGTACCCTCATGGCGGACTTCGGCGAGACCGTCCTCGACTTCATCAAGGAAATCAACCCCGAGGGGGGCAAGGAGTCCACGGGCCTCGTCACCCGGTTCACCACGTCCCCCCCGTCCCGGGAAGGCCTGCCCGTCCGCCTGCGGCTGCTCTCGCAGTTCGACGTCGCCCGCATCCTCGTCAACACCTACTACGCCGACTGCAAGCACAAGGAGGAGCCGAACTGGGACAAACTGCCCTCCTTCTTCGCCCCGTTCCAGGAACGCGCGAAGGGCAGGCCCGTCGACGCGAACATACGGGACCAGATGGAGGACATGCGGGAGTACATGTCCAGGAACTTCGCCTTCAACCACACGGTGCAGACGCTCCAGACACACTACTGGAACGTGGCCACGGATCTCGCCCCGCGTCTCGGGCTGGAGGACCGTCTGGAACTGCTGGGGGTGCTCTGGAACAGGGTCCCCGCCTTCCAGGCCCTCTTCGTGCGCCTTTGCGGCGCACTGGAGAAGCTGGGCAACCCGGCCGAGGCCGGATGCGGCATCGACGCCGTCGCCCCCCGGGAGAACAGCATCATCGACGTGAACCTGCTGGCGAACCTCGAGCAGGAGGACACGGATCCGCTGACCGTGGAAGGGGCCGAGGGCAAGCGCGTCGATCTCCCCCGCGCCGTCGTCACGGCGCTGACGGCCGAGATCACTATCCACATGAAGGAGAAGCCGGACGACTTCTTCGACCACACCGACCTGCTGGACTTCCCGGGATATCGGTCCCGCATGCAGATGGAGGATCTGGAGAAGGAACTGAAGGACCATGCCGGAACCCTGGCGACCCTCTTCCTCCGGGGCAAGGTGGCGTACCTTTTCGAGCGCTACAGCGAGGAGAAGGAACTCACCAGCATGCTGCTGTGCATCGGCCCGGGCAACCAGGAGGTCCAGGATCTCACCCGCGTGGTGGACGACTGGATACGCTCGACCTTGGGGGAGAAACCCGAGCACAGGACCGCGTCCCCCGCCCTCTTCTTCATCCTCACCAAGATGGACACGGAGTTCATAGAGAAGGCGGGCGCTCCCAACGTCGAGAGCAGATGGACGATACGGCTGCAGTCCTCGCTGATCGACTTCTTCGGCAAGCAGCACGACTGGGTCGCGAACTGGGACGGCAAGAACGCCTTCAACAACGTCTTCCTGCTGCGCAACCCCAACGTGTCGTCGAAGCACATGTTCACCTACGACGCCAACGGCAAGGAGGCGGGGGTTCTCGAGCAGCAGGTGGCGTTCGTGGAGAAGATGCACCAGGCGTTCCTGAACTCCCCCCTCGTGTCCAGGCACGTCGCGGATCCGGAACAAATCTGGCAGGCGGCCCTGACCCTGAACGACGGCGGCGTGCAGCTGCTGCGCCAGCGGCTGCGGCCGCTGTGCAACCCGGAACTCAAGCGGGGCCAGATACAGGTGAACGTGGCCGAGCGGCTTTCGGCGATCACGGGCAAGCTTCAGGGCTTCCACCACAGCGACGACAGCGAGGGGCGCCGCAAGGAGAAGGAGGAGCTTGCCGGCAAGTTCGCAGGGCCGCTGAACAAGATGGCCAAAGGCAATCTCCTCGGGGCCTTCCTCCGCCGTCTCCAGGTCAGCGACGAGGACATCTACGAGATCGGACTCCAGATCCGGGATCCGGGCGCGGGCCGGCCCGTGTCCGCCCCTCCCGCGTCGGGCGCAGGCTCAAGCGCCAAGAAAAACCCGAGGGGAGACCTGAAAGCCCTCTTCGGCGATGACGACGACACTCCCGCATCCGCCGCGGAAGAGAAGCCGGAACCCGTCAGGGACATGTCGACGGCATTCGCCGAAGCGATCATGGACCACTGGGCGTCGAGGCTCAGCGACTTCAGCGGCGACCCCAAGGCGCAGAAACGGTACGAGTTCGGGGCCCGGGAACTGAACCAGTTCTGCCATGAACTGCACATCCAGGCATCCCATGCCGATCTGCGGGCGATGATGGAGAAGAACTTGCGCAAGGACGCCGCCTTCGCCAACATGAGCCGGGAAAGCATCGTACGGAAGCAGGCGGCCACGGCAACCGACGCGATCAACGCCTTCATCGACTGGCTCGGGTACGATCCCCGCTTCGTGGGCAAGGACAAGCGGACGATCGTCTTCGGCTCCAAGACCTTCACCCTCTTCGAACCTCCCGCGGCCTTCACGGGGGAACCTCCCATAGGCGACGAGGAGAAACCGTACGAAAGGGACTGGAGCCGCGACTGGGCGAGGGCCTTCACGAACGCCGTCATGGAAAGCTACGCCTACGAGAACGACGGCACCTTCGACGTCAAGCAGAACGCCCGCCTCGGCGACATCCTCAACGAACTCAAGGATTGAACGCATGCAAGCGACCATAGGGCCGAACGCCGCCAAGGGCGCGGGACACGGGATCATCCGGGTCAGGAACGCCCCTCCCGAAGTCGTCTCCGAAGCGATGGAAGGCAGTCTGCGGTTCTCGCTGAGGCAGTCGACGGACGGGAAGTATCTGGGGCAGGGAGGATGGCAGGAAAGCCAGCGCCTCCTCCCCCCCGACAACGCCACGGTGCAGGGCAACGTCATTGATCTCGAGGTCGGGCCTCTCGTCGTCGACGCACTGGATTCGCTGACCACCTATGGCCTCATGATCGGGGGGGAGACCATCGCCCTCGAAGTGACCTCCCTGGTCCGGTCCCCAGGCGAAGACGGGGGCGGGATCCGCTCCGCCGTCCCTCTGACCGTCCCCGAAGAAAGACCGAAACCCGTGCAGGAGCCCGAGGACGAAGCGCCGCAAACGCTCTCGATGGATCCGGAACCCGCCGCCCCTGCCGAAGAAAAGCCCTCTTCCAAAGAGAACCAACCGCAGGCCGTGGCGGCGACCACTGCCCCGGAAGACGGGAACCGCCTGCTGAAGTTCGGCGCCATCGCCGCCCTGCTTCTGCTGCTGCTGGGCGGCGCCGGGTACTTCCTCTACACGAAACACTTCGCCGTGCCGAAGACCCAGACCGCTCAGACCCCGCAGACCGCTCAGACCCCGCAGACCGCGCAGACCCCGCAGACCGCGCAGCCCACGCCGCCACTGCCGAATCCGAGGCAGGAAGCCGCCGGGGCCACCGCGCCCAAGGCCCCGCAAACGCCGAAGGACCATGCCAGGGAACTGCTCCGCTCCCGTCCGGACCGCGATGCGGCGTTCAACCAAGGCAGGCACTACCGCACCGAGGACGCTTCCAGCGACGCCAGCGATGCGGCCTTCCTCCTGCTGGAGGACGCAGCCCAGAAAGGACACCCCCAGGCCATGCTCATGGTGGGAGCCTACTACGATCCCGCGTCGAAGATGCCCAAGGGCACCATCGGCGTGGACCTCGCACAGGCCAAATACTGGTACGAGAAGGCCCGGGATGCGGGCGTCGCCGACGCGACCCCGGCCCTCGACGCATTGCGCGCCACGACCCAGGCAATGGCCGACAAGGGGGACCAGGAAGCCAAAGAACTGCTGCGCACGTGGCGATAGCCCCGAACCTGCGCTCTGGCTCCGTCCGTCCCCATCCCCTCGTCAAGGAGAACTCCATGCTCCCGCGTCTCGCACTGTCCGCCTTCCTCCTCCTTCTCGCCTGCCTGCCGTCGCATTCCATGGCGGCGGCGAACTCGAAGCCCCTGCTCCAGGACGGGAAGAAGACCCTCTACCAGCGGGTCATCAGCCATCCCGGAGCGCAACTGCTGGCGACGCAGGCCGCGGGCGCCAAGGTGCTGAAGGACGCCGTCACCCCCTTCACGGTGTTCTACGTGTACGGGAAGGGCCAGGGGAAGCTCGAGGTGGGCACGTCCAGCACCGGCGCCGACGGCTGGATCGACGAGGAGAAAACCACCAGGTGGGACCAGTCCCTCACCCTGCTCTTCACGCCTCGCACGGGGCGCGACCCCGTCCTCTTCTTCAGGGAGGAGAAGGACCTCGCCCAGCTGTGCGCAGCGGACGACATGGAGAAGCGCATCGACGCGCTGATCGCGGGCAGCGGGAAGGGAGGCGGCCGGCTCGTCGCCATGGAACCCGACGACGCCAAGGGGGCGGTCTCCAGCGAACGTTTCTACATCATGCCCATCATGGAGATGACGAGTCCCTTCGAGGGCGTGAAGTTCCTGAAGGTCGCATCCATCGATCCCGGAACCGACGCTCCCAAGGGCAAGCCCGCCGGCCCTCCGAGAACCGCCATCGCCCTCGTCATCGACACGTCGATCTCCATGAAGCCCTACATCGACCAGAGCCTGAACCTGATACGCAGCATCTACGACTCCATCGAGAAGAGCAAAATGGCCGAGAACGTCGGCTTCGCGGTCGTCGTCTTCCGCAGCAGCGTCAAGGCCACGCCGGGCCTGGGCTACGTGTCCAAGGTGATCTGCGATTTCACCACGGCGAAGGACCGGACGGTGCTGGAGAAGCAGCTCGCCCAGGTTGAGCAGGCCACGGCCTCCAGCCACGACTTCAACGAGGACTCCCTGGCTGGCGTCCAGCAGGCGGTGACATCCTTGAGTTGGGGCGACTACTCCTCCCGCCTCATCCTCCTCGTCACGGACGCGGGCCCCCTGCAGAGCGGCGATGTCAACAAGTCCATCCCCATGGACGTCGAGACGATGAACGACTTCGCGAGGCAGAAGGGCATCTGGATCTCCACGATCCACATCAAGAGCCCGGCCGGGAAGAAGAACCACCAGTACGCCGAGGAGTCCTACCGGAAGCTGACCAGGCTTTCCGGGGGGCAGTCGAACTACCTCGCCATCGACGTCCCGGACCACGTCAAGGGCGCCACGGAATTCCTGAAGACGGCCAAGTCCCTCGCCTCAAGGCTTGTGCAGATGGTCACCGCGACCGCAGAAGGCAAACAGGCCACGCGTCCCAAGGAGGAGGCCCCCAAGGGCCAGTCCCCGGAGAAACAGGCGGAGCTCATGGCCGAGAGGCTGGGCTACGCCATGCAGCTGGACTATCTGGGCAGGCAGCAGGAAACGCGCGCCCCTTCCGTCGTGGACTCCTGGATCACCGACATGGACCTGAAGCTCCTCGCGAAGCAGAAGCACGTCCCCAACGTGGACGTCGCGGTGCTTCTCACCAAGAACCAGCTCAGCGACCTCTCCAGCAGCCTGAACATCATCGTCGACGAGGCCGAGCGCACCAAGAAGACGGACTCCCGGGACTTCTTCCAGGGGATACTCTCCGCCAGCACCCGCATGGCCCGGGATCCCAACGCGCCCACGCAGAAGAAGACCCTTGCGGAACTGGGCGTGCTCGCGGAGTTCCTCGAAGGGCTCCCCTACAAGAGCGAGGTCATGCTCCTCAACGAGGATGACTGGTACCGGAAAAGCGTCGGCGAGCAGACCGCCTTCGTCAACCGGCTCAAGGCCCGGCTGGCCCGCTACCAGGAATACGACAGGGACAGGGGCGCCTGGGAGACCTTCGGCCAGTCCAACTCCGGCGACTGGGTCTACCGGGTTCCCCTGGACATGCTGCCCTGAGGGGATGGCCCGGTGGATCACGTCTACAGCGTGCGCAACCTGTGCAAGAGGAGGCCGGGAGGCTTCAGCCTGTGCATGCCCTCCTTCGCCGTCCCCCGTGGCGGGCTCATGGCCATCGTCGGCCCCAGCGGCTGCGGGAAGAGCACGGCGCTGGACCTGCTCGCCTGCTCCCTGCGCCCCGAGATCACCATCGGCACCGAAGCGCGTTTCAGCATGCGTCCCCACCCCGACACGGATGTGGACGTCCTCGGATGCTGGCGCCGTGGCGGGCTTGACCGTCTGGCCGGACTGCGCCTCGCGAGCCTCGGCTACATCCTCCAGACGGGAGGGCTGCTGCCCTTCCTGTCGGTCCGGGAGAACATCGTCCTGCGCTGCAAGTGCCTCGGCTCCCTCGACGCACGGCGGGAGGCGATACCGGCGCTCGTGGAGCGTCTCGGCATAGGGCACCTGCTGAAGAAGAAGCCCGACACCCTCTCCGTGGGGGAGCGGCAGCGCGTCGCCATCGCCTCGGCGCTGGCCCACGGCCCGCCCATCGTGCTGGCGGACGAGCCCACCGCGTCCCTCGATCCCCTCAACGCCCGGACGATCCTCGCCATCTTCACGGAAATCGCCAAGGAGCAGGGGATCACCATCATCATGGTCACCCACGCCCCTGATCTCGCGGAACGGGCGGGGTTCACCCTCGTCCGCGTCCCGCAGCCGTCGGACGAGGACGGTTCCGTGACATCCACCGTGACGACGGAAAGCTGATGCGCACCCTGGCCGCCATCTGCCGCCTCTCCATCGCGGACTACTGCCACGAACGCCTGCTCTCCATCTGCGCGATCCTGAGCCTCGCGGCCGTCCTCGCCCCGCTGCTGGTCCTGTACGGGGTCAAGTTCGGGGTGGTGGAGACCCTCACGACACGCCTGCGCAACGATCCCCGCACCCTCGAGATATCCACGGTGGGCAGCGGCAAATACGGCGAGGACTACCTCCAACAGCTCGCGAAGCACCCGCTGATCGCCTTCGTCCAGCCAAGGACCCGCAACATCGCCGCCACCATGGATCTGGTGGCCCGCCGGGAGGCGGAGGCCAAGCCCCGGGTCGGCGCACCCGAAAGCGGAACCGAGCCCGTCGTGACGCTGCCCGTGGCGCCCAAGGACATCCTCCCCCCGAGCCCCGACGAGGGCCCCCGTGACGGGACGACCGTCAAATGCACCGTCTCCCTGGAACCCACGGCGCCGGGGGATCCGCTGCTCGAACGATACGGGATCGTCCCGCCCCGGATGCCGAAGACCCCGTCCAGCACCCCCATCGACATCGTCGTCTCGGCCTCGGCCGCGGAAAAGCTCGGACTGGCCACGGGGAAGACGCTGGAGGGCCGACTGGAACGCACGTACCGGGGCCGCGTGGAGAGTGCCTGGGTCACGCTGCGGGTCGCAGGGGTGCTGCCCCTGGCCGCGCAACAGAAGGACACGGCCTACGTCCCCCTCCCCCTGATGGAGGCCTGCGAATACTTCCGCGACGGCCGCGCCGCGACCGACCTCGGGGCCGCCCAGGGCTGGGTCGGGGATCCGCCGCCGACGGGCCCTCGGGAATACCCGAGCTTCCGCTGCTATGCCCGGAATCTGACGGACGTGGAGGAGCTGCGCGCCGCCTTCGAAGAGAGCAAGATCGAGGTCTACACCCACGCGGAGGACATCGAGCAGGTGCTGCAGCTCTCGGAAACGCTGACCCTGATCTTCCTCCTCATCTGCTCCGCCGCCGCGGCCGGCTTCATCGCCTCCACCGTCAGCGCGACCCTCGCCACCGTCAAGCGCAAGCAGCGGATCCTCGGACTGCTGCGCCTCACGGGCTTCAGCACCTTCGCCCTCACCCTCTTCCCCCTGTTGCAGGCCCTCGCCACGACCGTGCTCGGGACGATGCTGGCGACCGGCATCTACGCCGGCGTCAGTTCCATCGTCAACCGCCTCTTCGGGGCGAACTTCCGCCCCGGGGAAAGCGTCTGCACGCTCCCTCCCGAACACCTTCTGCTCGCCTTCGGGATCGTGGCCGCATGCAGTCTCGCCGCCGCCCTGATACCCGCGCTGCAGGCCGCCCGCATCGAACCCTCAGAGGTCATCCGCGATGTCTAGGACCCCAACGTCCCCCCCTTCCCGGCCCCGCCGCCCCTGGGCGAACCTTCTGCTCCTGACCCTCGCCCTGCTCCTGTCCCTTCCTTCCGCCCCCGCGTGGGGCGCCCTCAAGGCGAGAGGGGAGACCTCCGCCGCCGACGCCTGCAACCCCGTGGTCGACGAGGGGGACATCACCCTTCCCATGCCCTGCGGGCTTTCCATGACGTTCCGCCTGGTGGCGGTGAAGGCCAAACGCCTGATCGACGAGCAGCCCATGAAGCCCGGCGTGGACAGCTACGACGCCGACAGGGCCTTCTACGACCGCCGGTTCACCGCCTCCATCGCCGCGCCCCTGCGCTTCGAGGACCTTCCCCCCGACTGGAAGGGGACGCCCGATTCCGGGCACTACCTCATCGCCAAGTACGAGGTGACCAACCTCCAGTGGCGGGCCGTCATGGAGGGAGAGGCCATCGTGGGTCCGGATTCCGCGAAGCCGAAGACCGACGTCTCCTGGTACGAGGCCGTGGAGTTCACCCGCAAGTACAGCGAGTGGCTTCTGGAGAACGCCTCGGACAAGCTGCCCCGCCCCGGCGATTCCGACCGGACCGCGACCTTCGTGCGGCTTCCGACGGAGACGGAATGGGAATACGCGGCCCGGGGAGGACAGATGGTGGGACCGGACAGTCTGCTGCAGGAGGACTTCTTCCCAATGGAGAAGGGGCGCCCCATGAGCGACTACGCGGTCTACCGGTCCGGGAACGCCTCCCAGGGAGCCGAAGGCCTTGCCTCCATCGGCTCCCGCGCCCCCAACCCCTTGAAGCTTTACGACACGGCGGGCAACGCAGCCGAAATGGTCCTGGATCCCTTCCACCTCTCCGTGGGAGGCCGCCTGCACGGATCGTCGGGGGGCTTCGTGCGCAAGGGGGGATCCTTCCAGGACGACGAGCAGCAGATCCTGCCGGGCCGGCGGGAGGAAGCCGCCTTCTTCCAGGCCGACGGCCCGCACAAGGCCTCGGACATGGGCTTCCGGCCGGTGCTGTCCGCCGTGAACGTCCCGGACAGGGCACGTCAGGAACAGCTGGAGAAGGAATGGAAAAGCGCGGGGGAGACCCTTCCCCCCGTCATCACCCAGAAGGCCGCGTTCACCCCGGACATGAATCCCGTGACCGTGCTGGACAAGCTCATCGAACAGACGGCGGATCCGGTGGGCAAAAAGAAGCTCAACGAACTGCGCGCGACGCTCATGCAGCACAACGTCATCCTGGCGCGGCAGCGGCAGGAGTACGCCAGATCCCTGCTCCGCTCGGGCGTCTACATCATCGAGAGCCTGCGCAACTACAACAGCCGCAGGGGATCCATGCGCAACCAGATAACCGAAATCGACGACGACATGAAGAAGGCGACGGTGAAGGGCACGAAAGACAAGCTGCTCGTCCTGCGCCGCAAGGCGCAGGAAGGCTACGACATGATGGATACGAGCTTCGCGAAGTGCTTCGCCTTCTATCGCAGCAAGCTCGAGGAGAGCAAGGAGGTCCTCCCGGCGGAGCTCAAGGACGCCGGCGACGCACTGACGAAGGACTTCGCCGGCACGGATCCCTTCAACGTGAACATGCGCGAGAACCTGACGCTGTTCCTCCGCCACATGTCGGCGCAGAGCGGTCTCTCCCCCATGCGCCCCCAGGACATGGAGGCGGAGATACTGAAGAGACGGTACAACTGAGCCAAGCCCGACGCATCCCCGCATCCCGCGGGGAGACGACGGGCGGCGGCCCCTTGCGCACAAGGCGCACCAACGGGCATCCACGACAACGACCGAGGAGAATCACATGGCCGACATCAAGAAAGTGGGCTGGATAGGCACGGGAGTCATGGGGTCCTCCATGGCGGGCCATCTGGCGGACAAGGGCTTCCAGATGCAGGTGTACACCCGGACGAAGGCGAAGGCCCAGGCCCTGCTGGACAAGGGGGCGACATGGGCGGAGAGCCCGGCCAAGGCCGCGGAAGGGGCCGACATCGTGTTCGCCATCGTGGGCTTCCCCAAGGACGTGGAAGAGGTCTTCCTGGGGGGCAACGGCGTTCTCGCGGGCCTCGGCAAGGGCGGCATCTGCTGCGACATGACCACCTCGAGCCCGGCCCTGGCCGCAAGGATCGCCGAAGAGGCGCAGAGGAAGGGATGCGTCTCACTGGACGCCCCGGTGACGGGCGGTGACGTGGGGGCCAGGAACGCAACGCTCTCCATCTTCGTCGGCGGGGACGCCGCGGCCTTCGAAAAAGCCAAGCCCTGCTTCGAGGCCATGGGGAAGAAGCTCATGCACTGCGGCGCCCCGGGAACGGGCCAGAAGGCCAAGCTGGCCAACCAGGTGGCGGTGGCGGGGGTCATGTTCAGCGTGTGCGAGTCGCTGCTCTTCGCCCAGGAGGCGGGCCTCGACGTCGCCCAGTGGCTGGAACTCGTGGCGGCGGGAGCGGCCGGGAGCGCGGCCATGAACGGTCTCGGGCGGCGGATGCTGATCCGGGACTTCAAGCCCGGCTTCTTCATCGACCACTTCGTGAAGGATCTGGGACTGTGCCTCGAGGAGTGCCGCAGGATGGGCATCGTGCTCCCCGCCACGACCCTGGCGGAGTCCTTCTACCGCATGCTGCAGCTGCGGAACCGGGGCAGCGACGGCACGCAGGCGGTGATCGAGGTGCTGGCGGAGCTTTCCAACAAGAAGTGGAAGGAGCACAAATAGCGCATCACGGGATCGTCCGTCGCGGGAGCGTGGGGACGTTTCCGGGATGGGACTGGCAATGGACCTTGCAGGAGTTGTGCTGAGACGACAGGCTGCAGGCCGACCAAATACAAAGCAAAATGCTCCCGCTGTTTCGTCAGTGGGAGCATTTTTATTTTGATGGTTGAGTTGCCGGCAAAGGGCGACTGATTCATGAGGGCTCAAACTTATAAGAGACACAAAATGATTAACGAATACATGCCGAGAATGCTTGAGCTGGACATCCGGGAATCGCTGAAAGTCTATCACGTTACAGCGATAATAGGTCCGCATCAATGAGGGAAAACCACTATCGCAAAACGCATTTGCGAAGAATCACAAAATTCACTTTATCTTGATCTACAGAATGAATACGATCTCAGGATGATACAGGACATCATCGATGCGAGAACATTCCTTTAAAAAATATGGTCGGAATAATCCTGCATATGAAGCTGAATGCGCTTCTCGAAAGTCCTAAACGGCAGGCAAGGCAGTAATATATGCATGGAGAAGATTTTTTACTATTGGTAATAATGCATGAGGCCAAAGGCCCGTATGATTTCTCTGGGGAGTGGACCGATCTCTGATATCAGCTCTTGGGTTTTAGAATTTGCGTCTTTCAAGTAAATTTTTGATATTGTCTGCATATTGTCTATGATTTCGCATACCGATAGATCTTTCAACGCATCGTCTGTATTTTTAACTCTATATATTCCTGCTGAGTATGCAAGGGAAATGAATTGAAGAAATGCCCTAGACATTTTTCTATCGTCAGTGTGCACCACAAACTCCTAAATTTCTGTTTCATCGCATAAAACGTCAAATTCTCCTTTTGCAGTGTTACGGCTCCTGTAGATCGACAATGCTTCATTAGGATCTTTTATTTTACTCGACACGATGCATGAATAGCCAGCATAATTTTTTATGTATTCGCTAATTCGAGCATTATTGTACTCGACTCGTATGATTTTACCGCTTTTCTCAGTTATTTTGAAATAGTTGTCATAATATTCTTTGTGCGAGAACAAGAGATCTCCAGACTCAATCTCAAGTCTGCAATCCTGTAATATGGAGTTGAACTCAGCTATTTGTTTATTCGCATCTAAATAATTCTAAAAAATGAATACGCGGTACGTACGATCGCCGCCATCAATTACTAAGCTATGGGATGCACTAGCGGCATATGTGCACTCATCGTCGTCCAGTATGTATATATATTTAGGCAGGTACATCTCACCTCTAAATTCATCAAGTATCTCCTGAATCCAACTTCTATCGATCTGGGCCGCTATTGTAAAATCTAGATTATTTCTCAGCAGTTCCTCGATATTTTTTAGACTGCTGAAGTTTTGTGCTAACAGGAAATGCACATGCTCGTTACTGCCGCAAAGCAGTGAAAGTTCCCTGGCAGTGCCGACGAGTGCGTCTACATCAGGCATACCCTTTGGAAGCAGTTTAAAATATGCGGGCAACCCTGTATTCTGGCCGGTCGCCAGCAGAACGTTGCTTTGCGCTACGTCATCATTATCGCCACCATGTCCAGGCGACAGATACGCTATTAATCCTAACTTATCTGATATAGACGTAGCATCGTTGTAATTTTATTCTGATTCTAAAATAGTTCTCGACCAAATTGATAAAAATCTGTTTATTTTGTCACTTGTGATTTGATCAAGTAATTCAGTAACTCTTTGAGATGTAAGAACATTTCCACATGGATGAACATGAGATGCACTCCATGTCTCAATCCTGCAAAGAGATCTGCCAAGTTCAACTAGATAATATATAACACTAAGTATTAGCTGTGTTAAATTTGTGTCAAATACCTCATTAAGTATATTTGTAATATTTAATCTATTTGATATACTATCGAAAAGTGTATATGTACCGTAAGTACGGACCTTCGGTACTTCTGTACACTTACCAAATGATATAGGTGCGTGTTCCTCGTTAGCATTATCGACTTTATTTTCAATGCAGGCCATGTGTTGTGCAGAACTAGCAGCATTGTGAGTGCAGGATCCATCATCCATCGAATTTTCAGAGATACTTCTCCTCTTACCATTGGTACTGATGATCTCGTTGGTCACGGGATCGAGTTTCCCCAAGTACTTCTGCTTGGGCATTGGCCCCTTCTTTTCTTTGTCCCAGTGTTGGACTTGTTCGTAGACGTAGACGGTGCCATTGGTTTTCCTGTGATACACAAAGCTCATGGCCTTCCTCCCCTCCAAGCTATATCGCACAAGTGCAGGCATCCCGCTATAGTCCCGCGAGGACCGGATGCCAAGCAGAAAATTGCGTCTCCGAAACTTTTCCGTAGTGCATAGCTGCACCGGCGAGGAATTCCAAGTGCTCGGCGCGGACGCCGGCACAGGACCGCCTCGAATGGCACGGCGGCGTAGATGACGGAACGCACCCTGCGCGGCAGGCAATTCTCCGTGCCTCTGAAACCGGCCTGCTTCTAGGCAAAAAAGTGCTTGACAAGAATCCTCGTTTGTGCTATGTTGCGACAATCAAGGATTCCGATCGAAGGCGGCGCTGTTCGTGAGCACAGTCGCCGCCACATCTGGGTAACAGCGGCGAATCCCGCCGCTGACGGGTTCCGTGGGAAAGGTGCATACGCACATCTCTTCCCGCTTTGAGCCTTGCTCGCTTCCCATCCTACTCCCAAGCGAATTTCGCCGCCGTGACGCCTTTGGCATGAGATGCCAGGGCGTGGTCAGCGGTTCGCCTGAAGGTCCCCCTATCCATGGGGGCCTTTTGCGTCGTTCCTGGGAAGCCCCATTGGCCTGATGGGAAGCGGGATATCAGGATCGTCAGACCGGCGAGGCTCTTTGGGTGAGGCCGTTCGCAAGGACGGGGCGTGACACCGCAAACGGGGCGACTGCCAGCCCATGTCCCTGCGGACGGAAACTTTTTGGAGGCCCCGCGCAAAGACTCTGGCCATGGAGCCGACCGCGGGAGCAGTTGCCGTCCTGACAGGCACCCATGGACACGACTTTTTGGGGGAGCGCACGCTCGAGCGGAGGATCATGGAAACCGCCACCGGAGCGGCCGCCGGCCCGGACACCCCGTGGACACGACTTTTTGGGTGAGCGCACGCTCGGACGGAGGACCATGGGAACCGCCACCGGGGCGGCCACCGTCCAGGTATCCCCGGAGCGAAAACTTTTTGGGCGATGGCATTGCAAGGAGGGACGGCCATGGAAGCGCCTCCAGGGCGGCTGCCTTCCCGGACACCCTGCGGACACGACTTTTTGGGAGAACCCGCGCAAGGACAAAGGGACGTGGAAATCGCCCCAGGAGCGGCTGCCGTCCGGGTATCCCCGGAGCCGAAAACTTTTTGGGCGATGGCATGCAAGGAGGGACGGCCATGGAAGCGCCTCGGAGCGACCGACGCCCCCGGCCTCTGCGGACACGACTTTTTGGGGGAGCGCACGCTCGGACGGAGGGACGTGGGAACCGCCCCGAGAACGGCTGCCGTCAAGGTATCCCCGGAGCCGAAAACTTTTCGGGCGATGGCATGCAAGGATGGAGGGCCATGGGAGCCGCCACCGGGCGGCCGCCGTCTAGGGCACCCTGCGGGCACGACTTTTTGGACGATCCCGTGCAGGAACGGGTGGGCACGATGCCGCGCCATCGCGGTTGCCGGCCCAAGGTTCCGTGAGCGGAGACCTTTTGGGGATGACTCATCCCGCCCTTCTGGAGTCGGAGGAATAACCCGCCCTGCCCTATCCGTATCGACCACATCCGCATCAAGCCGCTGTCCAGGCCGTTGCCCTGGACACCTGATGCCAGGAGGTGACGAACCGTTTTCAATGCCTGTTTTTGTCCAAGAGCCAGGCCGCTTTCCGGCACATCAAAAGGTTCGAAAAAAACCTCCGTCGTTACCATTTTTGAAACGATGCCTGGATACAACTGTTGGCGCAGGAAGGCACGATTTCGATACCTGTTTTTGCCTTAGAGCCAGGCCGCTTTCAGGCACATCAAAAAGGTTCGAAAAATCTTCCGGCGTTTCGGGTTCCGAAACGATAGCACAGTACAACTGATGGCGCGGGAAGGATGACGTCGAGGCCCCGGAATCCGTTGTCCCAGGCAGTGTCCCGATGGTCGGGACACTGCCGGCCGAAAGGCTCCGACACCTTCCCGCATTCAAGGCGCAGTGCCACGCATATATCATGCCACTGCAAACGCATAAATCACAAGGAGTGCGATCATGCCAAGCATCACGCAGAAACTGGTCGGGCCGGAGACTCTCCATGCGCGCTACAAGGCGGCGCAATGGTGCCGTATCCTCTCCTCCCGGGAAATTCGCTTGGACTCCAACTTCTTCACCTGCCTCCAGTTCGCGACCGGAGAGCTCGCACAGATACTGTTCGAGCTGAAGGAGAAGATGCCCTCCCGCAAAATGCAGATCAGCATTGACGAAATCCTGGAGACCCCGGAGCGGGACCTGGACGACGAACTGGAGGGCCTGCTGCGGCGTCGCCCCACATTGGCGGGTCCCGTGCGCCACATCGTGGACGGGCAGTGCGCGAAGACCATGGCCACCCTCGCCAAGGAGGGAAAGTGCAAAACGTACGTGAAGGCCGCCGGGCAGATGCAGGAACTGTTCGGGCTCTCTCCCGACGGGGTCGTCTTCTGCGAGTTCATCTACCTCTGCCAGACCTTCAATCCCCTCGAGCGGTATTTCGAGGACCATCTGGAGCTCTACAAGCAGAGCAACCATCGCATGCTCGGGGTCGTGCTGGGACTGCGCCCCGACGACATCGAACGCTGCCTCGGCGAGATGGCGGACGCCGGCGTGCTGGACGACGATCGGTCGTACTTCCGTCTGGACGGCGGCGTCATGCGTCTCTGGGACGGCAGAGGGGGCAACCCCGAGGCGCTTTTCTGCCAGCGGTTGGAGGGCGAGGCTCTGCCCATGGATGCCTACGCCTTCCCCGCCGAGGACATCAAGGACATCGCGAACCTGATGCGGCAGACGGACGGCACGCCGGTGCACCTGCTCCTCTACGGCAACCCCGGGACCGGCAAGACCGCCTTCGCCCGCAGCCTCGCCGCGCATCTGAAGGTCGATGCCCTGAGCGTGCTGAGTCGTGAGAGGGACGACGACGGGGACCGGAGGGCGTCGTTGACGGCCAGCCTGCGCCTGGCCTCCAGACGCAAGGGCTCCTTCGTCCTCGTGGACGAGGCGGAGCGTCTGCTGGACACGGATTGGCGCCGTTTCGACGGGAGCAAGGACAAGGCCTGGCTCAATCGCTTCCTGGAGAAGAGAGACCAGCGCATCGTGTGGATCACCAACCATGTCGAGCACATCGACCAGGCGGTGCTGCGCAGGTTCACCCGCAGCCTGCATTTCGAGGAACTGGGCGTTCGGGAGCGCAAGGGCGTCTGGGAGCGTCTGGCCAAGGAACATGGCGTGGCAACGCTGCTGCCAGTGGAGCGACGCGCCGCCCTCGCCGAGGCCTACGATGTCCCGGTGGCGGTGATCGAGAAGGCCATCGTCCAGGGGAAGACGCTGGGCGGCAAAAAGGACTTCGCAGGCGTTGCCGAGCGCGCCCTGAA
>JAISTH010000056.1 GCA_031272715.1 Desulfovibrio sp.
CCGTGCAGTGCCAGAACGAGCGTTCCCAGCACAGCAACAAGGACAGCGCCATGCGGGTGCTGCGAGGCAAGCTCTACAACCTCGAACTGCAGAAGCGCGAGGCCGAACGCCAGGCCGACCACGCCAACAAGGATGCCATCGCCTTCGGCAGCCAGATACGCACCTACACGCTGCAGCCCTACCGGCTGGTCAAGGACCACCGGACCGGCACCGAGACGGGCAACGTGGATGCGGTGCTGGACGGCGACATCGACGCCTTCCAGCACGATTTCCTGCTGCGCAACTATTCGATGGGCCGCAGGTAGGCCGGGGGACGCCAAGAAGGGGGGAACGGTATGTGCCGCACAATCTTGGCTTTCGCGGCCGTGATTGTATGGCACGTACGCCCCGGAGCCATTTTTCCAGCGGTCGCCTTGGGATGTGCGGCCACCATGGCCCTTCCAGCCCCATCTCCGTGTGCGGGCCGTCTCCTGGCGAAGTCACCCCGTTCTGGCCATTCCCGTCCGCGGAACCGGCCGGCCGCGGAGATGCCCCAGGTCCGGGCGACTCCATGGCGACACGCCCTCGTCCATATTCTCCCGAGGATTCGTTCCACTTTGGGAACTGTCTGGTCCACAACGCTGAAAGCCTGTGCTGGTTAAATTTTCATTTTCTGCCAGCAAGAACATTTTGCGATACTGGACCATTCCACGGATGGACTCGGGACGGACAATCCTCCCTTTCCACCGTGCCGTCCCCCGGATCCATCGCCTCCCCGTGCGTGAGAAAACCTCCAACTGGGCGCCGGGCATGACCTGCCGCATCAAGATGGAACAATTTTTTTTCACATCGTACCGCCGTTGGCCTAAAGAGTGTATGAGGTTTCCCGATTAGGTTTTACGACGATGCCGTGCGCCGTGACCGCACCTCGTCTTCCCCCCAAGGCCTGGACGGGTGTCGGGACGACACCCCCCGCGTCAGACGCCGCGTCCATGCCGAGGAGGAAAACCGTCATCGACCGACACCTGCTTTCAGCGGAGCGGAACATGCACAGCGCCTCTTTGCCGAAAACGAGCCTCGCCGCCAAACTGGCCACCATCGGGGCCGCCTTCGTCCTCCCCCTCGGGGTCCTGCTCTTCCTCGCCGTGTCGAACATCAACGACCAGTTGACGTTCAGCAGACTCGAGGGCCAAGGGAACGCCTTCCTGCGCCCGCTGGTCAGGCTTCTCGAATACCTGCCCCTCACGAAGACCAACGCCGGCGATGCGGAGGAAGTCGACCGGGCCTTCGCGGATCTCCAGAAGGTCAATGCCCTCTACGGAACCGCACTGCAGTTCACCACGGAGGGCCTTGGCCTGCGCAACCGGGGAAGCCTCGCCCCCTCCGCGGTCGCGAACCGATGGAGCGGCCTCAAGGGGAGCCGGGACGCCGACTACGGGAAGAAGATCGACGCCCTGCTTGACGATGTCTCGGGCATGATCACCCATGCGGGGGACACCTCGAATCTCATCCTCGATCCCGACCTCGACAGCTATTACATGATGGATCTGACGCTGCTCGTCCTGCCCCAGACACAACGACGATTGACGACGATCCTGGAATTTGGGAAGGATGCGCTTTCCAGAAAACTTACCGATGCGGATCTTCGGAAGTTCAACTCTTTTGCCGAGATGTTGTCCGAGTCGGATTTTACGCGAATAGAATCCGACACGTCAACTTCACTCAATGAAGACAAAAACTTTTATGGACTCTCGCCAACTCTTGCATCCCAAATTAACCCTGCTTTCGCAGCATATAAATCCGCGACAGAGCCATTCATAAAAATGCTCGCAGACTTATCTTCGGGGAAAGAAGTCAGCAAAGATAACTTCACGCAAGTTGGAGATGCTGCGAGAAAGGCTGCATTTCAATATTGGCATGTCTGCTCGGGCGAAATGGAAAAATTTCTACGTATCAGAATAGCTGACTATGAAAAACGTCGTTTGATAATGCTTGGAGCCACCGCAATAGCACTCATCCTCGCTTCCCTTCTTGCATTGTACATAATTAAAGATCTCACAGGGTCGATATTTGGTATGATGCGCTTCACAAATGAAATCACTGCTGGGAATCTCAGCGCCGTACTTGATGATGAAGGGTCGACAACTGAATTGAACAAACTTCGTTCAAACTTAGAAGCGATGGTCAATGTTCTAAAGGAGAAGCTCGGATTCTCGCAAGCTATATTGAATGGCATAGAAATGCCATGCGTTGTCGTTGATAAAGATGGAAAAATTTCTTTCTTGAATGAGCAACTTGTAACATTTATGTGCTGTTCCTCGAGCACGGAGTCATACATCGGCAAAGGCGTATCCGAATTCTTCGTCTCGAACAAGGACATCTCAGATCACATCTACAGCCTGCGACAGGCGACGACGAAGGCGCCCAGCCGCGACTTCGAAGGGAAGAACATCCGGAACGAGGACTTCTACGCCAAACTGGACGTGGCCCCCGTCGTCGACCACAACGGGGCGACCCTGGGATGCTTCGCCCAGTTCACGGTGCTCACCGAGATGAAACGCCAGGAGGCCGCGATCCTCGAGGCCGGCAAGGTCATCCGCCAGACGGCGGACAAGGCCGAGGTGATCTCCGGAGACGTCTCCGGCGCCGCCGCGGAGATGAGCGAGGTGGTGGAGCGCATCGGGAAGGGCATGGACATCCAGCGTCGGCGGACCGAGGAGACCGTTTCGGCGATGACCGAGATGAACGCCACCACCGTCGAGGTGGCGAAGAACGCCTCCCATGCCGCATTGCAGGCCGAGATGACCATGAGCAAGGCCCGGGAGGGCGCGCAGCGCGTCAACGCCTCCGTGGAGTCCATCGACCGGGTGAAGAACCAGACGGACAGCCTCAAGGGGCACATCGAGGTCCTCGGCCAGCACGCCGTGGGCATCGACAAGATCATGAACGTCATCTCCGACATCGCCGACCAGACGAACCTGCTGGCCCTGAACGCCGCCATAGAGGCCGCCCGTGCGGGAGAGGCGGGCAGAGGGTTCGCCGTCGTCGCCGACGAGGTGCGCAAGCTTGCGGAGAAGACCGTGGAGGCGACCCACGAGGTGGCACAGGCCATATCCGCCATCCAGACCGGCGCCCAGGACGCCACCCGGGGCATGGAGGAGGCCCTCGAGACCGTGAAGGGGGCCACGGAACTCGCGGACCAGTCGGGTGCGGCCCTCAGGGAGATACTGGAACTGGCCAGTTCCACCAACGACCAGGTCCGATCCATCGCCACCGCCGCCGAGGAGCAGTCGGCGACGAGCAAGGAGATCGCGAAGGCGCTGGAGGAAGTCAACCACGTGACCGAGGAGACGGTTCAGGGCATGGAACGCTCCTCCACCGTCATGAAGCGCGTCACGTCGCAAGTCGAGGCCTTGGATGGACTCATCAAGGAGATGACCGCCTGAGGACGCGCAGGGCGATTTACGGATGAAAAACTGGCGTATTCATGTCGCACATTGAATTATTCTGAGATTATCATAGGATAGGACGTGTCGGTCAGAGCACTGCAAAATCTTCAGCGAAAATACTGTCTATCTTATTCAAAGAATTCTATCGGGTTATTAGCTCTGATGCAGTGCCGCTTTTATGTGAGTATTATTCTTAGACAATGAATTCAAATAACTTATCGTTTTGTTTAAAATAATTTATATTCTCTACCATTATTGCATAGTTGCTCATCTCTTTTAAAATGCATGCTGTAAAAAACAAAAAGCGCCCATAGGGACGCCTTTTGTTTTTGTTTTAGTGGCTTGCCATTGTTGAACAGTTGCAAGGCATGTCCACGTTTGCATCAGACATCGTCGGGTTTTCCGTCATCGCACATGTCGGAGTCTATTATGGCCTGAAATAGGCCCGTCTTCAGGGCGTACTCGTTCACCCTTTCCATGGACCGCAAGATGGCCTCTGTAGTCAGGACGGGGTGCCTTTTCTCGGAAGACTCGGTTTTCGCGGCAGAAGGGGACTTCCCGCCATCCGGCTCTCGAATGGGGTGCATTTCCAGGTCCATGACCCTGCCTCCGCTGGGTTGAGATGCTCGTTTCACGGCGTCTCATTGCCTTGCCATCGTACGTCACCCACCCGGGATCCGCAAGCCTCGTCTCCGGGCCGTGCAGGGCGATAGCATGTATAGAATTGCGCTGGTGAAGCCGGTTCCCCTTCCTCGAAGCCCCATCACCGCCGACAGGGCGTCTGCGTCTTCGGCCTGCCGCACATGCTCTCCGCCCCAAGGACCGGCCGCCTCGGCCCGGGAACCGGCAGCATCCGAGAATGGCTGATGGGGAAAGCCGGCACGCCGGCCGGCAGGGGGCAGTTTCGTGCGGGCAGACCCTGGGCGGCCAGGCCGGCCTTTCGTTCATGCAATCGCCCTGGGAGGACGGCCGCGCCACTTGACGGCCGGCGCCCCCGAGGCGTAGGATGCCCAATGGTCGGACGGCGGCAACGCCGCGAACCCCGTCAGGTCCGAAAGGAAGCAGCGGTAGTGGATGTTGCCGGGTGTCCGGCCATTTCCTTTGGTTCCGCCCCCGATCCCCCACCCCATGAAGGACGGCCGCATCAGTGGCCGGTGATGCCGTATTTCCTCAGCTTGTACTGGAGCAGGCTCTTGGAGATGCCTAGGCACTCCGCGGCCTTCACCTGGACGAAGTCCGACCGGGCCATGGCGCGACGGATGAGGGCCGACTCGATCTTCTCCAGGGTGTCGGCGAGGTCCAGCTGCACCGGAAGGAGATCCACGGCGCTCTTGAACTGGTCGTCCTCGGCCCGGATCTCCGGCGGCAGATCGTCCAGGCCTATCTGGTCCCCCTGCACCAGCACCATGCAGCTTTCCACCACGTTCTCGAGCTGCCGTATGTTCCCCGGCCACTCGTATCCCGAGAGGTAGTTCAGCGCCTTGGTGCTGAAGGTCTTCGGGGACATGGCGTTGTCCTTTATGATCTTCTCCACGAAGTGGGCCACCAGCAGCGGGATGTCCTCCCTGCGCTCCCGCAGCGGCGGCAGGGGGATCTGGACCACGTTCAGCCGGTAGTAGAGATCGTCCCGGAACTCCCCCTTCTCCACGAGGGCGGTGAGATCCTTGTTGCTGGCCGCGACGACCCGTATGTCCACCTCGATGGGCTCCCCTCCGCCGACCCGCTCGAAACGGCGCTCCTGCAGGACGCGCAGCAGCTTGACCTGCAGATCCGGGGTCAGTTCCCCCACCTCGTCCAGGAAGAGCGTCCCCCCGTCCGCCTGCTCGAAGCGCCCCCTGCGCAGGGCCACGGCTCCCGTGAAGGAGCCCTTCTCGTGGCCGAACAGTTCGCTTTCCAGCACGCCGGTGTTCAGGACCATGCAGTTCACGCTGACGAAGGGCTTGTCCTTGCGGGGACTGGCGTAGTGGATGGCCTTGGCCACCAGTTCCTTGCCCGTGCCCGACTCTCCCGTGATGAGCACGGTGGACCTGCTGGGAGCGGCCCTGTCCACCATGGCGAGGACGTCCCTCATGGGCTGGCTGCGGCCCACGATCTTGTGGACGCCGTACCTGTCCTCCAGTGATTCCAGCAGCAAACGGTACTTGCGGTGCGTCTGGGAGAGTTCCGCGGCGTTGTGGACCGTCAGCAGGATTTCGTCGTTCTTCGCCTTGCCTTTCTCTACGTAGTCGAAGGCCCCGGACTTCATGATGTCCACGGCGGTGTCCACGGAGGCGAAGGCCGTGAGGACGATCACGGGGATGGTGGGCCAGTTCTTCTTGACGCGCTGCAGCAGTTCCCCGCCCGAGACCTTGGGCATCTTCATGTCGGTGAGGACGACGTCCACTTCGCTTTCCTGGAGGAAGGCGAGGGCCGTCTCAGGGTCGCTGACGGCCGTCACGGCGTATCCCTCGTCCTCCAGCAGGGTCTCCAGCAGCACCAGATAGTTCTTCTCGTCGTCGACGACCAGCAGATGTGTCTTGGTCTCGTTCATGGGGAGTCTCCGGGCATGGGCCCTGCAGCGTCGCCCGTTTCCGGAGCGGCCGACGTCGTCGTTTCCGCCGTTCCGGAACGTCCCGGAAAGGCGTATCTGCGCGAGAGGGTTTCGGCGGTCCGCCGCGTCAGGGAACCGGTCATCGACGCGGGGTCCTCGCGAGCGGTTTCTCCTCCCCCTCTTCGCCCCACTGCCAGGGCGGGGTGCCTATGGGGATGCTCCATACGCCTCGCTTCTCCTGCACCGCCTGATGCTCCTGGATGAACCAGCGTCTGCAGAAGACGGCCTTGCACTGACGCCGGTTGACCCAAGCCAGTCCTTCGGCGAGCATCTGGTAGTTGAGGGACTGGCCGTGCAGCTGGATCATGCACCTGATCGACCCCCCCTCCTCCTTGATGACGTTCTGGACGCTGACGGTCGTCCCCCTGGGCAGGGTGCTCTCGAGATATTGCTGCGCCTCGTCGCCGAAGGGCTGCCCCTTCGTGGGGACATCGACGCCGTAGAAGCGCAGGAAGATGCCGGGCTCCTCCATCCGCCTGCTGTCGCTCACCACGATGACGCCTCCGGGCTCGACACGCATGACGTGGGCCTGCCATTCGGCGGCGACGGCGACGCCCCATCCGCCGAGAAGGAACGCCAGCCCCGCGAGCCACGCCACGGCCAGCCGCCACAAGGAACGGCCCGACCCGCTTTCCGACGCCTTTTGGGGAGTAACGGTTTTTTCGCACATCGGCGGGCCTCGCAATCCGCGTTCGGGGTGACCAGAGGAGGATCGGCCGGTCGGGAGGGGGGCGATGCAGGTCCGGCCGGACGCTTCGCATTGCGACCTGCCCGGAAAGCTAGCAGAAACGGCCCTTCTCGACAAACAGGCATGGGCCAAAGGGCACGTCAAGGCAGACCACCCCCCGGCCGCGCAAGGCACGGAACCGGGGGGATCGGGGGCCCTGGCGAGGCGGTGCATCGGAAACCTGCGCCAAGGATGCGGGACGCGCCGGCCGGCGCGTCCCGTAATGGAGGCGAGAGCCTATCCCAGCAGCGGCTTCGCCACCTGGTAGACTCCCACAGCAAGCGCGTATGCGAGGAGCGTGTTGAACACCAGACTGAAGCCCATCCAGGCCCATCGGCCGGCCTCCTGGCGTATGACCACCAGGGCCACGAGGCAGGGGGAGTAGCACAGGACGAAGAGCATCAGCGACAGGGCCGTCGCCTTGGACCAGGAATTGTCCTCCTTGAGTCTCTGGGAGAGCGAGGTCGCCTCCTCGGGATCCACGTCGCCCATGGAATAGGCCGTTCCGAGGGTGCCGACCACGGCCTCCTTGGCGGCGATGCCGGCGATCAGCGCGATGTCCGTCCGCCAGTTGAAGCCCGCGGGCCTGGTCACCGGCTCGATGGCCTTGCCGAGGCGGCCCGCCACCGAGTTCGCCAGTTTCTCCTCCCCGAGTTCGGCCTCGACGGCATCCTTCTCCTCCTCAAGCGCCTTCCGTTCGGGGGCGTCCTCGGCCAGCGCGGCTATGCTCTCCTCCAGCGCGGCCACTTTCGCCTCGTAGGGCGCCGCCTTCTCCTCGGGAAGGCCCGGGAACGTCAGGCTGGCCCAGATCAGGACGGATATGGCCAGGATGATCGTCCCCGCCTTCTTGATGTACATCCAGGCGCGTTCCCAGCAGTGCAGCAGCATGCCGAAGAGCGTGGGCATCCTGTAGGGGGGCAGTTCCATGACGAAGGGCGTGGCCTCCCCCTTGAGGAGCGTCGATCGCAAAAGACGTGCCACGAGCAGCGCCACGAGCCATCCGGTCAACATGACCAGGAACATGACCAGCGCCGCGTTTTCGGGGAAGAAGGCGCCCACCAGCATCAGCATCACGGGAAGCTTGGCCCCGCAGGCCATGTAGGGCAGCGTCAGCAGGGTCGCCAGCCGTTCCTTGGGGGATCTGAGGGTCCTCGTGGCCATGGCGCCGGGGATGGCGCATCCCCCGGCGATGCCGCCGGAGACCACGTAGGGCATGACGGATGCGCCGTGAAGGCCGAAGAACCTGAATATCCTGTCCATCATGTAGGCGACCCTGGCCATGTAGCCGCTGTCCTCCATGAGGGATATCCAGGCGAACATGATGAGGATGAGGGGGACGAAGCTCATCACGCCGCCGACGCCTGCGATCACGCCGTCCACGAGCAGGGACTTCAACATGCCGTCGGCCATGACCGCGCCCAGGCTCTCGCCGAGCCAGGCGAAGCCGTCCTCCAGCCACCCTTGGGGATACGCCCCGACGGAGAAGGTGACCTGGAAGGCCAGGAAGAGCAGTCCGACCATGATGATGGGGCCCAGCAGGGCGTTGGTGAGCACCCTGTCGAGCCTGTCGGTCATCGCCAGCCTGTCCTTCGACGGATCCCGGCGCATGACGCCGTCCCGCAGCAGGCTGTGGATGTAGCCGTAACGGTAGTCGATGATCAGCCCTTCGACGTCGGTCCGCAGCGTGTCCTTCACGTGGACGGAGAGCTTGGCGCGGATGGCCTCGAGTTCCGCCGCGGCCGCGGGGTCGGCCGTCCGCACCTCCTCCGTCAGTTCCGCGTCCGACTCCAGGATCTTCAGGGCGATCCACCGGGGCTTGTAGACGTCCTTGAGCAGTCCCGTCCGATGGACGATGGTCTCCATCTCCTCAAGCGCCGTGTCGATGTCCGGCCCGTAGGACAGGTGCAGCGGGGGCGGCGCGCCTTTTTCGGCCTGTTCCACCGCGGCTTCCAGCGCCTGCCGCAGGCCCTCCCCGGTGCGTCCCACCATGGGGATGACGGGAATGCCCAGCAGCTTGCCAAGGCGCTGCATGTCTATCTGGATGCCGGCCTTCCTTGCCTCGTCCATCATGTTGCAGGCCAGCACCACCGGAATCCCCATTTCCAGCATCTGCACGACCAGCAGCATGTTCCTGTCCAGGGCCCCGGCCTCGGCGATGTCGATGACCGCCCCCACGTTCCCCCTGGAGAGTTCCCGACGCGCGACGAGTTCCTCCTGGGAGTAGGCGGTCAGGGAGTATATGCCGGGCAGGTCGACCAGGGTGACGTCCTTGCCCATGCAAGTGACCTCGCCCTCCTTCCTGTCCACGGTGACGCCGGGATAGTTGCCGACGTGCTGGCGGGCGCCGGTGTAGCCGTTGAACACCGTGGTCTTGCCCGAGTTGGGGTTGCCCGCGAGGGCGATGCGGAGCCCCTTGGCCGCATGCTCCACTTCCACGTGACGTGCCTCTCCGTACTTGCTCATCGACCCTCCTCGGCGCCGGTTCCCCGCCGCCCCTTCCGGGAAGCGGGAGGTCTCGCGCCCGCGCCGGTTCCGTGGGTTGTCCGCCGGGCCGGTGACCATCCCGGGCCCGATGCGCCGGTTGGCGCAAAATGAATTTCAATTTCACTCATGGAGACGGGTCCTCTATCATGCATCGGCGAAGCTGTCGAGGCATTGCCGCAGGGAGGAGAGGCCGCAGGAATGGAGGAACCTGAGGGGGATGTCCCGGCACCTGGCGTGCTCCTGGGCCTTGCGACGGGCCTCGTGGGACACCCTGTTGGTGAAGACGATGATGGCGTCGGGGTTGCCGAGCCTGTCCGCGAAGTTGTGCTCGTTGCGGCTGATGCACTTGAGGTCGTGCCCGCCCTTGCGGGCCACGCCGACGTATTCCTGCTTCAGCCTGTCCATGCCTCCGATGAGGGTGACGCTCATGGATACTCCCGTGTGCTGTGGTTGCGGCCGGGCCTTGTCCGGAGGGGCCTCCAGAGCCCCCGCGAGGCGAACCCGGCCTTGCGATGTCGGGGAGGATATTGAAAATGAATTTCAATGTCAACAAGGCGCCGCGTTTTTGTCAAGAATGGGGAAATCGGCCACTGCCGGGGAGATCCTCCCATCGCCGGACAACTCCGGCCTCGTCCTGACGGGTGCGACCTGCCGAAGGGGCGGGTGAAGGGGACGGTCCCGTACCTGACGGACGGGGGACCTACGAGGGTCGAGGGGATCCGGACCACCCGGCGACCCGGGAAAAAGCGACCGAAAACGGCCGCCGCGGAAGGGAAGCGCAGGAGGCGGGAGCATCTTGCGACAGGCCCTTCAGGAAACAGGCGACGACCCGATGGCATGCCCGGGGCGACGGACCGGGAAGCGGTCCTGCTCCCCTTGTGCACGTCGGCATCCCGGTCCCGCCATGCGCGCCCCGCACTCCCCATCCCGCAAACGTTTCCAAAATACGACTGGACATGCCTCCACCTTAGAGACGTGCCCTCCAGAATGCCTAGGCACCGAAAACGGCCCCGTTGCGGCCTTTCAAAGACAGCGCCTTTCCAGTCTTCCGAAAACACGCCCTTGCAAAATGCCGTCAGTCACGGCAATATCGACCACACAACCACGGGGCCGGAACTTCCCGGACCCCACCCCAACACCGGGAGGCACGCCATGCAGGAAGAACTGATCGGCTCGCAGGCCTGGACCTTCGCCGAAAACAACAACAACGCCGTCCGCCTGCAACGCGAGGGCGGGGACTTCTCCGAACCCGGACAGACGTGCGTCGAGTACTTCGCGCACTCCTGCTTCCGCATACGCTCCCCCCGGGGCTTGACCATCGTCATCGACCCCTGGCGGAACGACCCCTCCGGAGCATGGGGTTCCTGGTTCCCCAAGCCGTTCCCGGAGATTTCCTGCGACGTGGTCCTCTCGACCCACGCCCACTTCGACCACGACGCGGTGCACAGAGTGCATGCCGCCGTGACGCTGGAGCGCCCCGTCGGCGTCTTCACTTTGGGAGACGTACGGATCACGGGCCTCGGCGACAAGCACATGTCCGCAGCCAAAGGCTCGTACGTCTGGACCGAGGTGTTCGCCGAAGGCGGCGTGGGACTGCCCCCCGACAATCCCATGCACCTGGACAACTCCATCATCACCGTCGAGACGGGCGGCCTGAAGTTCGCCCACTGGGGCGACAACCGCCCCACCCCCGCCGGACACGTCATGGAAGCCCTGCGCGGAACCGACGTCCTCATCCTGCCGATAGAGAGCTCCGACCACATCCTGACCTGCGCCGACGTCGACGCCCTGATCGCCGCGATCAAGCCCCGTGTCGTCGTCCCTTGCCACTACCGGCTCAAAGGTGCCGTCTCGGTCCTCTCCACCCTCCAGACGGCGGACGCCTTCGTGAACTCCCACGCCCCGAACGAACGCCTGGCCTCGGCCACGTGGACGCTGTCCCCCGACGACCTCCCGGCCGACGGGACCTGCATCGTCCACTTCGGAGACCACTTCCAGACCAAATGAGACGAAAGCCCTGCAGGAACCGCAGGGCCGCGAAAGACCCGCCCCTTCCCGGGAACGACACCCGGGAAGGGCGGCTCACATGTCCTTGAGGATGTCGAAGCTGGCGACCCACTCCCCGGGGACGTCCACCCCGGATTCGAACTTGACCATGGCGGCCAGCAGATCCGGCAGACGATTGAAGACCGGGAACTCGTCGTCCGGACCCACGCCCAGCCTCTGCGCCACGAAGTTCACGTACTGCTCCTGCAGGTCGGGGGGAGCCTCGCAGAATCTGTCTATGATCCCCCGCACCGTGCGGATGCCGTGCTGCCGGACGTAGCTGCGCAGGATCAGGGCCCCGGCCCGGATGGAATAGATGGGATGCACGAACTGGACGTGCCCCTGCGCATCCCGCCCCACCTCTCCGGTCCAGCGGCTCTCACCCTTCACGTTCAGATAATTGTTGTTGGCCACGCTCAGGTTCTTGTCGTTGGCCATCTCCTTGATGTCGTCGGACTGGACGTCGCCGACCGCGACCATGCTCATCGGCACGACCCCTCCGGTGAGGCCGAACGTGCGCAATCCGCCGTCTCCCAGTTCATGTATGGACACGCATGTGTGGCTCGCCATGCGCCTGATGGACGCCATCCGCGACTCCAGCATCCTCGAATGCTCCGAGATCCTGGACATCTGCAGCTGAATGGTCTGGCATTCCTGCTCCTGCCTCTTCAGCATCCGATGCTGCCAGAAGGCGTGCGCTATGAGAAACGCGAGGGACAGAAGGATCAATCCCGTCTTCACACGAGATGTTGTCACAAACTCCCTCCTTGACAATGTCCGCAGACGACAAGTTTAGTGCTTGTCATCTGCCGCGAGTCGTCCTGCAAGGCGTTGCTCTTGGGCACGGCCGGAACATCGACAGGAAATGCCGAAATTCTCAGCGCTTCGGAACGCGCGCAACGCACTCCTCAAGACGTGTCGCGTACTTGTATTCCATGCGCATCGACAGGGGGGGAAGGTCGATGCCGTCGGTGGGGCCAACGCTTTCATGGCGCTTTCGCGAACACGAGAAGAGTCTCCAGTCGGAGGGCCTCTTCGCATGCTCCTGTGTCACAAAGCCAGAAAAGATGGCGTGTGGGAACTTCAATCACGGCAGGCTTGAATCGCCCAGGATGTCGGAACAGTGGGGCGACAGGTCGAGGAGGGACGTTCGTCCGCATCGGCATCGGCCGCCAACGAGGATCGGGGCGCCATACGCACCGAACTGTCCATGCTCTCCTCCATTTTTCGTTTAATGGCACTACACAAAATGGCACTACAGACTATCCCGTCTTGATCCACTCCCGCATCCTGCTGGTCGCCGCCGAGACCCTTACAAACCTTTCAGGTTCACGGTCTTGCTGCTCTTTCCTCTTTCCGTCTTCAGACGGTTTCCGTGTATGTCCTTCAACACACAATTTCCGGCACTTCTCACGCCGCCAAGAAACCATGTTCTCCCATTGTATGTCACTTTGTCGTTGACGCGGAACCC
>JAISTH010000098.1 GCA_031272715.1 Desulfovibrio sp.
CTGGGCAAGCAGGCCGAGGCCATCGGCGGGGTCATGGGGGTCATCTCCGACATCGCCGACCAGACCAACCTGCTGGCGCTGAACGCCGCCATCGAGGCCGCGCGGGCCGGCGAGGCCGGAAGGGGCTTCGCGGTTGTGGCCGACGAGGTGAGGAAACTCGCCGAGAAGACCATGTCCGCGACCCAGGAGGTGGGCTCCAGCATCGGCGCCATCCAGCAGTCCGCCAAGGCGAACATGGAGGCCGTTGCCGGCGCGGTGCACAACGTCGAGGAGGCCACGACCCTGGCCAACCGCTCCGGGGACGCCCTGAAGGAGATCGTGGACATGTCCGCCACCAATGCGGCCGTGGTCACCTCCATCGCCACCGCGGCGGAGGAACAGAGCGCGACATCCGAGGAGATCGCGAAGGCCCTGGAGGAGATCAACCGCATCGTCGGCGAGACCACCGACGGGATGGTGCAGTCCTCGCAGGCCGTGCAGGATCTCTCCAAGATGGCCCAGGAACTCAACAGCGTCATGGTCAAGCTCCGGGCGTAGCGATCCGCCGACGCGAAAAACGCGAAGCGACATGGGCCCCCCGGCGGACGTTCCGCCGGGGGGCCTTTCGTCACGTCGGGGGCTGTTCGCGTGGATGGCGGCGAAGGTCCCGACGCCGGAGACTTCCCGTCCTTCTGGTCGCCAAGTCCGCCAAGATCCTAGCTTTCGTCCGCTTCTTGAGTTTCATCTTGTTGGCTGGAAAGGACTACAAAAAGTCTAGGAAATCTATACTGGGAAGTCTATAAACGAAGCTCGGCAATCCGATCCGGCACATTTTTTCTCTATACCTATTTCTTCCGATTGCCGATAAACAGTACGCGGAGAGGTCGCATGCACCTTTCGGGGAACGCCGAATCCCTTGAAGGCATTGTGCGCCCCGACGATTCGCCGCCATGCGGCAATCCGGCTGGAATGCATCTTGCAAACCGAAACGGCACTTGGAAGAAAACGGCGACCCGACGTCCGGATACGAGTCGGAGGGCAGACGAAAAAACCGCGTGGCACCCAGCCCCGCTCGACAGGAGACCCCCTATGACCACGAAATTCAAGATCATCCTCGGATTCGCGGTGATGAACATCATCATCATCGTCCTGGCCGTCTTCTGTCGCCAAGAGATGCTGACGGTCTCCGCGGGGTTCGACAACTACGCCCGGGCCGCCAACACCAACACGACCCTCTCGGACATCGCCACCGAATCCACGACCATGCTCCTCTCCTTCAACCGCTTCCTGCGCACCCACGATGCGAAGTGGATCGACACGAGCGGCGCCTCCGCGGCCCACATAGTCAGCCTCGCAACCGACTCCGCAAGCCGCACCAGGTTCGAGGAACGCAGGAAATTCTTCGAGGACGTCAAGGGCCGCGCCATCGTCCAGCGGGACATGATCGCGAAGATGGCCGCGTCCGTGACTACGCTGCGCAAGGCCTACGTGGACAAGATGCGCCCGGCGTACCACAGCATATTCGACGCCTTCGCCGCCATGACCGTGACCGCCGAGAAAGTCGGGAACAGCAGGTGCCTCGGCATCATCGGCGGCATGTGGCCCGACCTCGCAACCGCCATCGGCGCCATGGGGCGCTTCTATCAGGGCCTCGGCGCCCATGACATGGAAGAGGCGGAGAAGAGCGTCACAGCGATGAAGAAAGGCATCGATGCCCTCGAGCCCATTCTCACCACGGATCTCGGCCGCACCAACCTCGCCAACATCAGGAAAGCCTACGACATCCTCATACAGACCGCCGAAAGCCTCATCGCCGAGGCCAACAACATGTCGAAGGCCATGAGCGAAACCATGGCCTTCGGCCGGGATATGGACGCCGACATCAAGAAGTTCAATGCGGTGGTGGACAAGCAGACCGAGGAAAACGAGGCCCTGACCCTCGCCACGGTGTCGAACGCCGTGACGGTCATCGCGTATTCCGGGGTCGGCGGATTCATCGTGGGCGTCCTGATGGCCCTTTTCAACATCGTCACCCTCGTCCGCACCCTCTCCAAGGTCTCGACTTTCGCCACCGCCGTGTCGGAAGGCGACTTGGACACCGTGTGCGATGTCAAGGAGAAAGGCGAGATCGGACAGATGGTCGGCGCCATCTCCGAAATCCCGAAAATCCTGCTGAAGCTGCAGGAGGGATTCGCCATGCTCACCGACAAGATCGAGCACGGCGACATACTCATCCGCGGACGGGTCCATCTCTACAAGGGCGGATTCCGGAAGATCGTCGAGGGCGTCAACGCCTGCATCGGGCGGCTCAACGAGATCATCGACGAGATCCCGAGTCCCGTGGTCGTGATGGACGGCGACCGGAAGGTGCGCTTCCTCAACAAGGTGGGGCAGCAGGTCGCCGGCACCGACTACAACGGCAAAGTCTGCAAGCAGCTCTTCAACCGTGACGACGACGGGACGCCCGTGGACGCCCTCGGCCTCGCCATCCGGGAGAAGCGTCCGGCATCGGCCGAGACCGTCGCCCATCCCCAGGGCAAGACCATGGACATCGCCTACACGGCCATCCCCATGTTCGACGAGCACGGGAATCTGGCCATGGTCCTGCAGCTCATCACGGATCTCTCCGGCATCAAGGCGCAGCAGCGCACCATGATGGAAGTGGCGAAGCAGGCCGAGGAGATCAGCAACAGGGTGGCCGCGGCCTCCGAGCAGCTCTCGAGCCAGGTGGAGCAGATATCCAGGGGCGCGGAAATCCAGCGGTCCCGGGTGGAATCCACGGCCTCGGCCATGAGCGAGATGAACTCCACCGTCGTCGAGGTCGCCGGCAACGCGTCGAAGGCCTCGGAACAGAGCGAACTCTCCAAGGGCAAGGCCACCGAGGGCGCGGGGCTCGTGGAGCAGGTGGTGCGCGCCATCAACGGCGTGAACACCGTCTCCCGCAAGCTCCAGGAGAACATGGAGGAACTGGGCAAGCAGGCCGAGGCCATCGGCGGGGTCATGGGGGTCATCTCCGACATCGCCGACCAGACGAACCTGCTGGCGCTGAACGCCGCCATCGAGGCCGCGCGGGCCGGCGAGGCCGGAAGGGGCTTCGCGGTTGTGGCCGACGAGGTGAGGAAGCTCGCCGAGAAGACCATGACCGCCACCCAGGAGGTGGGTTCCAGCATCGGCGCCATCCAGCAGTCCGCCAAGTCGAACATGGAGGCCGTGGCAGGCGCCGTGCACAACGTCGAGGAGGCCACGACCCTGGCCAATCGTTCCGGGGACGCCCTGAAGGAGATCGTGGACATGTCCGCCACCAATGCGGCCGTGGTCACCTCCATCGCAACCGCGGCGGAGGAGCAGAGCGCAACGTCCGAGGAGATCGCGAAGGCCCTTGAGGAGATCAACCGCATCGTCGGGGAGACCACCGACGGGATGGTGCAGTCCTCCCAGGCGGTGCAGGATCTTTCCAGGATGGCCCAGGAACTCAACAGCGTCATGACCAAGCTCCGGGCGTAGCGGACCGCTGACGCGGAAAAGAAGCCAAACGACATGGGCCCCCCGGCGGACGTTCCGCCGGGGGGCCTTCGCGTGGGCGAAAAGCTGCGCGGAAGACGGGAAAGCGACGTGGGGCCTCCGGGAAGCGGCGCGACGTCCATGGGAAGGCGTCTTGTCCCATGGGCCGTAATTTAGCGTCGTGCTGCAGGGCCGGAAATGTGTCGGCGCACCGTCGCGGAGACGTGGGATGTCGGGCGCTTGAACGGTTCATGGCGCTGGGCGTCATCTGGTCCAACGTGGATGGACTGTGCTGGCGGACTCCCGGGAACGCGGCATGATGACGCCAACATGGCGGTCCGCGTTCGGGATGCCTGACGTTCCGTCGTGCAGGACCGGAGATGTGTCAACCGCGCCGTTCCGGGAACAGGGGATGTCGACCGCTTGAAGGGTTCTCGGCCGCTGGCGTCGTCTGGTCCAACGTGGAAAGGTTGTGCTGGCGGATTGTCGGAAACGCGGCCCGACGCCTTTGGCGCGGCCATCCGTGGGGTCGGAAGGGCCGACCGTTCCGTATGCGGCGGCAGGACCGGAAACACGTCGGCCGCCGTTCTCGTTTCTCGTGGCGGAAATTCTCATTTTTCGCGGCGGACCGCACCCGGGAACGAGGGGATGTCGGGCGCCTTGAAGGGTTCTCGGCCGCTGCCGTCGTCTGGTCCAACGTGGATAGGTTGTGCTGGCGGATTGTCGGAAACGCGGCCCGACGCCTTTGGCACTGCCATCCGGGGGGGGGCGGAAGGGCCGGCCGTTCCGCTGCGGCGACAGGACCGGAAACGCATCGGCCGCCGTTCTCGTTTCTCGTGGCGGAAATTTCCATTTTTCGCGGCGGACCGCACCCGGGGGAAAAAATGTCGGCCGCTTGAAGGGTTCCGACCGACAGCATCATCTGGTCCAACGTGAGAAGGTTGTGCTGGTGGATCGTCGGGAATGCAGGCCGATGCCTTCAACCTGGCTTTCTGTGGGCTCGGGAGGCCGATCACCCCTTTGCTGCCGTGAGGACCGGGGATGTCTCCCCAAAAGCAGACCTACCCTGTTGTGCGCACCACTGGCCGATGGGACGGCTCTGTCGGTTTTTGCTCAGGGATGGCGACGGTCACCAACTCAAGCATCGGACGACATTGGACCAGCAGGTCCGATCGTGGAATCCCCCTTGCCATCGGGATCACAGAACGCGACTCGAGGACGGAACATCGTCGAAGCTTCCGTCCCCGGCCAAAATCCCTCGTGGCCCCTCCGGATGGTGTGGCCCGGAACCGTTCTCGTTTCTCATGGCGGAAATTCTCGCTCCACGCGACGAGCCACATCTGAACGGGATCCCGACGGGAACGCGCCAGAAAAACGCCGCCAAGGATCCGGGACGGACCGCTCCGCCCTCCCCTCGCCTGCGACTTCCCGCGGAGGGGCGAAAAAAAGCCCGATCCCGGCATCTCGCCGGGACCGGGCACGTCGTCATATTCCTTCGTCCGGACGCGCCGCCATCGGGATGTCCCGTGGCGGCCTCGCCCATGGTTGCGTAAATTCACGCGGCCATTGTCTGGATGAGGTCCCGCGCGTCCTCGTTGGAGGGGTTGATCCTGAGCACGGCCTCGAGGTGCCGCCGGGCCTGGGCGCCCTTGCCGAGGCAGATGAGGCATCCGGCCAGGGTCACGCTGACGGCTTCCTGCTCCACGCCGGTCTCCAGTGCCGCTTCGAGGTACGGGAGGGCGGCGGCCACGCGGCCCATGCTGTAGGCCTCGCGGACCAGGCAATTCAGGGCGACCATGTTGCCGGGGGCCAGACGCAGCGCCCTCTGGAAGTGATCCATCGCCTTGTCGTGCCTGCCCTGCTCCATGTACACCAGTCCCATGCCGCACAGGGCCTTGTCGCTCGGCTTGATCTCCACGGCCTTCTTGTACAGCTTCATGGCCTTGTTGATCTGGCCGCGCTGCACGGCGATCGTCGCCAGTCCCATGTACGCGTCGGCGCCATTCGCGTTCGCCTTCGCGGCCTTCTCGTAATACGACTCGGCCTTGTCGAAATCTCCGATGAAGAGATAGGATTCAGCCATTTCCTTGTTGATTTCGTAATCGAGCATGGTGTCCATTTTATCCTCCCCCCGGTCGGGTTGATTGTCGACGGTTTTGGAAACGTCATGTTTCCTTGCCCGACCATATGCAGGCATCGTGCCAAGTCTTCCGGGCCGCCCCCCAGGCGGTCACGCGGAAGATCGGGATGCTCCCGGGGGGCGTTTCCCGAAATCGCGCCGATTTCCCGACGCGGCGGCGAAGGCTTGCGGCCCTGCCCTCCCTCCGGCCCTGGGCCGGCGGTCAAGGCCCTTGCCGCACACGCGCCGATGCTGTAGAAGTACCCTTATGGGCAACGCGCGCCTGCTTCTCTTCGACATCGGCAACACCGCCGTCAAGGTCGGCCTCGCCGATGTGGACAGGGTGTCGACGTCCTACACGCTGCGGGCGGACATCGGCCAGACGGCCGACAGCCTCGGGCTCACCCTGACGACGCTCCTGGCCCATGCACGGGTTCACCTTGACGGCATAGACGCCTGCATCGCCTCCTCGGTGGTGCCCGCCTTCGACCCCCTGCTGCGGGAGGCGGTGGAACGCTACGTCGGCCGCCCCCTCTACCGCGTGTCCCGGGATGTCGTCGTCCCGCTGGAGAACCGGTACGACCGTCCGGAGGAGGTGGGGGCCGACAGGCTGGTGGGGGCCTACGCCGCCCGGCGTCTCTTCCCGGAGCGGAGGTGCATCGTGGTGGTGGATTTCGGCACCGCCGTCACCTTCGACTGCGTGCAGGACGACGCCTACATGGGAGGGCTCATCTTCCCCGGTCCGGCGACCGCGCTGGCCGCCCTGTCCCGGGAGGCGGCCAAGCTTCCCAGGGTGGATCTCGACGTCGAGTCCCCGGAGCCCGACCCGTGCAGGAACACGGTCACCAGCATCCGCCACGGCCTCGTCTTCGGCTTCACGTGCCTCGTGGAGGGCCTGACCGGGCGACTGGGGCGGCGCATGCCCGAGAGGCCCCTGATCATTGGCACCGGCGGCTTCGCCGGGATCGTGGGACGCATGAGCGACGTCTTCGACCACCAGATACCCTGCCTCTTGCTGGAGGGGCTCAGAATGCTCCACAACGAGGTCGTCGCCGGCGGCGATCGACCGGATGCAAATCTTCAACCGCACCCTTCGAGGGCAAAGGACGAGCCATGAGTACCATCGCTTCCGTAGTTGGCCGAGAGATCCTGGATTCCCGCGGCAATCCCACCGTCGAGGTGGAGATCACCCTGGAATCCAGCATCGGCGCCCATGCCGACGTCCCTTCCGGCGCCTCCACCGGCAGCCGCGAGGCCTTGGAGATGCGGGACGGCAACAAGAGCCGCTACGGCGGCAAGGGCGTCCAGAACGCCGTGGCGAACGTCAACGGCCCCATCGCCGACCTGCTCAAGGGCATGGACGTGCTGCGCCAGGTGAAGATCGACGACGCAATGATCAATCTCGACGGCACGGAGAACAAGACGTCTCTCGGCGCCAACGCCATGCTCGGAGCCTCCATGGCCTGCGCGAGGGCGGCCGCCAGGTACCTCGGCATCCCCCTCTACAACTATCTGGGCGGCGTCAACGCCAAGATGCTGCCCGCGCCGATGATGAACGTGATCAACGGCGGCGCCCACGCCCCCAACAACCTGGACATCCAGGAGTTCATGATCATGCCCGTGGGCGCCGCGAACTTCCGCGAGGCCCTGCGCATGGGCGCCGAGGTCTTCCACTCCCTCAAGACCATCCTCGCCAAGGACGGGCACGTGACCAGCGTCGGCGACGAGGGCGGCTTCGCCCCCAATCTCAAGACCCACGACGAGGCCTTCGCCTATCTCTCCAAGGCCATCACGGAGGCCGGCTACAAGCCCGGGAAGGACATCATGATGGCCATCGACGTCGCGGCCTCGGAACTCTACAAGGACGGGAAGTACCACATAAAGGGCGAGGGGCTCGTCTTCGACAGCGCGGAAATGGCCGACTGGCTCGAGAAGTTCACGAAGAAGTACCCCCTGATCTCCATCGAGGACGGCATGTCCGAAGGGGACTGGGACGGATGGCGCATGCTCACCGAGCACTTGCGGGACACCATCCAGATCGTGGGCGACGACGTCTTCGTGACCAACCCGGCCATACTCGCCGAGGGCATCCAGGAGGGGGTGGCCAACGCCATCCTCGTCAAGCTCAACCAGATCGGCACCGTCACGGAGACCCTGGACACGGTGCAGATGGCCAAGGAAGCCTCCTACACCACCGTCATCTCCCACCGTTCCGGCGAGACCGAGGACAGCTTCATCGCCGACCTCGCCGTGGCGGTCAACGCCGGGCAGATCAAGACCGGCTCCCTGTGCAGGTCCGAACGCATGGCGAAGTACAACCAGCTTCTGCGCATCGAGGAAGAGCTCGGGGACCAAGCGGAGTACTACGGAGCCGTCCTCATAGACTACTTCTGCAGCGACGGCGCGAAGGGCGATGCTGCTGATTGACGGAAAATCCGTCGCCCGCGAGGTGCGGGAATCCCTTGCAGAGGAGATAGCGCGAGCCCGGGGGGGGCGTCCCCCCGGACTCGCCGTCTTCCTCGTCGGGGACGACCCGGCCTCCGCGGTCTATGTGGCGGGGAAGGAGCGGGCCTGCCGGGAGACGGGCATCCGCTCCACTGCCTTCCGCCTCCCCCGGGAAACGCCCCAGAGGGAGCTGCTGGAGCGCATTGCGGCCTGCAACCGGGACGATGCCGTGGACGGCATCCTTGTGCAGCTGCCCCTGCCGGCCCATCTGGACACGTTGGCCTGCATTCTGGCCATAGACCCGGCCAAGGACGTGGACGGTTTCCATCCGGAGAACGTGGGGCGGCTTTCCCTGGGACTGCCGTGTCTCCCTCCCTGCACCCCGGCAGGCGTCGTGGAGCTCATGCGCCGCTACGACCTTCCCCCCGCCGGAAAATTGGCGGTGGTGGCGGGACGTTCCAACATCGTGGGCAAGCCCCTCGCCACCATGCTGGCCGCGAACGGGCCTTACGGCAACGCCACCGTGACGGTGTGCCACTCCCGGACCCCGAATCTCGCCGAGGAGTGCCGCAGGGCGGACTTCCTCTTCCTGGCCATGGGGAGGCCTGGCTCGGTCACCGCCGACATGGTGAAGCCGGGGGCCGTGGTCTTCGACGTCGGCATCACGCGGACCCCGGAGGGTCTCAAGGGGGACGCCGACTTCGAGAGCCTCCGGGACAAGGTGCGGGCCCTCACTCCGGTTCCCGGCGGCGTGGGGCCCATGACCATCGCGATGCTCCTGCGGAACACCGTCAGGTCCTGGTCGATGCGGTGCGGCAAGGGATGATGCGGCGGATCTGACATCCATAAAGGAGCGGGATGTCAGGACATTGTGAAGGGCATGTCGCATCCATGGGCCGACAAAATGCAACACAATGAGCGGGAGGCAATATGAACACAACAAACAAATCATTTGACACGACTCGTCTTCGCAATTGCATAGACACGCTGAGACTGTCAGCGAATATGCTGCGCAATTCCGAGATAGGAAGCGATCTGTACATCGTGTCTCGGTATGCCACAATAAAGGGGTTTGAACTTGTCCTTGGACGCGCTTTATCACTCATGCGTATATATGTGAAAAAGAAAGTCGAAACCGACTTATATGTAAATGGCATTACATGCGATGGAATATTGCGCAGAACGACATCAAGCGGCTTCTTGACGCACGAAGAAAACGAACGATGGTGTCTATACTATAAGAACACGGACATAACGATATGTTTAGACTATTGCTTGGTAGATGAGGAAAATGCCTTGAAGCAGGTTGATGGTCTGCTCTGCGATGCGACTGTTTTTGCAGAAAAGATTGATGCGCTGAATGTGGCTCCATAATGATCCACCCTGCACACTGAGTAAAAAACATGGTGGATGTTGCAGGACGTTTTGGACAAACATGCACCAAATGCGAAAATTTTGGCGTACGGCAGCACAGTCAATGGAACGCATCGCCTAGGGAGTGATCCGGACCTCTGCCTCAGCGACCCGAGCGACCCGGAACGTCTCGTAGGCGCACTGCAAAAATTCTTGCCCGAACTCAACGAAAGTGACATCCCGATCCTCGTGGACGTCCATGAATGCGTATTATTTACGGAGAGTTTTCGACAGCAGATCGCTAAAACGGGAATATGCCTGCGCTGACATCATGAATTTTTTCGATAATACCAGACTATAGGTAATCTCAATAGATTTGAACTTATAGACACCACATCGCACTTCAAGAATACTCGAGAAAAATGATATCCCATTGCACACCACATCTCTTCTATATGATCTAGGGCGACTCTTTCCACCTCGAGCAAAACCTCAACACAGGATGCACAGGAGGGCGCACATCCTCGCGGCGTGACGACGGGATTTCGGCCACCATCCGGCCACGTGTCCGTCACCGCCGCGCACACTGCGCAAACAGTCATGTACCGCAACGCAAAGAACGTCGGCTACACCATGATCGGCAAGGGTTCCCTGGACCAACTCGGGGATGTCCTCAACCCCCAGCGCAAGAAGGTGGACGGCCCCGCGATCGTCTTCATCGACCACTACTTCAAGGGCGGGGCGCTGGCGGCCCGGCTCCCCCTGGAGTCCCGGGACATCGTCATCTACGTCGACACCACCGACGAACCCACGACGGAAAGCGTGGACGGCTACGCCGACCGGGCCAAGGCGGCCCTCGCCGGACGGACGGCGACCGCCCTGCTGGCCTTCGGCGGCGGATCCACCATGGACACCTGCAAATGCGTGGGCAACCTGCTGACCAATCCCGGCAAGGCCGAGGACTACCAGGGGTGGGAACTGGTCCGCAATCCCGCCCCGTACAAGATCGCCGTGCCGACCCTCTCCGGGACGGGCTCGGAGAGTTCCCGCACCGGCATCGTCTGCAACGAGGCCAAGAACCTCAAGCTCGGCATGAACAGCGACTTCACCATGTTCGACCAGGTCATCCTCGACTGCGACCTGACGGCGTCGGTGCCCCGCAACCAGTATTTCTACACGGGGATAGACACCTACATGCACTGCTTCGAAAGCATCTCCGGCAGCTACCGCAACGCCGTGGTGGATGCGCTGGCGGACAAGGCCATGTCCATGTGCAAGGAGGTCTTCCTGTCCGGGGACATGATGAGCGAACCCAACAGGGAGAAGATGATGATCGCCTCCTACCTGGGGGGCATGGCCGCCGGCTTCGTGGGGACGGTGCATCCCGTCTCCGCCGGCCTCAGCATGGTGCTCCACATGCCCCACGGCATCGCCAACTGTTACGCCCTCGCCGTCCAGGAGGACATCTACCCCGACGAGCATCGGGAGTTCACGGCCATGATCGAGAAGCAGGGCATCGACCTGCCCAAGGGCATCTGCGACGGGCTCACGGACGCGCAGTACGACGCCCTCTACGAGGCGAGCATCGTCCACGAGAAGCCCCTGACGAACCGGCTTGGACCGGATTTCAGGAAGATATTCACGAAGGAGAACGTCATCGGCCGCTTCCGGCGGATGTGAGGCGGACAGGCGGCGCCCCCGGGCGCCGCCTGCGATTTTTGCGGGCCGACGCGCCGGGGAAGGCGCTTCCTGCCAGGCGTGAAGCGGCCTGAGTCGGCGCCCTCCCCCATGGGCAATTCCGCCGTAACTCCCGCAGACCCGCCTCCAGCATGCCCGGACGGACCTTGTCGGCTTGCGGCGGCCGATGGGCGGGTGTACCATGTACACGGCCACCATGCCCCCTCCGCCATGGAGGGCGGACGGGCCTCCCCGCGGCGTCACGCCGGAGGCCGGCACCCGCCCGGACGCGACACCGGCGCTTCCCCGGCATGCTCCCGATGCCGCGGCTCCATCAACACATGAGGATCCCATGGATATACGCATCAATTTCAGCGGACGCTCCATCCGCTACACGGAAGAGGAGATCGCCGTGGTGGTGGAGGCCATGCGCAACGCCGACCCCCTCACCCAGGGAAAGCACCGCCAGGCCTTCGAAAGCGCCTTCGCCGCCTACCAGGGCGTCCCCCAGGGGAGCTGCTTCACCACGATGAACGGTTGCGCGGCCCTCGAGATGTCCGCGCAGCTGTGCAGGTTCAAGGAGGGGGACGAAGTCGTGATGCCCTCCCACACCTTCACCGCATCCTGCTATCCCTACGTCAAGAAGGGGGCGCGTCCCGTCTGGGCGGACATCGATCCCGCAACCAGGGTCGTGACCGCCGACACCGTCGCGAAGGTCCTCTCCCCCAGGACGCGGGCCGTGGTCGTGGTGCATCTCTACGGCTTCGCGGCGGACATGCCCGCCATCGCGGAACTGTGCCGGAAGCGCGGCATCCTCTGCATCGAGGACGCCGCCCAGGCCATCGGCGCCGAACTGCAGGGCGTCAAGGCCGGGGCCTTCGGCGACATGGGCATCTTCTCCTTCCATTCCCACAAGAACCTGACCACCCTCGGCGAAGGCGGCATGCTCTACGTGAAGGATCCCGCCATGGCCGCCATCGTCCCCGCGCTCCGCCACAACGGCCACTGCCCCTACCCCTTCGTCCAGGAGGAGTACTGGAAGCCCGCCATGGGCAACGTGGACATGCCCATGCTCGGGGACGACATGCTCCAGCCGAACAACTACTGCCTCGGCGAGGTGGAGTGCGCCCTGGGCGCGAAGCTCCTTGAACGCATCGACCGGATAAACGACGAGAAGCGACGGCGCGCCCTCGCCTTCATCGACGCCCTGTCGGACATGCCGGAACTCGAGTTCCACAGGGAACCCACCACCCGCCACAACTACCACCTGCTTGCGGCCCGGATGACGACGGGCCCCGCCATGCGGGACCGGTTCATGAAGTTCATGGCCGAGGAGAAGGGCATCAAGTGCGTGGTGCAGTACATCCCCCTGGACCGGTACGACTACTACAGGCGGCTGGGGTTCGGGGAGGCGCAGTGCCCGGCGGCGGACGCCTTCTTCGACGCCATGGTCTCCTTCCCCTTCCAGCACTGGCTCAGCGACGAGGACTTCGAATACATGCTGGCCGCCACCCGGGAAGGCATCGAACGTTGCCGCCGCGGCTGATCGCGGCCATGCGCCGCCCCGGTCCCCCAGAAACAGGACGCCCCCATGCCTTCCGTGCCCCTCCCCCCGACGACATCCCCCTTTTCGCCCGGCGATGTTCCGCCTCCGGCCACGAAACGTCTGCTTGAATTCCCTTCCGGCACCCAGCAGAAGGGCTCGCGACGCCCCCTTCGGGAGACGCCGACATCCAGACCGGCAGGGAGACGGACGCCGGAATCCCGGCAACCCCAAGCGACCCTCACCATCGGCCTCGATGTCGGCTCCACGACCGTCAAGGGCGTCGTCCTCGACGACGAGGGGAACATCCTCTTCAAGGAGTACACGCGGCACTATTCCGAAGTGAAGGAGCGGGTCGCCGACCTGCTCCGCAACATCTCCGCCGGGTTCCCTTCCGCGCGGTGGCGCATCTGCGCAAGCGGCTCGGGGGCCATCTCCCTGGCCGAGGAACTCGCCATCCCCTTCACCCAGGAGGTCATCGCCTCTAGCCTCAGCATCCGGACCCTCATCCCGGACGCCGACGTCGTCGTGGAACTCGGCGGCGAGGACGCGAAACTCACCTTCCTGACCGGCGGCATGGACCAGCGCATGAACGAGACCTGCGCCGGCGGGACGGGCGCCTTCATCGACCAGATGGCCGCCTTCCTCCAGACGGATCCGGAAGGCCTGGACGCCATGGCGCAGAACCACGAGACCATCTACCCCATCGCCTCCCGGTGCGGCGTCTTCGCGAAGACCGACGTCCTGCCGCTGCTCAACGAGGGCTGCTCCAAGGACGACATCGCCGCATCCATCATGCAGGCCGTCGTCAACCAGACGATCAGCGGACTGGCCCGGGGACGCCTGATCCAAGGCAAGGTCGTCTTCCTGGGCGGTCCCCTGAAGTTCCTGCATTCCCTGCGGGACCGCTTCCTGGCGACCCTCAGGGGCGCCAAGGAATGCCTGCTGCCGGAAAACGCCGAATACTTCGTCGCCCTCGGCGCAGCCCTCTTCGTCAAGGACCAGCCACCCATCCAGCGGACCCTGCCCGAACTCCTCTCGACCCTCGCGTCCTCCGGCGTCACGTCAAGGACGCCGACCCTCCCGCCGCTCTTCGAGTCGGACCGCGATCTCGCCGCCTTCGCCGAACGCCACAACCCGGACAACTTCCGCTCCGTCCGCCTCGAGGACGCCACGGGGGACGCCTGGCTCGGCTTCGACAGCGGCTCGACGACCATCAAGGCGACGCTGGTGGACGACCAGGGACGCCTGCTCCACTCCTTCTACGGGCCGAACAAGGGGGAGCCCCTCGCCGCGGCGCTGGAGATCCTCAAGGACATCTACGAACGCAAGCACCCGTACCTGACCATCAGGGGCGCCGCCGCCACCGGGTACGGCAGCGGTCTGCTCAAGGCGGCCCTCGACGTCGACATCGACGAAGTGGAGACGGTCGCCCACTACACCGCGGCGAGGTTCTTCGCGCCGGAAGTCAGTTTCATCCTCGACATCGGCGGGCAGGACATCAAGTGCATGAGCATCCGCGACGGCTACATCGCGAAGATCCAGCTCAACGAGGCCTGTTCGGCGGGATGCGGGTCCTTCATCGAGAATTTCGCCAACTCCCTCGGCATGTCCCTGCCGGAATTCGTGCAGGCCGCCGTCACGGCGAAACACCCCGTGGATCTCGGGACGCGGTGCACCGTCTTCATGAACTCCAAGGTGAAGCAGGTCCAGAAGGAGGGGGTCGACGTCGCCGACATCGCGGCCGGCCTCTCCTACGCCGTCGTGCGCAACGCCTGCTTCAAGGTCATGAAGATCCGGGACACCGCCGAACTCGGGGACACGATCATCGCCCAGGGAGGGGCCTTCTCCAACGACGCCCTGCTGCGCGCACTGGAACTGCAGCTGGAGCGCACGGTCCTGCGTCCCCCGATCCCCGGCCTCATGGGGGCCTTCGGGGCCGCGCTGATCGCGAGGGACCGGTGCCCCGCCGACGGGACGTCGACCCTGCTCTCCCCCGAGGCCCTGGCCTCCTTCAAGGTCAAGATGACGACGACCCGATGCAGGCACTGCGGCAACGCATGCCTGCTCACGATCTCCACCTTCCACGGGAGGGGCCGCTTCGTCTCCGGCAACCGCTGCGAACGCGCCTTCAGCAAGAAGCGGAACACGCTCCCCAACCTCTACGCCTACAAATACCAGCGACTCTTCGAGCCCTACGTGCCGCTGCCCGAAGACCAGGCCCGGCGCGGCACGCTGGGAATCCCCCGCACCCTGAACACCTACGAGAACTTCCCCCTGTGGTTCACCCTCTTCACCACCCTGGGCTTCCGGGTGATCCTCTCCAACCCGTCCTCCAAGGAGACCTTCTTCCAAGGCTACGAGACCATCCCGTCCCAGACCGTCTGCTATCCGGCGAAGCTGGCCCACGGCCACATGTTCGACCTCATGGACCGGGGCGTGAAGCGCATCTTCTTCCCCTGCCTGCCCAACGAGCGCCTGGAGTTCGCCACCCAGTCCGGAACGTACAACTGCCCCGTCGTCATCGGCTACCCCGAGCTTCTGGCCAGGAACATCGACAGGCTCCAGCAGACGGACGTGACCTTCATCCACGACTTCCTCCCCCTGGACAAGGACGCCCTCGCCAAGCGTCTCCACGCCATCGACTTCTTCTCCGGCATCCCGATGGAGGCGCTGGAATACGCCGTGCAGGCGGGGTTCAAGGAACTCGAGCGGTTCAAGGAGGACATGCGCCTCGCAGGGGAGCAGGCCCTGGCGGGTCTCGAACAGACCGGGGATCTCGGAATCGTCCTCGCCGGCCATCCCTACCACGTGGATCCCGAAGTGCACCACGGCATCGCCGATCTCATCACCTCCTGCGGCCTCGCGGTCCTCACGGAGGACTCCGTCGCCCACCTGATGCCGGATCCCGGCCCGCTGCGCGTCGAGGACCAGTGGACGTACCACTCCCGGCTCTACCGGGCCGGCGCCTTCGTCGCCGCGGTGGACAACCTCGCCATCCTGCAGCTGGTCTCCTTCGGATGCGGTCTTGACGCCATCACGGCGGACCAGATCGAGGAAATCGTCACCCGCAAGGACAGGCTGTACTCCCAGATCAAAATCGACGAGGGGGCGAACCTGGGGCCGGCGAGGATACGCATCCGCTCCCTGCACGCGGCGATGCGGGAACGGTGCAAACGGGACTCGGCGACACGCCCCGACGCCGAGAGCATCTCCGGGCCGCCGGCCTTCACCACGGACATGCGCACCACCCACACCGTCCTCATCCCCCAGATGTCCCCGCTGCACTTCCAGTTCCTCGAGACCGTCTTCGCCTGCGAGGGATACAACGCCGTGCAGCTGCCCACGGTCAGCCGGGAGGCCATCGACCTCGGCCTGCGCTACGTCAACAACGATGCCTGTTTCCCCGCCATCGTCGTCATCGGGCAGCTCCTGCAGGCCATCGCCAGCGGCCAGTTCGACAAGGACCGCGTCGCGGTCATGATCCCCCAGACCGGAGGCGGCTGCCGGGCGACGAACTACATAGCGTTCCTCCGGAAGGCCCTGCAGGACAGCGGACTCGGACACGTCCCCATCCTTTCCTTCGTCGCCAACGTCTACGGCAAGGAGGCGGTGTTCCCCATCACCGCCAAGATGATGCGGCGATTCATCATGGCGGGACAGTTCGGGGACGCGCTGATGCGCATGGTCCACAGGATCGCCCCCTACGAGAAGACGCCCGGAGAGACGGAGAGGCTCCTCGCGCACTGGTCGGAGAAGGTGAAGAAGTGCATCGCCTCGGGGAACCTTTTGCGCTACGACATCACCATGCTGGGGATGATCAGGGCCTTCGACCGGATCCCCCTCAGGACGGAGGAACGCAGGCCCCGGGTCGGTCTCGTGGGCGAGATACTGCTCAAGTACCACCCGGACGCCAACAACAGGGCCGCGGAGATCGTCGAGAAGGAAGGCGGGGAGGCGGTGCTGACGGACCTGATGGATTTCGCGCTCTATTGCTCCTACGACCACGTGTACAATTACGAGCATCTGGCCGGGTCATGGAAGGGATATCTCTCCGGCATCATCAGCATCGCCGCCGTCGAATTGACGCGGTGGCCGATCAGGCTGGGATTCTCGCTGAGCCGTCATTTCACGCCGCCGATCAAGTTCAGACATCTGCGAGCGAAGACGAACAATCTCATCTCGCTGGGGCACCAGACCGGGGAAGGCTGGCTTCTCGTCGCCGAGATGGTCAAGCTGCTGGAGTCCGGAGTCAACAACATCCTGTGCATGCAGCCATTCGGCTGCCTGCCGAACCACATCACCGGGAAGGGACTGCTCAAGGAGCTCAAGCACAGGTATCCCAACGCCAACATCATCGCGCTCGATTACGATCCCGGGGCCAGCGAGGTCAACCAGATCAACAGGATCAAGCTGATGATGTCCATGGCAAAATAACGGCATCGTCTAATGGTCTTTCTTATTCAAGATGAAACTCTTCTATGCATTAATGTAAGGAGGGATGAGTCATGATCTATTTGCATCACCTTGCAGATTGGCCAAAGTTTACATGGGATTCAGATATAATTTGTAGTAATCTTGCATCATTACGCTATAAACAAGGGCTTTTGATGGGCCAACTCGAACGATATGAAGCTGAAGCCCGGGCTGAGTTTAGTTTGGAGACTATAGCATTGTAGATACAGAAAAGTTGGGCCATCGAAGGGATACAGCTTGACATCTCAAAAGTGCGTTCTTCGCTAGCACAGAGACTCGGCGTCCCCATCGTCGGTTTGACGATGGTTTTCTGCGGCTATAAAACTAAAACAGAAATTAAGATAATACCCATGCGAATTGTCGAAAAAAATACAAAATATGACTGTAGTTTCGCACTTTTATGCCTCCGAGCACCACTTTGCCCTAGAAAACCAAGGGGTTGGGCCCATCAGGAATTCCTTACGGGAAATCTGCCTGGTGGGCACCACGGCACACCCCCC
>JAISTH010000001.1 GCA_031272715.1 Desulfovibrio sp.
GGGAGCGGATCCGTGCATGCGGCCCGAAAGGGTCGAGGCCCCCGCGAGGGAGGCAAATGCAGTCAGTCCGTCCCCGCACGCGCTTGGAAACCCGGGACTTTAGTCCCGGGAGCTGTCATGCGCAGGCGACCTCCTTGGCGCTGCTGGGCGTCAGGCTCTTCGAGAGCCCGCTGGAGGAGCATGCCGACGGGCCCATGGTCAAGGAACTGCTCGAAAGGTACATCGCCGCCGGGAAGAACGTCGCCCTGACCACAATCGTCGACAGGCGTGAGGCGCGGCGGCCCTTCTCCCACGAGCAGCTCTTCGTGCTGGAGCACGTCAACGCCTACTACGGCGAGTTCACCCCCGGCTGTCTCCGGAGGATGTCCCACGACGACTTCCCCGGGAATTGGGACTGCCCGTCGCATGCGCCCATGGCGGACGCCGATGTCGCCGCGATGTTCCAGGACAACGAGGTGATCAGGAGGTTGCGCAGGAGCGAGGAAGAGGCTGCAATGGCGTGAAAGCGCCTTGCGGCCTCGACGAAGTCCGTCTTCAGGCGGCCCCGGGAAGGCGGCGCATCTGGGGGAATACATGGGAACGCTGCCTTTTAAGCAGCGCGCTCCGGGAGCCGGCCGATCCTGGGGATCGGGGCGGCCCGCTCCCCGCTGCGGGACCGTGCCGCAGTGCTCCATCCACATCGTCATCCTGGTCGGTCAGAGCGCCGTCAGGAGCCCCGCCCGGCATCGCCCCGTGGTGTGGGCGGGCTTTTCGAGGACGAAGGGAGGGGCGTCGAGGAGAGGGGCTTTGCCCGCGATTCCGTCCCGCTCTCCCGCAGCGCCGTGTCCCGTGCGCCGGCATGGGAAAAATGGAAGGCGGCCGCCCATCCGGGCGACCGCCTTCCATATCTGTCGCACCCTCGTGCGTTTCCCGAGGGCCGTTCTGTCATCTGGTGGGACGTGCGGGGATCGAACCTGCGACTCTCTGCTTAAAAGGCAGATACTCTACCTACTGAGTTAACGTCCCATGGGGCCCTCTCTTAGCGTCAGGGGGCCGCGGGTGTCAAGACGGGCATCTTTCCGGGAAGGGCGATGCCGCCCTGGACGGGCGGCATCGCGGAAGGAGGCGCCCCGGCCGGCGGAGGCGGGGGCCGATGCCCCGCCCCCTCGAAGCCGGCTATTTGGGGCTGTTCTGTTTCCCCTCTGGGGGGAAGAGCGTGGTCGTCCAGAAGACGACGTAGAGCGGCAGGATCAGGAACATGGCCACATAGGCGAAGTTCTTGGTGAACACGAAGTAGTCGTAGAAGGTGTGGAATTCCATGGCGGCCTCCCGTGCCTAGTGGGCGTCCTTGAAGTCGGGGTGCTCGTACAGCACCGGCATGTGATAGACGATGAAGCGGTACGCCGTGACGATCATGGTCACCACGAACATCGAGATGAAGATCTCCATGATGTGGGGGAAGTATCGTTCGGACGAAGGAAGCGCGTAGTTGAACGCTATCATGCTGACGTTGAAGCGATTGAGCACGATGCCGATCACCGTGTTCGCCGCCGCGAAACGGCACAGCTTGATGTTCCGTTCCCGTGAGCCCTTGGCGTACAGCAGGCACGGCAGCAGCACGAAGCCGAACATCTCGACGAGCCACCATGCGCCGTAGCCGCTGAGCAGGTGGTGCATGTTGTCCTGGACGAACATGTCGGTGAGCTTGAGAAGGAAGTAGCCGAAGAGGATGAGGGACACGGCCTTGGCGAAGCTGAAGACCACCTCGTCCGCCTCGCGCAGGTGCGTCGAGTCCATGTAGTGGTGCACGCCCTTGTGGGCGAACATCCCCTCGAAGATGACCATGGACCCGCCGGCGGCCATGGAACTGACGAAGAAGAACATGGGCATGAAGGCCGAGTACCACAGCGGGTGGAGCTTGCCGGGCGCGATCAGGTAGAGGGATCCCAGCGAGGACTGGTGCAGGGTGGAGAGGGTCACGCCGAAGATCGTCAGGATGATGGTGCACTTGTTGATGAACTTGCGCCACTGGAGCAGGAAGGGGAACTTCTGCGCCAGCCACTCCATGGGGGCCACGGAGAACTCCACGAACAGCACCGTGAGGTAGGTCGCGACGCACAGGCCGACCTCGAAGAGCACGGAGGTCGTCCCGGGGAAGAAGAACATGTATGGCAGCCGCAGCGGATGGCCCAGATCGTAGAGCAGGGCGATCACGACGAAGAGGTAGCCGAGGAATGCAGTGGTCACGGCGGGGCGCACCGCGGAGTGGAAGTGCTTCATCCCCATGACGTAGCAGGCCACGGTGGTGAAGTAGCCGCCGGCCGCGAGGCAGACGCCGCACAGCAGGTCGAAGCCGATCCACATCCCCCAGGGCTGGTTGTCCGAGAGGTTGGAGACGGCGCCGATGCCCATCGTGAAGCGCATGATCGTCAGGATGAGCCCTATGCCCAGCAGGATCGCTGTGATGATGTTCCCGGGGCTCATCCGGAAGAATTCGCCCATGTTGAACAGCTTGTCCCTCGTGGGGATCACAATGGCGTGGCTATGCATCTACTTACCCTCCCCGTGGTCGCTGGAGGCGTGGCAGCTGTCCAGGGCCTCGCGGCTTTTCAGGGCCTCGGTCATGGCCTTGCGGGCAGCGTCGGCCGCCGGCTGCCCCTGGGTTTCCTCGATTTTGCGCACGGCAGCGTCAAGGGCCGTGGTCACGTCATCCTTGGCCTGCTTCTCCACGGCCTCCTGTTCGGCCTTGTGGATGGCCTCCTTGCGCTTGGTCATGGCGTAGGCGCCGCCGAACAGCACGGGCCAGAAGGCGACGATCATGGGCACGGCGCCAAGCGCCCCATAGGTCAGTTCGGCCACGGGCCGGTTGCCGATCTGGGTGTCGAGGCCGAGGGCCTTCATCTCTCCGTCGCCGTGGGATCCCGCGGGCGGGGGCGTGGAGGCCTTGGGGCCCAGCACCATCCAGGCGGTGCCGCCGGCGTCCCATTCTCCGTAGATGTAGTCCAGGTACTTGTCGGGGTGGTCCTTGATCCTCGCCCGGGCGAGCTTGATGAGGTCGCTGCGCCTGCCGAAGGTCAGGGCGTCCATGGGACACGCCTCCACGCAGCCGGGGAGCTTGCCTTCCTTGAGCCTTGGGGCGCAGAAGGTGCACTTCTGGACCAGGGGGTCGAAGGCCTCGTCGTACTGGAAGCCGGGCATGTAGAAGGGACAGGCGATCATGCAGTACCGGCAGCCGACGCACTGGGTCCCGTCGTAGGTGACGGAGCCGTCGGCGTTCTTCGAGAAGCATTTCGCAAAGCAGGCGGCGGCGCAGGCCGGGTCGTTGCAGTGGAAGCACTGCAGCTTGCGGAACACGGGCTTGCCGTCCACCGAGTACTTGTTGACGACGGTCCACTCGTACGCCGAGGTGCGGCGGCGGGTGTTGCAGACGGTGAGATCCGCGAAGGGCTTCTTGGGCTTGGGCAGGTTGTTGACCTTGTTGCAGCCCTCCTCGCACCGGCGGCACCCGATGCACCGGGTGGTGTCGTGGAGGACGCCGTAGCTGTTCTCCCAGTAGGGGAACATGTGGACGCCGCCGCCGGCTTCCGCCACGCGGGCCGTACTCATGGCCGACGCCACGCCCGCGGTGCCGAGTATGGTCAGGAACTTTCTGCGGTTCATATGGATATTCTCCCTCTCATCAGCGCTGCGGGGCGCGTTCCTTGTGACACGAGACGCAGGATGTGTTCACGGGACGAGCGACATTCATGCCCGCATGGCAACCCATGCACTGCAGATGGTACGCGGCCTTGAGATGGGGCCGTTCGGGATGTGCAGGGTCGATGTTGGGCTTGTGGCAGTTGCCGCACGCAGGAGGCGTGGAGGACATGGGGCTGTTGTGGTGGCAGGCGGCGCACAGGGTCTCCGGGCGGGTGTGGAACGCCTGGGCCAGCTTGTCGTCCTTGATGGCCTCCATGAGGGAACTCATGTGACGACGGTGTGCGAACACGTTGGGTTCGTACTGCTGGGAGATGGCGTCGATCGTCACCTTGAGGGGGCCCTTCGCGGGGGAGAGGGGGGTCGCCGTCTTCTTGGCCTCGACGGCCTTCGCGGCGAGTGCCTCGTTCTCCTCGGGGGCCAGCGTGCCTTCGCTTCCCTGCCTGCGCTGCTCGGCCGTCACGTCGACGTTGTGACAGGTCACGCACCAGGATTCGTCACGGGCGGGCTTGACGATGGCGTGGCAGCCGGCGCAGTCCCTTTCCCGCAGACGTTGGGCGTGGCAGCTCACGCAGCTCTGGGGGGTGTTCGTCCCCTCGGGCCGCTTCGCGATCCTCGGCGAGTGCATCGCCTCGGCCAGGGTGACGAACTTGCCGTCGGCCGACCCCGAGACCGTGTGACAGGTGGTACAGGAGACGGTGTCGCCGGTGTGGTGACAGGACGCGCAGTCCTCGACCCGCTTCTCGTGCACCAGGTGGTTGAAGGCCACCGGCTTCAGTCCGGCCCCGGCGGGGTTGGCCTTCTCCCCGACCGGGAAGATGACCATGGCCGACGGTGCGCCGCTGTCCGTGGCTTCCAGGGATGCGGCCGTGGCCGTCACGGACCCGCCCTCCCAGAAGGTCAGGCATGCCGCTCCGGCAAGGACGAGGGCCGCCAGCAGCAAGAGAGTTGTGCCGTTCTTCATGCGACTATCCTTTCTAGCAGACAATCCACGGAAAAAGCCGTCGGCACCGTGCCGCTGGCTCGGATTCCGCCCTCGGGGCAGAACGGTTCAATCGCACCATAATATACGCAACGGGGGGTTGCGTCAACGGACTCTGGAAAATTCGCGGGTCCCTCGGCAACTTTTCTCGCAGACCGGATGGGGTCAGGCTTTCCGCCTCCGTGGCGGTCTGGCCTGGAGGTTCCGGAGGAAGGCGACCACGGCATCGACTTCCGGCGCGAGGAAGACGGCCTCGGGCCTGCCCCGGAACCACGTCCGCTGGCGTTTCGCGTAGGCCCTGGTGCGGGCGAGCCAGCGTTCCTTGCAGGCGTCGAGGGAGAGGGTTCCCAGGAGGACTTCCAGCGTCTCGGCGGCCCCGATCCCGGTCCAGCCGGGCGCGGCCGGGTCCGGGCAGTTGCGGTGTGCCCGTTCGGCCTCGGCGAGGGCGCCGTCGGCCAGCATCCTGTCGATGCGGGCGGCCAGCCGGGGCTCCAGCGCGGCGATGCCGATGTCCAGCACGAGGAGCGGACCCGTGCAGAGTGGGGGTTGCATGGCGTTGGCGTGCCACCAGCTGAAGGGTTTTCCCGTGCCCCGGGCGACCTCGAGGGCCCTGAGGATGCGCTGCCGGGCGTTGGGGTGGGTCCGGGCGGCGTAGGCGGGGTCGAGGCGCGCGAGTTCCCGGTGCAGGTCCGCCAGTTCCCCGGCGTCGGCCCGGGCGGCGAGGCTTTTTCCGATTTCGGGGTCGATGGCCGGGATGGCCGCGATGCCGTTGAGCAGCGTGTGGAAGTAGAGTCCTGTGCCTCCGACGAGGATCGGGAGTCCGCCCCGGGCCGCGATATCCCGGGCCGTCCCGGCGGCGGACTGGGCCCAGGTCCCGGCCGTGGTCTTCTCGCCGGTGGAAAGAGTGCCGTAGCCGTGATGGGGGCAGGCCCCGGTCTCGGCCGGGGTCGGCTGGGCGGTGATGATCGGGAAGTCCGCATAGACCTGCCGGGAATCGGCGTTGACGATCTCGCCCCCGAACTCTTGGGCGACGGCGATGGCGATGGCCGTCTTCCCGGTGCCGGTGGCGCCTGCGAGGCACAGGACCTTCTGGGGTTCAAGGAGGGGGGGCATGGCGTTCGAGGAGGAGAGGGCGCGGGAGGGTCAGTCCGGGGAGAAGCCTCCGTAGGGCGGCGCGAGACAGGGCGTTCCCTGGCGCACCTCGCCCTTGGCGTACTTCTCCATGAGGCGGCGGTTCACGCCATCGGGGACGAGTTCCCTGACGTCCGCGCCATGGCTGGCGGCGGCCTTGACTATGGTGGAACTGATGTAGAGCCACTGGTAGTCGGTCATGAGGAAGACCGTCTGGATGGGGCGATGGAGCCGGCGGTTCATGAGGGCCAGCTGGAACTCGTACTCCACGTCGGAGACGGCCCGCAGACCCCGCAGCAGGGCGCATGCGCCCCGCTTGACCGCGTGGTCCACGGTAAGCCCGGAGAAGGGCTCGACCAGGACCTGGGACTCGCCGGCCAGCGCCTCCCGGGCCATGTCCACGCGTTCCTCCAGGGTGAAGAGGGGACGTTTCGGGGTGTTGTCGGCGACGCCGACGATCACTTGGTCGAAGACCTGGCACGCGCGGCGCACGAGGCTCAGGTGCCCGTTGGTCATCGGGTCGAAGGTGCCGGGATAGAGTGCCGTTCTCATGGGATCCCCCCTGTGTCGGCGGCGGCGCGTCCCGGTATGGCATCGATGCCTCGGTTGCGCGCACGCACGGTGCTCATGCTGTGGCCGGTTCGCCGTCCGGTCCGACATCCCCGCCGACCATCCGGGGCGGGGTGTCCGATGCCGGGGATTTCCCGGCGAAACGCCAGAGGCAGATGCGGGTCCTGCCGAAGCGCCGGTCCGCCAGCAGGCGGAGCCCCCCGCTCTCCCACGGCGCGTCCCGCTCGATCTCCGCCGTGACGATGGCGTCCGGGGCCAGCCAGGGAAGGCGGAGCAGGGCCTGCAGCGTCGGGACGACGAAGTTCTTTCCGTAGGGCGGATCGACGAAAACCAGCTCGAAGGGCCGCTCGGGAGGCCTGGCGAGATGTTCGGCCACGCTTTCCCGGACCACCCGCACGCGGTCTCCCACTCCGAGGGCCTCAACGTTGCGGGCGATGCAGTCCGTCGCCGGCTTCGAGACGTCCACCATGACCGCCAGCGCCGCGCCGCGGCTCACGGCCTCGAATCCGAGGCTGCCGCTGCCGGCGAAGAGGTCCAGCGCCCTGAGCCCCTCCCATTCCACGCCACGCGCCTCGAGCATGGAGAAGAGGGACTCCCTGGTCCTGCCCATGGCGGGTCGGTACCCCTCCCCCACGACCGTCCGCAGACGGCGTCCTCCGAGGTCGCCCGCAATGATCCGCATGTCCAGGCGCCCCCGTTCCCTAAGGTATCTTCGAAAGCGACCTGGTGAGAGCCGCGTCGAGCCTGGCGAATTCTTCCTGCAGTTCCGTCTGCTCCATCCAGGGACGGTCCCCGAGATGCGCCATCCGCTCGGCGAGGGTGCGCCACTTGCGCTCCAGCCCTTCCGAGATGCCCGCCCAGTCCACCGGCGGGTGCGCCTGCGCCTCGTGGGAGATGCGCGTGGCCTGGTCGGCCTTGATGTCCAGTTCCTCGAGATAGCCCGGGATGATGGCGGAGATGCCGAAGTCCGCCTTGATGCGGACTGCCAAAGCGGCCTGCGCGTCGGGCTCCCCGTGGACGAGGATCACGCGGGTCCCTGAGCCTATGACGGGTTTCACCCAGTCCAGCAGCTGCCGCTGTCCGGCGTGTCCGGAAAAGCCGTTGATCGTGAATATCCTCGCGGCCACGGCCACGTCCTCGCCGAAGAGCGTGAGCTTCTTCCTTCCCTCGACGAGGGCCCGTCCCGGCGTGCCGACGCCCTGGAAGCCCACGAAGACGATGCTGGCCCCGGGACGCCACAGGTTGTGCCTGAGGTGGTGGCGGACGCGCCCTGCGTTGCACATGCCGCTGGCGGAGATCACCACCGCCGGCCCTTCGTGGGAGTTTATCCTCTGTGACTGCTCGGTGGTGAGCGTGTAGCGCAGCTGCGACAGGGAGAACGGATCCTCGCCTGCATCAAGGAGAGCGTGCATCTCGTCGTCGAAGTCCTGGGCGTTGCGGCGGAAGACCTCCGTGGCCCGTATGGCGAGAGGGCTGTCCACGAAGACGGGCATGTCCTTCGGGAGCTTCCCCTGCTTCTCCAGGACGTGCAGGCAGTAGAGCACCTCCTGGGTCCGGCCCACGGCGAAGGCGGGCACGATGACCTTCTCTCCGCGCCTGTGGCTGTACTCGATGGCCCTCGCCAGCTCCTCGACGCTGCTGTCCTCGTCCTTGTGGTCCCGGTCGCCGTAAGTGGACTCCATGAAGACGTAGTCGGCGACCGGGGGCGTCTCGGTGTTCCGCACGATGAGCGCGCCCGGTCTCCCGATGTCCCCGGAGAAGAGCAGGCTCGTGGTCCCGCCGTCCTCCCGGATGTCTATCTCTATGGATGCCGATCCCAGGATGTGCCCGGCGTCGCGGTAGGTCACGGTGACGCCCGGCGCGGGTTCGAAGGGTTCGTGGTACTCGACCTGGGAGAGCAGACGGGTGGTCCTCTGGGCGTCCTTGACGGTGTAGAGGGGCTGGCCCGGGACGCCCAGCCCCCTGCGGAAGCTTTTCGTGGCGTCCCGCTTGGCCTCCACTTCCTGGATGTGACCGCTGTCCTCCAGCATGATGCCGAGAAGGTCCGCCGTCGCCTTCGTGCAATATATCGGATTGGCGTAGCTTTCCCGCACCATCAGCGGCAGGAGCCCTGAATGGTCGATGTGGGCGTGGGTGACCAGGATGAAGTCGACGTGTCCGGGATCGTGGGTGGCGGCGTCCCGGTTGCGGGCCTCGATGGTCTTGTTGCCCTGGTACATGCCGCAGTCGACGCAGAATCGCTTGCCGCAGGCGTCGATCATGAAGCAGGAGCCGGTGACGGTGTGTGCGGCGCCGAGGAAGCGTATTTTCAAGGTGCGAAGTCCGTTTTTGGGCCCGTCGTCGGCGCTCCCGGCAATGCCGGGGCGATCCGCCGTCGGGGTAGGGGGTTCGATGCCATGGGACCTGGAAACGGCCCTCCCGGGGAGGCGGAACCGACCGGCGTGGATATGGCGGTTTCCTTGGCGTCCGGGCGCGGGTGCGAAAGCCGCATCGACTATGCCTAAATATCAGGGCGTTGTCACGATGCGCCCCCATGGAGTAGAAGGAGCGCCTTGTCCGACGTTCCCGGCCACGTCCCGCGCCATGTGGCGGGGGGCCTCGAGCGCCGGAGCCCCTCAACCCAGGAAAGGCAATGCCCGAGATACGCAAGAACCTGGTCGACGATTTCACCTCCTCCACCTCCGAATCCTGGAGGGCCCTGCGCATCATGGGCGAGATGGTGCAAGCGATAGACACCCTCAACGGCCTGTCCGGGAATCTCATCTCCATCTTCGGATCCGCGCGGATCGTTCCCGACTCCAAGGAGTACCGCGACACCGAGCGGCTGGCCAGGCTGCTGGTGGAGGCCGGCTTCGGCATCATCACCGGAGGGGGGCCCGGCAGCATGGAGGCCGGCAACAAGGGCGCCACCGAGGCCGGCGGCCAGTCCGTGGGCCTGCACATCTACCTGCCCAGGGAGCAGGGCTGCAACCCGTACGTGAAGGTGCGGTGCAACTTCCGCTACTTCTTCCTGCGCAAGTTCATGTTCGTGAAATACGCCATGGCCTACGTGGTCATGCCCGGGGGCATGGGCACCATCGACGAGCTGTCCGAGGCCTTCGTGCTCTCCCAGACCGGACGCAGCAGGAGCTTTCCCATCATCCTCTACGACTCCTCGTACTGGCAGGGCCTGCTGGACTGGATGAAGGGGACGATGTGCGCCCGGGGCTTCATCAACGAGGAGGAGATAGACCGCATCCTCACCGTGTGCGACACGCCCGAGGAAGTGGTCAAGTTCCTGTGCCAGGTGGTGGTCCTCTGATTCCGGCCCCTCGCGCCTTCGTCCAGGCCGGGCCGGTGCCTCCCGCTCCCCCGGGGCGCACCTGGGAGGGGCTCATGGACATGGCCCTCGCCCTCGCCGCCGAAGGGGGCGAGCTGGGCGAAGTCCCGGTGGGGGCCCTCGTGGTGGACGGGGCCGGCAGGATCGTGGGGCAGGGGCGGAACGCTCCCGTGTCCTCCAGCGACCCCACGGCCCATGCGGAGATCCTCGCCCTCAGGGAGGCGGGGAGGACGGTGGGGAACTACCGTCTCGGCGGCTGCGTGTGCGTGGTCACGCTGGAGCCCTGTCCCATGTGCGCCGCCGCCCTCGTGCACGCCAGGGTGGACGGGCTCGTCTACGGCGCGGCGGACGCCCGGGCGGGCGCCGTGATCTCCCGCACGGAATGCCTGGACGGCTCTTTCGCATCCCACAGGGTCTGGCACATGGGCGGGATACGGTCCCTGGAGTGCCTCGAGCTGCTGCAGCGTTTCTTCCGGGAGCGGAGAGCGGGGGCGCCCTAAAGTCCCGCGCCGGATTTGCCGATAGTTCGGACAGACACATCACCGAAGGAGTGCGTGCCATGTCCGAAGGTCTGAACATCAAGGTCATATCCAACCCCGACATCGTCATGTCGGCCCTTGCCACGAAGCTCGACACCGGGCAGGATCTGACGCTGGCCGAGACCCTCATGGCCTCGACCATGACGGCCAAGATCGCGACGGAGAAGATGGGGCCCACGCCCGCCGACATGGTCCTCAAGAAGCCGGATCTGCCGGAGACCGTGAAAGGGGCGCTTGCCAGCTACAGAGGGGTGTGAGTCGGGCCTCCGACCCTGTCCCTCTTGCCGCGGCGCATCTCCCCGGATGCGCCCGGGGCGGATCGCCCCGGAAGCGTCCCGGGGACGGCGCAACGAACTGCCGCGTTCGCCCCGGCCCACTGCCGAGGCGCCGTTTCGTTGCGTCCGGCTCTTGGCATCCGCCCGCGTTCCCGATACATTCCCCCCCTTCGCCGGCGTGTCCAGTGGCACGCCAGGCCAACCGCAAACGAGGGAACACGGCCGTGAACGAAACCGTTGACGACATCACGATAGAATATGAAGAGGACGGCGTCAGCAACATCAAGCAGGTGGACAAGGTGGTGCTGAGCAAGGGCGCCTGGGCCAGCATCCTTTTCCGGTACCAGCAGCGGGACTCCGAGACGGGCGAGTACGGTCCGGACAAGTACGCCCTGCACCGCTACCAGAAGGTGAGCGGCACCTACAGGAAGAGGTCGAAGTTCAACATCTCCAGCGACGAGCAGGCCCGCAAGATCGCGGAATCCCTGCTTTCCTGGATCGGGCCGGCCGAGAAGTAGCGGCGGGACGTCTCCCGGGCGCCTGTCCGCGCCGGCGGTCTCCCGGAGCGGACGGGGCGTCCCGGAACGCACCCATGGACAGGCCGGATCCCGCGACCCTCCCCCTTGCGCCTGGCGTCTACGTCTTCAAGGACGGACGCGGACGCGTCATCTACGTCGGCAAGGCCCGCATGTTGCGCCGGCGCGTGCTCTCCTATTTCCGGCCGGACGGGGTCTCCCCGAAGACCAGGGCCATGATGGGCCACGCCCGGAACATGACCTGGATACCCACCAACACGGAAAAGGAAGCGCTGCTTCTCGAGGCGAGCCTCATCAAGCGGCACCGGCCCCACTACAACATCGTGCTGCGGGACGACAAGCAGTACGTGCTCTTCCGCATCCCCATCGCGGAACCCTTCCCGCGCCTCGAGATCGTCCGTCGCGCCACCGACGACGGTTCCCTGTGCTTCGGCCCCTTCCCCTCCACCCAGGCGGCCAGGGAGACGTGGAAGCTGCTGCACAGGGCCTTCGGCCTGCGGCGTTGCTCCGACGTCGCCATGCGCAACAGGGTGCGTCCCTGCCTCTACCATCACATCGCCCATTGTCCCGCCCCCTGCGTCGGGCAGGTCACTCCGGAGGCGTACCAGGCGGAGATACGGAAGGTCTGCGAACTGCTGCAAGGCCAGGCGGATTTCCTGCTCGACCAGCTGCGCGCCCAGATGGAGGAGGCCTCCGAGGCGATGGAGTACGAGCGTGCGGCCGTCCTGCGGGACCAGATGCGGGCGGTGGAGGGCACGCTGGAGCAGCAGTCCGTCGTGCTGCCCGGGGCCTCGGACATGGACGCCCTGTGCATCCACGGGGACGGGGACGGGTTGGCGCTGGGCATCGTCTTCGTCAGAGGGGGCGCCGTCATGGACGGACGGAACTTCTTCTGGCCGGGCCTGGAACTGGCCGACGCCGACGAGCTTCTGGCATCCTTCCTCGTCCAGTACTACGGCAACGTTCTTCCTCCCCCGAGGGTCGTCGTCCCCTTCCTGCCAAGGGTCGCCGAGGAGGAGGAATCGGAGGGGGGCGAGACGGAGGGCGGCGAGGCCGAGCGCTCCGCGGCCCTGCAGGAGCAGATCCTCTCCCAGCGGCGGAATGGTCCGGTGCGGATCGTCCTTCCCCAGGACGAACGCGATGTGCGGCTGGTGGATCTGGCCCTGGCCAACGCCCGGGAGGCCGTCAGGTGCCGGGAGGATCCCATGGGGCCGGCGCTGGCGACCCTGCTGGGGCGCACGGAACCGGTGCGGCGCATCGAGTGCGTGGACGTCTCCCACACGGGCGGCACCCAGACGCGGGTGGGCCTCGTCGTCTTCGAGCATGGCCGTCCCAGCAAGAACGACTACCGCATCTATTCCATGCCGGACAGCGCCGACGACTGTGCCACGCTGTTCGCGTGGACGGCCCGACGTCTTGAGAGCGGCCCTCCCTGGCCGGATCTGCTCCTGATCGATGGCGGCCGGGGGCAGCTCGACGCCGTGCGCCGGGGACTGACGGGGGAGGAATCCTTCGCGCTGGCCGCCATAGCCAAGGCCCGGGACGAGCGTGGGCATGCCGACCGCAGGGCCGGCAACGTCGCGGACAGGATCTTCGTCCCGGGGCGGGTCAACCCCCTCAATTTGCGCGAGGGATCCGCCGAGCTGCTTTTCCTGCAGAACGTGCGGGATGCGGCCCATCGCTTCGCCGTCAGCCGCCACAGAAAGGCCAGGACCGGGGCGGCGCTTTCCGGGGAGTTGACGCGTTTGCCGGGGGTGGGTCCCGCGACGGCGCGGCTGCTCTGGGAGAGGTTCAAGGACGTGCAGGGCATGCGGCAGGCGACGATTGAGGAACTGGAGTCCATCCCGGGCATCGGGAAGATGAAGGCGAAGGCTCTTCTGGAGAACCTCGCGCTCCTCGGGAAGGATTGAGGCCGGAGGAACGGCCGGCGACCGTGGGGCGGCCGGGCGGGGCGTCCGAGTCGCGGGCGGCGTGGACTCGTCCGGGTCGGGCCGCCCTTCCTTCGGCCGATGCGGCTCACGGCGAGAGGTTCCTAAATATTCTCTAGATTTGCGCGACCACGGCATGCGTGTCCCTTGGGATGCCGTCAGGTGGCATTGCAGACATGCCGCCTTGTTTCACGTGAAAATACGGCGCGTTGTGCAATTTTCAGGGAATGCCAGTCCATTCGATGCCGAAAGCTGGACTTGGGCGTTCAGGGCCATGTCAGGGCCAGGACGAATCCAGCTGCCATCCGTGTTTCATGATCCATTGTCACGATTCACGCCCGAAGTGTCTCGGCTTGCCTAGGCATGACGAAGAGACATGTCTCTCGCAGCATGCCGATGTAGTTCAAGAAAATTTTATGACAAAATCATGCCTTTTTAAGTTTTTCAGTGTCTAGATTTTTGACTTGGTGATCGGTAGATATTCTCCAAATAATTGTATGACAAAATCTTGAGTTGATGCAACCATATCCTGTCTTGCCACTCCAGTCATATCGTATATGGTGTGGCACGGATTGAAGACAATCGTTAGACAATGTCTCAATCTATTCTTTCATGTTCTCATGTCATTTACATGAAAATGACTACATCGTTGCAAGTATCACTTTTTCCCAATCACTTCAGTTACATCGTCTTGTGTGTGGGCATATTTATATAAATTTGAGATATCAACTTACAAATTATAATAAAATTGAAAGATAATTTAAAGATTGTGGCTAAAATTCCTATATGGTATTTATAGACAATGTCTACAGTGTATATCATTGCACTACAATGGTATAGAGAGCATTGAAGTTTTGTTAGTCTATAACTATAAGTTCCTTTTAATATTCTGATATCTATAAGAGTGCTAAATCTCAATCTGTAAACATGCAATAATGGATTTACTAAATTACATTACAATGGTTCTTATTTATAGAAAAAATGGATAAGGTTTTAAAAAACTATATATACATCTTTAAAAAAATTATTTGGCGATTTAAGCATAATGCTAAAGAATGAATACAGTATATGTATCTGCTGACATATATGCCAATGTCGTATCACGGTTCTGTGTTAGTACTTAAAATAGTGCAAAACAAAGGCAATATGTCGTCACGAAAATTCCTGCCATCTTTTTCAGGACATATCATGACGTAGTCGACAAATATAAACAAATCAGGTTTGTGTTTAAATATTTTCTAGAAATATTCGTAATTTTTATCAAGTCCTTGTTTAAAAACTGAGACGACACTCGTCGATTTCTCCATTGCATCGACTCTGAAGAGAGCGGACTCTGCAGTGCCATGGAACAATTATTTCTAGACTTTTTATTGAATATTGTAATAGTCACTCAAGACATTCGTACGAAATGCCGCCTCATGCGGCAGATCCGCCTTGCAATTTTTTCTTTGCGAAGCGCAGTCACAACGTGGACCACGTCAATTCGTATCGTAGAGTCTGTCTAAACATCATTGCTAAATACTCATGTCTTTCGCATGAGAAAGATACCATGCAGCGGTTGTCCACCATGCCGGCATCCTGTCGGCTGCCACGGTCCATTTGGCATGCCGTCAAAGACGGTTTATAGACTTTGTCTTCGGAAATGCTTACAAACATCAAGCTATTTGCACGACAAAGTCGATATTCAGAGCCATCGGCCCCCTCTCGCAAACGGCCAATGCCGCCCGGCCGGGGGTGATGGGACGATCCCCGGTGGCCGGCCGCCGGGTGGACGGCTGGCGTGAGGTACCAGCACCTGCATTGGGTGACACTGGTCCACTCGTGTCGGGCGTGGAAAATCCCTGCCTGAAGCCCATGGGACTTCGTCCGGGGGCCGGAACCGCCGCGGTCGCTTCAGGTTTTTTTCGAGGGTTCGGGCGCTTTGGAAGGAGGAGGAGGAACCGCATGTTTGCGCCGCCACCACGGCCATCACAGGGCATGGGGGAGTCCTTTGCGGGATTTCCGGCCGGATCCGGTGCGGCAGGGTCTGCCAGCACATCCTTTCAGGCACGCTGGACCAAGTTCCCCGTCGGCGAACCGCGATCGCCGACCGATGGATCCCCGGCGTGAAACGATGTCGGTCGCGGCGGGACTCCCGGAACGATGGCGTCTCGGGGCCGCCCTCTGGATGCCGCAATCCGGCCTCCTCTCCGCGCTGGATGCCGCCTCCGAGGACCTTCCGGCAGCTGGCCGATGATGTGGCATGAAATCCGCGTCGCAGCATGCAATGCGCATTTCGTGGAATCGGGAACGACCTCGCGTCGCACGCCGCTTCCCCCTTGCCTGTTCCGGGCAAAAGGGCTATGCTTGGACGGGTCCGGTTCGGCCGATTCCGCGGCCGTGGACATCCGGAGGTCAAGATGCCTTTCCCACCCTTGCATATCGGAGAAATCACGGCGAAGGTCCCCATTGTCCAAGGAGGCATGGGCGTCGGGATATCCTTGTCCGGACTAGCGTCCGCCGTCGCCAACCAGGGAGGCATCGGCGTCATCGCCGCCGCCATGATCGGCATGCGCGAGCCCGATGTCGCGAAGAACCCCATCGAGGCCAACGTCCGCGCCCTGCGCAACGAACTGATCCGGGCGCGGGAACTCACGAAGGGCATCATCGGCGTCAACATCATGGTCGCCCTCACCACCTTCACGCAGATGGTGCGCACGGCCATCGAGAACAGGGTTGACGTCATCTTCTCGGGGGCGGGGCTTCCCATGGAGATGCCGAAGCAGCTGCTGCAGATGTGCGAGGAGAAGAAGGAGGAGTTCAAGACCAAGCTCGTGCCCATCGTCTCCTCGGCCAGGGCGGCCTCCGTCATCATGAGGAAGTGGGTGTCCCGCTTCAACTACCTGCCCGACGCCTTCGTGGTGGAGGGCCCCAAGGCCGGCGGCCATCTGGGGTTCAAGCCGGAGGATCTGCAGGACCCCTCCCACGAGCTGGAAAAGCTGGTTCCCGAGGTCGTTGAGGCGGTCAAGCCCTTCGAGGACAAGGAGGGCCGCGCCGTGCCGGTGATCGCGGCCGGCGGGGTGTATACGGGGTCGGACATCAAGAAGTTTCTGGACCTGGGCGCCTCGGGGGTCCAGATGGGGACGCGCTTCGTGGCCACCCACGAGTGCGACGCCGATCCCCGCTTCAAGGAGAGCTATCTCTCCGCCAAGGCGGAGGACGTGACCATCATCAACAGCCCCGTGGGCATGCCCGGCAGGGCCCTGCTCAACGACTTCATCACCGCGGCGAGGGCCGGCACCAAGAAGCCCTTCAAGTGCATCTTCCACTGCGTCAGCACCTGCCAGCAGGAGAAGACCCCCTACTGCATAGCCCAGGCGCTCATCAACGCCATGCGGGGCAACCTCGAGAAGGGGTTCGCCTTCTGCGGCACCAACGTCGCCCGCGTCAACGAGATCATCTCCGTGCGGGAATTGATGGATTCGCTCCAGAGGGAGTTCGACGAGGCGGTGGCGTCCATCAGCAAGAGCGTGCAGAACGTCCTCGGCAAGGTGTCCGGGCAGCCCCAGGCAGTGTCGGCCTGACTTTCTCCGTTTCCCTTCACGTCAAGGCGTCGCCGGTTTTCGGTGACGCCTTTCGCGTTCCGCGCGACGCAGGATGGTTCGGCCTGCGGATCCTTGCCGCCACGGACCCGCCTGCCCGATCTGGTCCCGGCCCTCGGGGGCTTCGCCGCATCGTGAGGACATGCATCGGCCGTCCTTCGATCGGCCATCTGACGGCGCTGCCGTTCGCGTGACATCGTCCCGCCCCGTCCGGGATCCCCGGCGGAGCCAGTCGCGGACGGCGGTGCGGGACCCTTTCGATTCAGCCTCTCGGCCCTCCGCTCCTCCAGGCATCCAGCCCCGCCCCGCGAAGGTCACTTCCCCCAAAGTCTGACGACCGGCCGCGCCTCGCGCAGCTCCTCCAAGGGCATCGTCACTTTCTGGGGGCCTGCGGCGTACGGCGCCACCTGGTACTCCTGGAAGTTGATGCATACCCCCTCGGGAATGAGGGTCAGGCTGGAGAAGTTCTCGGACTGCGGGGCGGTGCCGTCCTCGATCATCCGCGCGATGGTTCCCCAGCCGTTCTTCGCGAGACGTTTCGTCAGTTCGGCCCTGGACCACCTGGACATGAGTTCCACCGCCTTGTCGGAGTCCTCGAAGATGTCCACCAGTCCCAGTCGCTGTCCGGAACGCATGTCGTAGTTGAGGGCGATGATGTCCCGGTTGCCGTGTGCGCCGCCTGTGTAGGTCCACAGCTGGAAAGTCACGCTGACGGCGGCCGGCGAGGGCCGCGCGACGGAGAAGTCGCCGATGAGCTCCCAGGCGGGCCCGTCCGAGTCCCTCCTCTCGGCGTCCTTGTAGTCGTCCCCTTCCGCGGTCTGGAGGCTTTCGTCGAAGGCGTCCGCGATGGCGTTGACCCAGCGTTCCAGGTCGGCGTCTATGTCGCGGTTGCCCAGAAGAGGATAGGAGATGGTGGTCTCGGGCCGTCCGGGGCGGTGGGCCCTTTTGAGGATCCGGGTGGTCGGGGTCGCCTGAGGCGCGGCTATGCCTTCGGATTCGAGGACGCGCGGGGCCTTCCGGGATGTCCCGGCCGCCTGCTTCCGCGCATCGGCGTCCTTTGAGGCCGCTCCGGTCTTGTCTGCGGCGTGTTGGGCCGAGATGGGCACCATGCCGGGATTGCGGTCGAGGGGGGACGCCTGGGACACCTCGGCGAGGAGGGCTAGGAGGGCCAAGGGGATTGCCGGGATCGCCGCGATGCAGGCGTGCAGCAGCGTGCCTGTCCATGTCGCGGGATGTCGGGTCGGATGGGGGGCGCGGTGGAGCGTCAACATGGTCGTTCGGCCTTGGCGGGCTTGAATCCGTCGAGTAGTTGCGGCACGTGGCTTCGGTTCCTGATCAGCAGGAGGCAGCCAAGCGTCAGGTATATCCAGGAGAAGATGCCGTGCAGGCGCAGCGGATCCCGGACGAGTCCGAGGGCCTGTTCCAACCGGGTTTCATAGATCGGGGCCAGCAACTGGGCCGTGAAGAGCAGCAGCAGCCAGAAGGCCTCGCGCAGGGACAGGCGCAGATTCAGGAGCAGCACGACGGCGAAGACGGACTGGGCCGCGGTGAGGAGAATCTCCTGCAACTGGTGCGGGTCCAGGGGGATGGAGTGCGCGAGCGTCCCTGCGGAAAGCCCGTAGGCGCACGGGATCATCCCCACCAGCAGCGTCCACTGGTTGAGCTTGGAGGAGAGAAGGCTTCCCAAAGCGAGGCCGGGGTCGCCCCGGAAGGCGAACATGAGGGCGATGATGAACTCGGGCGCTTCGGAGGCGATGGGGGCGAGCCACTGGACCAGGAGGAACTCGTCGATGCCGTACATCTTGCCCGTGGCCACCAGGCTCTCGCTGAAGGGCTCGGCGTTGCAGAGGATCACCAGCGCCGAGAAGGCGAAGATGCCGTAGACGACGGCCATGCGCCGGCGCCGCGGAAGAGCCGCCAGGGCGGCCGCGGGCCCTTCGGGCGCCGACTCCTCGACGGGGCGGCGGCTGGCGAGCCAGATGTACCATCCATAGATGCCGAGGAAGACCACGGCGTCGAACCATGTGAGGCTTCCCTTGATCGGGATGAACATGGCGTAGATCGTCGCCATTCCAAGGAAGAGGACATCGGTGCGCTTGTCCTCCTTGAGCGTCACCGCGGTGTGGAATCGCAGCGCGAACACGAGGACCAGGGACGACCAGCCGAGGCCTATCAGCAGCCTGTTGGCGCCGGTCATGTTGGCGATGGCGTAGTGGGAGTATGCGCTTTCGGGATGCTTTCCGGCCATCCACGTGAAGTACATGTCCACGGCGTATTCCGGCAGCACGGCGATGAAGGCCACGACGGCCACGGCGATGGCCTGGGGGATGTCCATCTGTGCCGTCTCGCAGGCCCAGGTGAGGAGGAAGGACGCCCCGAGGATGGCAAGTCCCGAGAGGAGCGCCACGACGGGAGGCGAGACCTCGATGCCGCCGAGACGCAGGACGACGCCGGGCAGCGTCAGCAGGGCCGACAGGAAGAAGGGACGGAAGGAATGTTGCTGCATGCTCTCGCGTTTTTCCGGATGCGGCGGGCGCGGATGTGTCCGGCGGCGCGCCTGATGACGGGAAGTCGGTCGGCCTCTTGTTTCGCGGGCATGGGCCCGGTTCAGGGCGGAAAAAAAACTTGGCATTGCCGCCAAGTTCGCAGGGTCGCGTAAGGTCGCGGACGGCGCCGCCGGGCCGCCGTCGTCAAAAAGAGCGCAGGCTAGCCGCGTTGCATGTGCTTGTCAACAGGCGCCGTAAACGACTACACTTGCGGCTGGCCCTGCCCTGCCGCACGAATTGCCGGTTTCAGTCCGCGAGGTGTCTTGCTTGGAAATTGTGTGCCCCGAATGCGGGTTCAGCCGCGAACAGTCCATGGAAAAGCTGTCGCGGACCGCCACCGTACTCGCCACGTGTCCCCGATGCTCCTGCCGCTTCCGTTTCTCGGCGATCGAGGGCGTGCTCGAGACGGTGGAACCGGGGACATCCCGGAGGAGCGACGCCCCGGACAAGGAACATGGCGGAGACGGCGACAGGCCCCCCATCCGGAGATCCCCTGCGCCGGATCCCAAGGACGATCGGCAGGAGGAGAAGCCAGGCGACGACCAGGAGGCTGAGGAGCGGGAGCCGAAACCTGCGCGGAAGACGAGGGCGGCGGCCAACCGCGCCTATGTCCGGGAAGCGGCTCGGTCCTCCGGAGAGGATAGGGTCCCGAGCAACCCCTGGGATATCGCCCCTGTCGAGGTGGGATGGTGGACGGCCTTCGTGCAGACCGTCATCCGGGTCATGTTCTTCGGTTCCAGGTTCTTCGCGGGACTCGTGCCGCAACAGAGGCAGACTCGTGCGCTGGTCTTCTACGCGGTGATCTGCACGATCCAGATACTCGTGGAGCGTTTCTGGGGGGACGTGCTCCTCTCCTTCATGTCGGAGAGCGCTTCCGCCGATCCCCAGCTGGAGAAGCTGCTGGGCCTGCTGGCCCCGCAGACCAACATCCCTCTGACGGTGCTGGTGCGACTGGCCTTCTTCGTGATGCAGCTCTACATCTTCGCCTTCGCCATGCATATCGTCTTTCGGTATGTGGCGCCCAAGCGCGCGGACTTCTCGCTGGTCTTCCAGGTGCTGGCCTACAGCTCCGCGCCGGCCCTGCTGTGCATCGTCCCGATGCTGGGGTCGCTGGCCGGCCTGATCTGGTCGATCGTCTGCGCCGCCTCGGGGTGTCGCATCGCGTTGAAACTGAACTGGCCCCAGACGCTGATGGGCTTCGTGCCGATCGCCGTGCTGGTCTGGCTGGCGCTGAGCCAGATGGTCGCGATTCTCCGGACGTTGGTGGCCGCCTGACGCCTCCGTGGAACGGAGCTCTGGCATGGCTCTTGCTTGTCCCGAGTGTACGGGCCGCTGACGCGACCGCGGAACGGATGTTCCGGAAGCGGTCGCCGGAGGCGCGACGTCGGGACACGTCGCCGCGCGTTGCGTGACCCGCCAAGGAGATGACCATGAGAAGCCTGCGTTCGGTTTGCTGCATCGCGTGCCTGTTGACGCTCTGCTGGGGATGCGCCTCGGATCCCAGGGACAGCAGGAGCCGGTTCTCCGTGACGGGGGACTTCACGACGCCTTACCAGATCCAGGTGGACAACTTCGTGCGCCGCCAGCAGCCCCTGGTGCAGGTCTATCCGAGCGAGAGCGCCTTCCACAGGCCGAAGGCGCTTTTCGTCCCGCTGCGGACCCTGCAGCAGATCAGCGATCCCGTGAGCTTCGGCGACATGATATCCAGGCAGTTCTGGCAGGCGTGGCTGGAGCTGGGCGCCTTCGACGTGCTGGAGTACTGGCCCGACAACGGCCCCTTCAACCAGCGCACGTCCATTGAGATCGCCCGTCGCAAGGGCGCGGAACTGCTGGTCGGCGGATACATCAGGCAGTACATCGACGGCGGGTCCTCCGGCGGGAACAGTTCCCTGTCCCTGACCATCGAGATCTACGACGCGAAGAACGGCAACATGCTCTGGTCGATCGCCCAGGCGGGGATGATGGAGGCGCGGCAGGCGCACGACTTCCATCTCTTCTCCGTGAGGGAACGCAATCCCGCGGACCCGGTGGGGCTGATCATACGAACGCTGGCCAGGGACATGGGCAATCTCGTGGTGGAGTGGGTCGACCCGACGGTGAAGGCGGGCAAGGGCAGCGGGTGGCCCAAGGCCTTCTGAGGCCTAAAGATGGCCGTCCGACGGCGTTCCGTCACGTTGCTGTGTCCCCGGGAGGGCTTTCGGGCGTGAAGGGCGCGCCGTCGGAGGCGTGACGTCGATCATCGTCCCGAGGCCGCAGCCATCGGGAGTCCATCCTGCCCGGCGGGGTCCGTCTCCGGCGCCGTGCGGGAAGTCCCGGACACGACCCTCCAGGGAATCCTCTCGATCTCCCCATCCCAATCCACGCCACATCTCGCCACAGACTCGCACCCGTTGGCCTCCGTCCTGTCGACGGGACGTCGATGTGCCACGGTGCGCTCAAAAAACCGTCATGCACGGTCGCGGCGTGATTCTCCGAGGGAAACTGCGCAATCCTTATACAATTCACAGGATACTGTTTACCAAATGGTCGCAATGGCACAACGCCCTGTAGCTTCGTCTCGATCTGGCCCTGAACCACTCCTGGAAGACGTCCATGATCTCATCGACATCCTCGTAGTATCGTTTCCGCAGGCAGTCCCGCTTGAGGATTCGCCACACCCGCTCCACCGGGCCCGGTTCCGGCGTGTATGGGGGAAGGTAGTGAAGGGTAATGTTCCAGGGTACGACGAGGGCTTTCGAGCGGTGCCAGCCCGCGTTGTCCATCACCAGGATGATCTCGCGATCCCCGAGGAACTCCGAGAGTTCCTTGAGGTAGAGGTTCATCAGGTCCGTGCTCACCCC
>JAISTH010000002.1 GCA_031272715.1 Desulfovibrio sp.
GAAGACAACGGCCCGTGATGATGCATGCGCCACGCCTGCGTCCGCCTCACCGGGAACGGCGGGGCGCCGTATGTGCGGGATGCCATTGCAATCAACACGACGCCACAACAGAGCGAAGCTTAACCACTGTCGCCCCACTGCTCACCTCTGACTATTTTCGACGAACTGGCCATTCCGGGGAAAGACACCGGGTGGCATCGGGATCCTCAACGCAAGTCCGCCCCGGTGGCCGTTCCGGGGTTTGGTCCACCGATGCATGAAGCTTGCGTTGGCGGAAACGGTCCCCGGCACTACCGCCATCTTGCTTGACAATGTTCCGTTCGGTGAGCAAACTCCTCCGAAGAGCCTCGATGGGAGTCTGCGCACTCTGGGCAACTGTAGCCTGTCTGTCCGCGCCCATGCGAGGCTTTTTTCGTTGTCTCTGTAGAGCCCGCCTCCCCATGCTGCCCCCCACCCACAGGGCAGTCCACTGCTTTCGTCCACAGGGCGACGCCGCGGACATCCGGGATGTCCAGCTCTCGCCGCGGCGCAGAACGGTCTTCCGCCAACCGTCCTGAACGTCCGCGACCGACTGGCCGCGGACGCCGGAACGAGGGGTGCAGGCCGAGACACGCCCCGGATCCGGGACGTGTCCGCAGGATCCGGGGCGCATGGGATCGGAGGATCAGAGGCCGGCTTCGGTGCGCTGGGAGAGGCCCACCACGCTCCAGTCCTTCTCGGCCCATCCCTTGGCAAGGATGCGCAGGAACCGGTCCTCCACCAAGGATGCCATAGGCAGCGGAGTGGCCGTCCTTCTGGCGGCGTCCCGGATGAGTCCGACGTCCTTGAGGCCGAGTTTGGCCGCAAACCCCGCCACATCGAAGTTCCCGTCCAGGAGCAGTCTGCCGTAGGTCTTCACTACAGGCGCATCGAAGAGGGAGTTGGACATCAGGTTGAAGAAGTCCTCCGGCTGCACCCCGCTCTTCTCCACCAGGGAGAAGGCTTCGGCCAGAAGCTCGATGAGGGACGAAATCATGAAGTTGCCGGCCAGCTTCACGCTGTTGGCGGCGAAGGGCACATCGCCGAAGTCCCACACCTTCCCCATGGGGTCGAGGTAGGGGCGGATCGTCTTCTTGGCCGCGGCACCTCCCGCGAGGCACAACTGCAGCGTCCCCCCTTCGGCGGCCGCCGGTCTGCCGAAGACGGGGCAGGACACATGGTATCTGCCGAGACGGGCCACGTCGTCGGTCATGCGCTGCGCCAGTCCCACGCTGATGGTGCTCATGGAGACATGCACGCCGGCGGGGATCATGGCGCCGATGGTCTCCGGCCCCATCACGGCCTCGAGGGCCGCGTCGTCCGCCAGCATGGTGAAGACGATGGCCGCGCCGGACGCGGCTTCGACGGGCCCTTCGTGGACGGTGGCCCCGAGGGCCGCGAAGGGGGCGGATTTCTCCGGGGTGCGGTTCCAGACGTCGAGGGAGAGGCCGGCTTTCAGGATGCGGCCGGCCATGCCGGTGCCCATGCGGCCGAGGCCGAGGAATGCTGCTTTCATGCGTTTCGCGCGGGTTGCCCCGCAGGTCGGTGCGGGGAGGATCGCGCCCTCCGTGGGGTTCCAGGATTAAAAAGAAAGGCGCGTCGTCGGCCGCGCACGGGACCATCTGCAGTGCCATTCCCGGCCGACGGCCCGGGAATTTCCCCCTCAGCGATCAGGGGACTGCGCAAGTTCGATGTTGTCGATGAGCCGGGCCCTGCCCATGCGGACGGCGCACGCCATCAGCGCAGGTCCGCGTATCTCCTGGACGGACGCCAGGGACACGGGGTCGACCACCACGAGATAGTCCAGTCGTCCCAGGGGCAGGCGCTCGGCCCACCGCCGCAGGACGGACTGCCGCAGCAGGGATGCGTCCGTGGCCCCCTGGGCCGCCATGTCCCTGGCAAAACACAGGCCGCGGTATATCTCGGGGGCCTGTGCCCGCTCCTCCCGGGTGAGATAGACGTTGCGGGAGGACAGGGCCAGCCCGTCCTCCTCCCGGACGGTCGGGCGGGTCTCGATGCGGACCGGCACGTTGAGGTCGCGGGTCATGCGGGTCAGGATCGCCTGCTGCTGCCAGTCCTTCCTGCCGAACACGGCGACGTCGGCGCCGGTCAGCATGAAGAGCTTGAGCACCACAGTGCACACCCCCCGGAAGTGTCCCGGCCGGCGCTGGCCGCACATGGTGGCGGCCATGTCCGGCACCTCCACCCAGGTCGCGTGATCCGACGCATACATGTCCGCGGGTTCGGGGGCGAAGAGCACGTCGGCGCCGAGATCCCTGGCGATGGCGGCGTCCCGCTCGGCGTTGCGGGGATAGGACGTCAGGTCCTCGCCCGGGCCGAACTGGGCGGGGTTGACGAAGAGGCTCACCACGAGGCGCTTGGCCAGGCCCCGGGCATGGCGGATCAGATCCTCGTGGCCGGCGTGGTAGTAGCCCATCGTGGGCACGAGGGCGATATCCTCGTCCTGCCGGCGCCATTGGCGACAGGTCGAGACGAGTTCCCGGGGGGATGCGATAAGTTGCATGGCATTGCTCGAACCACGGCATTGCGTGCCGGGGACGGGGATGTGCGGGGATGTCGGGGAGGGCGCGGGGGCGCCGCCGAAGTGCCCCTGCTCTATACAAAGGACGGATTATTTTATGACAGCTCCCGGGACTAAAGTCCCGGGTTTCCAAGCGCGTGCGGGGACGGACTGACTGCATTTGCCTCCCTCGCGGGGGCCTCGACCCTTTCGGGCCGCATGCACGGATCCGCTCCC
>JAISTH010000004.1 GCA_031272715.1 Desulfovibrio sp.
TGGCTAGCTCCTAGCGAGGTGGGACTTTCACCCACGCCCATACCGTCGACTGTACAGACGTAATCGGGCCTTGCCGCGAGTCTGGGGCCACTACCATACGTCTTCCCTGGCGCACGTCAATTTTCCTGCCGACATAATGACGCATCATTACACTAGAGCTCCGCTGACGTCAAGCGACAGGGTACGCCAATGCATGCACAGCCGGATATCGCCGGGCGCCGCTCTTGGCACCCTGGCGGCAGCCTTCCATCCGGCAAGACCTCAGGCGCCCAATTTTCTAGACTTTTTTGAGATTCTGCCCGATTTTCGGCCGGCTCGAACTGGCCACCATGGCCGACATCGTGGATGCGCCGCGACGAAAACGCCATTTTTGAGGGACGCGCCAAACTTTTTTTCGCTCCACGGCGAGAACGCGCCCTTTCCCCCGTCCCGGATCCTGGGATGGAGAGGGACGCGCAACGGTCATGGTGGGAGGATGCGGGCTCCGGCGCATCCCGGGAGGGATCCCGAAGGCGCGGACAAAATCCCGGACGCCGTACCTCGTCCCGGCGGCGAAGCCGATCCGCGGGACGGCGCCGATATCTCCGGGATTCGGCAGGATCGGTGGTGGCAAAGGCCCGGATGGCGTCAGCAAGACGGGTCGGCCCGAGGAAACAGCCCCGCATCGGCGAAGGTCGCAGCGGAGCGTCGCCTTCGGGCGTCCGTGAGGACTCTGGGCGCACGTGCGCCGGGCTGTCCTTGCGCTTCCTGCGGGACATGCCCGGATCGGCAGGATCTTCCGGCACTCCGGCCATGGCGCCCTTACTCCCGACACGCCCCGCCGTGGCCGCCACAAAGCGCCGCGCCCGCCCGGAACCATGGGGTTCCCGGGCGGGCGCATCGGGCGTTCGCCGTTGCCAACGCTCGACCGGCCGCGGACCCGTCCCGGGAGGACAACGGCATCCTCCGGGCGTGGTCCCTTCCGATCCGGAGGGCTTGCGTCAGACGCTCAGGTCGAGCCCGGCGAGCAGGCTCAGTCCGCTGTCGTCGCTGTACTGCCCGAAATACGACGTCGACCCCTCCCCGGTGTACCAGGAGGTGGCTATCGCCTCCAGCTGCACGCGTTTGCGCATCTGGGTCGGGTCGAGATTCAGGGCCTTGCGGGCGTCCTCGATCCCGGAGAGGGCCACGATCTGCTGGTACTTCTTCGCGAGTTCCGGATCGTTGTCGAACATGGCCTGTATCTCGCTGATGTACTCGCCGCTGCCGGACACCGTGACCGTCCCGTCGTCGTTGGCCTGCAGGGCGAAGTTCGTCTTCGGGGCCGCCAGGCTCTCCAGCCCCGTCCGCAGCAGCTGGCCGATCTCGCTGAGGGAGGCGACATCCTCGGCCGAGGGGCCTTCTTCCACGACCCAGCTGGCGTCTGCCGGCCTCAGCAGCAGCCCGACGTAATTGGCCTTGGACCCGGTCCCCTGCGCCGCCTCCTTGAGCTCGTCCTCCAGCGCCTTGAGGAGTTCGGATTCCTCCTCCGCGAAGGCCTCGCTCTCCTCGTCGTCGGCCACGAGGTTGCCCTCGTCGTCCACGGAGAAGGACAGCGTCCCGGAGGGGGCGCCCTCGGCGCCGACCTGGGACAGCCATTCGGCGTACTGGCCGCCGGACACGGGCACCGTCGTCGTTGTGGTTGCGCCCTGGATCTGGATCGAGCCGTCGGACCCCAAGGTGAAGCTCACCGATGCCGGCACGGCCCCCGTGTCCCCGTACGCCGCGGCCAGCCCCTGTGTCAGGGCGGCGGCGATGGAGGGATTGGCGGCGAGGTAGTCCGTCACGGCCGAGGAGGTGGTGCCGGAGGCGGTCTGGGCCGTCAGCGTGCCGTCGGCCAGGGTGAAGACCAGGGAATCCGGGTCGGTGCCGCTGATGTTCTTCAGCCCCGCCTGCACCGCGGTTTCGAACTCGTCCTGGAGCTGCTGGGAGTACTTCTGTATCTGGGAGAAGGTCACCCTGCCGTCCGAGGCGATGCTCATGGCGTCCATGGCGTACTTCGTCAGCTCGATCATGCTGGAGATCTGGGAGCTGAGGTCGCTGCCGTCGAAGAGGCTGCTGGCCGAGGACGAGGATTTCGCCGTGGAGGAGGAATTGGCGAGCAGCTGCTGGTTCTGCCAGAGATATTGTGCGGCGCTGTATGCGCCGGTTCCGGTGATGTTCACGGGTGTGCTCCTTCGCGTTGCAGGTCCCTGCCTGCGCCGCCCATTGCGGAAAATGCCGGGTCCGCGTCGTCAGGTTTCGGCAAAATTGCCCGCCTGGGCCGGGGATTGCAACTTCCGCGCCGGAAAACCTTGCCCACACGGGATTTCCCCCAGGAAGCCCTTGACGGTGCGTGGACAGCCGGCGGCGTTTGATATATAGGAGCGTCCATGGCTATGTCCGAGCCCACTCCGGCGGAGACCATCGACTTCGCCGACCCCGTGCTCGCCAATCTTCTGTTTGGCCCGCGCAACGCGCATCTCGACATGCTGTCCTCCGCCAGCGGGGCGAGGCTGGACAGCCGCGGGACGACGCTCTTCGTGGAGGACGCGGATCCGGACGTCCGGCGGGCGCTGCGGGACGCCCTCGTGCAGATATACGAGCTGCTCGGGGCCGGGATCACCCTCTCGAGGGAGGACTATCTGCGGGCATACGACATGCTCGTCGCCAACCCCGGCATGTCCCTGGACAAGGTCTACAAGGATGCGGTCTTCGTCACCACGCCCCGCAAGACGGTGACGGCCCGCAACGTGGCGCAGAAGGCGTATCTGGACGCCATGAGCCGGAACGAGCTGGTCTTCGGCGTGGGTCCGGCGGGGACGGGGAAGACCTATCTCGCGGTGGCCATGGCGTTGCACATGTACGGGCGCCGCAGGATCAAGCGGATCCTGCTCACGCGCCCCGCGGTGGAGGCCGGGGAGCGGTTGGGGTTCCTGCCCGGGGATCTCGCCGAGAAGGTCAATCCCTACCTGCGCCCCCTGTACGACGCCCTCTACGACATGGAAGTCCCGGCGAAGATCGCGTCGATGCTGGAGACGGGCGCCATCGAGATCGCCCCTCTCGCCTTCATGCGGGGAAGGACGCTGGACGGTTCCTTCGTCATACTCGACGAGGCGCAGAACACCACCCGGGAGCAGATGAAGATGTTTCTCACCCGCATGGGCATGGGCACCCGCATGGTGGTCACCGGGGACACGACCCAGATAGACCTGCCGGTGCAGCCGGGGGGATCCCCTCCCCGTTCCGGACTGGTCCACGCCCTCACACTCTTGCGGCACATTCCGGGGATAGCCGTCCACTGCTTCAGCAGCGAGGACGTCATGCGGCACCCCCTGGTCTGCACCATAGTGGACGCGTATGCAACAGACGAACAAACAGCCTCGCCAGGCTAGCTTCCAGAACCTGTTCGCCAGCCTCAAGGCGCAGTTCCGCTGCGGCTGGAGCATCTGGATTCTGCTGGCGACGCTGGTGGCGCTTGCCGTCCTTGCCGGTGCGAATTTCCGCAAGATGCCGAAGTTCTACACGGCGGGACAGGTGGCCGAGACGGACATCATCTCGGACCGCGACATCCTGGTGGAGGACAGCCTGGCCACCGCGGACAGGCGCAAGAAGGCGATGCAGCTGCAGCCCGCCATCTACGACCTGAGCCTCGAGCCCTATTTCCAGTTCCAGACCAGGATCGCGGACCTCTTCAATCTTCTGGACCGCAGCGTCCATGACGGGGGCGATCGGGAGGCGCCGCTGAACGTCCTGCTGGAGGATCTGCCCGAGGCCGAGGCGAAGGACATCCTGCCCGAGCTGCAACGGGACGATGTCCGCTCCTACGTCGTCTCCACGCTCCTTCCGTTCATCCGGGAGCAGCTCGAGGCGGGGGTCGTCGCGGACGTCCGGTCGGCCCAGGTGGGCCGGTCCGGGGTCATATTCCACGATCTGGACACGGACAGGGAACTGCTGCGGCCCGACGTGACGGTGCTGCCGGACCTCCAGACGGTGCTCGCCGAGATGTCCACCATGATGCGCAAGGAGTCCAATCTGAGCGCCCAGGCCCGCAGGGCCGTCAACATCCTGCTGGGGGCCACCCTTCCCGCCACGCTGACGCCCAACAGGGAGGCGACCCAGAAGCGCAGCGCCAAGGCCGTGGACAACATCGAGCCCGTGTACTACCAGATACAGAAGGGGGAGATGCTGGTGCGCAAGGGGGACAGGGTGACCCGGGAGCAGCAGCTGAAGCTCCAGATCATGCACCAGACGGCGCTTCCCCCGATGCGCTGGGACATAGCCGGCGGGAGTCTGCTGTGCGGGGCGATCCTCTGTCTCGGGCTCTTCATCGCCCCCAGCGGCAGGCCCGGCACCCCTCTGCAGCGCAAGGACGTCCTGCTGCTCTCGTGTCTCCTGCTCCTCTTCGCGTTGGGGGCCAAGGGCACGTATCTGCTGTCCCTGCGCATCGACAGCGTCGACACGATGGGGGCCTTCGGGGTGGGCTATCCCGTTGCCGGGGCCATCGGGCTCATCGCCATGGTCTTCGCGGCGGGGCGGTACTGCACGATGAGCCTGCTGCTGTCCTTCTACTGCATGCTCATGTTCCGCGCGGACTACACCTTCTTCCTCAACCATTTCCTGGGGGGGATGCTGATCACCTGGCTCGTCGTGAACACCCAGAGCCGGCAGGACGTCGTCTGGAGCGTGATCCCGCTTACGATCGGCCAGCTGGCCATCTGGGCGGCCACGATGCTCCTCGAGCAGACGGCCGCCTCCCAGATGACGGCGCAGCTCGTGGCGGTGCCCGTCAACTGCATCCTGTCCCTGTTCCTGCTCTTCGCCCTCAGTCCCGTGCTGGAGATGCTCTTCGGCTACACCACGAGGTTCCGGCTCATGGAGCTCATGAGCCTTGAGCAGCCCCTGATGCAGAATCTCATGGTCACGGTGCCGGGCACCTACCACCACTCCCTGGTGGTGGCCAACATGGTGGAGGCCGGCGCGAGGCTCATCGGCGCCAACAGCCTGCTGTGCAAGGTCGCGGCCCTCTACCACGACGTGGGCAAGCTCTCCTACCCCGACTACTTCATCGAGAACCAGCAGGGTGGACCCAACAAGCACGACAAGCTCGCCCCGTCCATGAGCGCCCTCATCCTGCAGTCCCACGTGAAGAAGGGCACGGAGCTCGCCGAGCGCTACAAGCTGGGGCAGGAGATATCGGACATCATCCGGCAGCATCACGGCACGCGGCTGATCAGGTTTTTCTACCAGAAGGCCGTCAAGCTTGGGGAGACGCCACGGGAGCTGGATTTCAGCTACATCGGGCCCAAGCCCCAGACCAAGGAGGCGGCCATCATCATGCTGGCGGACGCCGTGGAGGCCTCCTCCCGGACCCTTTTGGAGCCCACGCCGGCCCGGATAAAGACCCACATCGACACCATCGTGAAGGGCATCTTCTCGGAGGGGCAGCTGGACGAGTCCGAGCTGACCTTCAAGGACCTGCATTTTCTCAGCGAGCGGTTCCAGCACATCCTGACGGGCATCTTCCACAAGCGCATCGCCTATCCCGGCCAGAAGGCCCCCGAGGCGCCCAAGGGCAAGGGCGGGGAGTCCGCCGCCGGGGCTCCGGCGAAGGGCGGCCAGGCGGAGAACGGGAAGCAGGGGCAGAAGGCGGCTCCGGGGAAGGGCGAAGGCGCGCCCCAGGCGGGCGCGGGCGCCCAGTCCAATGGCGCGAAGCCGCAGGCGGAGTGTGGGAACGGCGAGTCCTCCGGCGCGAAGTCCCAGACGGAGGATCCGTCTTCCGGCGGGAAGGGCGCCAAGGTTCCCGGCGACGCCCAGAAGGCGAGCGAGGCCGAGCAGCAGCTGGACCAGTGGCTTTCGGCGTAGCGTCGGAACGGGCGCCGGAGGCGGGTTCCGAAGGGGGGGCGGAAGATCATGGCGAGGGGAGCGCGGAGCGTCGCCCTGATCCGGGAGCATGGAGCCAGTGCGCTCCTTTGCGGCTGGTGCGGGATCGAACTCGTCCGGGGTCTTCGCGCCATGCTGGACGCCCTGACCGGGATGAACGACCCTTCGGGGAGCGGCCGTCTTCAGGCGCCGGACTGCGTCGAACTCGTCCTCGTCCATGATGCGGCCATGGCCGCGCGCAACGCCCGACACCTCGGCCGCGGCGGCCCCACCAACGTTCTGGCCTTTCCGGCGTCCGGCGACGTGCCGGGATGCCTCATCCTCTCCCTGGACACGGCGCTGCGGGAGGCCGTCCTGTATGGACAGGCCCCGTCGCGGCACGTCATGTGGCTTCTGGCCCATGGCGCGGGGCACCTCGTCGGTCTCGACCATGGGGATGCGATGGACCGGCTGTGCCGGGAGGCGTTCTCGAGAGGCCTTGCGGCCCTCGGCGCCTGAGGCGCCGGCGGCTTCGGGCCGTTTCGCCCGTGCCTATGGCCGGGACCGTAGCGGCGAAGTCGCCTTCCGAGCGATGCGCGATCCGTACCCCTGGCCGCGGAGGCCGCCCCCAGGCGATCGATGGCCGGCAGGAGTTCCGCCTCGAGGACGCAGTGCAGTCGGCGGCAAGACACGGGACGGCCGGGACGATCGCATGAACGGAGAGGTTGTCGACAACGGCGCAACCCGGGCGTATCCTCAAGCAGCTCCATGTGCGCCGGGATCCCAGCATCCCGCTCACCACCATGTTCCCCAAGAGGTTCCCCATGAACGCTGCGGAACGCAACATCCCGCCCCGGACCCGCCATCGCCCGAACCCGGATGCGGCGGAGCCGTCGCCGCTGAAGACGGCCGCCCCTTACCCGGCGGCAGATGCCACGTTCTCCCGGACGACGACGAAGAAGTCCAGGAAGCAGGCCGAAGCACAGTGGGAATGCCCGTACTCGCACATCCCCAACGAGTTGACAGAGAGAGCGCTGAGCATCCCGGACGACGATCCGTGCCTGGTCGACATGAACGAGGACGAACTTTTCCGTGCGATGGGAATCCCGGAATGGCGAAGCCTCTTGCAGCCAACCCCGGCCCTGAATAGATTGCCGACGGCGAGATGCTTCGCGAACAGGGCTACGACTTCGTCAGGCTAATACGCGCCACAAATCACTTCGCCAACAGGAAAACGTTACAGAAGAAATATCATGACCACCAGCTTGCTGGGGTATGGCGGAAATCGCGCGATTTGCACATTGAACCGGACTGGATTCTCGTACACACATACGTTCAGACGTTTCTCGCACGATGGGCTCTGCGGCCGGACTGCCGTGCCGGGAACACTCTGTGGCGGCAGCGTCCCCGCCCTAGCTACCACTTGTCGCATCCCGGGCAACCGGGGCTTCCACTTGGGAATTTCCGGACGGCGAATCTTGCGCCATGGCCGCCGGGACCGTACCGTCGGATGCCACGTTCCCCATGCTGTCATCACCGTCCGGGATCGCCGGCGGCACTTCCCATGCCGAAGTCTCGTCTTCCCGGGCAGGGGCCACCGCAGGTGCCATGAGAAATCGCTCTGCCATGCGGACTACCTCCGGATCCAACATGGCCGGTTCGTCGACGCTCAGTTTGACCACCGCTTCGGCAAGGATCCTCATCGCGTCCCGGAGTCCTGCAGCCCGCTCCTTCTCCTTTGCGACAAGCTCCTTTGCCTGCGCGGCACGCGCCTCCAGTTCGGAAACGACTTGTTCAAGGTGGGCGGCTCGCTCGAGTTTGCTCACGAGCGCATCAGGGGTCCCCACATACCAGTGATCCCGATCAGGGCCTTCCCTCCCCTTGGCGGTGCTCTCCCGGATCGTGCAATACTGCCGCCCCTGCCGTCCCTTGCGCATGTTGAACTTCTTCATGCGGGGGAGCTTAGGCGTTGGTGCATAAAAAGTCTACAACCTTTTTGGGGGGGCATCAAAATTTCTGGGCCTGTGCCCCACCTCCCCTGGGCAAATTGGTGCAAACCCGCTCGCGCAAGAGAATCAAGGCTATCCGCACACCGCAGGCTTGGCATTGCCACATCTGCCCCAAGATGTAAAAGTTGGGACGTTGGAAGGAACAAGATACGTCTGGAACGTACTGGAACTCATCGCAACACATTCCGTGGAGACCCTGCAGCTCCTTGAAAAACGAAAAAGGAATAGTCTTCACCATCTCAGATGAAATAGCCTTCATTCATGAGATTCAACGGCATGTACCATACTTACTCCCCTGTGACACTGGCGTCTTGAAGGGCACAGCGATTCGTATCCTTGTTGAAGTCCTCCGAACTATCCGACTCCATCGTTTTCTTGCAATCGCCCTAACTGGGCAGCCGACATCAGTAGCTCGGCACGACATCCGAACTCTCGTCCCACAGCCTATTCCACTCCTTGAGATACTGCTCGGCCAGTTCGGGAACGTCCACAAGGTACAGGACGTTCTCGGCATTCTTCTTTGCCGCCGTTGAAGAATAGTTGAAACTGCCCGTCTCGACCTTCTTGCCGTCAATGACCATGAACTTGTGGTGGAAATTTGCGTACTTGCCATTCAAACGCGTCGGAACGCCGGATTTCGCGAGATAGTTGACGACGGTTTTCTTGCCGTCCGAATTTACCTTCTCGTCAGCGATGACCTTGACGTCGATCCCTCGCATGGATGCCTCGACCAGCGCCTTCGCAATGGGCTTTGACGAAAAAATGTAGGCGGCAACGCGTATGTCCATCACCGCATCGTTGATCGCCTTCAGGACGAGTTCCTGCGACTTTCCATCTGGGGAAAATGCCACGCTGATCTCGGCCGCAGATGCAGTTGCCGGGAATGTGCATGGCATCGGTGCAAAGATGAACAGGATCCCCGCCAGCAGCGAGCCGATTATCGCCTTCTTGCATATTCTTGAACAGTGCGGAATCGCACTTCCGGATTGCTCGGACACACTGGACATGCATTGGTAGAAAACCTGGGGATTCTGCCGCATCGTCTCTCCTTTGCGTTTCATGGTTGTTCCCGTCAAGCATGTGACTCCTCACCGCAAATGGCCCCGGATTCCATGGACCATTGCGCATCGATGCCCAGGCAGCGCATTCAATCCCGCGTTTCAATGGCCAGACTGACGCATTGCGAGTCGGCCGACCCCGCCCTCTTTGTCCCGTGGTGGGCCAGAGCCTGGCACTGGAGGATCCGCAGCCGCTCCCCGGATGCGTCCCCCCTGTCCCACCATTCCTCGGGCAACCGCACGCTTTGCAGCACGGCGAGATCCCGCATGGCGTGGATGCCCACCTGCGCGCCAGCATCGGCGTCCACCATGCGCCAGAAGGGCTCGGAAAGCCCCAGACGGTGCATGCGCCACACGAGATCCCGGCGGGTGCCGGCCCGGCACCAGAGATATCGGCCGCCCCGCATGTGGGCCTCGGCCGCCAGCGTTCCGGCTTTGCAGTGGAGAGTCGGCATGGAAAGCCTGCGGCAGAGGCGCTCCACGAGTTCCACTCCCGCCGCCTCGTGGCCGTGATGGCTGGGCCACAGCGCAGGATCCGTCGCGCCCTTGCCGAGATCGTGGCAAAGGGCCATCCACGCCGCCATGGGATCCCCGGCCACGGCGTCCATGACCTGGCAGGTGTGCTCCAGCAGGCTTTCGTCATGATACGGCTTGGGGCCAGCGGGAACGGCGGCGGCATCGGCGAGTTCCTCGAACCACGGCCGGAGCATGTCGCCGGCCGCCAGCACCTCGAAGAACCGGCCGGGACGGGGGCATTCCAGGGCCTTGCGCAGTTCCCGGCACACCCGTTCCGCCGGCAAGGCCGCAACGTCCTCTCTGGACATCCTGCGCAGTTGCCGGATGGCATCCTCGTGCACCTCCCAGTCCGGCCACCGGGCGGCGAACCGGGCGAGCCGGAAGACCCTTGCGGGCTCGTCGGCCATGGCGGTGGGGGATGCGGGACGCAGACAACCCTTGGCGAGATCCTCAAGGGCCAGGGGATGGCAGTGGAGCTTGCCGGCATCGTCCAGAGCCATGGCGTTGACCGTCAGGTCCCGGGCAAGAAGGTCCGAGGTGATGGTTCCGCCCCGCAACGGCATGAATTCGCACCCCCTCCACAGCCACACGTCGATGGTCCTGCCGACCCTGCGCGCGCCCTCGTGGGTGGCCATGAAGGCATCGGCGCCACCGGGGAAGGCGTAGTCCCGCTCCTTGGGGATGTCCCCGAGCAGCAGATCCCTGACGGCGCCGCCGACAAGGTAGTGGGAGTCTTCATGCATCTAAGGTTCCTCGGGACGGGGCCTTTGGGGGAGGCCATGGAAACTGCCGGGAACCGGGGCGATATGTGGCGTTGCGCCGCCGGGCCGATCCGACGCCATGATACAGGCGACCGGCCCTGTGGGCAAAGGGATGTCGCATGCCCGGCGGAGCGGGACATGTGCCCGTCCCCGAGGGCGACGGGCCCATTCCCGCCTCGTCCATATTTATTGAAATCCCTGTCCGGGATGCGATTCAAGATACGCGCCACCGCTAAACGCTGACGCGCGGCCTCCATGGTCGGCGATCAAGGATTTCCCCGATGTGCCGGTGGTCAGAGAACTACTTGACGTTTTAGGCAGTCCGGCCTACGCCGCTTCCGCCCAGTGGCGTAGTGTGCGGATACTTCATCTCGGGAACGCGACTTCCGAGAAATCGGGGCGCGCATATGGCCGCATGCGCTTGTTCCCTGGGCAATTTCATTTTCTGCGGCGGATGCCGAGGGGGTGTGACATGGCGAGTTGCAACGTCAAAGACGACGACAACACCAGCCCGCATACCCATGAGGGCGCCCCGGCGGCAGTCCTGTCTCCCATCGCCCAGCTGAAGCGTTCGGTTCTGGCCTGCCTGCTCTGGGAGGACACCTTCTACGAGGACGGCATCGACATTGCGGACCGCATCGCCTCCCTCGTCCCCCGATGCCCGGCCGCCTCCGTGGCCGAACTCGCCATCAAGGCCCGCGAGGAAGGGCTGCTCCGCCATGCGCCGCTTCTGCTGCTGAGGGAACTGCTCCGGCATCCGGAGAAGCCGAAAGTCGCCCCGGCCATCGAGCGGGTCGTCCAGCGCGCCGACGAGCCGCCGGAACTGCTTGCCATGTACTGGCGGGAAGGGAAACGCCCCCTCGCGAAGCAGCTGAAGCTGGGACTTGCCGCGGCGATGCGGAAGTTCGACGCCTACCAGTTGGCCAAGTACGACCGCGCCAATCCGGTGAGGTTGCGCGACGTCCTCTTCCTGACCCACGCCAGGCCCGTCGATGCCGCACAGGCCGAGACCTGGCGCCAGCTCGTCGACGGGACGCTCCCGCCGCCCGACACGTGGGAAGTCGGCCTCTCGGCCGGCGGCGACAAGAAGGAGACCTTCGAGCGCCTCCTGCGCGAGCGCAAGCTCGGGTACATGGCGCTGTTGCGAAACCTGCGCAACATGGTCGATGCAGGGGTGGACGAGGAACTCGTGAATGACGCGATCCTTGCCGGAGCCGCCTCGTCGAAGGCCCTGCCCTTCAGGTACATCTCCGCGGCAAGGGCTGCGCCCAGCCTTGAGCCGACGCTCGACGGGGCGATGCTGAAGGCGATGGAACGGATGGATCCGCTTCCGGGCCGTACCTGCGTGCTGGTGGACGTCTCAGGCTCCATGTCCTCCAGGCTGTCCAGGCGCGGCGCGGTTTCCCGCATCGATGCCGCCTCGGCACTGGCGATCCTTGTCGTGGCCATCGCCGAGCAGGCCCGGATGTTCACCTTCTCCGACAAGGTCGTCGAAGTTCCGCCTCGCCGAGGCATGGCGTTGGCGGACGCCATCTGGCACTCCCAGCCGAACAGTGGCACATATCTCGGCGAGGCGATCCAAGAGGTTCTGAGCCGTGGCCCCTTCGACCGCCTCATCGTCATCACCGACGAGCAGAGCCACGACGAGGTGCCGGAGCCCCCATCCGGATGCAAAGGCTACATGGTCAACGTCGCGGCGTACAAACAGGGCGTCGGATACGGGGCATGGATGCACATCGACGGCTTCTCGGAATCCATAGTCAGTTATGTCCAGGAGCTTGAGGCCAGCGCGACGAGCGACTTTGCCTGAAGAATCCGCCATGTCCCCGGGGGCATCTGGCGCAGTGGCCCGATGCCATCCCCGTGCATCTCCCAACCTGGCCACCGGGCGGCGAACCGGGCGAGCCGGGGCCCTAGCGGATCCGTCGGCCATGGCGAGGGATGACGGGGGGGCAGACAACCCCTTGGCGAGGTCCTCGAGGGCCGGGGGATGGCAGTGGAGTCTGCCGGAGTCGGTCAGGGCCATGGCCCTGACCGTCAAGTCCCGCGCCAGACGATCCGTGGCGATGGTTCCGCCTGGCGGAGGCGGAACTTCCACCCCGGCCGCCACAACCACGCATCCATGGTCATGGCGCCCCGGCGCGCGCCCGCGTTGGTGGCCATGAAGCCACCAACGCCGCCCGGGAAGGCGTGGTCCCGCTCCCTGAAGATACCCCCGAGCAGCACATCCTTGGCGGCACCGACGAAGAGATGGCGAGGGTCCTCAAGCTTCAACGGTCCATGGGACAAGGCCGCGGCGGGGGACACGGAGTCGGCCTGGGACGGCGGGACGCAATGGCCGGCACCGTTCCGGCCTCGCCAATTGTACGGGTCCCCTGCCCCGGATGCGATTCCTGAGCCGCGATCCTGCTGGACGCGAGGGGGAAATCGGCATGGCCGGCGAAGGATGGGCCAACTTGACCCAATGCCCAGGGCGCACCCTGCCCGGGAAGCGGTTCCCAGGGCTCCGGCGAAAAAAAATTCGAACAGGCGCGATATCCTGTTGACATGGCCGCGGCCATGGACTACCATGTTCCCAGCCGATTCGAGGCCGCCAGACAAGGAGTTGGAAACCTGCGGCACCACTCGACCCGCGCCACGCTGCAACAGTCGTCATGACAGCTCCCGGGACTAAAGTCCCGGGTTTCCAAGCGCGTGCGGGGACGGACTGACTGCATTCGCCTCCCTCGCGGGGGCCTCGGCCGTTTCGGGCCGCATGCACGGATCCGCTCCC
>JAISTH010000019.1 GCA_031272715.1 Desulfovibrio sp.
AGGTTCAGGCTATGGATTCGTTGCCGTTCCGCAACGGCCCCGCAGGGCTGGACGGCAGAGCGAGTGCCTATGGTCGCGCCTTGGCGATCCCCAAGGCCGCCGGCCGACAGGAGTGAACCAGGTCCGGACGTGACCCGGGGACAGCGCGCATCGCCCCCATCCCCTCCGGGACAATTCTGGAAGCCATTGTTTTGGGCGGAAGCAAGATCCGCCCGGGCCGCGCAAGGAGGACTCGTCGAGCCCCAAGCCCATGGCGGAGGTCGGGGCGCCATGAAGGAGGACATCCCCTCGTCGACGATCTCCGTACAGTCTCTTCCCGCCAAGGACGCCATCAGCAAGGCACCGCGCCCATGGCTCCGACCTCGCTGCAGGGCCGCCGCAAGCGGTCGCCGGAGGAGGAAAATCTGCTTGCAACCGTTTTAGACATATGCTAGAGGTCTGCCACGGGCCAGTGGCAATGTCCCCCGGAAGGGGGATAGTCCCATGAAGAAGTCCCTTGTGGATATCGTTGTGGCAGTTCTCGCCGCAGTGATTGCGGCCTTGATCTTCGGCACCTTTAACAGGGTGCCAAGATAAAGGCACCCCTGGGACCAGGTGGGCTGGTCCCAAGGGTATTGTTTCCCGAACCTATAACTCGGGGGACTTGCCCTAGTCTGAGGGGCAGAGTGCTAGAACACCCTGTCCCTCTTTCTCTATATCGTATCGCAAGGCAAAAAGTCAAGCCCTTCGACCACTCGCAAGCAGGGATGCATCCGCCCTCCAAATCCACGGACGGATGCCCTTGCCATGGCCAGGCCGCCCTCCCAACGGTCTCCCAGCCTGCGACCGGAGCCACGGTGAAGGACATCCCCGGCAGCATGCACGCCCACCCACCCTCGCCGAGGGGCTGTCATGGCGGCGGTGTGGCTGTACCGGCCTGCCCCGTACTGGTACGGCCTTCCCGAGGATGTGCCGACATCCAGCTCTTTATAGCAGCGGATCCCGCGGTTCTCATTTCTCGTGGCGGAAGTTCTCGCCCTCTGCGGCAGGTGGCCCACAAGCAGCGCGCCGGAAGGCACCGCCCTGCCTCTCCGCGCAGATCTCGGCTTTCCACTTTTGGAACGCATGGACCAGTGTCGCCGAAAGGATGTGCTGGTGAAATCGACGATCGCAGCCAGCACTGGCTGGAGGGCCGCTCGTGGAAAATTTTTCGCTTCAAATGCCCAAGAACAGCCCTCAGCAGGGCGTTGCATCACGCTCCGCTCGAACTCCTGGTCCAGTTTGCCGCATGCGGGGATTCCGCAAGGTTCAGGCTATGGATTCGTTGCCGTTCCGCAACGGCCCGCAGGGTTGGACGGCAGAGCGAGTGCCTATGGTCGCGCCTTGGCGATCCCCATGGCCGCCGGCCGACAGGAGTGAACCGGGTCCGGACGTGACCCGGGGACTGTGCGCATCGCCCCCATCCCCTCCGGGACAATTCTGGAAGACATCGTTTTGGGCGGAGTAAGGGGCACCCGGCCGCACAAGGAGGACTCGTCGAGGCCCAAGCCCATGGCGGAGGTCGGGGGCGCCATGAAGGAGGGCATCCCTTCGTCGATGGCCTCCGTACGGTCTCCCGCCAAGGACGCCATCAGGAAGGCATTGCGGCCATGGCATCGACTATGTTGCAGGGCCGGCCTAGGCGATTGCCGGAGGAGGAAGACCTGCCTAAACCGTTCTGGACATTTGGTATAGGTCTGCCATGTGCCAACGGGCAATGTCCCCCGGAAGTAGGATATCCCATATGCAGGAACTCCTGGGAGAGCTTGTCGTGGCGATCCTCGTCGCGGTGATCTCTGCCTTAATTCTCCGATCCTTTTAACGGGCTCCAAAAATTGAGGCACCCCTGGGACCACCTTCACTGGTCCCAGGGGTATTTCTTCCCGAACTAAGAACTCGGGGGACTTGCCCCGGCCTGAGGGGCAGGGTGCGATAACACCTTGTCCCTCTTTCTCTATATCGTATCGCAAGGCAAAAAGTCAAGCCGTGATCGCTCGTATGCAGAGGTGCGGCCGCCCTCCGCAGCCGCCCTCCAACTCCACGGACGGATGCCCTTGCCATGGCCAGGCCGCCCTCCCAACGGCCTCCCAGCCTGCGACCGGAGCCACGCAGAAGGATATCCTCGGCATCCTCCACGGCCACCCACTCTCGCCGAGGGGCTGTCATGGCGGTGGTGTGGCTGTACCGGCCTGCCCCGTACTGGTACGGCCTTCCCGAGGATGTGCCGACATCCAGCTTGCGATCGCAGCGGGTCCCGCGGTTCTCATTTCTCGTGGCGGAAGTTCTCACACTCCGCGGCAGGTGGCCCACAAGCAGCGCGATGGAAGGCACCGCCCCTGCATCCTCTCGCAGACCAGGGTTTTCCACGTTTGAACGCGTGGACCAGTGTCGTCGAAAGAATGTGCTGGTGAAATCGACGATCGCAGCCAGCATTGGCTGGAGGGCCGCTCGTGGAAAAATTTTCGCTCCGAGCGCCCCAAGACAAGCCTCGGCGGAGCGTTGCATCACGTTCCGCGTGAACCTCTGGTCCAGTTTGCAGCATGAGGAGATTCTGCAGGGCCAAGGCATGGAATTCGTTGCCGTTCCGCAACGGCCCCACAGGGATGGACGGCAGAGCGAGTGCCAATGGTCGCGCCGTGGCGATCCCTGTGGCCGCCGGCCGACAGGAGTGAACCGGGACTGGACGTGACCCGCAGACAGCGCGAATCGTCGTCCCGGTCCCCTCTGGAACGATCCTAGAAACCATCGTTTTGGGCGGAGGCAAGATCCGCCCGGCTGCGCAAGGAGGACTCGTCGCGGCCCAAGCCCATGGCGGAGGTCGGGGGCGCCATGAAGGAGGACATCCCCTCGTCGACGATCTCCGTACAGTCTCTTCCCACCAAGGGCGCCATCAGAAAGGCATCGCGCCCATGGCTCCGACCTTGCTGCAGGGCCGCCCCAAGCGGTCACTGGAGGAGGAAAATCTGTTCGAAACCGTTCTGGACATATGCTGTAGGTCTGCTACGGGCCAGTGGACAATGTCCTCCGGAAGGAGGATATTCCTATGCAGAAGTCCCTGGTGGATATCGTTGTGGCAGTTCTCGCCGCCGTGATTGCGGCCTTGATTTTTCGGCGCCTCTAACAGGGTGCCAAGATAGAGGCACCCCTGGGATCAGATCGGCTGGTCCCAGGGGCAATACTCTGACGATTAATAATCTCTGTGGGACTTGCCCCGCCCGGAGGGGCAGGATGTTAGCGCACCCTGCCCCTCTTATATATCGTATTCCACGCCAAAAAGTCAAGCCCTCGTCCGCTCGTTCCAGGTGATTGCATGAACGAACAGCTATCTGGCTTGTCCGGGCAGGGGTGCCCCTCAGGGGCCGCTTTTTGGAGAGGAATGAACGGGCCGGATGGCAACCTAGGGGTGCGGGGCCCTAAGGTGTGACCGCAGGGGGGAGTCACTCTGTCACGAGAGAAGGATGCGGGACAACAGGATGGACACAACGATGCCACGGCATGCCATGCGAGGCGCCCCCCATTGCGGGTTTTCTGGGATCTGGTCACCCTCTATGCGGTAGGGGGTTCGCCACTTGTCACGATGCCCGTGCGTCCAGGAACCATCAACTCCCCCCCGACGAAGCGGGGGAAGTTGACTTCCCCTTCATCATTCCAAGAGCAGCGGGAACTTCACGCAATACGTGTTGGTGAGTTCCGGTGCATTCCAGACGTATTTTGTTCCTTCCAATGTATGTGTATATGAGAAGCCAGTCTGGTTCAATGTGCAAGTCGCGCGATTTACGCAAAATCCCCGAAAGTTGATGGTCATGGTATTTTCTCGGCAAAGTTTTCCTGTTAACGAGAAAATCCATTGCCTTAACGAGTTCGCCGAGGTCGTGGCCTTGTTTGCGAAGCATAGCGATATCAGCATGGTATTGCGCAGTGAAAACGGCTACAAGAGGCTTCGCCATTCCGGAATCCCCAACAAACGGAAAAGTTCATCCTCGTCCTTCGCAACGGTCAAGCTGGGATCGTCGTCTGGAATGCTCAGAATTCTCTGCGTCCGCTCGTTGGGATAGTGCGAGCAATCGCACTCCCACGCTGCTTCTGCCTGGTCCTCAGCCACATTCTTCGGTGTCTGGGAGGACATGACATCTGCCGTCGGGGAAGGTGCAGTCGTCTCCAGCGGCGATGGTGCCACATCCGGATTCGGGCGGCGGGGCGGGATGTTGCGTGCTGTGGCGTTCACGAGGAACCTCCTGGGGAACATGGTGGCGTCTGGGACAGGGACAACGGAATCCCAGCGCGCATGGAACTTCTAGAGGGTACATCGGGGTTGCGTCATCGTCAAGAGATGCCGTTGCGTGGGACAGGGCGATTGCATGAAAGAAGGCCGGCTTGGCCGCTCAGGGCCTGTTCGCATGAAACTGCGCCCAGTTGGCCACTGTGCCGGTCTTTTCCCCACCGTCAATGCTTTGATGAGGATGGCTCCCAGGATCGAGGCGGCCGGCCGTTAGATTGGTGAGCATATGCGCAAGGCCCGTGCCGCGGACGCCATGCCGACCAGTGGGTCTTCGAGGAAGGGAATCCGGTTCGGGCAATGGGATCGGTTCCATCAACAGCATTTTTCATGCAATCGCCCTGCGCTCGTTCACAGTGTTGCGGCCGCCCTTCAACTCCACGGACGGATGCCCTTGCCATGGGGAGGCCGCCATTCCAACGGCCTCACGGCCTGCAACCGGGGCCACGGTGAAGGACATCCCCCGGCACCTTCCACACCCACCCACCCTCGCCGAGAGGCTTTCATGGCGGCGGTGTGGCTGTAGCGGACTGTCCCGTACTGGTACGGCCTTCCCGGGGATGGGACGACATCCAGTTCGCGATCGCAGCGGGCCTCGCGGTTCTCATTTCTCGTGGCGGAAGTTCTCGCCCTCCACGGCAGGTGGCCCGCAAGCATCGCACCGAAGATCACCCCCCCCGTCTCTCCGCGCAGATTCGGCTTTCCACGTTCGGAACGCGTGGACCAGTGTCGCCGAAAGGACGTGCTGGTGAAATCGGCCGGTTTTGGCGGAGGGCCGTTCGTGGAAAGTCCGCCACATCCGGACGGCCCGAAAGCCGCCTCCCCGCTTGTCGCCGGCATCCCGCTCCACGCAAAAACACGGCGCGGCTTGCCGCAAGCGAGGATTCTGCTAGGCTCAGCTCTCTAAAATCGTCGCCGTCCCGCAACGCTTTCGCTGCCCGGACGGCCGCTCGGGCGGCGAAGCCGCCGCCGCGGCGTTCCCCATGGGCGGCAACTGAACGGAGGCGAACCGAAGCGCCAAGCCTGATCCCCGGACGGCGCCCGTCGTCGCCACATCCCCTCGGAGGATATCTTGAAAGTCATCATCTTGTGCGGGGGCAAGGGCACCCGGCTGCGCGAGGAGACCTCGGTGAAGCCCAAGCCCATGGTGGAGATCGGGGGACGCCCCGTGCTGTGGCACATCATGTCCCTCTACGCCCGCTTCGGATACAAGGATTTCGTCCTCCCCCTTGGCTACAAGGGCGAGGTCATCAAGCAGTACTTCCACGACTACAACATCCGCAATTCCGACTTCACCGTGGAACTCAAGACCGGCACCGTCACCACCCACCCGGGCCACATCGAGGACTGGCGGGTCACCCTCTGCGACACCGGCCAGGAAACCCTGAAGGGCGGCAGGATCAAGCGCGTCGAAAGACACATCGACACCCGCCGGTTCATGGTCACCTACGGGGACGGACTCGCGGACATCGATCTGCAGGCCCTGCTGGACTTCCACGTGGCCGCGGGCACCATCGGGACCTTCACCGGGGTCAGGATGCCCTCGCGCTTCGGGACGGTCAGGACGGACAAGGACGGACGGATACTCTCCTGGGAGGAGAAGCCCCTGCTGAACGAGTACATCAATTGCGGCTTCTTCGTCTTCGAGCGAAGCTTCCTGGACTACCTGACCGAAGACGAGTCCTGCGACCTGGAGAAGGAGCCCCTGCAGCGCCTGGCGGCTGAAGGGCAGCTCTCCATGTACCCCCACGGCGGACAGTGGCAGTGCATGGACACCCTCAGGGATTCCCTGTTCCTCAACAAGCTCTGGGACGATGGCCAGGCGTTCTGGATCTAGGCGGTCCGGTTTGGGAGGCCTTTGATGTTCGGCGATTGCTACAAGGGACGCCGGGTGTTCGTCACCGGACACACGGGGTTCAAGGGATCATGGCTGGCGGCGTGGCTCGCTGCCCTGGGGGCCGACGTCACCGGCTTCTCCCTGGACGTGCCCACGTCGCCGTCCCATTTCGAGGCCATGGAACTCGGGTCCCGCATCCGCGACCTCCGTGGCGACATCCGGGACAGGTCGGGCCTTGCCCGGGCCGTGGCCGACGCCAGGCCCGAAGTCGTCTTCCATCTGGCGGCACAGGCCCTCGTGAGGGCGTCCTACGACGATCCCGCGAAGACCTTCGACACCAACGTGACCGGGACCCTCAACATGCTGGAGGCCGTCAGGGGATGCGGGGACGTCCGGGCCCTCGTGCTGATCACCTCGGACAAGTGCTACCGCAACGACGAGTGGGTCTGGGGCTACAGGGAGACGGACCATCTCGGCGGGAGCGACCCCTACTCGGCGTCCAAGGGTTGCGCCGAGATCGTGGCCCATTCCTACTTCCAGAGCTACTTCGCCCAGGGACCCGCCTGCGCCACGACCAGGGCCGGGAACGTCATCGGCGGCGGCGACTGGGCCACGGACAGGATCGTCCCCGACTGCGCCCGGGCCTTCGCCGAAGGGAAGTCCGTGACCATCCGCAGTCCGTGGGCCACGCGCCCGTGGCAGCACGTCCTCGAGCCTCTCTCGGGATATCTGTGGCTTGGGGCATGCCTGCTGGAAGGACGGCAGGAGCCGTTCCCGGTCAGCGGACAGTCGTACAACTTCGGCCCTCCCGCAAGCGTGAACAACACCGTGGCCGAGGTGGCGGAAGCGCTCGCGACCCATTGGCCGGGCTTCACCGTCAGCGTCGACGAGTCCGTCAAGGCCGGGCGCAAGGAATGCACCCTGCTCAAGCTGTGCTGCGACAAGGCCCTGGCCCATCTGTCCTGGAAGGCGACGCTGGATTTCGAGGAGACCATCCGATACACGGCGGAGTGGTACCGATGCCACTACCACGGCCTGGACGGCAAGCGGCCGAGGAACATGCTGGAATTCACCCTTGGGCAGATCGACGCCTACGTCAACGCGGCGAAGATGCGCGGGCAACCTTGGACGGACTAGTCCCATGTCCGGGAACGTCATACAGGGCGTCTGCTTCCTCCCTCTGAGGGTCGTCCCGACCCCTAGGGGGGACGTGCTGCACGTGCTCCGTCCCGGCAACCCCCTGCTGCCGGATTTCCGGGACGGGTTCGGGGAACTGTACTTCTCCGAGGTTCTGCCCGGCTGCGTCAAGGCGTGGAAGCGCCATACGCGGCAGACCCAGCGTTTTGCCGTGCCCGTGGGCAGGATCGGCATCGCGCTCCACGACGACAGGCCCCTCTCCTCCACCCGTGGAGCCCTGCAGGTGCGGGAACTGGGCAGGCCGGACGCCTACGGACTGCTCCTCATCCCCCCGATGGTCTGGTACGGCTTCCGTGCGCTGGGGCCGCATCCGGCCCTCATCTGCAACTGCGCCGACACGCCCCACGACCCTGCCGAAGGGGAGCGGCGTCCTCCGGACGATCCCCGCATCCCCTACCGGTTCGAGTAGGACTTCCCGTTCAGCCCAGATATTTGAGCAGCATGGCCACCACGGCGTCCATGTCGATGGGCTTGCCGAGGTGGTCGTTCATGCCGCAGGCCAGGCAGCGGTCCACGTCCTCCTTGAAGACGTTGGCCGTCATGGCGATGATGGGGATGGTCTGCGCCCCCGGGAGGCCGCTCGCCCTGATGCGTCGCGTCGCCTCGTAGCCGTCAACGCCTGGCATGTGGATGTCCATGAGGATGAGGTCGAAGGACTCGGGATCGGCGGCGAAGGCCTCCGTAGCCTCTTCTCCGTCGCTGGCGAAAACGATGTCCACACCGGTCTCTTCGAGCAGGGTGCCGATGATCTCCTGATTGATCTCCACGTCCTCGGCGATGAGCAGTCGCTTGCCGTGAAGCGCCTCGATGCCCGGCCCCTCGCCGGGTGCGGGGACGTCCCCGCCGGGAGAGCCTGTCGGGGACAGCGGCGCCGGTTCCTCGGCGTGGGTTTCAGGCGCCTCCTCCTGCGTCCCGGCGGGGGGGAGGCCGACCTTCACGTCGAAGGTGAAGCACGCCCCGTGGCCGGGTTCGGAAGTCACGCTGATGGAACCTCCGAACATCTCCACGAGATGCTTCGATATGGACAGTCCGAGCCCGGTGCCGCCGTACTTCCTCGTGATCCCGCCATCGGCCTGTTCGAAGGGCAGGAAGAGCCGTTCCTGCTGTTCCCTCTCGATGCCTATCCCGGTGTCCTCCACGGAGATCTCCAGACGGCACGTGGTTGCGTCCTGCTCCAGCTTTTTCGCGGTCAGCGTGATGGCGCCGTGTTCCGGGGTGAACTTCACGGCGTTGGAGATCAGGTTGGTGATGATCTGGGCGAGCCGCTGGCCGTCCGTGACGATGCGCCGGGGGATGTCTTCGTCCAGACGTACCGTCAGGGTCTGGTTGCGCTGCCCGATCCTGTAGCTGTGGATGTCCACGATGCGCTGGACGATTTCGTGGAAGTCGCAGACCGTCAGGCTGAGCTCGAACTTCCCGGCGTCGATCTTGGACATGTCGAGGATGTCGTTGATGACGCCCAGCAGATGGTCCGACGCAGTGTGTATGCTCTCGAGGCAATGGGCGATCTGCGCCGGGTCGCGGGTCTGCTCGGCGATGGTGGTCATCCCGATGATGGCGTTCATCGGGGTGCGCATCTCGTGGCTCATCCGGGCGAGGAACTCGGACTTCGCCTGGGCGGACTGTTCGGCGAGGAGCTTGGCCTTCTCCGCGGTCCGTCGCGCCCTGACCAGGTCCGTGGTGTCGTGGAAGCAGACGAGGACGCCCTGGGTCGCATTGTCGGCGTCCAGCATCGGACTCACGTGGGCGTGGTAGATGCGGGAGTCGCCGAGAGGGCCGAGGGATATCTCGATGGTCGTCCAGTCGGTCCGCTGGTAGTCCAGGGATGCCTGCAGGAAGGACTCCACCCGTGCGAGGCACGCCGGCTCCGTCAGCGCGCCCAGCAGTTCCGGCAGGGTCTTTCCCTCGAGCTTCTCGTCCCTGGACCGGCCCGTGGCGCGCCGGAACGAGGTGCTGCCGAGCACGAGCCGCTTGTTCTCGTCGAAGAGCAGCACCAGGTCCACCACGTTCCTGAGGAGCAGGTCTACGTATTTCTGCAGGCGGAGTTTTTCGTCGCTGGCCTGCTTCTGCCGCTGGGCGAGCTGCTCCACCATGGCGTTGAAGGCGTTGGAGAAGGCCCCCATGAAGTCCACGTGCTGCATGTAGTCGCCCTTGGCGACCTGCTGCGTCTGCCATGAGAGGTGGACGAGGGCGGCGTGGAGGGACTTGAGAGGGGCGGCGAGTTCGTTGCCCTTGGAGGGGAGGGGGCCGTTGAGGTCGCCCCGGGAAAGGTCCTGGGCGATGCGGCGCGTCTCCTGGACGCAGGCCGTGAAGTACTGGAGCCCCTGCCCCAGCTCCTGGAAGTCCGGGGGAAGGGACTCCACATCGAGAGACGCCTTCTCGGGGGCGTATATGGCGTCCCGCAGGTACGCGAAGAGGGTGTCCGCAACTTTGTCCAAGGGTGCTCCTTGCGCAGGTGCGGGAGATTGGCGCACCGATCCATGGGGAGACCTTGGCGCCTCCCCATGGAATCCCTGCGGGTTTCGCTAGCCGACGACTTCCCCGCTGAAGCGGCAGACCCTGTCGCCGCTGGCCCAGCAATCCACCTCGCGCACCTTGTACCGCTTGCCGGTGTACGCTTCGAGGATGCCGGCGATGAATCCCTCGTCGTAGGTGCAGACGTTCTCGTTGGTGATGGGCAGGCCGCTGCAGTCCAGATCCTGTCCCACGGTCAGCACGACGGCGCCGGTCTCGGGGTCGAAGGCCTCCATGCGCAGTATGCCGACCTTCAGGTTGAGGAGGGTCTTCTGGAGCTGCGCCAGGAAGGCGTCGAAGTCGGCCTTCAGGTCGAGGGCGTTCTTGGCGAACTCAGTGCCCGCAAGGTATCCGGCGTCCCGGAAGTGGTCGTTGGCCATGTCCACGCCGTGGGCGTGGGTCAGCACGTCCAGCATGGTGTATTGCATGAGCCGGTACACGAGCACCGGCATCTCCTCGCCGAGGTCTCCGCGCCCTTCCTTGATGTCCCCCAGACTGTCCCAGGAGAATTTGTTGTGGGTGGACTTTTTCAGGAAGATGTTTTCCATATCGAGAAACTCCTTGCGTGTATGCGTATGAGCGCTCGGGTGCGGCAACCAATGCCCGAAATGTGTCTCGGATTTCGATTGGAGACGATGGGGAACGTGCGCACCGAGAAAAGTGGAAAGACCATCGGGCGCATCATCCCTCAGGATAGCCGAAGCCGGAGGGGACTTCAAGCGGCGCGGACGGCCGCGGCAGTGCGCGATCCTGCCGGCAGGGAGGCGAATCGGCCGTGGGGGGCGGGGGACTAGGGGAGCCGAGATCGGCTACAATGGCGGGTTCGCTGCCAGTCCGACCGGGGGCGGGACCGGGACGCCCAACCCGACAGACCATAGGCGCTGAAGAGATGGCGGTGGGTCCCGACGTGGCCAACGGCCAGCGGCCGAACCGACCATCGCCATATTGGTTGCGCCCTTTGACGGCGAAGGGCCGCACCACTGCCGAAAACGCCCCCCAGAATCGAACTACGATCCTAGGGGGCGTTTTACGGAAAGCGGCAACCAACATAGGAAAACAGCAACCTACAGGAGAGGCTTGCCACAGAGGGCAGGAGGGGTGGGATGTGGCTGGCATCCTGTCCCTCCGCTTTTTTCTCTATAGCACAGAACCTATCAAAATGTCAAGCACCTCGTCAGGGGGTCTTGCAGATATGTCCACCACCAGGTCGCATGGCATCGGTGAGGGCACGTGCCGGGGCCTGGTCGGGAAATCCGCCGTTCAAGCTCTCAGGCTCCACGGGATATGAGGGGTCGTGCCCAGACGCGCCCCGGCCGTGCGCCGCCACAGGCGGTAGGGGCCGATGCAAGGCGAGCATTGATGCGACGTTCGTCTTCATGGCTGCTTGTTGGGAGGCATGCGTGCTTCCTTTCTGCATCCACGCCCGAGGAGCGTCCAGCGATGCCCGCGACCTCTCCACGCCCGGTTGTTTTAGTGCCTATGCCGCGGTGCCAGTCATCGAGACGACCATGCCGGCCGCCGTCCCCGTCGTCACGGGCATCGACAGGAGGGAGAGGCATGCGGCTGTGGCGTACGATGGCCGGAAAGCCGTGTTCGCCGATGGGTGCATCGACAGGATGATCGCGACCAGGGACGGGAACGGCAACTTCCGGAACCCGACCATGCAGCAGACGGGGAAGCACTTCGTCCTGAGTGCGCCGAATGCTGAGCAGGGGAACCAAAAGCGAGAAGCGCAGGGCCGGGTAGCTTTGGGCTTCGCGGTGGAGAACCTGAAGGGCCTCGGCGCGGGCGTCTCCGACAAGGCGAAATCCGTGGGGGACAGGCTGAACGGGCCAACGGCTATGTCGTGGGTCTGCTTCTCGAGAGATGGACGCCGTGAAGTGCACCCCTTCCTGACGGCCCAGCATGAAGCCTGCCGGACAAGAAGACGGAGGTAGGCACACGGCACATCCAGCACCTGCACTCGCAGGGGACAGCTACCTCCTCCCCCCTTTGTCGAATGCCGGCATCTGCGAACTATGGGCCTCAACCGCATGCGCGCAACTGGTCCGGGACAAGGGTCGGGATCCGACACATTGGGAGATCCTCAACCAGATGAACGTGAAGATGTCCATGTCCGTCAGCGGCATCCACAGCGAGATGGGGTTGCGGATTTTCAGGGCATCGGTGTCGCCGGCGAGTGGCCCTCGAAGCCGGGGCGTATCTGCGTGACCTCAAGCGCAGCAAGACCAAGGTCGACATCGCCCTGTAGCTTGCCGGGAACTTCAAGGCCGTGCATGTGTACGAGCAGGATCGCCCCTTGAGGGCTGCTGCGACTTCTTCCCCGTGCAGTTGGCCAACAACGCCGTCTGGAACGCGAAGTGTACTGAGCTTCTGGGTAGAATGGCGATTGCGGGGGACGTCAGGCAGCATTGGGCGAGGACGGGGCAGCGGTGTATCTGGCCGGGTGAGCTCGATGCGGCCAGCCTTCCGGAGAGGCTGTGGGCGTGTCTGGCGATCCCCAGGCCGCCGACACGGCACAGTTGGTTCGGTTATGCTCCGGCATCGGCGTGGCCAAGTTTCCGGGCATCGGCCACACGCTGGCAATGGAGCCTCGCTTCCGGGCTTGGCCGTATCTCGGCAGATTCCTTGTGCGCAAGAGGCCCTGCTTCTGGATATGCCCGCCCACGAGGGGAAGTTCGCGATTGGTAGACACACTGCAGGATGGCCCGGTGCAGCGGCGGCAACGTGCTCATGGTCTGGTAGGCGGCCAGGCGCTCTCCAAGTGGCAGGCGCCAAGGTTGCGGAGTCCTTGAGGGATTCCCTCAACCGGCGGTGCAGGGAAACGGGTGCCGCCAAGGCGGTCAGGGTCTTGGTCCGCAAGACCCTGCGAGATGTCCTTCAACCATGCTGAGGGTCAGCGCAAACTCCGATCCATCGCGACTGGAGGCGATGTTGGAGAGGGCGAATGCCCAGGAAGACCTGAAGATGAGGAGGAGCGAGAATGTCGGCATGAGCAGCTGGTGCGAACGCCAGACAGGGGAAGAGGTCCTGATCGCCCCCCCGGATGCAGCCCCGATGGGAACCTGAGAGAATCCCGCGAAGACGGCGGGGTCTTTCCTTGCGGCCCATGTCTGCCTGGAATCCACGGCCAGCCCATCGGTGAACCGCGCCGGATGGTCCTCGTGATAGCCGAGAGGCCGGCAGGCCACACCATTCAATGGTTGCGCGAGGGTTGTCTCTCTTTCCCGCTCCGAGACTGGCACCGTGGACTCCGTGCCCCGTAACCGGCCTGTTGTAGGCTCTCGGACACCGTTGTTCAGAAAAGGAAGGGTTTGCACCAGGGTGGGCGGGAGGCTCGTACGGCATTCCCTCCCGCTTCTTTCATGCGGTCGCACCGATGGCCACGTCAGGTGCCTGTCGGCGCCGTTGCACAGGCCGATGTCGTTGGGGGCAGGAAGGTGTGCCATGGCCGATGAGCGCGGAATCGGACACGGTTGTCGGGGGCCGCTTGAGAGGCGTCAGGTGGGCCAGGGGCGATTTTGCAGCGCAGCGCCACAGAAAGGTGCCCAGGGTCCGGCAGCGGGCCCTCTCGAGTGGAGACTGGGTGGAAACGAAACCGGCGGCCCAATGCTCGATGGGCGGTGCGACACAAACCTTGTCCAAGCACACCCTTGAGATGCAAGCAATCACTGTCCAGGTCTGCCGACATGGCGAAGGAAGTTGGCGCATCGGCTTCCTTGGCCGCCGATGAACATGTCTAAGTTTCTAGCTGAATTTCTTGGGCTAGCACTATATTTAGACTTTAATTTCACATCGTATGTTGTTTATCTACTCGAAGTAACCATCTTTGTTGATGACAAGCCGTGGCTTTTTATTTATCTGCGTGCCATTCAGCGTGTCATAGAAGATAATGTTTTTATCGTCTGGCAATGTAATTGAGGATCCGGGGTTTATAGTATACTGCTGTCCCGTCTCGTTTCCAATGCGCTTTGCGAGAACAGTTCGCACATTTTTTGATTTGTTCAATAATTGCATTGTTTTCTCCTTTTAAGTCTCTAGTTGGCGACTTTTCCGGGGGAGGCAGGGCAGGAACCCTCCAGGCCACCCCACACCCGCGGAAACCGTTGATTCTCTAGGAGATTCGCCTGGTCGAGAAATTTTTTGCGGGT
>JAISTH010000058.1 GCA_031272715.1 Desulfovibrio sp.
CCTCCTGTATGCCCTCCTGCTTGCCCTTCTGCATGCCCTCCTGTATACCCTCCTGTAGGGTGCGCAGGAAGAAGTTCTCGGTCCGGTCCTTAATTTCGGGGTCGAGTTCCATGTTTGCACCTCGAAGGTTGAGATTGATTTTTTTGCAGATTTCATTATGCACTTCTTGGCCTCGAACTGCACCAATGTACAGCAAGGCGTCCGCTACTGGCTGGCTGAAAAAATGGTCCTTATTGTGATTAATCAATAAATCTGAAATCTTTTCGGACAAGAGGTTCACAATATTGGAATGGTTGTAGTATTTCATGACGAATATGGGGAATGTCCATGGCCATCCAGCTTCAATTAGTCTATCTGGTACTTTTGTGATATCGAAAATCTTCACAAATATTTTCGGTGCCCTGAAAAGTCCAGTAGGATCTTTTATTTTGCAGAGATTTTCTAAAGTAGAAAGCTTGTTTCTGGCTCCTTGCGTAATAAGTGTGACACAAGGAACTCGCATTGTCCCGCTTAAGATATCCGTCATATGCCTGTGTATGAAAGTTGTACAATAATCAAGTAATTGGATTATTGTCTCTGGATCGACATATGACTTAAATTCCCAAATAAATGGAGCGATAATGTTTGCACCCATGCTCATGAGGCAGGTCAATATGCCGTCAGGGCGCAATCTCCGCATTCCCACCGTCGAAATATCCGTGGGCTCATACTTTATGGTCGTGAGGTCGAAATGCTTCAGTTGATCTTGATACATGACCTTGAATAACGCCATCATAAATATATAGTAGGCGTATGCGATTAAAGCATAGGCATCGTGAGGAATATGGATTTTGAACATATCTTCAATTTTTGGACGTTTTGTGTCCATGCGGTATCCTTTGGTTTCCTTTCCCGTTTTGCTGTGGTTCTTTGCCGTTGTTGAACAATTCCCTGCATTTCAATGGCTTGCTATCGTTCCGGGTCACCTCCTTGTACCTTCGGGCCAGATTCTCGACTTTTGCGACAACTATGGGACGCGGAACGCCATCAATGGCAGATACCCTCGGCCATGGCGCCTGTGGCACGGGCCGGCAGGCGCATCCCAGGCAGTGCCACCGGCCTTCGACAGACGTCATCCTCGCGGCGATGCCCCGGTCTCGGGGGCTTCCCTCGGACATGGTCCCCAAGAGCCAACGGTGCGCATCCTACGCCCGGAAAACGACGATGTCAATACCCCATTTGCCAGCAGGCGCGCAACCCGCAAGGGGGGGCGACGCCCATGGCGAGCGGCGTCCTCGGGTACGCCAGGCACGCGTTGTCATCCTCGCGGCGATGCCCCGGTCTCGGGGCTTCTCTCGGACATGGTCCCCAAGTGCCAACGGTGCGCATCCTAGGCCCAGAAAACGCCGATGTCAATACCCCATTTGCCAGCAGGCGCGCAACCCGCATGGGGGGCGATGCCCATGGCGAGCGGCGTCCTCGGGCATGCCAGGCACGCCTGGCATGCGTCGCCTGATGGTGCAGGGGGGCGTCCCGGCTTGCTTGGGGTGTCGCTTGCGAGTCTTGTACACCAGAACAGTTCGTCTGTCCAGATGTCCGGCAATTTTTTTTCGACTCCCGCCATGCATCAAGCCGTTCTCCCGCCTGCGGAATCCCCCTGCCCGCCGTGCCTCGGGACGCAGCGGGGTTTGCGCCGCCGAGGGAACGACGGTCGCTCTCTCGGAACCCTCCCCCGCAACGCCCGGTCAAGTGTGGCAGATGCGTCCCGAGGCGCATGGCGCACCCCCGAAGGGGCGTGCCGTTTGCCACGTGCCGACGGGAGGGAAGACCGCCCGCCGGAGGGATACGACAGGTGGGACCGCACGGACGACGCGGGTTGGACCGTGCCCCACATGGCGTCGTGCAACGGGACCTTGCCGCAGGACGTGCCGGATTGGGCCCTGCGCATGCATCGGGTGGATCACGCCTCGCCGGGGACGATTGTCGCCGCGTATGCCGCAGGCTGCCAGTCACGTCGGACAGGCCGCCGAACGACTCTCGCACCATCGAGCGGGCCCGTGCCGTCTATGCTGAGATGGAGCGCGAGATCCATTTCGGGCCGGATGTGCCGAGGACATCGTCCCAGGCCGCGCCTCCGGCACGGCCGATCCCCGAACCGGGGTTTCCAGAGGGCACGTGGAGTCGAGGACCGGCGGACGGGGGATCGTCTCGGGGAAATGGCGGCGTGGCCGTCGCAGGCATCGGCACAGGCCGCGGGTTGCCCTCCCTCGGGGTGGGATGGCGGAATTTTCGGGCGATTGGGGAACCGTGGCCCTGGGCGGCCGCAACGTCGGGAACAAACGCCCGATGGGTCGCCTGGCAAGGGCCTGCCTGCAGGCGGGACGAGGGTCCCCGAGGCGCGTTTGAAGTCCGTGGACGCCCCCGAAAAAAATAATCAGCCAACGCCAAAAACTGTCCCTTTCGCCCCGAAACGTCACGAATCCATTGCGGCGGAGGGCATCCGCCACAGCCAGGGAACCATGTCGCCGGTGGAGCGCGTTTCCGCCGTGCCGATTTCCGGCGCGCACGATGCGCCCCATGGGGGCATTTGCCGGGGCCGGCCGGGCACGGCGCACGATTTCCCCGCCTCCTGGCCGGGATGCCCGGAGCGCCCCCTCCCGCCATCGATGTCCGGCCCCGTCTTCCCCTCCGCCAAGAACCGGCCCATGTAGGCGGGGGGGCAAACCTGGCAGATGCGGTCCCCATCGCCGAAGCCCCGCCGCGAAGTGGCTGCGCGAGGCCCCGCAAGCTGTTTCCTTCCGGCCAACTCGGCCGACAAAAAATCCTTCCGCCTTCTCTTGCATTTTCCGCCAAAAGGCATATAGGATCCACGGTTTCGGGAACGTGCGGCCGCAACGGCGCGCCCGCCCGGGACACCGCCCTCCGGCAAGGGGCGGAGAAGCCCGAAGAGGGAAGCCCGGAAACTGGGGGAACGGCCCTCCGGACGGCAAGAACCCGTTGCCGGGAAGGTCCCGTCCCTTCCGCAGGGTTCCCTGGAACGCAAACGATATCACGCGATGGAGAACGGCAGACATGGCACAGGTCCAGAATCCGGCGAACGCGCCCCAGAACCCCGGGGACGAGGCGATGGCCATGGACATGGTGTGGAAAGGGGCGGCCGCCCGGGCCCGCATCATGTACGCCCTCGCGGCTGAGACCCATGAGAAGGGGATGGCCATCATCCTCGAGGCCTTCGACATCCTCGGCATCGACCCCCGGATAAAGAAGGCGATCGCCGAGGCGAGGCCCGAGGTCGGGCGGTTCGTCTACGATTTGGCGGTCGGGTTGACCGCCGGCTCGCCGGAGTGGATGTACTGGTTCGACGGAAGCGAGGATCTCCACAGGGCGGCGTGACGTAAGCGGGATTTTCCGCGGTTTCGGCCGAAGGGTGACGCACGGCGTTCCTTGCAGGTTCCTGGGAGATGCGTGGCGCATGCCGCAAGGCGAGGCGCGGCTGCGGCATCCCCCGAGACGCCGCGGCCGTCCCCGTGTCGCGATGCGCAAGGTGCGCAGGGAGGGACGGAACGAACCGCGGACAGGGCGGACGAATCGCTCCCCCTTCGACGAATCGCCCCTCTCTTCAATGTCGGATCCACGACCCGTGTCGGTCCCTGGCGCAAAGGCCTGGGACCGTTTTTTTCGCGACCCTCGGACCGGCATCGCCGGAGTCGCGGGAGTCGAGGGCACAAGGGACATCCTGAAAGCGACGGCGGATGCCCAGGACTTCCGGGGAAGGGCAAGGCACGGGCATCCGCGATGTCGGGCGAGTCGGCGGAGAGCGTCCCGGGATGTCGGATCGCACGGGAAGCTGTTCCCCGCACTCCGGCAAACCGTGGAAACAGCCCCAAAACGGCAGGAAAGGCCGGCACGGCATGCCGGCATCCCTCGTTTCGCGCATCTCTCGAAACGACATCCCGCGAAGATGCCGTGCGCCGTTCGTTCCCGTCAAGAACCCTGCAGCCGCGGGCCGTGTCGACAGTGACGCTTCCTTTCGAATATATCATATCATTCTCAATTTGCAAAGCAACGATCGATGCATGCCAAAACGCGTCGTCATCCGTCGTCCCCGATGCCGTCCGCTCTCCCCTCGACGATCCGACGCGGCAATCGCACCGCCCCATGCCGTCCACGATCCTCGTGAAGACTCCTTCCGGAGGGCGACCCGCGTTTTCCCCCATCCTGGCCTCTTCCGGCCTTTGACAGGGCGCCCCGGCGACTCGCCGCCAGGCCACACGAAAAAAAGTGCGAGGCCTTCGCAATCCGGGCTTGACAACCCCGATTCCCAATGATATAGCCAATCGCCAGCGGACGGGAAGAACGACGCCTTGCGACCCGGGCGTGCGATGCGCCATCCCGTGGCAGCCACCGCAGATATCCATCCCCCTTCTGCCGCGACCGATCGCGACCGACCTCAGCTCCGCAAGACAGGTCCGAAGCCGGGACGTCGACGCCATCCCGCGATGAAGCCCAGACACGGCCCCGTCCCGCACCGGAACCCGCAACCCCGTCGCCGGACCCCGGAATCACCGCGTCCCGCGACCCGGCCCCGATACATCCACGGATAGGATCCGGAAACGCGCCGGATCCTCCCGATTGCATATGCACACGGAAGCACCAGGAGAACGACGCAATGGCAGCCAACGTTAAAGTCTCGCAACTTCAGGAATGGGGCCTGCCCGGCACCTCGACCGACCCGATCATCCGGGCCGGCATGAAGGCCGCCAACTCCGCGATCGCCCAAGGGGTCGATCCGGGGACGATAGAGGAGGGCATCAAGACGCTCGCCCGGAATCCCGCCTCGATGAAGGACGATCCCATCCTCGGCCCCGTGGCCGAGGCCATGCTGGCCGAACACCCCGACGGACTCAACTGGGTCGAACGCCCCACCCCCGCACCCTGGACCGGATGGGGAGAGGACCAGGTGGACGCCCCGGCCATAGGGCAGATGCGCAACGCCTGCCGCCTCCCCGGCGCGATCCGGGGCGCGATGATGCCCGACGCCCACGTGGGATACGGCCTGCCCATCGGAGGCGTGCTCGCGGTCCGGGACGCCGTGGTCCCCTACGCCGTCGGCGTGGACATCGCCTGCAGGATGCGCCTCTCCATCCTCGACGCTCCCGTTTCGGGACTCATGGACCGTCGCGACGATCTGCGCAGGGTCCTGGAAGAGCAGACCAGCTTCGGCGTGGGGGCCTGCTTCAAGGGAGAGGCGCGCCGGACCCACCCCGTCATGGACGAGGACTGGTCGGTCGGCCCCGTGACGGCCAGGATGAAGGACAAGGCGTGGAGCCAGCTGGGATCCAGCGGAGGAGGAAACCACTTCGTCGAGTTCGGGGAACTCGAGGTGCCGGCTCCCGTCGGGATAGGCGGCGTCCTCGTCCCCGCCGGGACGCATCTCGCCCTGCTTTCCCACTCCGGCAGCCGCGGTTCCGGCGAAACCGTCGCCTCCCACTACAGCGAGATGGCCAAGGCCCTGCATCCCGAGATGCCCCGGGACCTGATCCACCTCGCATGGCTCGACCTCGGCTCCGACGAAGGCCAGGAATACTGGAGATCCATGGAACTCATGGGCCGCTACTCCTCGGCCAACCACGAACTGATCCACGGCCGCATCCTGGCGGCCCTCGGCATCGCCCCCCTGACCCACGTCGAGAACCACCACAACTTCGCATGGCGCGAGATCGTGGACGGGGCCGAGGCCATCGTCCACCGCAAGGGGGCGACGCCGGCCGCCGAGGGCATCCTCGGCGTGGTTCCGGGGTCCATGGGGGATCCGGGATTCATCGTCCGCGGCCTCGGAAACGACGCGTCCCTGCGATCCTGCGCCCATGGCGCGGGACGCCGCATGAGCCGGGGCGAGGCGTTCCGGAACATCGACCGGGAAGAGGTCAGGCGGTACCTCTCCGACAAGGGCGTGGAACTGCTCTCGGCAGGCGTCGACGAGGCCCCCATGGCCTACAAGGACATCGAGACCGTCATGGCGTCCCAGAAGGACCTCGTCGACATCGTGGCCACCTTCCGGCCCAGGATCGTCAAGATGGCCCCCGACGAGGGGCGTCAGCGGCGACGATAGGGGGAGGGGAGAGTCTCCATGCCGTCGCCATCGCGCAAACCGGCCCGCGGAGCGGCCGGATCGACGGCCGCTCCGGGATCCTGCGCCCCGGAACGGCCCCGGGTGGTGATCCATTCCGACGGCTCCTCGGACGGCATCCACGGCGTCTGGGCATCGAGGGTTTCCATGGCGGACGGCACCGTGGTCCGGCTGAGCGGCCAGATCCCCCGGGCCATGTCCTTCACCATGGAATGGATGGCCTCCATGGCCCCGCTGGCCATGCTGGGCCGGCAATGCGAGGCTCTCATCCTTTCCGACATGATAGCCATCCCCCAGGCATTCAATCTCGGCAAGGCCCCCAAGGCCGCGGCGAAGGCCCTGAAGGACGTGACGGCCGCCCAGCGGGGGGGATGGCTCGAGGACATCGGGGAGACCATCCGGCGTCACGACGTCCACGCGATACACGTCCCCGCCCATGCCGGCGTGCCGGGCAACGAGTCCGTCCACGGACTCGCGGACAGGCGCAGGAAGGACTTCTTCCTGGCCCGTCCCTCCGCCAGGCCGTCGGCCACGTTCCGGTGCACCCTCCACGTCGTCGCCTGGCGTCCCTGGCAGGACGCCGAGGACGAGACCTTCTGGGCCGCGACCATGGAAAGCCGCGACGGCAGGTATGCCGACGTCAGCGGATGGGTTCCGGCATGCGCCCCCGGGGAGGGCATGTTCCGGGCCGTGCGCACCTGCCTCGCCATCCTGCCGGAAGGATCCCGCCTCGTGGTCCACATGTCCGACGACGCGGCATGGAGGGCGATCCTCGCCCACGTCCCCACGAAGGACCGCCACGGATGCGGTCTCGTCAGGGATCGCGCCGTCGCCCCCGAACGGCTCGTCAGGGAATGCGTCCGCCTCGCCCACGAAAGCGGGGCGTCCTGTCTCGTCAACGGCCCCCGGTACGGAGGGAGTCTCCCGCTGCCGGGAAACGCCCTCGCCGTCGAACTGAAGCGGAACGGACACAGGAAGGACGAGGTCCTGTGGGCGAAGGGCAAGGAACTGGCGAAGACGGTCGCCCCTCCGGTCGCCCTCGAGGGCATCCTCTTCCCCCCGGAGGATCTGCCGCCGAGGACGTTCATCGGCAGGAGCGGCATCCGTCCCATCGACGCCGAACGGGACCTCATCCCCCTGGCGAAGGCCATGATAGACGATGCCTACGCCCTGGGCGTCCAGGTCGCCGCCTCGGGCAAGAGCGCATCCCCCGGGATACTTGCCGGCCACATGGCCTTCGCGAAGATGGCCAGAGAGACCTACGGGCTGAAGAGCCTCTGGAGCCTGCTGTCCGATGCCGCGTCCAGAGCCTACTGCCTCGGCCGGGAGAACGTGCAGAACGGACGGCAAAGGTCTCCGGGGTCGCTTCTCGCCAAGACGGCCGCGCGTCTCCGGGAGATCGAGAAGAGCACAAGGACGCTGGTGGAGAACGCCCGGAAGGACACGGGCGCGGACACGGAGGGCGTGGAGGGGATCGCCGTCGGGGGCGAAGGCTAGCGTCCCCGGTTCCGACGGGTTCCGGGCGGGACGGAACCGGCGGAGGACGATGCCGAGGGGGGGCGGGAGGGATGCGTCGCGACGATGGGATGAAGCGAACGGGCCTCGCAGGCATGCAGAATTTTTTCTTGACATGGTGGCAGTGCATTTCGCGATCATGCGGGGACACGCAACAACATCAAATCAGGACGGTGTTTTCAATGAGAATGCTCCTTTGCATAATCCTGTTGACAATGCCTTTGCTGGGCTCATGCGGGGCATCCTCGCCACCGAACAGAATCGCGACCGAGAATAGACAGTCCATAGAGTCATTCATCATCATAGGCACAACGACGAAGAATGACGTGCTTGGACGGCTTGGGGAGCCCGAAAAGGAGACTTCCACTGGGTCTGCGACCTTGCGCTGGAAGTATCATTACTTGAAGTTGATGCCGGGACTGTTTGGTTCGATAACAAAATCAAAGAATCTCGAGATAGATTTCAACGACGACGGTGTCGTAACAGACTACAAATATACCGGCTACGAATAATGGATGGTTAGCAACACATATCATCAGATCTGAACCCCATGCTCTGGATTCTGTGGCACAGTATGGGCATGCGCAGATGCACGGCCATTGGCAACCATACAGAGATGGAAAGATCGCCGACGGCCTGCCAGGAAAGAGTCGCCGGATTTCCCCGGCATTTCCTCGTCGGGAAGTTCGGCCTGCGGAACTTGAGGCAAGGCGATGGGGCCCCGCCCCGGCGCATCCTCCCATCGGCCGCCAACGGCCCGTCGCCGTCCGTGGGGACAAGGGATGCGGCCGGCCTCGAAAACCGGCATGGCCGAGACAGGACGCCAAGAGACTCGGGATCCGTTCCTCCCCCCACGCAAGCTTCGTCTAGGTTGCCACACGGCGCCAAGGTGGCCCCGATGCGACCTCGGTCCCTCGCATCCGACTCCCGATGGGCGCGTGCCGCAGGAAACCCCCATGGACAGAGGCCGTTGCATTTTTTTTGCCCCAATGTCGAAGGGCCCCTTGACATCGGTCGATTCAGCATTATATTCTAAAGATACGCCATCGCCGGGATGCGGGGAAGGACATCGCCCCGAAGCCCCGGATCGCCTCGCGGCCTTGGAGACCATGGCCTTGGAGAAGGCCTGCACGGATGATTTCCCCCGGCGAACCGAGGAAGCGGAGGAGACGGCCACGCTGCCGCCAAGACCGGCCGGGCCGGCCACGAGCAGAGGGAGGCCCGCCTCAGCAGAGGGATGCCCGCTCCAGGGACATCCGGCGACATGCCGCGATGGCATGCCCGGCAGGGATAGCCGCCGTCAAGCCCGGCCTTGCGGTGCGGCCTTGGGGCGGGTGTTGACAGGCGGTCCGAAATTTCGTATGGTCGCATCCGCGATCACCGGGGCGGACGCGCCCCATCGCAAGGCGACGGCAAGTGCGGTTTCCCGATTGGACTTGCGGGCGGTTCGCCGCCCGGTCACCTCGCAAGTCGTTGGAGGCGGTCCCGAAATCCCGACCGCTGCCGGAAGCCGCCTGCGCCCCGGGTCGATGCCTGCCTTGCCTGTGTTTCGTGCCGCCGCAGGTGAAGGGACGGTTTGAACGATATACACCCAGAATTTGGAGAGAATTGAGCTACCAGTCTGACCCTAACGACTTGAAGCTTGACTACGGAACCAACGAATTTTAAATCGAGTGTGGGTAAAAAACAATGCAAACAAAGAAAGAAACTAAAATTGAAGATTTGAAAGAACGCATCGGCAGCGAAAGAATCTTTTTGAATGGCATTATACGTAATAATAACATGTTCTCATTGATCGCACAGATCCCTGACAAAGGATTGGTGGCGTGCTTGGATCCATGCCGTACGATCTACAGGCAGGAAAGAGAAAAATTTCTCACCCCGGGTAAGCGAAGCATGGATCCTGATGGCCTGATCTTTTGCTATAGGAAGATGTACGAGACTGAGACCTGCACAGATGTGGCAAGCGAAACACCTATAGCCATCGTACATATCGAGCACTGGTCGGGTCCTTACAAGTATGCCCTTTTGAGGGTGAACGCCTACCAGGCTTGCTGCAGATAGCGTTGTGTCGATGTGCTCGGGTATGCACGGGTCCCGCAAGTTATCTCAATTGTTGTTGGAACCGGTCCCAAGAAGTGGACCATGACACAGGTCCCTGACCTTGTGATTGTCGAGCCAACAGTTCCGTATGTGTGTAAATTCGATGTCCCGCACTTTTTTTATCACCTTAGTCATGTCAGTGACAAAGATTGGATTCGAGTGATAAAGTACTCATCCCTTCCATACATGTGGAAAGCACTGGGGATGAAAAACATGGAAGAGGAGGCTGCGCAGAGAATAGGGTATGTATTTTTAAATTTTGATAAAGATAAGCGGAAATTCTCTGAGGCGAAGTATTTTTTCTCTTATCTGCTCCTTGAGCCCTTTGGTTTCCAGCCAGAAAAAATGCAACCAATATTCAACCGCATGGGGGTTAAGGTTATGACAAATGTGGACAAATTGCTCAAGCAAAGTTTGAAGAACGGCGCCATCGCCATGGTGCGCGCGGAGGGACGCGAAGAGGGACGCGCGGAAGCTTGTGAAGCAATACAGTCACATCTGTTTGAAACGATAAACAATCGATTCACGGAAGTGTCACAGGCGATCTGCGAGCAAATTCGACAGGTCCGTGACTACGACATCCTGAATCGGTTGGTCACTTCGGCGTTTACGGCCAAGAACAGGGAGGCGTTCGAACAGGACGCCTCCATGGCCTTGGCGGGAAAGTGATTCGGGTGACAAGACGGTGCACGTTGCCCCTTCGCTAGAGGGACACCAATGCTGCGGCCCTTCGATTGATACAGTTGATATTTAGTCATTGTGAAGTGCGATATGACAAACATTGACAAATTGTTCAAGCAAAGTTTGAAGAACGGCGCCATCGCCATGGTGCGCGCGGAGGGACGCGAAGAGGGACGCGCGGAGGCTTGTGAAGCCATACAGTCACATCTGTTTGAAACGATAAACAAACGATTCACGAAAGTGCCACAGGCGGTCTGCGAGCAAATTCGACAAATCCGTGATTATGACATCCTGAATCGGTTGGTCACTTCGGCGTTTACAGCCAAGAACTGGAAGGCGTTCGAACAGGGCGCATCCATGGCCCTGGCGGGAAAGTGATTCAGGTGACAAGACGGTGCACGTTGCCCCTTCGCTAGAGGGCACCAATGTTGCGGCCCTTCGATTGATACAGTTGATATTTAGTCATTGTGAAGTGACATATGACAAACATTGACAAATTGCTCAGGCAAAGTTTGAAGAATGCCGCCATCGCCATGGTGCGCGCGGAGGGACGCGAAGAGGGACGCGAAGAGGGACTCGCAAAGGGGCGCTCGGAAGAACGCACAGAGGCTTGTGAAGCCATACAGTCACACCTGTTTGAAACGATAAACAATCGATTCACGGAAGTGTCACAGGCGGTCTGCGAGCAAATTCGACAGATCCGTGATTA